>NZ_RCVJ01000126.1 GCF_003667505.1 Micromonospora sp. BL4
GTGGGAAAGGGCTCCCGGTTGTGGGGGCGGGCTGGGTAGCCTCGCGGGCATGAGGATCGGCATTGTGGGGGCCACCGGCCAGGTCGGTGGCGTGATGCGGCGGGTGCTGGCGGAGCGGGAGTTCCCGGCGGAGCAGGTGCGGTTGTTCGCCTCGGCGCGGTCCGCCGGGCGTACGCTGCCGTGGCGCGACGGGGAGGTGACCGTCGAGGACGCCGCGACCGCGGACTACTCGGGGCTGGACGTCGTGCTCTTCTCGGCCGGCAAGGGCACCTCGCTCGAACTGGCCCCCCGGGTCGCCGAGGCCGGCGCCGTGGTGATCGACAACTCCTCGGCGTTCCGGATGGATCCGCTGGTGCCGCTGGTGGTCGCCGAGGTCAACCCGCAGGCCGTCGCCGACCGCCCGAAGGGCATCATCGCCAACCCCAACTGCACCACGATGGCCGCCATGCCGGTGCTGCGTCCGCTGCACGCCGAGGCGGACCTGGTCGGCCTGGTCGTCTCGACCTACCAGGCGGTCTCCGGTGCCGGGCTGGCCGGCGTCGCCGAGCTGGACGAGCAGGTCCGCAAGGTCGCCGAGCACGCCTCGGGACTCGCCTTCGACGGGTCGGCCGTGGAGTTCCCCGCGCCGCGCTCGTTCGCCGAGCCGATCGCCTTCAACGTGCTCCCGCTGGCCGGTTCGGTCGTCGACGACGGCTCGTTCGAGACCGACGAGGAGCAGAAGCTGCGCAACGAGAGCCGCAAGATCCTGGAGATCCCCGACCTGAAGGTCTCCGGCACCTGCGTCCGGGTGCCGGTCTTCACGGGTCACTCGCTCCAGATCAACGCCCGGTTCGCCCGGCCGCTCACCCCGCAGCGCGCCCACGAGCTGCTCGCGGACGCGCCGGGGGTTGCGCTGACCGCCGTGCCGACGCCGTTGCAGGCGGCCGGGCAGGACCCGACCTACGTCGGACGGATCCGCGCCGACGAGACCGTCGAGTACGGTCTGGCGCTGTTCTGCTCCAACGACAACCTGCGCAAGGGCGCCGCGCTCAACGCCGTGCAGATCGCCGAGCTGGTCGCCGCCGAGCGCCGCTGACCGTCGCCGTCCCCCCGGGCCCTCGCCGACCGCCGGCGGGGGCCCGGAGTCCGTGTGGGCCCAGGCGGGAGTCGGCCGGTCGTGCTTGGATGAACGAAGCCGACCTGCCACCTGGAGGATGCCGTGCCGGATGACCGGACCCAGCAGGCGTTGACGGACCTGATCGCCGGCCGCTCGATGGGCGTGCTCGCCACGATCAAACGCGACGGGCGGCCGCAGCTGTCCACTGTGCTCTACTCGTTCGACCGCGACGCGGGCCTGATCCGGGTGTCCGTCACCGACGGCCGGGCCAAGACCGCCAACCTGCGCCGGGACCCGCGTGCCAGCTTCCACGTCGGCAGCGAGGACGGCTGGGCGTACGCGGTGGTCGAGGGCCGCGCCGAGCTGACGCCGCCGGCCACCGAATCGGGCGACGCGACCGTCGAGGAGCTGGTGGGGCTCTACCGGTCCGTCGGCGGCGAACACCCGGACTGGGACGACTACCGCCGGGCCATGGTCGACGAGCAACGAATTGTGCTGCGCCTGCACGTTGAGCGCATCTACGGCATGCCGCCCCGCGGCTGACGCTGGGTCGACCGCCGGCGTTCAGCCCGGCTCGACGACGGTCACCCCGGGCCACCGCTGCGCTGGACGATGCCGCGCCAGCCGCTGCCGGGAGTGCGCGATGTCCACCCGGGCGGGATTGTGCCGCCAGACCCCGCCCAGGAGATCCGCCAGGCCGTACGGGGCGCAGACCACCAACCGGTCGGCCCGGTCCAGCCGTACCGCCACGGCGGTGGCGTACTCCGGCCAGGTGGCGACCGCCTCGGCCACGCTGCGGTACGGCGTGATCGGGTCGCCGCCGAACTTCGCCGCGTACCAGGTGTGCACCGCCGCCTGGTTGCGCGCCTGCCAGGGCGGCTCCGACCAGGCCGCCGTCAGTCGCGCGGTCGCCCGGTCGTCGGCCTCCCGGCTCAGCTCCGTCGGGTCGAAGAAGACCACGTCCACGTCCCGGACCGTCGTCGGGTCGAACCCGTCGCCGTACCGCTCACCCCAGACCAGGTCGCGCAGGGCGCCCGCGCCGATCCAGGCGTCGGGCAGGCCGGAGTCGCGTACCACGGTCAGCGCCCGGATCATCCATCCGCTGCCGGTCACCAGCCCTCGCAGCTCGGACTCGCCCGTCGTCATCCGCCCACCGTAGGCGGCGGACCCGGATCGCACCGCCCGCCGTGCGGCGCCGGCGGGGCCGCCGGGGACAGCTGCCGGGCCGGCCGTCGGCGTTACCCCGCCCCGGGCGGCGGGTAGACGGGCCGTGCCGACACCGAGAGGGGAGCACCATGACAACGGTCGGAGAGTTCATGACGACCCGGTTGGTGACGATGGACGGCAACGACACACTCATCGCGGCCGCGCAGGAGATGCGTGACAGCGCGATCGGCGACGTGGTGGTGACCGACGGCGACAGCGTGGTCGGCATCGTCACGGACCGGGACATCACGGTCCGGGGTGTCGCGGAGAACATGGACCCGGGCTCGACCCGACTGAACCAGATCACCACCCGTGATGTGGTCACGGTGAGCCAGTACGACGACGCGGTCGCCGCCGCGGACCTGATGCGCACCTACGCCGTACGCCGGCTGCCGGTCATTGACGACGGGCGCCTGGTCGGCCTCGTCTCGATGGGCGACCTCGCGGTCGAGCGTGAACCGCAGTCGGTGCTGGCTGACATCAGCGCCGACGACCCGAACAACTGACCGTCCGCCGCGGGCGCGCCGGCTCTCCCCTCGCGGGAGGGCCGGCGTCGCGCCGGCCGGTGCACGAGACGCGGTCAGGTCGGCTCGACCCGGACCCGCACGTCGGTGGCGGCCCGAGCGGCGGCGACCGTCACCGCCTCGGCGTCGATCTCCCGCCGGACCCGGGCGGACAGCGCCGAGAACGCCTGGACGGTCAGCTCCAACCGCCCCTTTCCGGCCTGCCGCGCCCGCCAGGTGCCGACCACCTCGCCGTCCACCAGCAGCGCGCCCGGATTGCCGATCGCCCGCCACAGCTGCCGTTGGTGCTCCCGGACCGGCACCAGCAGGTCACGGTCACGGCCGGCGAGGAGCGGGTCGCCGGGTGGCAGCAGCCGCACCAGGCGGGGCGCCGGCGCGCCGGTCAAGGCGTCGAGGGCGTCGGCCGGCAGCCAGGCGGCCCGGCCGTCGACCCGCACCTCGACCAGGCCGGACGGCCAGACCTGGCGCAGCTCCGTGGCGGTGGTGCCGAGAAAGCCGGCCGCGTCGGCCGGGGTGGCCGGGCCGAGCAGCCGCAGATAGGTCGCGACGAGCTCGGCGGTGTGTGCCGCGGCGGCGGGTGGGCCGGGCTGGTCGGGCAGCGGGGCGAGCCGGGCGGCCCGGCCGGAGACCACGAGGCGCACCCCGCCGGCGAGCCCGGCCTGCTGGAACACCGAACCCGAGATGTGCCGCGCCTGGCACGCCCGGCAGTCGTAGGTCAGCTCGGCGGGCACCCGGTCGGAGACCGCGCGGCTGACCACGCCGCGCTCCAACTCGGCGGTGACCACCGCCTGGAACGCCTCGGCGGTGGCCCGGAACGCCGTCAGCCCGAGCCGCGCCCCCGCACCGATCTGCCCGGGGATCCGGCGGGTGGCGTCGGCGTCACTGAGCGGCCAGAGCGCCGCGGCCAGGGTCGGCAGCTCGGCACGCCGGTGCAGGTGCGGTGCGCCGCGCATCGACCACACCAGCTCCAGCCGGTCGTCCGACCCGGTCGTGCCGCGTGCCGCCAGCGCCTGTCGGGCCGCGCCGTACGGCGTGTCCTGCACACCCAGGGACAGCACGGCCAAATCACCCGGCCGCGGGCCGCCGGAGCGGTCGAGTTGCTGGGCCGCCACCCGGTAGGCGAGGACCTGCCGCCGGTCGACCTGTGGCGCCTGCGCCGCCATGTGCCCCTCCGTCACGGACGTCCCATCGCTCCCACCCTCGTGTCCGGCACGCTACCCGCCCGGTCCGACACCTCCCGCCCGCTCACCCGATCCGGGCGAGGTTGACCGGAGCGCCGGCGGGGACCCGTGCGGGGACGTGCAACGCGTGCCACGCGAGCGTGGCGGGATTCCGGGCGGCGCAACTGGGGGAGGAGTGGACCCGATGGTGGACGCGACCACGAGGTTCTTCGAGGAGCTGACCCGGCGGGGGTACGAACCCCGGCTGGCGAAGACCTCCGGGACACTGCGCATCGACCTGCACGAGGGGGCGCAGACCCGGCACTGGCTGCTGAGGATCGACCACGGCCGGCTGAACGTGAGTCAGGAGGACCGGGAGGCCGACACGGTCATCGGGACCAGCCCGGCGCTCTTCGAGGACATCGCCACGGGCCGCGAGCACGGCCTGG
The DNA here is from genome assembly GCF_003667505.1 of Micromonospora sp. BL4. GTDB lineage: Bacteria > Actinomycetota > Actinomycetes > Mycobacteriales > Micromonosporaceae > Micromonospora. The sequence goes on from NZ_RCVJ01000126.1 coordinate 4,436, forward strand.
CCGCCCTGTTGCGGGGCGACATGACGGTGGTGGGTGACGCCCGGCTGGTGGTGCAGGTAGAGCGGATCTTCCCCGGTTCCCCGGACTCCGTCGGGCCGCGCCACCGATTCGCCGGGGAGGTGCACTGATGGGACAGAGCAACACGATCCGGATCCTGGACGGCAACACCTTCGTCGTCTGCGAGGACACCGGCGACATCGAGGCGACACCGAGCGAGCCGACCGGGCTGTTCTCCATCGACACCCGGTTCCTGTCCACCTGGGTGCTGACCGTTAACGGCGAGCGGCTCAACTCGCTCTCCTTCGACGACCTCCAGTACTTCGAGTCGCGGTTCTTCCTGGTGCCGGGAATGGCCACGCACTACATCGACGCAAAGTTGTCGATCATCCGGGAACGTGCGGTCGGTGGCAGCTTTCGGGAGCAGCTCACCATCCTCAACCACGACGAGAAGCCGGTGGACCTGGAGATCCGGATGGAGGCGGCGTCGGACTTCGCCGACCTGTTCCAGGTCAAGGACGAGATCCTGAACAAGAAGGGTGAGATCTATTCCGAGGTCGAGGCGGACCGGTTGCGCCTGGGCTACCGCCGGGGCAACTTCCGCCGGGAGACGGTCATCTCCTCGTCCGTGGCGGCCCGCTATGACAGCAAGGGATTCGCGTACACCGTCCACCTGGAACCGAACGAGCAGTGGGACACCGCGATCGAGGTCGAGACGCACGCGGTCGGGCCCGGGGACCGGGACCTGCGGATCGGGCTGCGGATGCACGGCGGCGAGCGGTTGGCCCTCCAGCACGACCTGGAGCAGTGGATCGCGGACGCGCCCACGGTCAACAGTGAGCACGGCCGGGTGGCCAGCACCTACCAGCGCAGCCTGATCGACCTGGCGGCGCTGCGCTTCTCGCCGTTGTCGCTCGGCGGCGCCACCCTGCCGGCCGCCGGCCTTCCCTGGTTCATGACGATGTTCGGCCGGGACAGCATTCTCACGTGCCTCCAGACGCTGCCGTTCACCCCGCAACTGTCGAAGACCACGCTGCGCATCCTGGCCGCCCTCCAGGGCAGCCGGTTCGACGACTTCCGCGACGAGGACCCCGGGCGGATCCTGCACGAGATGCGCTACGGCGAGACCGCCGCCTTCGAGGAGCAGCCACACTCGCCGTACTACGGCTCCGTGGACGCGACGCCGCTGTTCGTCGTGCTGCTCGACGAGTACGAGCGGTGGACCGGGGACGTCGCGCTGGTCAAGGAGCTGGAGCAGGAGTCCCGGGCGGCGTTGAAATGGATCGACAGCTACGCCGACCTGATCGGCAACGGCTACATCTGGTACGAGCGGCGCAACACCGAGACCGGCCTGGAGAACCAGTGCTGGAAGGACTCCTGGGACTCCATCTCCTACTCCGACGGCACGCTGCCACCGTTCCCCCGGGCCACCTGCGAGGTGCAGGGGTACGCGTACGACGCGAAGGTCCGCGCGGCGCGGCTGGCCCGGGAGTTCTGGGGTGACCCGGAGTTCGCCGACCAGTTGGAGCGGGAGGCGGCGGAGCTCAAGCAGCGGTTCAACCGGGACTGGTGGGTGGCCGACGGCGAGTACTACGCCCTGGCCCTGGACCCGAACGGCCGCCAGTGCGACGTCCTCAGCTCGAACATCGGCCACCTGCTGTGGAGCGGCATCGTCGAACCCGAGCGGGCGGAGAAGGTCGCGCAGCACCTGGTGGGGCCGCGGCTCTTCACCGGGTGGGGGGTGCGGACGCTGGCCGAGGGGGAGGCCCGGTACAACCCGATCGGTTACCACAACGGCACGATCTGGCCGTTCGACAACTCCTTCATCGCCTGGGGCCTGCGCCGGTACGGCTTCGCGGAGGAGTCCGCCACGATCGCCAGCGGCATCCTGGACGCGGCGACGTACTTCGACGGGCGGTTGCCGGAGGCGTTCGGCGGCTACCCGCGCGAGCTGACCAAGTTCCCGGTGGAGTATCCGACGGCGTGCAGCCCGCAGGCCTGGTCGACCGGTACGCCGCTGCTGCTGCTGCGCACCATGCTCGGCCTGGAGCCGCACGAGGGGCACCTGGCGGTCGATCCGCAGTTGCCGAAGGGAATGGGCCGCATCGAGGTGCTGGACATTCCGGGTCGCTGGGGGCGGGTGGACGCGTTCGCCCGGGGCCGGATCGACCTCCAGGACCTCTCCGACTGACCCACCGCGCCGGCCGGCCCACGTCGGGCCGGTCGGCGCGGTCAGCCGGGCGGCAGCACGCTGTCCAGGAATGCCGCGGCCACCGCCCGCAGGTCCGGCCGGTCCAGCTCGAGCGAGTGGCCGCCATGTGTCACCCAGCTGTGCACCGGGTGCCCGGCGGCGAGCAGCGCACCGGTGAACCGGACGGTCTGGCTCACCGGGACCGAACGATCGGCCGTGCCGTGCACCAGCAGCACCGGCACCCCGTTGCCGACGTGGGTGCCAACCGTGGCGTCGACGGTGGCCGGGTCGCCGGCCGCGGGCGGGTGGCCGAGCAGGTCGGCCCAGGGATCGTCGCCGGCGCGTAGCCGTACCCATTCGGGGTCGAGCGGGTCCACGGCCGGCCAGTACGCCAGCACCCCGGCCACGTCATCCGGCCGGTCGATGCCGCGCAACCCCGCCTGGAGGGCGAGCGTGGCGCCGGACGAGTCGCCACCCACCAGCAGCGGCCGGCCGTCGCGGCGGGCGCGACGCGCCTCCTCGCGGATGTCGGCCAACTGGGCCGGCCAGTGCGCCTCGTGCGCCAGCCGGTAGCGCGCCTGCACCACCCGCAGCCCGTGCCCGGCCAGCGCCGCGCCGTCCTCGCTCGCCCGCCCGCGCCAGCCACCGCCATGGATCCAGAGCAGCACCGCTCGTTCCGTCATGACGCCATCCTGCGACCCGGTTCGGCGCGCGGCCAAGGGGATCCGCCGAGGGCAGAACGAACACGGCCGCCGCGGCCGGTCGCCACCCAGGCGGCCCCCAGTCGGGCAGGGTAGATTCTGCGGATGCCGGAGCTCGTGTACCCGCCCGTTATCGCCGCCGCCAAGACGATGTTCCGGGTCCTCGACCTGAAGATCACGATCGAGGGCGCCCACCACGTACCCCGCAGCGGCGGGGCGGTGCTGGCCAGCAACCACGTCAGCTACCTCGACTTCATCTTCGCCGGCCTGGGCGCGAACGCGTCGGGTCGCCTGGTCCGCTTCATGGCCAAGCAGTCGGTCTTCACGCACAAGATCTCCGGCCCGCTGATGCGCGGCATGCGGCACATCCCGGTGGACCGGCAGGCCGGCGCGGCCTCGTTCCGCGCCGCCGTGGACGCGCTCAAGCGCGGCGAGGTCGTCGGCGTCTTCCCCGAGGCGACGATCAGCCGGTCGTTCACCGTCAAGGAACTCAAGAGCGGCACCGTGAGGATGGCCCGCTCGGCGAAGGTGCCGGTGCTGCCGGTCGCGTTGTGGGGCACCCAGCGGCTCTGGACCAAGGGCCGCCCGCGCACCCTCACCCGCCGCCACACCCCGATCACCATCCTGATCGGCGAGCCGATCAACCCGGCGGATTTCCCGGACCCGAACGTGCTGGCCGCCGAGCTGACCACCCGGCTCAGCGCGCTCGTCGACCGGGCCCAGCGGGACTACCCGGACGCACCGGCCGGCCCGGACGACACCTGGTGGCTGCCGACGCACCTGGGCGGCAGCGCGCCGACACCGGAGGAGGCCGCCGCCCTGGACGCCGCCGCCGAGCACCGCACCCCCAGCGCCTGACGACCTCCGCGGTGGCCGGATCGTTCCGCATCCGGACATGATGGTGTCTGCCGTCGGAGCCGTTCTGCGGTCAGGATCGGAGCCATGAGCAGAGCAGCCCTCGTCGTGATCGACGTCCAGGAGTCCTTCCGCCAGCGTCCCATCTGGGCGTACGGCTCCAACCCGGAAGTGGTCCGGCAGGTCGACCGGCTGGTCGCCGCCGCCCGTGAGCGCGGCGACCTGGTGGTCTGGGTCCTGCACTCGGAGCCCGGCACGGGTGGGGTCTTCGACCCGGCCCTCGGGCACGTGCGGCTGATCGACGGGCTGGCCCCGGCCGAGGGCGAGCCGACGCTGGTCAAGACCGCGCACAACGCGTTCACCACCACCAACCTCCAGCAGCTGCTCACCCTGGCCGGCGTGCACGACCTCACCGTCTGCGGCATCCGCACCGAGCAGTGCGTCGAGACCACCACCCGGGTGGGCGCCGACCTCGGCTACCGGATGACCTTCGTCACCGACGCCACGATGACCTTCCCCATTCCGCACCGGGACCTGCCGGAGACCGCCACCGTCGAGGAGATCCTCGCCGACCCGCGCACCCTCGCCAACGAGGAGATCGTCACCCGCACCGAGTACGCGCTGGCCGGCCGCTTCGCCACCATCTCGACGGTGGACGAGCTGACCGGGGCGATCCGCGACGGCGCGCGGGGCTGAACGGTGACCCGGGTCGTCTTCCTCCTGGTTCCGCAGCTGCACCTGCTGGACCTCGCCGGGCCGGCCCAGGTCTTCTCCAGCGCCGCCGACCTCGGCCACGACTACCGGCTGCACTACGTCGCCGAGCGGGAGCAGGTGCCCACCGTGCAGGGCGTACCGCTGGTCGCCGACACCCGGTGGCCCGAGCTGACCCCCGACGACCTGGTGCTGGTGCCGGGCTGGCGGCCGGCGGCGCACGGGCCGCAGGGGCCGGTGTCGCCCGTCGACCTGCGGCGGTTGGCCGATCATCATGCCGCCGGCGGCACCGTGGCCAGCGTCTGCGCCGGCGCGTACGCCCTCGGCCGGGCCGGGCTGCTCGACGGCCGGCGCTGCACCACCCACCACGAGGTGCAGGACGACCTGGCCCGGCGGCACCCGGCGGCGCGGGTGGCTCGCGACGTGCTGTACGTGGTCGACGACCGGGTGGTCACCTCCGCCGGCATCGCCAGCGGCATCGATGTGGCACTGCACCTGGTGGCCACCCGGCACGGCCCGGGGGTCGCCGCCCGGATCGCCCGCACGCTCGTCGTCTACGCCCGCCGCAACGGGCACGAGCAGCAGGCCAGCGCGATGATGCGACACCGCTCGCACCTCTCCGACGCGGTGCACCGGGTGCAGGACCTGATCGACAGCCGGTACGCCGAGCCGCTGCCGCTGGCCGAGCTGGCTGCTGCCGGGGGCGTGGCCGAACGGACGTTGACCCGGCTGTTCCGGGGGACCACCGGGCTCACGCCGCTCGGCTACCAGCAGCTGCTGCGGGTGGAACGCGCCGAGCACCTGATCGGGCACGGCGCGACGGTGGAGGCCGCCGCGCGTACCGTCGGCTTCACCGACGCCCGGATGCTGCGCCGCCTGCGAGCCCGGTCCACCGGGTCGGCTCCGGCCCCGATCGGTAGTAGTCGTCCCGTGACCGGAACTCCACCGGCAGCGAGCCGGGCAGCGTGACCCGGGTTTCTCCGGCGAGCAGCGCGGGGCCGGCCCGCAGCAGCAGCACGTCGCGCTCCTGCGCGGAGAGGTCGACCAACTGCGGGCGGGTGAGCCGGAACATGGCCACCGCCCGGCGGACCTGCCGGGCCAGCGCGGCGACCTCCCCGGCCGGCCCGCCGAGGGCCAGCGCCGGCTGTTGGATGGTGCGCAGCGCGTCGCACACGATCAGCAGCTGCTCCGGCCCGTCCGGGCCGGCGGGCGGCAGCTGCAACCGGGACGGCCACTGCCAGCGGATCTGCCCGCTCATCAGGCCGGCCGGCCGGCCCGCCGTTCGGCGCGGGGGCGTCTCGTCGGCGACCAGGGACAGCTGCGCCCCGGTGCCCACCCAGCAGATCCGGTGGTCGGTGACGGTCACCGACACCGGCCCGGGCAGCCGCCAGCCGCGCCGCGCCTCGGTCGGCCCGAGCAGGTAACCCGCGACCAGCAACCGGTACCGGCCGAGCACCTTCTCGCCGGGCACCGGTCGCAGGGCGTAGCGGCGGTCCAGGATCGGCCCCGCATCGTCGTCCGGCGCGTCGAACCGGTGGGGACCGATGAAGAAGGGGGACGCGTCGGCGTGCATCGTCACGACCTCCCGGTCAGCTGTGGTGTGCGTCGAGCCTGGCTGATCCGGGAGGCCGTGTCATGACGCCCGTTAGGGGGTCGGCCGGTCGTGCGTCGCCTGTGACCGGTAGATGCCGATCTCCTCCGGGCGGACGAGGCCGTCCTCGATCGCCCGGGCGAGCAGCGCGGCCTTTGTGGCGGCCGGCCGCCCCGCTCGGGTGTACTTGATCCGCGCACGGTCGACGTACTGCTTCACGGTGTGCTCGCTGATCTGCATCCGGCGGGCCACCGATGCCTTGGACATCGACTGGAACCAGAGCAGCAGCGCCTCGCGTTCCTTGTCGGACAGCATCGGCCGGTCCGGCCGATGGTCCCCCACCATCGCCCCGGCCAGCGCGGGCGGCACGTACGGGCGGTCGCTCGCCGCGGCCAGCACGGTCGCCACGCAGTGCTCGCGGCCCTCGTGCTTGGCCAGGAACGCCACCGCTCCGGCGTCCAACGCGGCCAGCATCGTCTCCGGGTCGGTGTGTTCGGAGTAGACCACCACCCGCCGCCCGGTGGCGCTCAGCTCGGCCAGCTTGTCGAGCACCATCCGGCCGTGCAGCCGCAGGTCGAGCAGGACGACGTCGGCGTCCGGCGCCGCCCGCAGCACCTCGTCCGGGTCGTCCCCGGTGGACAGCACGGTCAGCCTCGGCTCGCTGGCGAGCCAGGCCCGGACGCCCTCGACCACCACCGGGTGGTCGTCGACGATCGCGACCCCAACCGGCCGGTCGCCGCTCATCGCCGCCACCGGGTCTGCGCCCATCTGATGTCCCCGTCCCGTTCGTAGAGGTGCTGCACCAGCCCGTCGTCGTGCTCCCCGGGTGGTGGGCCGGTCGCCTCCGGCCCCTCCCGGTCGGGTGTGACCAGGCTGATCACGACCTCGTCCTGGCCGGAGACGACGGTCAGTCGGGCCCAGCCACGCGCGTCGGCGAGGATGCCGGTGAGTGGGTCGGCCAGCCGGCGGCGGATCTCCACCGGCAGTGGTGGCGGGTTGCCGATGGTGACCAGATCGATCGGCAGCCCGTTGCGTTCGGCCAGGTCCGCGGCGGCCCGCAGCTCGTGCAGCAGCGGGTCGGGCACGTCGTCGGACTCGGCGATCAGGCGTCGCAGCCGGGCCGCGGCCAGCACGCACCGGCGCTGCACCTCCGGGTCGTCCGGGTCGGCCTGCCCGGCGGCCAGTTCGCCGAGGACCCGCCCGGCCGCCGCACCGACCAGGGCGAGCCGGTCGCGGCGTTCCCGAAGGCCCTGCTCGGCGGCGTCCCGCTCCGCGGCCATCGCGTGCACGGCGGCCGCCGCGCCGGCCCGTTCCCGGGCCAGGCCGACGATCGTCGCGCCGCCGACGAAGACCGCCACCGGCAGCGAGAAGGTGCCGTAGACGTACATCGCGTAGCGGGCCAGGTCGGCCGCGTCGTGGCCGTGCCCGAGCACGGCGACCAGCGCGATCAGCGCGTGCGCGGTCAGCAGCGCGACCAGCCCGGCGACCCGCCGGCCCCACATCGCCAGCACGAAGAACCAGCCGAGGGTGCTCCACACCCAGTTGGCGGCGGCGAACAGGTGGCCTTCACCAACTGCGGCGAAGACCGCCGCGTCGACGACGAGCAGCAACCCGGCGAACGGCCAGGGCGGCAGCGGCGCTCCATGCAGCAGCCGTGCCCCGGCCACCAGCCCGGCCCCGGCGACCAGCAGCCAGCCGCCGAGCACCACCGCGGGCGCGGTGAACTCCGCGCGGGCGCCCAGCACCGCGGGCAGGCCGATCGCGACGTGCCAGGCCAGCGCGATAGCGACGGAGACGATCCGGGCGCCCCGGTCGGAGGCGTGCGCCACGGCCGCCGGCGCGGCGAGCGCCGCCGCCTGCGCCGGACCCCTTGGCGCCGGCACGCCGACCCGGCCCGACCACGGCTCCACGGCCCGGGCCGGCGCCCCGGGCGCCGCGGCGCGGTCCGTCGAGGCGCCGAGGTCAGCCGACACCGGGCCACTCCAGCCGGATCGTGGTGCCCGCGCCGGGGGCGGAGCGCACCTCGGCCCGCCCGCCGATCGCCGCCATCCGGCCACGGATCGACTCGCGTAGTCCGTACCGGTGCGGAGCGACGCTGGCCGGGTCGAAGCCGGGGCCGTCGTCGGCCACCTCGACCACGACGGCGACCGCGTCGCGGGTCATCCGCAGCGTGACGTGCGCGCCCGGTGCGTGCCGGACCACGTTGGACAGCGCCGCGTAGGCGCTCTCGGTGATCGCGTCGGCCACACCGGCGGGGACCGCGCACGGGGCCAGCTCCAGGTTCACCGGCAGCTCGGGCAGCCGGTCGGGCACCGTCCGCAGCCGCCCGTCCAGGGGGACCGGGCCGTCGCCGGGCACCGGGCCGATGTCCGTCAGCGCGACGAGGGTACGCAGGTCGGCCCCGCACCGCTCGCGCAACGCGGCCGACGGCCCGGGCACCGCGCCGAGCCCCACCATGGTCAGCGTGCCGAGGACGGTGTCGTGCAGGTCGCGGTTCTGCCGCCGTTCGGCCTCCCGGGCGGCCCGGGCGATCAACGCGTCCCGGGTCAGCCGCTGGTGCTCGGCGAACGCCCGGTCGGCCCGCCCGATCCGGCGGCGCATCACCGCCGTCATCATCGCCGTGCAGGCGGTCTGCACCAGCAGGGTCGCCGCGTGTGCCCGGGCCTCGGCAGGATTACCCGCCGCGTGCGCTCCCGCCGCGTACGCGACGGTGACCAGCAGCCCGGCCGGGACCGACCAGCGCGCCGCGGCGGTGGCCTGCGCGTTGATCACGGTGGTGCTGGCCAGCACCGCGATCCAGCTGCCCTCGCCGGGCAGCACCCCGGGCGCCACCAGGCGGGGGATGAGCAGGCACGCCACCGCTGTCAGCGCGACGTCACCGGCGACCAGGGTCGGGGTGACGCCGTGGCGCAGCGCGCGGACGGCGTACCAGAGCGACCAGCCGGTCAACGCGGCCACGCCGGGCAGGAGCAGGGCCGGCTCGACCGGCGGAGTACGCACCGACAGCGCCACCACCGCGCCGACCAACCCGCAGGTGAGCCGCAGCAGCGCCGGCATCGTGGTGAAGATGAGGGTGAAGGCGCCGCCGGCCGGATTGTTCAGCGCGGGCGACGGCGCGGTGGGGGTGGCAACGGCCGGCATCGGGAGGTGTCCTTCCGACAACGACCCGGTCCGGGTCCGCACGGCGTAGATCGACATCGGAGAATAACATGGCCGATGGCAAGCAATCACCCATTGTGCCCGGAGTGTCGCCGATGTGTCACTCCGTGCTGCGAGGTTGCAGCAGGTCCCATCGGTTGCCGTAGAGGTCGGCGAAGACCGCGACCGAGCCGTACGCCTCGTGCCGCGGCTCCTCCAGGAACCGCACCCCGGCCGCGACCATCCGGGCGTGGTCACGGGCGAAGTCCTCGGTGTACAGGAACAGCCCGACCCGGCCACCGGTCTGGTCGCCGATTCGGGCCCGCTGCTCGGCGTTGCTCGGTCGGGCCAGCAGCAGCGCCGTCTCCCGGGCACCCGGCGGGCGCACCACCACCCAGCGCGAGCCGTCCGGGCGCGCGGTGTCCTCCACCAGCTCGAAGCCGAGGCCGCCGACGTAGAAGTCGATCGCCTCGTCGTACTCCCGCACCAGCAACGCGACCAGTCCCAGATGTGCCATCGGGCCATCATGCCGGCGGTCGCGCGGCAGTCCCGACCGGCGTGTGGTGGATGTGAGCTGGCACCCGCTCCCGCGCCGGCCGCTCCGGAACCGGGCGCTGTTCCCGTCCGTCCCATCACCTGGCGGAGAGGTGGTGAGCCGGATGCGCTCGGGCGGAAAGGTACTGGCGGTGGCGCTGCTCGGCGTGGCGCTGGGCGGCTGCGCGGGCGGTAACGCCGGCCCGGGTGTGGGGCGCGATCCCGGCCCGGCCCCGATCGTCGGGAAGTGGATCTCCTGCGCCGAGGCGGCACCCCGCGCCGGCGGCAGCATCGTCCTGCCGGTGCCGAGCGGGTCCGCGCCGGCGCCGACCGGGGACGATCCGGCGATCGGGCGGATCGACCCCGCGTTCACACCGGTCGCCGCTGTGCTCTGTGGCCGGGAGATTCGCCCACGCGCCGGTGGCGGTACGGAGCAGGTGGCCACCGAGCGGCGCGCCGACGAGATCGCCGCGCTGGTCGCCGCGCTGCGCCTGCCCGACCGGCGGCCGGAGGGGGAGATCGTCTGCACTGCCGACATGATCGTCCCGCCCTGGCTGGCCCTGCTCGACGAGCGGGGTCGCTGGCTGCGCCCGTACCTGCCGAGGGACGCCTGCGGCAAGCCCCGCGCGGAGGTGCGCGCCGCCCTGGACGGGCTGCGGCTGACCACGGTGGACACCCGTACCGTCGGGCAGGTCGAATCCCCGGCGGCCGCGACGGCCGGGTGCGCGCAGCGGTGGGCGGACATGGTGTGGGTGGAGACCACGACGGGACGTCCCGGACCGCCCGGGCCGGAGACGGCGCCGGCAGCGGAACCGCTGCGCCTCTGCGTCTACGACGTGCCCGCGTCGGAGCGGGGCGGCGGCAAGCCGGCGGGTGACTTCGCGTACGGCGGGCCGCTGCCGCCGGAGCGGCAGACGGCGGTGCTCCGCGCGCTGGCCGCCACCCGACCTGCGGCGGCGTGCGCGACTCCGGCGTCCCGTTTCGCGGTGCTGCGCCCGCTCGACGGCGCCGGCGGACCCGACCGGTACGTGGAACTGGACGGCTGCCGGCGCTTCCTGGTCGTGCCGCCGGGCGGCGGGTCGCAGCTCGGGCAGGGCGACGCCACGCTGGCCGAGCTGCTGCGACGCGGCTGAGCCCGGACTTTCACGATCCTGCCCCGGAGCGGCGTGCTGGTCTGCTGCACTGGTCCTGGGGAGCGCGCCGGTGGGACGAGGAGCAGCCGTGGGATCGTTGGCCTGGTCAACCTATGTGGCCCCGGCCAAGCCGGTCGTGTCGACGGACCTGCCGCCCGGCGAGAGCCGCGAGATGTGGTCGCCCACCACCTCCACGCTGATCTACGGAGACCGGGACGCGGTCCTGGTCGACGCGTTGCTGACCCTCGACGAGGGCCGGGCCCTGGCCGACTGGGTCGAGGCGAAAGGCAGGAACCTCACGACGATCTACATCACGCACGCCCACGGCGACCACTTCTTCGGCGCGGCCGCCGTGTTGGAGCGTTTCCCCCGGGCGCGGCTGGTGGCGCCCGTGAGCGTCGTGGAGAAGATGCACGAGCAGGCGGGGGAGCGGTGGCTCGACGGTTTCTGGCGCAAGGGTTTCCCCGAGCAGATCGCCGAGCGTCCACCCGTCGCCGAGCCGCTGGACGACAACACCATCGACCTTGAGGGCGAGCAGTTGATGGCGGTCGAGACCGGCCGCACCGACACCAGCGGCACGAGCGTGCTGCACGTGCCGTCGCGCGGTCTCGTCGTGGCCGGCGACGTGGTCTACAACGACGTCCACCTGCACCTCGCCGAGGCGGGAGACGGCGGCATCGAGAGCTGGCTCGACGCCCTGACGCTCGTCAACTCGTTGCGGGCCTGCGTGGTGATCGCCGGTCACAAGCGGGACGGCGCCGACGACGACCCGCACACCGTCGAGGAGACCCGCGACTACCTGCGGGAGGTGGCGGCCGCCGCGGAGCGTACGGAGAGCGCCGAGGAGTTGTACGACGCGATCATCGAGCGCTACCCGGACCGGATCAACCGTGCGGTGGCGTGGCGGTCCGCCCAGGCGCTCAAGAGCAACTCAGGTGACCAGCAGCGGTGATCGACTCAACATCGGCGATATCGCGGTATCCCCGTCCCGGGACACCCCAATATCGGCGATACGGAGTCGATCACCCCTGCAACGGCGGATCGACGGGTCGCTCCAGGGCCATGCGTCAGCGCCGTTCTGGGTAACGTCGGCGGGGTGACGGACGCAGTCGTGATTCCCGGGCGTAGGTTCGGACCTGGTGCGCCTCTCCTGATGTATGCCGGCGATGTCGCCGAACAGCGCGGTGCGGCGGTGCACCGACACTCCTGGTCCGAGGAACCGGCACGGCCGGACGCGCCGGAGATCGAAAGCTGGGTGCTCGGTCAGACCGCCCCGCTGATCGAGGCCGTCGGCGGTCGACCACTGCTGATCGCCAAGTCGCTCGGCACGAACGCCGCTGCCATCGCCGCCGAGAGATCCCTGCCCGCGGTGTGGCTCACGCCCGTGCTCACCCTGCCGTGGGTCGTCGAGGCCCTGAGTCGGGCGACCGCGCCGTTCCTCCTCGTCGGTGGCACGGCCGACAAGCTGTGGGACGGCGATGCCGCCCGCCGGCTGTCACCTCACGTGCTGGAGGTGCCCGCAGCGGACCACGGCATGTACGTACCGGGTCCGTTGACGGAGTCGATCGCGGTGCTCAGCCGGGTCGTGGTCGCCATGGAGGAGTTTCTCGACGAGATCGGCTGGCCCGGCGATGCTCTTGCCGCACCCGCTCGGTAGGACCGGGCACATGGACGGGCAGGCGGGCAACGCGCCCTGGTACCGGGCCGCGCGGGTGCACATCCAGGCGTACGACCCCAGCTGGCCGGTGCGCTACGCCGAGGAAGCCGAACTGCTGACCCGCACACTGCGGGGCGCTGTCGTCGCGGTGGAGCACATCGGGAGTACGTCGGTGCCTGGCCTGGCGGCGAAGCCGGTGATCGACATCCTCGCCGCGGTCCGCGACTTCGACGACTTCCCAACCGTGGCGGATCTCCTGCGCGGGATCGGCTACACCTACACACCGGAGTCCGAGGCGGACGACGCCAGCCGCCGGGTCTTCCGCAAAGGGCCCGACGACCGCACCGCTCTCCGCACGCATCACCTGCACGTCACCGAGCACCGCAGTCACTACTGGCGTCGCCTCGTCGCCTTCCGCGACCACCTCCGCGCGCACCCGGCAGAGGCCGCCGCGTACCTCCGGCTGAAACGTGACCTCGCAGACCGGCATGCCGCAGATCCCGGCCGGTACACCAGGGACAAGCGGGATTTCGTGCGGGAGGTTGAGCGGAAGGCCGGTGTCTGAGCGCAAGCTGCTGACCTGGGTAGGAAGGTACGCCCCGCAGGGTTCGAATCCCCGGTCTTGTCCGAGGCGACCCGGCCATCGCCGGTGCCGTTGACTGCTCCGAGACGCCGCAAGTCCCCGTCTGCCGGAGTCAGCACGACGATGGCCCCGGCGCCGAGCGCCAGGGCCATCAGTTGGTCGATCTGATCGCGAAAGGTCGTCGTCAGTTCGCCGCCTCTGGGAAGAGGTACAGGTCGAACCACAGTCCCTGACCGTCAACCTCCAACTGCTGGCTGCTGCCCGAGAGGCTGGGCGGTCCTGCGTACGTGCCGGTGAGCGTGTAGAGGCCCGGGTCGACGGCGAACTGGAAGCCGCCGTCAGGGCCTGTGACAGCCTCGATCCCGACCGGCTCCAGCCGGATCGTCGCCCCCGCCAACGGCAGCCAGGTGGTCGTGTCGATCGCCTGACCCCTGAGGCTCCACATGACGGACACCGTGAAGGATGCCTGCGTCAGGGGACTGAGCCGGCCCCGGCGGTCGACCGCCACCACGTACACCGGACGCTCACCGCTCACGTTGCCGGCGTCGATCGTCACCGTGGCCGCACCATCACGCCCCGACCGGACCGTGCCGCCCAGGTTGGTGTCACCAACGCTGTACCGGTAGCTGGTCACCGAGGTGTCACCGTTCGCGTCGAACCTGATGGCGAGCTGGCCGCCCTCGACCACGCTGTCCCCGTTCGGGAAGCTGATCGTCGGCTGGAGGGGAGCCTTCGTCTTGACCGAGCCCGTGACGGCCGCGGACGCGGGCGGCGCCAGCAGCGTCGAACCCATGGCGACCAGCAGCAGCGACGCGGTCATCGCAACGAGCCCACGGCGAGTCGAACGCTTGCGTGTACCCATCCAAGCCCCCGAATTCTCTGAATGTCACAGCGTGGTCAAGCTAGTCGGCAAGATGATCTCCGTCAACGTCTTTCGCAGCCAGGAAAGGTCGGCTGTTTCTGGGGAAGTGTCTGGCACTACGGGGCGGAGCGACCATGCGCACCCCGCGGATTGGGAGAGCGCCGGGGCCAGTGCCGAGCGGATCTCCTCGTCGGGCAGTCGCCAGCGTCTTGGCCGAGGTAGGCGCTTCCGCAGACATCGGGGCCGCCCACCGGTCGTTACCGCCGGCATTCAGGGATGCGCCCGGCAGGATTCAAACCTGCGGCCTTGGGATTGGTGGTTGCATCCGCTGCCCGCTCGTGACCGCTCGATGCCACGGTTACTGGCCCGTGGATGGCCTAAGGCGGCCCAGTCAGGTGTTGCTTGATCAAGCTGCACGAGCGCCGTGGCTAGTCTGGACGGGTGAATGCGCCCCGGCTCGATCGGACGACGTTGGAATTCGCGATCGGGCTCTCAGAGCGCGCCGGCACACTCGCCGCCGAGAGGTTTTTCGCGGCTGATTTCGCGCTGGCGATCAAGGCGGACGGTACCGAGGTCACAGATGCTGATCTCGCCGTCGAGACGCTGATCCGTGGCGAGCTGTCGGCAAAGTTTCCGGCTGACGAGATCTACGGCGAGGAGACCGGTGCGACGGCAGGCGCCTCCGGCCGGCGGTGGGTCATCGATCCGATCGATGGCACCAAGTACTTCGCCCATCGCATCCCCATCTTCGGTAGCAACCTTGCGCTTGAGGACGAGCACGGTCCGGCCCTTGCCGTGATCAACCAGCCAGTGGCCCGCCAACTGATCTACGCAGGCCGTGGCTGCGGGTGCCATGTCCGCACTGATGGCAGGGATCTCGTACCGGTGCTGCGGGACAACCCTGACCTGGCCGCCGCCCGGGTGGAGCTGGTCAATCCGGCTGGCTGGCCCGCTGATGTGCTACTCACGCTGCACCGCCATACGCGCATCACCGGTCACCTGGGCGGCATCGGCGGTTTGCTCACTGGGCTGGTAGACGCGTTGGTGATCGCGGGTTCTGAAATGGGATACGAGGACCTCGCACCGCTACCGCTGATTCTTGAAGAAGCTGGCGGAAGGGCGACCGACCTTCATGGTGGCCCGCTACTTGCCGGAGACGGAAGTGCCCTGCTCAGCACCGGACGCCATCATGACGCCCTGCTGGACCTGTTAGCGCCCGTCCTGGCCGGCTGAATGTCATCTCACATGAGGCCAGGTGCACTGAGCGCCCCCAACGATATCTACGGAGGTGGCGATCAATCTGCCATCGGGCGCAGGCCCCGAGTCCCTTGTCCTTACGTATCTGAGCCGCTGCTCTCCGAAAGGCTGGGCGATGGGAGCGGCGAGATCGAGACCAAACCCGACAGTAGTGGTGTCCAGACTGGCTGACCGCGAACGGGAGATATCGGAGCCCTCTGCCGGGTGGCGGGCGGCCCCCGACTGCTGTCCGGCTACTCCTTGCCGGCCACGTAGACACCTCGTCCCGGCTGGCCCACGACCAGATCCCGGTCGTGCAGGAGCGAGACGGCGCGGTACGCGGTGGCCACGCTGACGCCGAACTGGTCGGCAAGCTCGCTCGTGCTGGGCAGCTTCGTCCCCGGCGTGAGCTCCCCGCTCTTGATCTTCGTGGTCAGTTCGTCGGCAATACGTCGATATTCGGCAGGCGCAGAGGGCATGGCTTCAGTTCCCTTGGTTCGGCCCTGCCATCTGACCATGCCCAACCATCGTCAGCAAGTGATGCAAGAGGATCACGCGCCGTGGCTTTACCTACGTCAGATAGTGACGTGACTTGCTCTGTGGCTGCCCTTGGTTCGGCAAACGAAGGTCGGCCCCGTCAGGGCGGCGTGGGTCCCGCCGCCCTGACGGTTCACCGTGGCCTGACCGCCGGGAGTGCCGATGAACCGGATCCGATATGACGAGTACCTGCTAGCTGCGGCTCTGACGCTGGCCCGCTGGCACCGGCCCGTCTGGAGTTGGGCGCGCTGGCGCAGGGTGTGCCGCTGCGGCGGGGAGCTAACCTGCCGAGGCCGGCACCGGATGCCGATCAGCCGCGAGAACTGGCCCGCTGATGAACCCGCCGCCCCGCACCCCTCCCCAAGCTGGAACGAGCCGACGCAGATCAGGTCGCGTACCGGCCCGTTGATGACCCGCGCCACCGAGTGGCGGTCATCCCGTGCGGCGAGGCCGCTGTGATCGAGCGGCGTCGAGAAGTGCCGTTCCTGGTGCAGTTGGCTTGGTCCTGCCTGGACTACCACCGCCATTCCCGGTGCTGGAAGTGCACGGACACCAGCTCCTGCCCGATGACGGAGGCCGCGCGCAATCGGATCAGAGCATGGCGCAGGTTCCGGCATCTTTGGGACTGGCGATGAGCCCGCAGGGACCGAAGGTCGGCGACCTGGTGCATGTGACCCGCGCGGCCAGCGTTCAGTTCATCAAGCCGATCATGTGCCGAGTGATCCGGGTGCTCGACTGGACCACCTATGACGGGTGGTGTTGGCTCGACGTGTACGAGCTGAACGCCAAGGGTGACGCGGTGGCCCGACGGTCGATCTTCGTGCGGCCGGTAGGGCTGAAGATCAGCGGCTAACGGCGTTTTTCCTGGCAGATATAGGTGCGCCCGGCAGGATTCGAACCTGCGGCCTTGGGATTAGAAGTCCCCTGCTCTATCCGCTGAGCTACGGGCGCGCGGCGTGGGTGTCGCGCCCAGAGGGTACCGCCGACCCGCCGGTCGGCGGGGAAAAGGGTGCCCGCGTCCACGTTGCCGAGCAGGGTCTCACGGAGACCGGCTGACCGGCATCCGGGTTCCCACGGACCGACCCTGCGCGGGCCCGTACCCTCGGCTGGTGCTGCTGGACTCCGACGCCGAGAACGACGTCGCCTACGAGCTGTGCCAGATCGTCGGCCGCGCCATCCTGCCGTACCGCTCGTCGGACGCCACCGACCAGCGCTTCGGCACCGCGTTCTTCTTCCAGGGCACCGACGACCCGGTGGGGGAGTCGCTGCTGACGGCGGCCGACCTGGTTGGCGGCCCCGGTGGCGAGTTGGGCCTGCGGGCCAGCGTCACCGAGCCGGCCGGCGTCGCACCGGAGGCCGTCGCGGAGGCGGAGATCAGGCCCGGTTGGGCCCGTTTTCCGGGCGACGGTGTCGCGGTGTTGCCCACCGGCGGCCTGCACCGGTACGCCGGCGATGGCGGCTGGCGGTGGCGGGTGCAGCCGGTGCCCGCCGGGATCGCCGCCGGGCCCGAGGTGATCGCCCGGCTCGGCGCCGACGCCGGTTCCGCTTTCGTGCTGGCCCATGGGGTACGCGAGGACGGGTCGCGGCCGCTGGAAGTGGCCATCGAGCGGGTGGTCCGCGACGGGGACACCGTGCGGATCACCACCGAGCTGCCACCGGGGTACGTCGGGGCGCCGGTCTTCGTCGTGCAGGCGGATGCCGCCGGGGACGTGTCGCTGTACTGCCTGGGCCTGGTGTTGCCCGGCGTCGGCGGTCACCCGGTGGCGACCTTCGACCGGATCAGCGCCGTGCTTCCGGCGACACCCGGCGACGACTGAGCTGGACACCGCGACGGCGGGCGGTGCTGCCTTGGTCCCGTCGGCTCAGCCAGCGGTGGTCGGTGCACCTGCCGACTCGGCCGCCGGCCGCCGACTCCCCGGCGGTCGGGCCTCGTCGGTCGGGTCCGCGGCGGCTGGGTCGAGGTCGGCTGGGGTCGGGTCGGACGGGGCAGTGGGGCCGGCGGCGAGGAACGCCTCCGCCCAGCGGCCGACCTCGTCGAAGACCTTTCGGCGTACGGCGGGGCCGGAGAGCGTGAGGTCGTGCAGCCCGCCGTCGAAGCGGGCCAGGGTGACGTGCCGGCCGAGGCGCGGCGCATACCGGACCATGTGCTCCACGTCCAGCACGGCGTCGGCCAGGGTGGCGTTGTCGTTCCACTTGGTGCCTCGGAACGAGCGGGTCGAGCAGGCCAGCAGCACCGGCACCTGGATGTCCAGCCCGGCGCGCAGCCGGCGCTGGCCGGTGCGGATCGCGTTCAGCCAGCCGGCCCGGACGGGGAACCCGGCCAGCGGCTTCCACGCCAGGTCGTAGGTCCACTCGCCCCGGTGGTCGGCGTGCAGGCTCTCGCCGTACACCGTGCCCAGCCCGAACGGCACGATGCGGTGCGGCGCCCGACGGCCCAGCCGGGAGACGGCGGCCGCGAGGGGTCGGCGCACCGCCCAGGGGGCGTTCAGGTCGAAGAACGGGCTGTTGAGCACCAGGCCGTCGACGGTGCCGGTGTCGCGGCGGGCGTCCGCCCAGAGCGAGAGGATCAGGCCGCCGGTGGAGTGGCCCATGGCCAGCAGGGTGTCGTGCCCGTCGTCCGCGCGGATGATCTCGGCGGCGGCGTCCAGCTCGGGGAAGTAGTCGCTGATGTCCCGGCAGAAGTTCGGGGTCTGGTGCGGGAGCAGGCTGCGACCGTACTTGCGCAGGTCGAGGGCGTAGAAATCCCAGCCCCGCTCGGCGAAGAAGTCGGCCAGGTGGGTCTGGAAGAAGTAGTCGACGAAGCCGTGCACGTAGAGCACGGCTCGCCCGGTGGGGCGCTCGGCCCGCCGCCGGACCAGGGTCGCGACGACCGCGCCCTCGTCGTCGGTGCCCAGGTCGATCGTCTGCCGCTCGTACGGCGGCCCCAACACGTCCGGTTCCACGTTCGCGACGCTACGCCGCCAAGCTACCCGGCGGTAGCCCCGAAACCGGCCCGCCCCGACCGGCTGTGCGCGCCGGCCGGGGCTGTGCGGGAGTACGCGTCAGACGGTTTCGGCGTCGGCGCGGCTCGGGTCGGCGGCGGGCAGCGCGTCGGCCTCCGGGTCGACCTGCTCCTGCGGCTGGCTGACGTCGCGCAGGTGCTTGTTGTGCCGGGGCTCCTGGCGGGTCTTGGCGTCGTTGAGCCGCCGGCGCAGGTCGTCGCGGACGTCGTTGAGCGCCGCGTGCAGGTCCTCCTCGGCGGAGGTGGTGACGATCTTCTGCCGGCCGGCGATCCAGCACTCCAGGGTGACCTTCTGCCCCCGCGCCTCGCGGTCCTTCACCGACACCTCCAGCTCGGTGGCGTCGGCGTGGAAGCCGGCCAGCCGGGCGTCGAGGGTGGCGAACTGCTCGGCGATCCAGGTGCGGTCGCCCTGCGAGAACCCGGTGCCCACCCGCAGGCATTCGGCCACGGTGGCCGGGTTCGCCACGGCGCTCATCGCCGCACCTCGGAAGCGGTTGCGGAGTCGATGGTGGTGATCATCATGGCGCTGACCTCTCGTCGACGTGGAGCTGTCGGTGGTGCTTGATCAAGTCCATACCCAGTTCGGTCGGGCCCGGAAACCGCTGTCGCCCGTCCGGGCGGGTCGGCCGTACCACATCCGGGCCTGATCAGGGCGTTGTCCACAGGTGGCGTCGTTTTCCACAGGCTGGGGTGAGGCGCTGGCGAGGGCCGTCCGCAGCGTCGAGGCTCGGTGTCGAGTCGACTCGCGCTGGCAGGCCCCCGATCCCCTGGAGGGACGATGTTCGACACCTACGTGACAATTGTCGGCAATGTGCTGACGACGCCCGAGTGGCGGCGTACCACCCAGAGCAACACCCTGGTGGCCAACTTCAAGGTCGCCTCCACCGCCCGCCGCCTCGACCGCGACAGCGGCCGCTGGGTCGACGGCAACTCGCTCCGCGTCCGCGTCAACTGTTGGCGCAAGCTCGCCGAGGGGGTGGCCGCCTCGGTGATGGTCGGCGACCCGGTGGTGGTCTGCGGCCGGCTCTACACCCGCGACTGGACCGACGATGCCGGCAACCACCGCACCCTCTACGAGCTGGAGGCCGTCGCCGTCGGCCACGACCTGTCCCGGGGCCGGGCCCGCTTCCTGCGCAACCGCCCGAGCATGACCACCAGCACCACGGAGGACGCGGAGGCGGAGAGCCGGGTGCACGGCGAGCCCACCGAGCCGGTGCCGGCCGGGCAGACGCCCGTCCTGCCCGACGACCGCCCGCTCGACGACGACTTCGAGCTGCCCGACTTCGGCGCGTCTCGTACCGACCCGTTCGCCGCGGCCGACCCGCTCGACGAGGACTCCCCGCACGGCGCTGGCCGCGCCCTGGGCGGCGACGCCGACGGCCCGGCGGAGCCCGACGACGACGAGTTGTCCATCTCGCCCGGGGCGAACGACGACGAGCCGGACGACGACGAGCCGGACGACGAGTTGGGGCCGGTGCCGGACGAGGGCCGGCCCGAGCCCACGCCGTCCGGCCGGGGGCGGCGTGGCCGGGGGCGGGTCCCGCAGCCGGTGTGAGTCCGCGGCTCCGCCATCCCGGCTGTCGGGGGACGGCGGCCGGGG
>NZ_RCVJ01000246.1 GCF_003667505.1 Micromonospora sp. BL4
GTGGGTGGGCAGGTTGGTGATGGTGGTGGCGCCGGCGCGGTCCACCGCGACGTTCACCGGGGTGCCGGCGAGGCGGAACCCGTTGACCGTGAGCGCGCCGAGCTCGGCTCCGGCCAGTGGCGCCAGCTGGACCGTGCCGCCCGGCACGTCGGGGTAGAGCCCGGTGGCGGCCTGGAGCAGCACCACCGCGCTGGCCGCGGCCCAGGCCTGCGGCCGGCACGAGGCCGGGTACGGCACCGGGCGGTTCACCAGTGACCGGTCGTCACCGCCGTACAGCTCGGGCAGCCGGTAGTCGAACGCCTCGGCGGCGGCGAGCAACCCTTCGGCCAGGCCGAGCGCGGCGTCCCGGTGCCCGGCCCGGGCCAGCCCGGCCAGCACGATCGCCGTGTCGTGCGTCCAGATCGAACCGCAGTGGTACGACAGCGGGCTGAAGCCGGCGTCCTCGGTGGACATGGTCCGCAGCCCGAAACCACCGGCCAGCGTGTCGGTGGTGAGCAGGCGGGCGACCTGGTCCTCTTCGTCGCCGGTGAGCAGACCGGTGCCGAGCAGGTGACCGATGTTGCTGGTCAGCGAGTCGACCGGCCGCTTGTCCCGGTCCAGGGCGAGCGCGGGCTGCGGCCCGTACCGGCCATCGACCCAGAAGCTGTCCCGGAATCGGCGGGCCAGCGCGGCCGCGTGTGCCCGCCAGCGGTCCCCGCCCGGGCGGTCGAAGGCGTCCAGCAGCGCGGCGCCGTTCACCGCCGCCTCGTGCGCGTACCCCTGCACCTCGGCCAGCACGATCGGCGCGCTGGCCAGCGAGCCGTCGTGGAACCGGACGGCATCGCCGGAGTCCTTCCAGCCCTGGTTGGACAGCCCGTGCCCGGTGGTGTCGACGTACTCGATGAGACCGTCGCCGTCCGGGTCGGCGTGCTCGCCGAGCCAACGCAGCGCGGCCTCCAGGTGCGGCAGCAGCGGCTCGATCTGCTCCGCCGGCAGGCCCCAGCGCCAGGCGTCGTGCAGCAGGTTGACCCAGAGCATGGTGGCGTCGACGGTGCCGTAGTAGACCGGTGGCAGGCGCAGCCCGTTGTCGGGCAGGGCGAGCTCGTGCCGGCGCAGCTCGTGCAGGATCTTGCCGGGGGCCTCGCCGGTGGCCGGATCGACCCGGGCGCCCTGTCGCCGGGCGAGCACCCGCAGGGTGCCGGCGGCCAGGTCGGTGCCGAGCGGCAGCATCATCCGGGCAGCCCAGAGGCTGTCCCGGCCGAACAGGGTGAGGAACCAGGGCACCCCGGCGCCGAGGAAGACGTCGCGGGGTGCGCCGGTCTCGGCCAGTCGCAGCCCGCGCAGGTCGTCGAGGCTGCGGTCGAGCAACCGGACCAGCCGCCGGTCGTCCGCGGTCACCTCGGGTCGGGACCAGCTCGGCTCGCCGGCCGGGCCGACGACCACGGCGCGCGGATCCTCGACGGTCAGGTGCCAGCGCAGCACCGTCTCGCCGCCGGGGGGCAGCTCGATCGGCCAGGCCAGCCGGGGCGTGGTGATCCGTTCTCCGGTGGCGAGCACGTCGGCTCCCGCGCCGGTGACGGTGACCGTGATTCCCTCCGCCGACCAGGTGAGCACGCCGGGCTGGCCGGTCTTGGCTTCGAGTGGCGCCGCGGCGCCGCCGGACTTGACCACCTCGATGGGCGCCAGGTCGCAGCCGAGGTCGACGCTGACGGTGGCGCGTACCGGGACGGTGGCGGTGGAGACGACCAGCAACTCCTCGGTGAGGCCGTCGCGGGTGGCCCGGCGGAGCCGGTCGATCCGGACGGTGGGGTCGGGCACGGGGTCGCCGAGCCAGCGCGCCAGGCTCACGAAGCGGGCGCCGTGCGGGCCGTCGTCGCCGCGGGTCAGCCCTTCCAGCTCGCGGTCGTCGACCCGTAGCTCGGCCCGGGAGAGCACCCTGGCGTCGGCGTGGAAGACGCCCTGTACGCCGGTCGGGCGGATCTGCCCGGTCGCGTCCCCCAGCGCGCTGGTCGGGGCGAGGACCACCCCCACCAACTCGTGCAGGAGGGGTTGCAGCTGGCGTTCGATCACGGTGTGGCTCCAGATCCTCAGGGTGCGGGACGGACGTCTTGACAACGCGCCCCTGGCGGTGCAAAGTGCGAAACATTCCAGAAACTTGAACGATCTAATCCTGCCTTATCCAGATTGGATCGTTCAAGATGGCGAGAGGGATTAAGTGGCCGAAAAGGTGACCATCGCGACGGTGGCCCGGCACGCCCGAGTGAGCCGCCAGACGGTGTCCAACGTGCTCAACGCGCCGCACATCGTGCGGGAGGAGACCCGGCTGCGGGTCCAGGACGCGATCAGCGCGCTCGGCTACCGGGCCAACCAGGCCGCCCGGCAGATGCGCACCGGCCGGTCCCGGCTGATCGCCGCACGGATCGAGCCGACCCGCGACGGCATCAACGGCTCCGTGCTCGACCGCTTCCTGCACGGCCTCACTGAGACCGCCGACGCCGCCGGCTACCGGGTGCTGCTCTACACCGCCACCGACGACGAGCGGGAGATCGCCACCTACGACGACCTGCTGGGCACGTACGAGCTGGACGCGTTCGTGCTCGTCGGCACCAAGTACGGCGACCCGCGTACCGCCTGGCTCGCCGGCCGGGACGTGCCGTTCGTGACCTTCGGCCGGCCGTGGGACGCGCTCGACGCCCACCCCTGGGTGGACGTCGACGGCGCCGCCGGCACGGCCCAGGCCACCCGGCACCTGCTGGCCTCCGGGCACCGCCGGATCGCGTTCATCGGGTGGCCCCTCGGCTCCGGCGTCGGCGACGACCGTCGGGCCGGCTGGCGCGACGCGCTGCGCGCCGCCGGCGTCGACCCGACCGGGCTGCACCGGGAGACCGAGGACGGCATTGCCGAGGGTGAGCGGCTGATGCGCGACCTGCTCGTGAGCGTGGCGCCGACCGCCGTGGTCTGCGCCAGCGACTCGCTCGCCCTCGGCGCTCTCCAGGCGATCCGCGGCACCGACCCGCCCGTGTCGGTGATCGGGTTCGACGACACGCCGGTGGCCGCGGCGGTCGGGCTGGCCAGCGTCAGCCAACCGCTCGGCGAGGCCGCCGCCCGGTGCGTGGACCTGCTCACCGGAGTGCTCGACGGCAACCACGAGACCCCCACCCACGTGCTGCTCCAGCCCGCGCTGGCGCTCCGGCACACCGCGTAGTCCCTTCCCCCACCAGGAGAAACCCATGGCACCTCGAACCCTCACCCGGGCGGCGGTGGCCGGCCTCGCCGCCGTCGCCCTCCTCGGCTCCGCGGCCTGCGGCAGTGGCTTCGACGACTCCTCCGGCGACGCCACCCAGTCCAGCGGCCCGGCCAGCCTGCAGATCCTGATCGGCTCCTCGGGCGAGGCGGAGACCAAGGCCGTCCAGGACGCCGCGGCGAAGTGGGCCGGCAGCTCCGGCAACACCGCCACCGTCACCCCGGCGCAGGACCTCACCCAGCAGCTCGGTCAGGGCCTCGCCGGCGGCACCCCGCCGGACGTGTTCTACGTC
The DNA here is from genome assembly GCF_003667505.1 of Micromonospora sp. BL4. Taxonomy (GTDB): domain Bacteria; phylum Actinomycetota; class Actinomycetes; order Mycobacteriales; family Micromonosporaceae; genus Micromonospora. The sequence continues at coordinate 3,516 of NZ_RCVJ01000246.1, forward strand.
GACGCGGCCCGGTTCGCCGACTACGCCAGCGTCGGCGCCCTGGAGCCGTACGGCGACAAGGTCAGCAACCCGGGCGACTTCTACGAGAGCCTGCGCACCACGTTCACCTACGACGGCAAGCTGTACTGCGCTCCCAAGGACTTCTCCACCCTGGCCCTGCAGATCAACACCGACCTGTGGACCAAGGCGGGGCTGACCGACGCCGACGTGCCGACCACCTGGGACCAGCTCACCGCGACCGCCCAGAAGATCAAGGCCAAGGGTCAGGTCCCGCTGGCCCTCGGTGACACCCGCGACCGGATCGGCGCCTTCATGGTGCAGAACGGTGGCTGGCTGATGAGCAAGGACGGCAAGCAGGCCACCGCGGACACCCCGGAGAACCTGGCCGCCCTCCAGTACGTCAAGACCATGCTGACCACGGGCCTCGCCAAGTACCCGAAGCAGCTCGACGCCGGCTGGTCCGGTGAGGCGTTCGGCAAGGGCAAGGCCGTGATGACCATCGAGGGCAACTGGATCAAGGGCGCCCTCCAGAACGACTTCCCGAACATCAAGTACAAGGTCGTGCCTCTGCCGGCCGGCGCGAAGGGCCAGGGCACGCTCTCCTTCACCCAGTGCTGGGGCATCGCGGCGAAGAGCAAGTACAAGGACCAGGCGATCAAGTTCGTCGAGGCGATGACGAGCGGTGAGCAGCAGATGGCCTTCGCCAAGGCGTTCGGCGTGATGCCGTCCCGGCAGTCGGTGCGCGACCAGTACACCAGCGCCTTCCCGGCGGACAAGCCGTTCATCGACGGTGTCGCGTACGCCCAGGGCCCGGTGAACGCCCCGAAGATGGACAGCGTCCTCGTCGACCTGGACACCAGCCTCCAGGGTCTGGCCAACGGTGACCCGAAGACGGTGCTGCAGAACTTCGACAAGAACGCGAAGGCGGCGCTCGGCGCCAGCTGAGCCGGCAGCGGGGGCCCGGTGTCGGGCCCCCGCCTCGTCGTCGGCCCGAGTGAGGGAGGGAGGGGAGATGGCAACCGAAGCACTGAACGCCGTGGCGACCGCGTCCGGGGGAGGCCCGCGCCGGCGCCGGGGCGGCATCCGCAGCAACGAGAACGTCGCCGGATGGCTCTTCGTCGCGCCGGTGATCGTCATTCTGGGGCTGTTCCTGCTGCTGCCGATCCTGATGGCGTTCTGGGTCAGCCTGACCGACTGGAACGGCCAGGGCAGCCCGTTCACCGGCGACGTGCCGTTCGTCGGCGGGCACAACTACACCCAGTTGTTCACCGAGGACGGGCTGGCCCGCCGCGACTTCATGACCAGCATCCGCAACAACATCTACTACGTGGCGATCGTGGTGCCGGCGCAGACCGCGCTCGCGCTCGGCCTGGCGCTGGTCGTCAACAACCGGATGCTCAAGGGCAAGAGCTTCTTCCGCAGCGCCTTCTACTTCCCCTCGGTCACCAGCTCGGTCGCGATCAGCGTGGTGTTCCTGTTCCTGTTCGCCAACTCCGGCGCGGTCAACGCGCTGCTAAGCGTCCTGGGCATCGACGGACCGGAGTGGTTCGCCGACTCGCGGGGCGTGCTGCACCTGCTGTTCGGCGTGGTCGGCGTCGACTCGCCGCCGGCGGCGCTGGCCGACGGCGGGCCGTTGGGGCTGAGCTGGTGGGACTGGCTGGCCGGACCCAGCGTGGCGATGATGTCGATCATCACGTTGGTCATCTGGACCACCTCCGGCACCTTCATGCTGATGTTCCTGGCCGGCCTGCAGAACGTGCCGGTGGCGCTGGACGAGGCGAGCACCCTCGACGGCGCGTCCCGGTGGCAGCGGTTCCGGCACGTCACCCTGCCGCTGATCAGGCCGACCACCTTCCTGGTGCTCACCCTCGGCCTGATCGGCTCCTGGCAGGTCTTCGACCAGGTGTACGTGATGAGCCAGGGAGACCCGGCCAAGACCACGCTGACCCCGGCCTACCTGTCGTACCGGACCGCCTTCCGGGACTTCGACTACGGCTCGGGCGCGGCGATCTCGTTCGTGCTGTTCCTGATCATCATCGTGCTCACGTTGATCCAACGCCGGGCGCTGGCCGAGCGGGACACCGACCGGCCGCGGCGAGGCTGGCGGCGTCGGCGCGTACCGGAGAGGTCCTGAGATGGCCGTGCTGACCGACCGCCCGGCGGCGGCGCCCGCGCGCCGCGAGCAGCGCGCGGCCCGCACCCTGGCCACCCGCTTCCTGGGGTACGCGACGCTGATCTTCTTCGGGCTGGTGTTCCTCTACCCGTTCGTCATCCAGATCGGCAATTCGCTCAAGACCGAGCCCGACGCGGCGGCCAACCCGCTCTCGCCGTTCCCGGACCCGCTCACGTTGGCCGGCTTCGAGCGGATCTTCGCCGGCACCAATTTCCCGCTCTGGCTGGGCAACTCGCTGCTGGTGACGGTGCTCGTCACCCTCGGTCGGGTGTTCTTCGACTCGCTCGCCGGGTACGCGTTGGCGCGACTGCGGTTCCGGGGACGCGGCGGGCTGTTCGCCGCGGTCATCGCGGTGCTGGCGGTGCCCGGAGTGGTGCTGCTGATCCCGAAGTTCCTGGTGCTCAACCAGCTCGGCCTCTACAACAGCTACGCCGGTCTGGTGGTGCCGCTGCTGGCCGACGCGGCGGGCGTGTTCATCATGAAGCAGTTCTTCGAGTCGATCCCGTTGAGCGTGGAGGAGGCCGCCCGGATCGACGGGGCGAGCATCTTCCGCACCTTCTGGTCGGTGGTGCTGCCGATGGCGAAACCGGCGCTGATCACCCTGACCATCCTGTCGTTCCAGGGCTCGTGGAACGAGTTTCCGCACAGCCTCGTGTCGGTGCAGGACCCGGACCTGTTCACCCTGCCGCGTGGGCTGGCCGACCTGGTCAGCGGCTCGCTCGGCAAGGGCACCCAGTATCCGCTCAAGTTGGGCGCGGCACTGCTGGCCACCATCCCCGTCGCGATCATCTTCGTGGTGTTCCAGCGGTACTTCGTCCGGGATGCCAACGACGGCTCGGACAAGGGCTGACCGACCGGTGTGGCGGCTCCGACGACGGAGCCGCCACAGCGGTCAGCTCTGCTCGAGGACGGACAGGATGTTGCCGGCCGGGTCGGTGAACCAGGCGATGGCCGGCCCCTGGCCGCGCATGACCCCCTTCTCGTCCTGTGGCATCCCGTCGTAGCGGGCGAAGTGGACCCCCCGCGCGAGCAGCTCGTCGACCGCCCGGTCGATGTCGTCGACCGGGAAGTTGAGCACCGTGTAGGTCGCGGGGGTGTGGTCGTCCTTCGGATAGACCAGGACGGGCCGGTCCCCGGCGATGTGCAGGGTCAGCAACCCGCCCATCGCGTCGTCCCGGGTGACCCGCAGGCCGAGCGTCTCGCCGTAGAACCGTTCGGCGCGGCCGGTGTCGTCCACCGAGAACCCGCTGAACGCCTTGGTGTCTGTGAACACGGTGATCTCCTCGTTGTCGGCGTACGAGGGGTGGACGTCGTCGTCGGCCGGAACTCATCGCCCGACCGGCCCATGATCAGGGATCGAGGTGGTCGGGCAGGCCGAAGCGTGGGAAGAGCCCCGGGTCGAGGTAGTGGGTGAGGCGGGCGATCCGGCCGTCGACGACCTCGAAAAGCTGGATCGAGAACGGCCGGTGCCCGCCCGCCGGGTCGCGCCGGTACTGGGCCAGGGCCGGACCGCCGTTCGCCGCCACCCGGATGAGCCGGGAACCGCGGCAGCCGGCGCCCGGCCCCACCAGCCAGCGGCCGATGTCGTCCGCGCCGCGCAGCCACATCCGGTAGGGCGGCATGCTCTGGACGGCGTCGGCGCGCAGCAGGCCCACCAGGGCGTCGATGTCGTAGCGCTCGAAGACCCGCACGTAGCGGTCGAGCAGGTCGCGGTGCGCCCGATCCAGCGGCCGGCCCGGAGCGTCACCGACCCGGTCGGCCAGCGTGGCCCGGGCTCGTTGCAGCGCGCTGTTGACCGCCGGCACGGTGGTGTCGAGCAGGCCGGCGACCTCCTCGGCCCGCCACCGCAGCACGTCCCGCAGGATCAGCACCGCGCGCTGCCGGGCCGGCAGGTGCTGGAGCGCGGCGACGAACGCCAATCGGACCGACTCCCGAACGACCGTCAGCTCGGCGGGATCGGCCGCCGCCGGCAGCACCGCCGCGTCCGGAGCGGGCTCCACCCAGCCGGCCTCGGGATCGCCGAGCGCCGTGGCCACCGGGGACGAGGGATCGCCGAGGTCCATCGGCAGGGCCCGGCGTCGGCGACCGCGCAGCAGATCGAGGCAGACGTTGGTGGCGATCCGGTAGAGCCAGGTGCGCGGGCTGGACCGGCCGTCGAAGCCGTCCCACCCGCGCCAGGCCCGCAGCAGCGTCTCCTGCACGGCGTCCTCGGCGTCGTACAGCGAGCCGAGCATCCGGTAGCAGTAGCCGGTCAGCTCGACCCGGAACTCCTCCAGCCGGCCGTCCGCGGTCGGCGCCGTCACCGGCGCGGTCGCTGCGCTCATGACGCCGACCGTAGGCGACCCCTGCGACATCGGCACGCGTGACGGCCCGGACGCGCCGCCCCACCCCGGCCGGATCGCGCGTCAGTCGCCGGGCTGGTCGTCCGCCGGCACCTTCTCAGCCGGGACGGCCACGTGCAGGCGCACCTGCGGCACCAGCATGTCGTCGACGTCCAGCGCGCGGGCCGCGCCGTCGGGCTCCCAGCCGGTGCTGGTGAGGAACTTGCGGGTCGCCTCGTCGCCCTCGAACGCCCAGGCCACCGCCCGGCTCAGCCCGTCCTCCCGCCACAGGTCGACGGCGGCGGCGAGCAGCCGGCTGCCGTGCCCACGCCGACCCCAGCGGGGCTCGACCAGCAGGTCGGTCACCGCGGCCACGTCCGGGCCGAGCGCCTCGGCCGGCTCGCCCGGAGCGAGGGCCTCGGCGTCGGCCGGGCCGGAGGCGGCGAACCCCACCAGATACGATTGCTCGGCCTGTTCGACGGCGACCAGCACCCGGTGCGCGCCCGAGGGCGGCTCCTGCACCGCGGCGCTCCATCGCCGGGCGAGGAACGCCTCGTCCAGGTTGTCGAGCACGTGCCGAGGCAGGATCCGGCGGTACGCGACCCGCCAGGTCGCGAGCTGAATGCGTGCGATCTCGCCGGCGTCCTCGGGACGCGCCGGGCGGACGTACCCGAGAGCCATGGGACGGAAGCCTACGCAGGGCCAGGGAGGCGACGGTGGCGCAGGGTGCCAACAGGACGGCCGCGCAGGTCGTCGGGGTGGTGGCGCTCGCCGCGGTGGTCACCGCGTTCCTCGCCGTCGCGGCCGTCCGGCACGGCTTCTTCGACCTGAAGGTCTACTACGGCGCGTTGACCTGGTGGGTGCACGACGGCGGCGAGATCTACGACTATCTCAAGCCGGGCACCCAGTACGGCTTCACCTATCCGCCGTTCGCCGCGCTGGTCATGCTGCCGATGGCGTACCTGCCGTGGACGGCCGCGATCGTGGTGAGCGTCCTCGCCAGCGTGGTCACCACCACGGTGCTGATCTGGTGGCTGGTCGACCCGATCGCCCGTCGGGCCGGCTGGACCCGGTGGTTCGCCCTCGCTGTGGCGCTCTGCCTGGCCGCCGCGTTCGAGCCGATGCGGGAGACGGTCAACTTCGGTCAGGTCAACACATTGCTGCTCTTCCTGGTCGCCGTGGACCTGCTGCGGCTGCTGCCCTCCGGCAACCGGTGGGCCGGGGTGGGCATCGGGTTGGCGACCGCGATCAAGCTGACCCCGGGCATCTTCATCGTCTACCTGCTGGTGACGGGGCGATGGCGGGCGGCGCTCACCGCCAGCGGCGCCGCCGCCGGGGTGTCGCTGCTGGCCGGCGCGCTCTTTCCGGACGCCTCCCGCGAGTTCTGGACCGAGGCGCTGTGGAACACCGGTCGGGTGGGCGAGTTGGCGTTCGTCTCCAACCAGTCGCTGCGCGGGGTGGTGGCCCGGCTCGACCCGGAGCACCCGAGCACCCTGCTCTGGCTGCTGCTGGTGCTCGGCACCCTGGCGCTCTGGGCCTGGCGGTCCCGGGCGGCCGTCGCGGTGGGCGACGAGGCGACCGGCCTGGCGCTGACCGGTGCGGTGATGTGTCTGGTCAGCCCGGTCACCTGGGTGCATCACCTGGTCTGGCTGCTGCCCGCGCTGATCCTGCTGGTCGACAACGCGATGGCCGCGCCGTCCGGTTACCGGCGGTGGGTCCTGCTGGCCGCGGCGACCGTCGGGTACGTGTTGCTGATCAGCCGGACCGTCTGGTTCTGGGAGAAGGACTTCACCGGCGTCGACGGCTTCGTGGGGAGCAACGCCTACGTCTGGATCAGCCTGGCGCTGCTGGCCTTCCTGCCGATCCGCCGGTGGCTGACGCCGAGGGGGTCAGTCGTCGAGGCTCCCGGTGTACCGCAGCTCGACCAGTCCGACCGGCGGGCACCCACCGGCGAGCGGCACCTGGTAGGTCGACCGTTCACCGTCCGGTGACAACCCGGCCCGCTCGCAGAACCGGCGGGCCCGCCGGTTCTCCGCCAGCACCCACAGCCGGTAGCCGGTCCAGCCCCGCTCGATGAGCCCGGCCCGGGCGGCGGCCAGCAGCGCGGTGGCGGTGCCGTCGCCCCAGCACGCCGGCTCCACGTAGAGCGCCAGCACCTCGCCGACCGCCGGGTCCAGGTCGTCGCGGTCCTGGTTGCGGCGGTACGGCCCGAAGGTGGTGAAGCCGACCACCAGCCCGTCCACCTCGCCGAGCAGGGTGGTGAACGGATGCTCGGGATCGGCGGTGCCGACGTCGCGGCGGCGCTGCGCCCAGGCCAGCACGTTGAGCCGTCCGAGCACCTCGTCCGGCATGATGCCCGCGTAGCCCGACTGCCAGCCGTGCACGTGCACCCGGGCGACCGCCTCGGCGTCGTCCGGCTCCTCCCGGCGGATGGTCAGCATTGCACCGTTCTATGCCCCGGTGACGGTCCGAGTCCAGCTTCCCGCACCGGCGTCGTACCGATGATTTAAGGTCGCCGACGATGGCCGCACCGGAATCACTCTCGCTCGCCCAGGCCCGGCGGGTGGCGCTCGCCGCCCAGGGCTTCGCCGACCCGGCGCCGACCGGGCTGCCCACCCGTCGGCACCTGCGCCGGGTGCTCGACCGGGTCGGGCTGATCCAGATGGATTCGGTCAACGTGCTGCAACGCGCGCACTACCTGCCGCTCTACAGCCGGCTCGGGCCGTACCCGACCACGCTGCTCGACCAGGCCGCCTACCGCCGCCCACGGGAGCTGTTCGAATACTGGGGGCACGAGGCGTCGCTGGTCCCGGTCGGGCTGCACCCGATGCTGCGCTGGCGGATGGCCCGCGCGCACAGCGAGTCCTGGGGTGGCATGCGACGGATCGCCCAGGAGCAGCCGGAGCTGGTCGCCTGGGTGCGCGACGAGGTGGCCGCCGGTGGTCCGTTGACCGCCGCCGAGATCGAGCACGACGCGCCCCGGGAGACCGGCAACTGGGGGTGGAACTGGTCGGCGGTGAAGCGCGCGTTGGAATACCTGTTCTGGGCCGGCGAGGTGGCCGCCGCGGAACGCACCACCTCCTTCGCCCGCCGCTACGACCTGCCCGAGCGGGTGCTGCCCGCCGCCGTGCTGTCGGCGCCGACCCCGACCGACGCCGAGGCGTACCGCACCCTGGTGGCTCTCGCCGCGCGGTCGCTCGGCGTGGCCGCCGAGCCGGAGCTGCGCGACTACTTCCGGCTGCCGCTGGCCGGCGCCCGCCAGGCCGTCGCGGAGCTGGCCGAGGCCGGTGAGCTGGTGCCGGTCACCGTGCCGGGCTGGCGCCAGCCGGCCTGGCTGCACGCGAGCGCCCGGCTGCCGCGCTGGGTCCGGGGCAACACGCTGGTCAGCCCGTTCGACCCGCTGATCTGGGAACGTGGCCGCACCGAGCGGCTCTTCGACCTCACCTACCGGATCGAGATCTACGTCCCGGCGCCGCAGCGGGTGTACGGCTACTACGTGCTGCCCTTCCTCCAGGGCGACCGGTTCACCGCCCGGGTCGACCTGAAGGCCGACCGCAGGGCCGGGGTGCTGCTGGTCCCGGCCGCGTGGGTCGAGCCGGGCGCCGACCCGGGGGAGACCGCGGTGGCGCTCGCCGCCGAGCTGTACCGGCTCGCCGGCTGGCTCGGGCTGGACGCGGTGGCGCCGCCTGCGGCCGGCGACCTGGCCGGTCCGCTCACCGCCGCGTTGGCCGGCGTGTCCGGTGTACCGTGAGCGCGTGACGAGCGCTCCCGGACCGGCCGACCAGCCGCAGCCCGCGCCCGGTGCGGTCGACCCGTGGCCGGACGCCCATCCGGGCGCGTCGACCCCGACGGTCACCGCCGACCCGGCGGCCGGTGCTGCCGGCACCGGTCCGCAGGGCTGGCCGACGAGCCCGCCGGGCGGCTACCCGGTCCCCGAACCGGACCGGCTCACCCGCTTCGTGCTGCGGCTCTACGAGCGTTCGCCACGGTGGGCGGTGCCGCTGGCCGCGGTCGGCTGCGTCGCCGCCGGCATGGGTTACACGCTGCTCAGCGACCCGACCCACGCCGCTCCGGACGCCACTCCGACCTGCCTGCTCAAGCTGACCACCGGGCTCGACTGTCCAGGCTGCGGCGGCACCCGCGCGCTCTGGTACGTGCTGCACGCCGACCTGCCCGCCGCCGCCCGGCACCACTTCCTGTTCGTCTTCGCGCTGCCGTTCCTGGCGTACCTCTTCGTGGCCTGGGCGGGCAACCAGGCGTTCGGCTGGCGGCTGCCCGAGCTGCGGATCAGCTCCAAGGTCATCGGCGGCTTCCTGGCGGCGTGGCTTGCCTTCTCGGTGCTGCGCAACCTGCCCTGGGCGCCGTTCACCTCGCTCTACGTCTGACCCTCCGCCCCGTCCGCCGGCCCCCTAAGACGATGGGCGGACCCGCCCACGACCAGAGGCGTCGTCGGCTCCGACGCTGCCTGAGTGATCGACATTGCAAGGGGCGCGCCTGAGTTGGGCCGGGAGGGGCTGCGCCACTACAGTCCCAGGCATGCCGGAGATGGTGCAGCCCCAGGTCAAGTTGATCGCGTGGACCCAGTTCGCGGCCCCGGACGACGTGCCGTGGTCGACCGACGCGGACGGTGGCCAGGCGCTCGCCGAGTTCGCCGGCCGGGCCTGCTACCAGTCGTGGAAGAAGCCGAACCCGGCGACCGCCACCAACGCCGGCTACCTGGCGCACATCCTCGAGGTCGGGCACCTCTCGGTGCTGGAGCACGGCTCGGTCACCTTCTACTTCACCGGGGTGTCCCGCTCCTTCACCCATGAGCTGATCCGGCACCGGCACTTCTCGTACTCGCAGCTCTCCCAGCGGTACGTCCCGGAGCGGGACGCGGCCATGGTCGAACCGACGGTGATCGCCGACGACCCGGAGCTGCACAAGCGCTTCGTGGAGGCCGCCGAGGCGAGCGTGCGCGCGTACAACGAGCTGCTGGAGGGGCTGGAGCAGCGCTTCTCCGACGAGCCGAACCCGACGCTGCGCCGCAAGCAGGCCCGGCAGGCGGCCCGCGCGGTGCTGCCCAACGCCACCGAGACCCGGATCGTGGTCACCGGCAACTACCGGGCGTGGCGGCACTTCATCGCGATGCGGGCCACCGAGCAGGCCGACGTCGAGATCCGTGAGCTGGCCGTGGAGTGCCTGCGCCAGTTGCAGGGGGTCGCCCCGAACGTGTTCGCCGACTTCGTGATCTCCACCCTGCCGGACGGCACCGAGGTGGCGGCCAGCCCGCACGAGGCGTCCTGAGGCCTTCCCCGGCGGGCCCCGGCTGGTCGTCCGCTAGGTTGGAGGGTATGACGCACGACCACCCTGACGCCGCCACCCGACCGGTGTCCCGCCCCTTCGGGCGGCTGCTCACGGCCATGGTGAGCCCGTTCACTCCCGACGGCTCGCTCGACCTCGACGGCGCCGCCCGCCTGGCGAGCCACCTGGTCGACGAGCAGGGCAACGACGCGCTGGTGGTCAACGGCACCACCGGTGAGTCGCCGACGACCACCGACGCGGAGAAGGAGCGCCTGATCCGGGCCGTGGCGGAGGCCGTCGGTGACCGCGCCAAGGTGGTCGCCGGGGTCGGCACCAACGACACCCGGCACACCATCGAGCTGGCCGCCGCCGCCGAGAAGGCGGGTGCGCACGGCCTGCTGGTGGTCACCCCGTACTACAACAAGCCGCCGCAGAGCGGTCTGCTGCGGCACTTCACGGCGGTGGCCGACGCGACCGGCCTGCCGGTGATGCTGTACGACATCCCGCACCGCTCCGGCGTGCCGATCGAGACCGAGACGCTGGTCCGGCTCGCCGAGCACGGCCGGATCGTCGCGGTCAAGGACGCCAAGGGTGACCTGACCGCCACCAGCTGGGTGACCAGCCGGACGGGCCTCGCCTTCTACAGCGGCGAGGACGCGCTCACCCTGCCGGCGCTGGCCGTCGGCAGCGTTGGCCTGGTCGGCACCTCCACGCACTTCACCGGGGCGCTGACCGCACAGATGATCGAGGCGTACGACGCGGGGGACATGCCGGCCGCGCTGGCCCTGCACCGGCGGCTGCTGCCGCTGTTCACCGGCATCTTCCGCACCCAGGGCACCATCCTGGTGAAGGCGGGCCTGGCCTCGCTCGGCCTGCCGGCCGGCCCGGTGCGACCCCCGCTGGTGGACGCCACCGACGACGAGATCGCCCAGCTGCGCGCGGACTTCGCGGCAGCGGGCCTGGAGCTGCCCGAATGACCGAACGACACGATGGGCGCCGAGTGATGGCGTCGCAGAATGAGGTGAACGCGTGACCGAGGCGCACATCGAGGCGGAACTGCCCCCGCCGCTGCCGGAAGGTGGCCTGCGGATCATCCCGCTCGGCGGGCTCGGCGCCATCGGTCGGAACATGACCGTCTTCGAATACGACGGCAAGTTGCTGATCGTCGACTGCGGGGTGCTCTTCCCCGACGTCGAGCAGCCGGGCGTGGACCTGATCCTGCCCGACTTCGGCCCGATCCTGGACCGACTGGCCGACGTCCAGGCGATCGTGCTGACCCACGGCCACGAGGACCACATCGGCGCGGTGCCCTACCTGCTCGCCCACAAGCCGGACATCCCGCTGGTCGGTTCGCAGTTCACCCTCGCCCTGGTCGAGGCGAAGCTGGCCGAGCGGCGGATTCAGCCGTACACGCTGACCGTGCGGGAGGGCGGCCGGGAGCGACTCGGCCCGTTCGAGTGCGAGTTCTTCGCGGTCAACCACTCCATCCCGGACGCCCTGGCCGTGGCCATCCGCACCCCGGCCGGCCTGGTGCTGCACACCGGCGACTTCAAGATGGACCAGCTCCCGCTGGACGGCCGGATCACCGACCTGGCCGGTTTCGCCCGGCTCGGCGCCGAGGGCGTCGACCTGCTGCTGTCCGACTCCACCAACGCGGAGATCCCCGGCTTCGTCACCCCGGAGCGGGAGATCGGGCCGGTGCTCGACTCGATCTTCGCGAAGGCGAAGGGCCGGATCATCGTGGCCTCGTTCGCCTCGCACGTGCACCGGGTGCAGCAGGTCTTCGACTCCGCCGCGGAGCACGGCCGCAAGGTGGCGCTGATCGGCCGGTCGATGGTCCGCAACATGGGCATCGCGCGGGACCTCGGCCTGCTCAACATCCCGGCCGGCCTGGTCATCGGGATCGAAGAGGCGACCACGCTGCCGCCCGAGCAGATCGTGCTGATGTCCACCGGGTCGCAGGGCGAGCCGATGAGCGCGCTGGGCCGGATGGCCAGCGGCGACCACCGGCACATCACCATCGCCCCCGGCGACACCGTCGTGCTGGCCTCCTCGCTGGTGCCGGGCAACGAGACCTCGGTCTACCGGGTGATCAACCGGTTGGCCCGCGCCGGCGCGGTGGTCGTGCACAAGGACGTGGCCAAGGTGCACGTCTCCGGGCACGCCCCGGCCGGTGAGCTGCTCTACCTGCTCAACGTGGTCCGACCCAGCAACCTGATGCCGGTGCACGGCGAGTGGCGCCACCTGCGTGCGCACGCCCGTCTCGGCGTCGAGTCCGGGGTGGCCGCCGACCGGGTGGTGCTCTGCGAGGACGGCGACGTGGTCGACCTCGTCGAGGGCCGGGCCAGCCTGGTGGGGCACGTGAAGAGCCGGTACGTCTACGTCGACGGCCTCGCGGTCGGCGACGTCAGCGAGTCCCTGCTGACCGAGCGGCGGATCCTCGGCGACGGCGGCTTCATCGCCACCACAGTGGTCGTCGACTCGGTCACCGGCAAGGTGGTCGCCGGCCCGACCCTGTCCGCGAAGGGCTTCTCCGAGGACCCGGAGGCCTTCAACCCGGTGATCCCGCTGGTCACCGAGGCGCTCAACCGGGCGGCCGCGGACGGCATCACCGACCCGCACCAGCTCCAGCAGATCGTCCGGCGGACCGTGGGGCGGTGGGTCAACGACGCGTACCGTCGTCGGCCGATGATCGTGCCCACCGTCGTCGAGGTCTGACACCGCGCGTCGCGACGCCCGCCCGCACCTCGTGTGCCGGCGGGCGTCGCTTTCGGTCAGGGGAGCGCGGCCACCGCCTCGGCGTACGCGACGCCGGTGGCGATGGCGGCGTCCACCAGCACCAGTAACTGCGCCGGGGCCACCCCGTGCGCCAGGTCGGTGGCCACGTCGCCGGCCAGCACCAGCTCCTCGCCGAGATCGTGCGCGTACGCCTTGGGCAGCAGCCGGTCGTGGTTCCACGCGTTGCAGAAGGCGTACGCCTCGGCGCGCCGCGCCACCGGCAGCCGGCGGACGGCCATCGCCCGGGTGTGCAGCACCTCGCCCCGCTCGCCGGCCCGACGGAACTGGATCACCGCGGCACCCCATCGGCCGACCACCGTGCCGCCCTCGTCCACCAGGTACCGGTCGCCGCGCCGGTCCAACGCCGCCGTGATCACGTCGAGGGTCAGCGCCACCAGCTCACCCTCGACCGGCCCGTCACCGTTCGGTTCGTCCCCGGTCACGGTGGCGTCACCGGACTCCTCACCGGACTCCTCAACGGGCTCGTCGGCGGGCAGCGGCACCGGTTCCGCGACCGGGCGCTCGGCCAGCCAGGCGGCGATCCGGCCGGAGTGGTGGCCGGTGCCGTTGCGGGCGTCGAAGCTGCCGGCCAGTTCGCCGGCGATCCCGACCAGCAGCGCGCCGAGCGTGGCCACGTCCGGCTCGGTGGCCGGCCGGTCGCCGTACGCGGGGCGGCGCACCGACCGCCCGCCCAGGCCGGCCTCGACAGCCAGCCCGCAGACCAGCGCCCCGGCGGCGGCGAACTCCATCGCGGCGAGGTCGTCGGTGGGACGGTCCAACCGGGGCAGCTGCTCGGCGAGGATCTCCAGCCCGCGTTCCGGTTGCCCGCCCAGCGCGCAGAACCGCAGGTGCGCCGCGAGGTGCGGAAAGGCCCCACGTTCGTGCCGGTGCCGCCGGTACGCCCGCACGTGTGCCGCCGCCGCTCGCTCCGGCTCGCCGGCACGGAGGGCGGGCAGCAGCTCCGCGACCAGCGCCCGCTCGGGCTGGTCGGTGCAGTCCTCCGGCTCGCTGGCGCCCTGCCGCAGCTCGGCGAGCGCGGCTGGCCACTCGCCCCAGCCGGCGAGCAGCTCCGCGCGTCGGGCCGGGGCGCAGCCCGGGCAACCGCCGGTCGGCCCGGGACGCGTCCCCGCCCACCGCTGGTACCAGTGGCGGGCGGTGGGCTCGTCGCCGAGGTGGTCGGCGATCCGGCAGCGCAGCTCCGCGACGGTCGGGGCGTCGGACCCGTCCGCGTCGACCCGGCGGGCCAGGTCGTCCAGGAGGGACCGGGTCTGGTCCAGCCCGACCCGGGGGGTGCCGAGCAGCGCCTCCACCGCGTACCGCTGGTAGCGCAGCAGCAGACCGGCTTCGGCGTCGCTGAGCAGCTCGGGCCACCGGTCGGCGGCGGCCCGGGAGCGCCGTACCGGCTCGACCAGCCGCCACCGCTCCCCGTGCAGCAGGTACGCCTCGATCAGCGCGAAGCGGGCCTCCACCGCCGTCCGCGCGTCCCCGGCCGCGTCCGCCCGCTCGGCGAGCCGTTCCAGGGCCAGCAGCCGGCCCGGCCCGTCGGGCAGGTCCCAAGCATCGGTGAGCGCGGTCACCAGCGCCGGAACGCGACGGACGGCGACCCGGTCGGTGCCCGGAGCGCCGGGATCGTCGGTCCGGCTGCTCGTGGACTCCTCCCGGCCGGTCATGCCGGCACCGCTCCGGGCAACCGGCCGACCGCCACGGCGAGCTGGCAGCCGGCCGAGATGCCACAGTCGAGCAACTGGTCCAGCTGGTGCGGGGTCACCCCGCGCTCCAGATCGGTGATCACCTCACCGCAGACGCGGGCCCGGCCGTCGTCGTCGACGTGCACGAACGCCTTCGGCCAGAGCCGGTCGTGGTTCCACGAGTTGCAGAAGGCGTACAGCGCGGGCACCTGCTCGATGGGGAAGGTCGGCGCGACCAGCGTGCGGACCTGGAGCAGCTCGTCGTCCCCGCCGAGGCGCAGGAACCAGATCAGGTTGTCGTCGAAGCGGCCCACCAGGTCGCCGTTGACGGCTCGACCCACCGGCCGGCCGCGCGCGGCGAGCACCGCCGCGACCAGTTCGCCGGTCAGCGGACGCAACGCGTCGGGGTGCCCGGCCAGCGGATCGTCCGGACCGTCCTCGAATCCCGGCGACGCCATCGGGCATCCCTCCTGAGGCGGATATCACGGCCGGCGGCGCGGTCCGTGCTGCGACGCGCGGACACGACCCGGAAAAGCGGCGATCTGCCGGGTCCCGCCGTTACCGTGACTCTATGGCGGGCCGTACCTCTCAGGCGAGCCGGCGACGCGGCGCGTCGCCGCGCGGTGGCACCAACAGTCGTGCCCGTCAACCGGCGAAGAAGACCCGGGCGCCGGTTCGGCGCCGCACGGCGGCCGCCCGGCCGGGCCCGGCCGTCTACGTGGGCCGCGCGGTCGGTGCACTGTGGATGGGGCTGGCGCACGGGATGGGCTGGGCGGTGCGGGCCGCCGGCCGGCAGGCCGCCTCCGCCCGCGACCTCGACCCCGAACACCGCCGCGACGGCGCCGGGCTGCTGCTGTTCGGCCTCGCCCTGCTCAGCGCCGTCGCGCTCTGGCTCTCCGGGGCGGGCCCGGTCGGCGCGCGGCTGGCCGACACCGTGCGACTCTTCCTGGGCGCGATCTCCGTGGTCGTGCCGGTGCTGCTGATGATCGGCGCCTGGCGGTTGATGCGCCAGCCGGCCGATCCGGCGCACCGGGGCCGGGGCCTGATCGGCTGGGGCTCACTGCTCGTGTCGACCGCCGCGCTGCTCCAGATCGGTCAGGACCCGGTCGACCCGGTGCAGCGAGACTTCGCCGGCGGCCTGGTCGGCGCCGGCGTCGGCGGCCTGCTGGAGCGCGCGGTCACCGCGTGGGTCGCGGTGCCGCTGCTGATCCTGCTGCTCCTCTTCGGCCTGCTCGTGGTCACCGCGACGCCGATCAACAAGATCCCCGAGCGGTTGGGCCTGCTCGCCGGCGGCCTGGCGACCTCGCCGGACGCCACCGAGGAGGAGACGGACGAGACGGTCCTCCGGCCGGCGCGCAAGCGGCCGGCGAAGCGGATGCCGCCGCCGGTGGACCCGGACGACTTCGACGACCTGGACGGCGCCGACCTCCAGGAGACGATGGTGCTCCCGCGCAAGGCGCCGCCGAAGGTGCCGGCCAGCCGCAAGCCGGCCGAGCCGCCGGAGCACTCGCCCGCGCCGACCCGGGCCGAGCAGCTCGCGTTGACCGGGCTGGCCGGCGACTACACCCTGCCGCCGGCCAACATGCTCAGCGCCGGCGCCGCCGCGAAGACCCGCAGCAAGGCCAACGACGAGGTGATCGCCGCGCTGACCGGGGTGTTCGACCAGTTCGACGTGGACGCCGCGGTCACCGGGTTCACCCGGGGTCCGACGGTCACCCGGTACGAAGTGGAGCTGGGGCACGGCGTCAAGGTCGAACGGATCACCCAGCTCTCCCGCAACATCGCGTACGCGGTGAAGTCGCCGGACGTGCGGATCCTCAGTCCGATCCCGGGCAAGAGCGCGGTCGGCGTGGAGATCCCGAACGCCGACCCGGAGAACGTGGCGCTCGGCGACGTGCTGCGTTCGCGGGCGGCGACCAGCGACCACCACCCGATGGTGGTGGCGCTCGGCAAGGACATCGAGGGCGGCTACGTGGTGGCCAACCTCGCGAAGATGCCGCACATCCTCATCGCCGGCGCGACCGGCGCCGGCAAGTCGTCGTGCCTCAACACTCTACTGGTGTCCATCCTCACCCGGGCCACCCCGGACGAGGTGCGGCTGCTGCTGATCGACCCGAAGCGGGTCGAGATGACCGGCTACGAGGGCATCCCGCACCTGGTCACGCCCATCGTGACCAACGCGAAGAAGGCGGCCGACTCGCTGGACTGGGTTGTCCGTGAGATGGACATGCGCTACGACGACCTCGCCGCCAACGGGGTCCGGCACATCGACGACTTCAACCGCAAGGTCCGCAACGGCGAGATCAAGGCGCCGCCGGGCAGCGAACGGGAGATGCGCCCGTACCCGTACCTGCTGGTGATCGTGGACGAGCTGGCCGACCTGATGATGGTCGCGCCGCGTGACGTGGAGGACTCGGTCGTCCGGATCACCCAGCTGGCACGGGCGGCGGGCATCCACCTGGTGCTGGCCACCCAGCGCCCCTCGGTCGACGTGGTGACCGGCCTGATCAAGGCGAACGTGCCGTCCCGGCTTGCGTTCGCCACCTCCTCGCTGGCCGACTCGCGGGTCATCCTCGACCAGCCGGGCGCGGAGAAGCTGCTCGGCCGCGGTGACGGGCTCTTCCTGCCGATGGGCGCCTCCAAGCCGGTGCGGATCCAGGGCGCCTGGGTCACCGAGCGCGAGATCGCCGACGTGGTGAAGTTCTGCAAGGACCAGCGCGAGCCGGAGTTCCGCAAGGACGTGTTGACCCCCGCGCAGGACACTAAGAAGAAGATCGACGAGGACATCGGCGACGACCTCGACCTGCTGACGCAGGCCGTCGAGCTGGTGGTCACCTCGCAGTTCGGCTCCACCTCGATGCTCCAGCGCAAGCTGCGGGTCGGCTTCGCCAAGGCGGGCCGGCTGATGGACCTGATGGAGACCCGCGGTGTGGTCGGGCCCTCGGAGGGTTCCAAGGCCCGCGACGTGCTGATCAAGCCGGACGAGCTGGAGGAGGTCCTCGCCGGCCTGCGCGGCGACGTGGACTGACCGGGCAACGCGACGGGCCGCCGGTGTCCGGCGGGCCCGTGGCGGAAGAAGTGGTCAGTTGTTGATCAGCCCGGAGAAGATCACCATGCTGATCACCGCCGCGACGACGCTGGCAGCGGCGGCGTGCCAGCCCAGCGGCTTGTCGCCGAGTAGCGCACCGACGATGCCGGCGATCACGCCGAGCACGCCGAAGATCAGTGGAAGATCTTCAGGCCGACGACTCCGGCCACCACCAGCACCAGGCACAGGATCCGGGGCAGGCTCGCCGACTCGCCGAGCGCCAGCATTCCGACCAGGGCGGTGCCGACCGCGCCGATGCCGACCCAGACGGCGTACCCGGTGCCGACCGGGATGTCCCGCAGCGCGTACGCCAGCCCGCCCATGCTGAGCACCAGGGTCACCGCGAACACCAGCGTCGGGATCAGCCGGCTGAAGCCGGCGCTGCGGTCCAGGGCGATGGCCCAGGCCGCCTCCAGCAGTCCCGAGATCACCAGTACCAGCCAGGCCATCGTTCACCTCACGGAAAGCGCCCGGCTCTCGCGCCGGGACGAGTGGAAACTGCACGTCACGCGGGGCGTCTTGGCCTGACCGGGTACGCCCACCACTCGTCCGGAGCGGCCGCGGGCGAACCGGGCCACCGGCATCGACGCTAGCACCGCCTCCCGCCGGTGACGGTACGGTCCGGCGGAGCGGTCCGCCGACGACGCGGTGACCCCCACCACCTCGCGTTGACCTGCACCTCACTTCAACTTGCAGTATGGCCGTCATGACCCTGCTCTACGCCGACCCCGAGGTCGCCGCCGTGCTGGACGCCGCCACCACGGTCGACGCCATGCGCGGCGCCCTGCTGGCCGCGTACGAGGGGCGGCTGGTCGCCCCGCCCCGGGCCGCCGCCCCGCTCGGCGGTGGGCGGATGGTGCTCACCGCCGGGCACCTGGTCGGCGAGTGGTACGGCTTCCGCTCCTACGACACCTTCGGCCATCCGCAGGGCGAACAGCTGGTGGTGCTGCACGACGCCCGCACGGGCGCGATCCGGGCGGTCGCGGTGGGCGAGGAGTTGGGCTCCCGGCGTACCGGAGGGCTGGGTGGTGTGGCGATCGACGCGCTGGCCCGACCGGACGCGTCCACCCTCGGCGTGATCGGCTCCGGCCGGCAGGCGTGGACCCAGGTCTGGGCCGCTGCCGCCGTCCGCCCATTGCGTGAGGTGGTGGTGCACAGCCGCTCCTCCGCTCGGCGGGACGCCTTCGCCGCCCGGGTCCGCGCCGAGCTGGGTGTGCCGGCCCGCGCGGTGGCCGACCCCGGTGCGGCAGTGACCGGGCGGGACATGGTGGTGCTCGCCACCACCAGCCCGACCCCGGTGCTGCGAGCCGCCGACCTCAGCCCCGGCACGCACGTCAACGCGGTCGGCTTCAAGCAGCGCGATCGCAGCGAGTTCGGCGCCGACCTGCTCGACGCCGCCGACCTGCTGGTCACCGACTCGCCGGCCCAGGCGGCGGACTACCAGCCGCCGATGCTCGCCGCCACGCCCCCGTACGCCGGGCGGCTGCGCGACCTGGGTGGCATCCTGGCCGGCGCCGTCCCCGGCCGGACCACCGCGGACCAGCTCTCCGTCTTCTGCTCCACCGGCCTGGCGGGCACCGAGGTCTTCCTGCTCGACCGCCTCACCCGGGTCGGTGCCGCGACCCGCTGAGCGCCGGCGACTGGACTTCCCTGGTCGGGGCGCGCCCGCGTGCGTGGGCCTTCCCGGCCGGCCCGGTACCCTCGGATGGTGTCTGCCACCTCCCCTGCCACCTCCAGCCCGGCTTCTGTGACGCCGCTGGAGCTGTCGCCCGCCGCCGAGGGCCGTCGCGTCGCCCTGCTCACCCTGGGCTGTGCCCGCAACGAGGTCGACTCGGAGGAGCTGGCCGCCCGCCTGCACGCCGACGGCTGGCAGGTGACCACGGACGGTGAGGGCGCCGACGTGGTGGTCGTGAACACCTGCGGCTTCGTGGAGAAGGCCAAGCAGGACTCGATCCAGACCCTGCTCGCCGCTGCCGGTACCGGCGCCAAGGTGGTCGCCGCCGGCTGCATGGCCGAGCGGTACGGCCGGGAGCTGGCCGACAGCCTGCCCGAGGCGCAGGCGGTGCTGAGCTTCGACGACTACCCGGACATCGCCGCCCGACTGAACGCGGTCGTCGCCGGCGAGCAGGTCACCGCGCACACTCCCCGGGACCGGCGGGAGCTGCTGCCGCTGACCCCGGTGCAGCGGCGCGACGCCGCGGTGTCGCTGCCCGGGCACGGCACCCCGACCCGCGCGGCCGTCGACACCGACGAGCACACCCCGGCGCACCTGCGTCAGGTGCTGCGCCGCCGGCTGGACACCGGCCCGGTCGCCTCGCTGAAGCTGGCCAGCGGCTGCGACCGCCGCTGCGCGTTCTGTGCCATTCCGGCCTTCCGCGGGGCGTTCCTCTCGCGTACCCCGGACGAGCTGCTCGCCGAGGCGGAGTGGCTGGCCAAGTCCGGCGTCCGGGAGCTGGTGCTGGTCAGCGAGAACTCCACCTCCTACGGCAAGGATCTGGGCGATCCCCGGGCGCTGGAGAAGCTGCTCCCGCAGCTCGCCGCGGTGTCCGGCATCGTCCGGGTCCGGGTGAGCTACCTCCAGCCGGCCGAGACCCGGCCCGGGCTGGTCGAGGCGATCGCCGGCACGCCGGGCGTTGCCCCGTACTTCGACCTGTCGTTCCAGCACTCCAGCGAGCCGGTGCTGCGCCGGATGCGCCGGTTCGGCTCCACCGACCGGTTCCTGGAGCTGCTGGCCAGCGCCCGGGCGTTGGCCCCGGAGGCGGGCGCCCGGAGCAACTTCATCGTCGGCTTCCCCGGCGAGACCCGCGCCGACGTCGACGAGCTGGTCCGCTTCCTGACCGAGGCCCGGCTCGACGCCATCGGCATGTTCGACTACAGCGACGAGGACGGCACCGAGGCCGCCGGGCTGACCGGCAAGGTCTCCGCCGCGACGATCAAGCGGCGCTACGACCGACTCAGCGCGCTCGCCGACGAGCTGTGCTCGCAGCGGGCCGAGGATCGGCTCGGCTCGACCGTCGAGGTGCTGGTCGACTCGATCGCCGATGGTGTCGTGGAGGGTCGGGCGGCGCACCAGGCGCCGGAGGTGGACGGCTCGACGACTCTGGTCGCCCCGGTCGAGGGCGGGGTCGACCTGGCCGCGCTGCGCCCGGGTGACCTGGTGCGGGCCAGGGTGACCGGCACCGAAGGGGTGGACCTGCTCGCCGTGCCGGATGAGATGATCTCGGCGGCGCCCGGCGCGGCACGGTGACGGCGGGCCCGAACGGAGCGGGGGAGCCAGGTGGTGCGGTATCGGGAACGCCACGGCTGCCCGAGTGGGGCGAGGCGGTGACCGGGGCGACGGAGTCGACGCCGCCCCGGGTGGTTCCCGGGGTGCCGGTGCTCAACGCGGCCAACGCGCTGACCGCGTTGCGGCTGGTGCTGGTGCCGGTATTCGCCGCCTCGGTGATCATGTCCGCGATGAGCCACGCCGGCTGGCGGATGGCCGCGTGCCTGATCTTCGCGGTGGCCTCCGCGACCGACCTGGTGGACGGTTGGATCGCCCGCCGGTTCGGGCTGGTCACCTCGGTCGGCAAGGTGGCCGACCCGATCGCCGACAAGGCGCTCACCGGCGCCGCCCTGGTGCTGCTCTCCTGGTACGACCGGCTGCCCTGGTGGGTGACCGCACTGATCCTCGTCCGTGAGCTGGGCATCACCGGGCTGCGGTTCTGGGTGATCCGGCACGGCGTGATCGCGGCCAGCCGCGGCGGCAAGATCAAGACTGCGCTCCAGATCCTGGCCATCGCCTGGTACCTGTGGCCGATGCCGGCCGCTCTCGCCGCCGTGGGTCCCTGGATCATGGCCGCCGCCGTCCTGGTCACCGTCGCCACCGGCTTCGACTACATAGCCCAGGCCCTCCGCCTCCGCCGCC
>NZ_RCVJ01000063.1 GCF_003667505.1 Micromonospora sp. BL4
GGGTCGGGGTGGGCTGCACGGTCAGGTCGACGAAGACGTCGAACTGTGCGCTGTTGTCGCCGTCGTCGGTCTCGGTGAACGTCCGGCGCTGCGTGCTGGTCGCCACCTGCGGCTGCTCCTCAGGGGTGCCCTGAGCGGCGTCCAGGCCGGCGGCGAAGAGGAAACCGGGCCGGAGCACCGGCTGGGTCACGTCCGCGCCGATCTTCACCCGCACGTCGGCGGTGTAGAACTGGCCCGGCTTCAACACCACGCCCGAGTCCTCGCAGTACGCGTTCGCCAGACCGTTCAGCGGCTGCTCCACGCAGCCCTCCGGCAGCTCGGCGAAGGTGACGCCGGCCGGCAGGGTGATCCCGTACGCCAAGCCGGTGGCCTTGCGGCTGCCGTCGTTGTACACCGCCCAGTCCAGCGGCGCGGTCGCGCCGAGCGCCACCGGCTTGCGGCCGGACTCGCCCGCCGTGTCGCCGTCCACCACCACGTCGGCGTAGACGTCCTGCACCCAGGTGGTCAGGTCGTAGCCGGGCTTGGCGACGGTGATGTCGTGCTCGACGGTGTTGTCGTCGAGGTTGGGGTCGGCGGTGGCCGAGCTGATGGTGACCACCAGCGTGCCGGCCTCCCCGCGACCTCCGGTGGAGAAGAGCGGGATGCCGAAGTCCTCGGTGGTGCCGGCGGCCAGGTCACCGAGAAGGCAGCTGAAGGTGGTGCCGGCGAACTCGCAACCGTCCCAGGCGAGCACACCGACCTTGCGGTTCAGACCCTTGGTCTCGACGGTGACCCGGACGTCCTTGGCATCGACGGTGCTGCGGGTGTTGTCGACCTGGAACTTGAACGGCTTGGCCTTGGCTTCCTTGACGCCCTTGGCGAGTTCGTAGCTCATCGGCACCAGGGCCAGATCGGCCTGGTCGGCGGCCTGCGCCGGGGCGGCCACGGTGGCCAGGCCACCGGCCGCGAGCAGGGCCACGACGCCGGCGCGGGCCAGTGCCGAGCGGTGGAACGCTGTCATCAGTCCCCCGGGGGTAGGGAAGAAAGAACGGTTGCGGAACGAGCGGACGTTATCGAAGGTCGATCTCCGGCGCCAGCGGGCGGGGCCGCTTTCATCCGTCCGGCCGGGAGCGAGCAGACGGTACGGGCGGAATGGTCACCCATCCCGCCCGTACCGCCGTGCGTTATGTGAACGGCCCGCACGGGCCGATGGAGGACTGTCTCGCGCCGTCGCGCGACCGCACCATCAGACCATCCGCCACCAGCACGGTCGTGCCGATTCCACCGATCCACGCCCCCGACGGTGACGACGGTCGGCGGTGTGGACCCCGGAGCGGCTGGCGAAGGGTATGACGCGGCACGCTAGCCGCGCACGATCATCTCCACCATCCCTGAAGGGCAGGGACCACCCGATCGCCGGGACGGCCGGGCGGGAGCATGAGCCCCGGTCAGCCGAACGGCCGGGCTTCGACCAGGGTCAGTTGACCTCGACCAGCGGCAGGGACCGGCCGGCGCCGCCGCCGGGCAGCGCGATCGAGGAGAAGTGCGAGACCACCCGGTCGTCGGTCGGGTCGTCGGCCGGGGTGTGGTGCACGGCGAGCCGGTTGTAGAGCGTGTCCCGCTGGGCGGGGATCCGGTCCGCGGAGCGGATCATGCCGATCAGCTCGTGCAGGTTGGAGCGGTGCCGCGCGCCGGCCGAGGAGATGACGTTCTCCTCCAGCATGATCGAGCCGAGGTCGTCCACGCCCATGTGCAGCGCGAGCTGCCCGACGTCCTTGCCGGTGGTCAGCCAGGACGCCTGGAGGTGCGGCACGGTCTCGAAGAAGAGCCGGGCCACCGCGACCAGTCGCAGGTATTCCAGCGTGGTCGCCTGGGTGCGGCCCTTGAGGTGGTTGTTCTCCGGCTGGTACGTCCACGGAATGAAGGACCGGAAGCCCCCGGTGCGGTCCTGCACGTCGCGGATCATGCGCAGGTGCTCGATCCGCTCCGCGTGCGTCTCGCCGGTGCCCATCATCATGGTGGCGGTCGACTCGATGCCCTGCCGGTGCGCCAGCTCCATGACCTCCAGCCAGCGCTCACCCGACTCCTTGAGCGGCGCGATGGCCCTGCGCGGCCGCTCGGGCAGCATCTCTGCGCCGGCGCCGGCGATCGAGTCCAGGCCGGCGGCCTTGATCCGGGCGATGGCCTCGTCCAGGCTCACGCCGGAGACCTTCGCCATGTGCAGGATCTCGCTCGGCCCGATGGAGTGGATGACCAGCTGCGGGTACGCCTGCTTGACCGAGGCGAACAACTCCTCGTAGTACTCCACGCCGTAGTCCGGGTGGTGCCCGCCCTGGAGCATCACCTGGGTCGCGCCCAGCTCGACGGCCTCGCCGCAGCGGCGCAGGATCTCCTCGGTCGGGTGCGTCCACCCCTCGCCGTGCTTCGGCGCACGGTAGAAGGCGCAGAACTTGCACGCCGTCACGCAGACGTTCGTGTAGTTGATGTTGCGGTCGATCAGGTAGGTGACGACGTTGTCCGGGTAGCGCCGCCGGCGCACCGCGTCCGCCGCCTCGCCCAACGCGTGGAAGGGCGCCTCGGTGTAGAGCAGCAGGGCCTCCTCGGGCGTGATCCGCCCGCCGTCCGCGCCACGCTGCAGGATGTCGTCGATCTCCCGGCTCACCGTCACGCCCCGAGCCTACGTCGCCTCGCCCGGCTCGACCGGGTGGCCCCGGCGAGGTGCGGCACGTCCCACAGCCGCCACCGGTCAGCTCTCGCGTACCTCGACCCGTACGCCGTAGCTGCTCCACAGCTCCGCCGCGAGCACCGGCCCCGCCCACGCCGGCACGTACGCCTCCCACCACGGCAGCTCGCGGCGCGCCGGCATCCGCTGCTCGGAGAGCACCGCCCGGAACCGCTCGTCCAGCTCGCGGACCTGTTCCCGGAACCAGCCCAGCTGCGGAAAGCCGTGCAACCGCTCGTCGGTCAGCACCCTCTCGATGCCGTGCCGGACGCCGAGGTCGAACCAGTACTCGTCGAGGTTGTCGTCGTAGCCCTCCTCGCAGAGCTCGACGACCTGCTCCCACCGCTCCACGTAGCCGGTCGGGCGCCTCCCCCCGGTGACCTCTGCGAACCGTTCGACGAACTCCCGGTCGTTCGGCGGTCTCACGCGTCGTAGTCGACCGTGAGCTTGTCGGTGGTCGGGCTCGACTGGCAGGTCAGGACGTAGCCGGCGGCCAGCTCGTCGGGCTCCAGCGCGTAGTTGCGCGCCATCGTGACCGCGCCGTCGACGACCTTCGCCTTGCAGGTCGAGCAGACACCGCCCTTGCAGGCGTACGGCAACTCGCCGCGGACCTTCAGCGCGGCGTCCAGCACCCGCTCCTCGCGACCCATCGTGAAACTCGACGACCGGCCGTCCAGCACGATGGTGACCTCGGCACCGACGCCCGCCTGATCGGAAGGGCGGCGCACCGGCTCCGGCGGCGCGTCGACGTGGAACAGCTCGGTGCGCACCGCCGACTCGGGCAGCCCCCGCTCGGTCAGCACGGCCCGGACGTCGACCACCATGCCGTACGGGCCGCAGAGGAACCACTCCTCGATGGCCTCGCCCGGCACGATCGTGTCCAGCAGACGGCCGAGCCGCTCGGCGTCGATCCGACCGGAAAGCAGCGGCGACTCGCCCTGCTCCCGGGACAGCACGTGCACCAGGTGCAGACGGGTGGGATACCGGTCCTTCAGGTCCGCCAACTCCTCGGCGAACATCACCGTGTTCGCCGTGCGGTTGCCGTACACCAGGGTGAAGGTGCTGGCCGGCTCGACGGCCAGGGCGGTCGCGACCAGCGCGAGCACCGGGGTGATGCCGGAACCGGCGACGACCGCGCCGTAGTGCCGCGCCCGGTCCGGCGCGAAGGCCGTGGTGAAGGTGCCCAACGGCGGCAGCACCTCGACCGTGTCGCCGCCGCGCAGCGCGCCGCAGGCGAACGCCGAGAACGCGCCGCCGGGAATCTCCCGCACCCCGATCCGCAGCCGGCCGTGCCGGGCCAGGTCGTCCGGTGTGGAGCAGATGGAGTACGAGCGGCGCACGTCCGTGCCGTCCTCGGTCACCCGTCGCACGGTGAGGTGCTGACCCGCGCGGAACGCGAACGTCTCCCGCAACTCGTCGGGTACGGCGAAGGTGACCGCCACGGCATCGTCGGTGAGCCGGTCGACGGCGGCGACCGCCAGCGGGTGGAAGACCGGCCGGCGACGCACCGGCCGGGAGATGGTGACTGTCACAGCGCCTTCAGGTGGTCGAAGGGTTCGGAGCAGGAACGGCAGCGCCACAGCGCCTTGCACGCGGTCGAGCCGAACCGGCTGACCTGCTCGGTCTCCGGCGAGCCGCAGTGCGGGCAGCGGACCGCGAGGGTCAGCGGCACCACGCCGGCGGCGGGCACCGGGGCCGGCGGGGCGATCCCGGCGGCGGCGAGCTTCGCCCGCCCGCTGTCGGAGATCCAGTCGGTGCTCCACGGTGGGCTGTAGACCGTGCGCACCTCGGCGTCCGGGTGACCGGCGACCGCCAGGGCCCGGCGGATGTCGGCGCGGATCACGTCCATCGCCGGGCAGCCGGTGTACGTCGGGGTGATGGTGACGGTGACCCGCCCGCTGGCCGGATCCTTCTCGACCGCGCGCAGGATGCCCAGCTCGTCGATGGTGATCACCCGGATCTCCGGGTCCACCACGCTCGCCGCGGCCGTCCTCGGATCGTTCACCGTGCCGCCGTCGTTCGCGACTGCGGGGCTCCGCTGCGCTGCACTCCTCGCGCTCACCATGCCGCCGTCGTTCGCGACTGCGGGGCTCCGCTGCGGTGCACTCCTCGCGCTCACCATTTCGCTCCGGGGTGGGCGCGGTGCAGCACCTGCATCTCGGCGAGCAGGTACGCCAGGTGCTCGGTGTGCACGCCCGTCCGCCCGCCGGCCGGCGCCCACCGACTCTCCGGCCGGGTGAGCGTCGCCTCGGCCAGCACCGCGTCGACGGTCTCGTCGAACGCCGACCGCAGGGTTGCCGGGTCGACCGGCGCGGCCGGGTCGGCGGCGAACAGCTCGTGGGTGTACGGCCAGATCTGGTCGACGGCCGCCTGCATCCGGCGGTGCGACTCCTCGGTGCCGTCGCCGAGCCGCTTCACCCACAACGCGCCGTGGTCCAGGTGGTACGCCGACTCCTTGCGCGCCTTGGCGCCGATCGCGGCCAGCCGCTCGTCCCGGCACCCGGCCAGCGCCGTGTACAGCGGCAGTTGGTACGCCGCCAGGAAGAACAACTTCGCCATGGTCACCGCGAAGTCGCCGTTCGGCAGCTCGACCAGGAGCACGTTGCGGAACTGGCGATCGTCGCGCAGGTACGCCAGCGCGTCCTCGTCCCGGCCGGCGCCCTCCAGCTCGCCCGCGTACGACAGCAGCAGGCGGGCGGCGCCGAGCTGGTCGAGGGCGATGTTGGCCAGCGCGATGTCCTCTTCCATCTCCGGCGCGCGAGTGGTCCACTCGGCCAGCCGTTGCGCGGCGATCAACGCGTCGTCGCCGAGGGCGAGGGTGAAATCGAAGGGGCCGTTCACGCCACCACCTCGCTCCGCTCGGCGGCGGCGCCGCTGAGCTGGCTGGTTCGCTCGCTCCGCTCGCTCACAGGTGGGCCACCCCGTCCGGGACCTCGTAGAAGGTGGGGTGGCGGTAGACCTTGTCGGCGGCCGGGTCGAAGAAGGCGTCCTTCTCGTCCGGGCTGGACGCGGTGATCGCGCCGGCCGGCACCACCCAGATCGACACGCCCTCCTGCCGTCGGGTGTAGAGGTCCCGGGCGTTACGCAGGGCCAGTTCGGCGTCGGGGGCGTGCAGGCTGCCGACGTGGGTGTGCGACAGCCCGCGCCGGGCCCGCACGAAGACCTCCCACAGCGGGGTCTGCTCCATGCTCGTTCGCTCGGTCACGCCGCCACCTTCTCCTTCTGCCCAGCCCGCTTGGCGGCGTACGCCGCGGCGGCCTCGCGTACCCATGCGCCCTCGGCGTGCGCGGCCCGGCGGCGCGCGATGCGCTCCCGGTTGCACGGCCCGTCGCCGGAGATGACCCGCATCAGCTCGTCGTAGTCCGGCTGGGTGTAGTCGTACGCCTGCCGCTCCTCGTTCCAGCGCAGGTCCTCGTCGGGGATGCGCAGCCCCAGAATCTCCGCCTGCTGGACGCACATGTCCACGAAGCGCTGGCGCAGATCGTCGTTGGAGAAGCGCTTGATCTTCCAGGCCATCGACTGCGCGGAGTGCGTGGAGTTGCCGTCCGGCGGGCCGAACATGGCCAGCGACGGGTACCACCAGCGGTCCACCGCGTCCTGGGCCATCGCCTGCTGCTCCGGGGTGCCGTGCGACAGGGTGTGCAGGATCTCGTAGCCCTGGCGCTGGTGGAACGACTCCTCCTTGCAGACCCGGATCATCGCCCGCGCGTACGGGCCGTAGGAGCAGCGGCACAGGGGCACCTGGTTGACGATCGCCGCGCCGTCCACGAGCCAGCCGATCGCGCCCATGTCGGCCCAGGTCAACGTGGGGTAGTTGAAGATCGAGCTGTACTTCTGCCGCCCGTCGAGCAGCAGCCGGACCAGCTCGTCCCGGCTGATGCCGAGGGTCTCGGCGGCGGCGTAGAGGTAGAGGCCGTGGCCCGCCTCGTCCTGCACCTTGGCCAGCAGGATCGCCTTGCGCTTGAGCGAGGGCGCCCGACTGATCCAGTTGCCCTCCGGCTGCATGCCGATGATCTCGGAGTGGGCGTGCTGGGCGATCTGCCGGATCAGCGTCTTGCGGTACGCGTCCGGCATCCAGTCGCGGGGCTCGATCTTCTGCTCCGCGTCGACCACCGCGGTGAAGTACGCCGCCAGGTCCTCGTCCGGCGCGGGTCCGCCGCGCCGTTGCCGCGCGGCTGCGGCGCGTAGCTCCGCCTCGGCTGCCTCGACCTCGCCGAGCAGGCCGCCGCCGGTTGCGTCGTCCGGGGCGGAGAAGTCATTGCCATACATGAGGACAAGTGTTACAGCTTGCGCCCCGATGCACCAGGGGGTGTAACAGGAAACCCGAGTCACCTTCGGTCACCGGTGGGCGCTTCCGTCTCACGCAGGGCGACCGTGTCGGCTATGACTTGGCTCACTGAGCAAAGATGAAACCTCCTAGAAGCCGCATACCGGCGCGACATCCCACCTTTATCGCGCATTGCCAGGTGTCGGGCTCTGGCGGTCGGGCGGTCCGGACGTAGACTTCTGCCGGTCACACGATCGGCTGCCCAGAATCGCCGTCTCCACAGAGGCCATCTCCCCCGGCCTCGGCGATCGCACCGGTCGCCCCGGACAACAAGCCGGTCCCCCCGGCCCTGACATCTGGAGCTCACCCAACTCATGCGATCCCGCGTGATCATGGTGTTCGCCGTCGTGGCGGTCCTGCTCGGTGGCGTTCTGCTGGTCCCCGCCGCGTACGCCCGGCTCGCCGGCGACGACGGCAGCGCAGGCGGCGGTGGCGGCGCCGAGAGCGTCGCCGCGCCCTCGCCCACCCCACCGCCTCCGCCCACGCTGGCCGCCGGCCCGGTGTCGGTGGCCTTCAAGGGCGAGTTCTTCTCGTGGGCGTTGCTGGACCGGAAGACCGGCAAGATCTCCGGGTCGTCGAACATGACGGCGACCAGCTCCACCGAGTCGATGATCAAGGCCTGGATCGTGTCCGACTACCTGCGCCAACTGGGCGACAAGGAGCCGAGCGCGGGGTTGAAGGAGGCGGCCCGGCTGGCGATCATCGACAGCAACGACGGCGCGGCCAACAAGGTCCACGCCGCCGCGGGCGGCTCGTACAAGGCGTCGAAGAGCAGCAAACCCGACGCGGTGATCCAGCGGGCGATCACGATCTGCGGGCTGACCGACACCAAGCGCGGCAACGTCGAGCCCTACACCGGCTACTGGAGCTTCACCCGGATGTCCCCCCGCGACGCGGTCCGGCTCGGCGACTGCATCGCCGACGGCAAGGCCGCCGGCCAGAAGTGGACCAAGTGGGTGCTGGATCAGATGAGCAAGGTTCGAGGCACCACCGCGACGAAGGATCAGAAGCGCGAGTCCGGGGGCGGGCGCTGGGGGATCATCAACGGCCTGCCGAAGTCGATCACCAGTCAGGGGCCGGTCAGCATCAAGAACGGTTGGACCCAGCTCAACTACGACGGCAACTGGCACGTCAACTGCCTCGCGGTCAACGCCAAGTGGAGCCTCGCGGTGATGCTGCGCTACCCGACCAAGTACGGGCTGGACTACGGCGCGCAGGTCTGCGCCAGCGTGGCCACCCAGCTGGTCACCCCGCAGCCCGGCGCCGCGCTGAAGGTGCCGCAGCAGCCGGTCGGGAAGCTCTGATGGCCGGCAACCGTCGTGCCGACCGACGCGGCGGCGGCGAGGCGTCCCCGCTGCGGCTGGTCGCGGTCGCGGTCATCCTTATCGGGCTGGTCCTGGTGTCGCTGCGACTGCTGCCCGGGTCGCCGTTCGAGTCCAGTGCCGCCGCACGCTGGGGCGACCCCGGCAGCGCGACGAACGGCCGGTCCACCGGTACGCCCACCGACCGCAGCGCCCGCCAGCCGGCGCCGACACCGAGCCCCACCCCCTCCCTGGAGTCGCTGCCGTTCCAGGCCAAGGACCTCAAGCTCGACATCGAGGGCTGGTACTCCTGGAGCGTGCTCGACCGCCGCACCGGGAAGATCATCGGCTCCAAGAACATGGACGAGACCAGCACGACCGCTTCGATGATCAAATCGTGGATCGTCGCCGACTACCTGCGGCGCACGGCCGACGCCGGCGACACCCCGAGCGACGCGAAGCTCTCCGACGCGACGCGGATCATCCGGGACAGCGACAACACGCGGGCCGAGCAGTTCTACAACTCGGTCGGCCGCGCCGCCTCGATCCGGCGGCTGCTCACCATGTGCAAGCTGACCGACAGCGGCGTCGCCCCCGACGGTGGCTGGAGCCGGACGGCGCTCTCCCCCCGGGACACCGCCCGGCTGGGCAACTGCATCGCCGACGGCACCGCCGCCGGACCGAAGTGGACCAAGTGGCTGCTCAACGAGATGAAGCTGGTGCGCGGCGCCGGTGACTTCGGCATCCGCAAGGCGTTCCCGGCCGCCCAGCAGAAGCAGATCGCCATCAAGAACGGGTGGATCGACCGGACCAGGGAGCAGGAGATGCACATCAACTGCCTGGCCATCGGCGACACCTGGACGATGGGCGTGATGGTCAAGTACCCGATCAACATGGGCTACGACTACGGCATGAAGAACTGCGAGAAGATCACCGAGGCGCTGCTCCGCCCCGGCGTCTGACCCACGCCCCACCGCCGCGCCGGGCGGGCTGACTCAACCCGCTCGGCGGCTCAGCCGGCGAAGAACTCCGGGCCACCGTCCGGCAGCGCGGGCGCCTCGCCGATCGCGGCGGCCCGGCGGGCCCACTCGCGCAGCCCGGCGATCTGCCGGTCGCCGAGCGAGAAGTCCAGGGTCCGGAAGTACGTGGCCAGCGTCGCGGCGTCGAACGTCTCCCACCGCGCCGCCGCCTCGGCCACCTGGTCGAGCTCGTTCAGGCAGAGGTCACGCGAGCGCAGGAACGCCTCGTGCACCTCCTTGACCAGACCCGGGTGGGCGGCGGCGAAGTCACGGCGGACAGCCCAGACGGCGAAGACCATCGGCAGTCCGGTCCACTCGCGCCACGCCTGCCCGAGGTCGGTGACGGTGAGGCCACGTTGCGGCGCCTCGTAGAGCGCCCGCAGTGCCACGTCACCGATCAGCACCCCGGCGTCGGCCTCCAGCAGCATCTGGGTCAGGTCCGGCGGGCAGCGGAAGTAGTCGGGCCGCACGTCGTACCGCTCGGCGAGCAGCAGCTGAGCCAGCAGCACCCCGGTCCGCGAGGTCGAGCCGAGCGCCACCCGTGCGCCGTCCAGCTCGGCGAGGGGACGGGTGGAGACGACGTTGACCGAGAGCACCGGCCCGTCGCTGCCTACAGCGAGGTCCGGCAGGAGCAGCAACTCGTCGGCGTGCCGCAGATACTCCAGCAGCGAGATCGGGCCGATGTCCAGGTCACCGGCCACCAGCGCGGCGTTCAACCGGTCCGGCGAATCCTTGTGCAGGTCGACGTCGAGCAGGGCACCGGACCGCATCAGGCCCCAGTAGATCGGCAGACAGTTCAGGAACTGGATGTGCCCGACCCGGGGACGTGCGATGCGCTCAGCCATGACCCGACCGTATCGCCGGCTTCCGGCTTCGGCTCGGCGGGCCCGTCCGGAGTGGCCAAGCCCGCATCCGCGTCGGCGGGCCGCGGCTGTCGTACACCCGGGTCACCGGGTGACGGCCGGCGTACGGCCCGGGCGACAACCGGCACGAAGATCAGCACCACCAGGATCCCCGCGACGCCGGCGCCGGCGATCAGTGGCCGGGGCGGGACGGCCGTGAGCAGCGCGCCGCCGACCAGAAAACCGGCCATCGAGCCGCCCTGCACCGCCGCGCCGTAACTGGCGTACGCCCGGGCCCGCATCGCCTCCGGCACCCGGCGAGCGGTGAGCAGGTTGGCGAAGACGTTCTCGCCGCCGTTGGCCGCGCCCGCCACCAGCCAGAGCGGCACCAGCAGGCCCGCACCCGGGACCATCGCGGCGAGCAGCACCATCAGGCTGCAAGCGGCCAGGGTGACCAGCACCCCACGGATCAACGCGGCATCGTCGCCGAGTCGGTTCGCGAGCCGGGCGGCCAGCCAGCCACCGGGCAGCATGCCGGCCATCCAGGCGGCACTGACCAGCCCGTAGGTCGTCGGCGAGCCGTTCAGGGTCTCCCGGATGAAGAAGACCTCGATCACGTTGATGCCGCCGATCGCCGCGATCACCACCGCGGTGCTCACCACCATGACGAGCATCAGCGGGTCGCGGCGCAGCCGCCAGGCGGTGGCCGTACCGCGTGGGTCCGCCGGGGTGACCACCGCGGTGGTCCGCCGGCCACCGCGCCGCGTCCGCAGCAGCAGGCCGGCGACCACCAGCGCCAGGTAGGTCGCGGCGTCGAGCAGCAGCGGTACGCGGGTGCCGAACTGCCCCACCAGCAGCCCGGCCAGCACCGGGCCGCCGAGCGCGCCGAGGGAGACCGCGGTTTGACTGATCGCGCTCGCCCTCGGCAGGTCGCGCGAGCGGACCATCGCCGGCAACAGCGCCGCCAGGCAGGGCTGGGTCACCGCGAGCCCGCAGGCGAGCAGTGCGACGAGCCCGACCACCAGCACCGGGTGATCGGCGAGGGCGAGCAGCGCACAGATCGCGGCCTGGGCCAGCCCGACGGTCACCAGCAGGGTGCGGCTGTCCACCCGGTCGGCGAGTCGGCCGGCGAGCGGGGCCAGCACCACCAGGGGCAGGGTGGCGGCGAGCAGCAGCCCGGACACGGCGAGCCCGCCGGCGCCGGCGCCCTGGAGCGCCAGCGCGAGCGCGGTGGCGGCGAGGAAGTCACCGCATATCGTGATGCCCCGCGCGGTGGCGGCGAGCCAGACGTCCGGCCAGCGCGACTCGACAACTGTGAAGGACATACTTCGAAAATATTCCTTCACATCGTGCGGTACGGCAACGGCACCACGTGGTACTGCACCGAGACGGCTCGCGCCCCCGCCGGCGGATCGGTCCGGCGGTTCCGCTGGCGGTACGGCTCCAACACCGCCGAGACCGCCTCGTTCACCCCGGCCATCTCCTCCGCGGTGAGCAGCAGCAGGATGTCGCTGAAGAGCGCCACGTCGTACCACTCGGCCGGCTCCTCCCCGGCGCGCCGCGACCAGTCCCGGGCCCGTTCCATGTCCCGAGCCGCATGCGCCTCCACCAGCGCCTGCTCGGCCGCACGCCCGTCCGGACCGGCATCGCGACCCGCGTCGGCCATCCAGTTGGAACTGAACGTGCGCCACACCCGCTCGCGCGCGTCCCCCCGGCTCGGCGCCTGCTCGATCAGGCCGAACTTCGCCAGCGCCCGCAGGTGGTAACTCGTCGCGCTCGGCGACAGCCCGGCGATCTCCGCGCACTCGGTGGCGGTCCCGCCATCATCGCGGCTGCTCAGGTATTCCATGATCGCGATCCGGGCCGGATGGGCCAACGCCCGCATCACCTGCGGGTCGCTGATCGTCATCCGGCGCGGCTCGGGGCGGGCCTCGGTCATGCCCCCATGATCCCGGCCAGCGAAGCGAGCCGCCATCACCCCCGTGGTCCACCCGGATCGCACCCGCGCCGTCGGTGACCTGCGCGGCTCGGCGGCGGCGGCGCGCACGGCTCGTCAGTGGCCTGCGCGGCTCGTCAATGGCGTGTACGACTCGTCGGTGGCGAGACGAACGGCCCGTCAGTGGCCCGCGCGGCTCGTCAATTGCGTGCACGGCTCGTCGGTGGCGAGACGAACGGCCCGTCAGTGGCCCGCGCGGCTCGCCGGCAGCCGCGCAGCCCGTCGGTGGCCTGCGCGGTTACCGGAACACCGATCGCGGCAGCATGGAGAGATTGAGGGCGATCAGGGTGCCGGGTCAGCGATCAAGGCCGAGAAAGTGTCGTACATGTGTTCTATTGTGGATCCATGTTGGGGGTGTTGGCGCAGGCGGACGACGCCATCGACGACTGCGCCGCGACCTCCCTCTGGGCACTTCCCGACGACGAGTTGCTCGCGTCGCTCGACGCGACGCACGCGGTGGCGCAGCGGCTGGCCGCCGTGCAGCTCGGGCTGGTCCGCGAGCTGGACGCCCGCGGCCTCGCGGTCGCCCGGGGCGCCTCGTCCACCGCCGTCTGGCTGCGGGAGCGGCTGAGGCTCTCCGGTCGATCCGCCCGGCAGTTGGTCCAGCTCGCCGCCACCGTCGACGCCGCGCCGACCGCGGTGCGCGAGGCCATGCTCACCGGTGCCGTCACCGTCGAGCAGGGTCGGGTGGTGGCGGAAACGGTCGCCACTCTCCCCGCTGAGGCGGGGCCGGAGGTGGCCGAGAAGGCCACCCAACTGCTCATCGGCTGGGCCGACCGGTTCGACCCGGCGATCCTGCGCCGGCTCGGGGAGCGCGTGCTCACCCACGTCGCACCGGACCTGGCCGACCAGGCCGAGCTGGCGGCCCTGGAACGGGCCACCGAGCGCGCCGAGGCCCGCCGGCACGTCACCCTCTCCGAGCAACAGGACGGGCAGGTACGCCTCAGCGGCAGCCTCGACACCGAAACCGCGAGCCTGCTGCGCGAGGCGATCGATCCGCTCTCCGCACCGACCGGTGAACACGACGACCGCAGCCCCGGCCAGCGCCGGGCGGACGCGCTCGGCGAGATATGTCGGCTGGCACTGCGTACCGGTCACCTGCCGGACAGCGGCGGGGACCGACCGCAGCTCGTGGTGACCGTCTCGCTGGACGCGCTGGTCAACGGCGTGCGGGCGGGCACCCTGGAGACCGGGGCGCAGCTCACGCCGGGCGCGGTCCGCCGGCTGGCCTGCGACGCCGCCGTGTTGCCGGCCGTGCTGGGCGGCAACAGCCAGGTCCTGGACGTCGGACGTCAACGCCGCCTCTTCACCGGGCCACTGCGCCGCGCACTCGTGCTGCGGGACGGCGGCTGCGCCTTCCCCGGTTGCGATCGACCATCCCGATGGTGCGACGGTCACCACGTCCGGCACTGGGCCGACGGCGGCGCGACGGCGCTGGGCAATGCCGTTCTGCTGTGCGGCCACCATCACCGGCTCATTCATCAGGGCGACTGGACGGTCCGCATCTCGGCCGACGGCCAGCCCGACTTCCTCCCGCCCCGCTGGCTCGACCCAGACCGTACGCCGCGCCGCAACCTCTACCACCGGCGCTGCTGACGGCGAGGAAGCATCCTGAGCCGTGCTCGCACGGATCGAGCACAGCGCCGCCACGGCCCTGCGCGCCACGCCGCCGGGGCCACACGTCCGGCCCGGCGCCGCAGCGCCGCGCACCATTGCCGGAAGGGTCCGGCACGATGCCGTGCCTGCGTGCCCGCGCATCGCCGCTCCCGCTGCACCACCCCCTCGCCGCAGCGCCCCATCGCGAGAAGGGTCCGGCACGAGGCCGCGCCTCTACGCCCGCGCGAACCGCCGCTCCCGCCGTGCCACCCCCCTCGCCACAGCGCGGCACCCATCGCCAAAAGGATCCGGCACGACGCCGTGCCTTCAGGCCCGCGCGAACCGCCACTCCCACCGCGCCACAGCGCCGCGCCCCACCGCCAGAAGGGTCCGGCGCGACGCGACGCTATGCCGAAGGCCCGCGAGAACCTCCACTCCCGCCGCGCCACACCCTTGATCCCGCGCACACACCTTGACGTCGCGCCACACCCTCGACGTCGCGCCACACCTTGATGCCGGGCCGTCAGCGCCACAACGTCCGGTCCCACGGCACAGCGCCGCACCTACCGCGCCGCACCTCCGACACGCCGTATCGCTGCGTCCCCGGCCACGCCGGTCGTGCCGCCACGCCGTCTCTGTCGGGTGGTCGCGTCGGTAATTCGGTGGAAGGACCGGGCGTGGGAGCGTAGGGTTGCAGGCCGCTTGACGGCCGAGGTGAGCTGCACCGGAACGGACGTCCCCGCGCCGGGCGGCCGGCCATCCGCCCCCGGACACGCGAGCGCGCAGCAGATGTGAACGATGGGACGTCAGCATGCCCGCACTCGATCTCGACACCCACCTCGACAGGGATCTGGCCGCCGAGCGCGCACACCTGGCCACCTCGCGGGAGGCGCTACGGCGGATGCGGGAGCGGGCCGAGGCCCTCTTCGCCACCGGAGACCAGGTGGCCGGCGACGCCTACGCCGCGGAGACGCTCGGCCGCACGCTGTCCCGTCGGGTGGCCGAACTGGCCGACGACCCGACCACACCGCTCTTCTTCGGCCGCCTCGACTTCTCCGGGAGCACGGTCAGTGGAGTCGGCGAGGGCGCCTCGGACGCGAGCGCGAGCGCCGGGTCGGGCACGACCGACGCCACCGGCACGACCGACGCCACCAGCACGACGGGCACAACCGCCACCACCGGCACAACCGCCACCACCGAAACAACCAGCGCGAACACGACCAACGCGAACACGACCAACGCGAACACGACCAGCACGAACACGACCAGCGCGAACACGACCAGCAGCGTCGGTGATCATGAGGGTCGGCGGTACCACGTCGGGCGGCGGCATGTCAGTGACGAGCTGGGCGAGCCGTTGGTGCTGGACTGGCGGGCGCCGGTCTCGCGGTCGTTCTACCGGGCCAGCGCGCGGGATCCGCAGGGGGTGGCGGTCCGGCGGCGGTTCGGGTTCAGCAACGGGGTGCTGACCAGCTTCGAGGACGAGCGACTCGACCGGGGCGAGGAGCTGGGCACGACCAGCCGGATCCTCACCGCGGAAATCGAGCGGCCGCGCGTCGGGCCGATGCGGGACATCGTCGCCACCATCCAGCCGGAGCAGGACGAGCTGGTCCGGGCCGACCTGGCCGACTCGATCTGCGTGCAGGGCGCGCCGGGCACCGGGAAGACGGCCGTCGGCCTGCACCGGGCCGCGTACCTGCTCTACCTGCACCGGGAGCGGTTGCGACGGGCGGGTGTGCTGATCGTCGGGCCGAACCGGGCGTTCCTGTCGTACATCGCGGCGGTGTTGCCGGCACTGGGTGAGGTTGAGGTCGAGCAGGCGACGGTGGAGGAGTTGATCTCGCGGGTGCCGGTCCGGGCGGTCGACCCGCCGGCGGTCGCGGCGCTCAAGCACGACGTACGGATGGCCAGCGTGCTGCACCGCGCGCTGCAGGCACAGATCGGCGCGCCGACTGACTCGATCACCGTGTCGGACGGCTCGTTCCGGTGGCGGATCGGGCTGGAGCCGTTGCACCGGATCGTCGAGGAGACCCGCCGGGAGGGGCTGCCGTACGGCACCGGCCGGGAGCGGGTCCGGGCGCGGGTGGTGAGCCTGCTGCAACGGCAGGCCGAGGCGCGGCGGGCGGAGTCGCCCAGCGACGCCTGGCTGCGCCGGATGGGTCGATGCCGGCCGGTGATCGACTTCCTGGACGCGGTCTGGCCGGCGCTCACCCCCGAGGGGCTGGTACACGGGCTGCTGGCGGACCCGGGGCGGCTCGCCGCCGCGGCGGACGGGTTGCTCAGCGACACCGAGCAGGCGCTGCTGACCTGGGCGAAGCCGGCCCGTACGCCGAAGGCGACCCGCTGGACCGCCGCCGACGCGGTGCTGATCGATGAGGCGACGGGGCTGCTGGAACGGCCATCCGGGTTCGGGCACGTGGTGGTGGACGAGGCGCAGGACCTCTCGCCGATGCAGTGCCGGGCCATCGCCCGGCGCAGCGAGCACGGCTCGGTCACGCTCCTCGGTGACCTCGCGCAGGGCACCGCGCCGTGGGCGGCGACCGACTGGAAGGAGTCGCTGGCCCACCTGGGCAAGCCGGACGCGGTGGTGGTGCCGCTGACGGTCGGCTTCCGGGTGCCCGCCGCGGTGGTCGCGTTCGCCAACCGGCTGCTGCCGGCGCTCGCGGTGAACGTACCCCCGGCGGAGTCGCTGCGCCGCGACGGCGGCCTGGACGTGCGTACCGTGACGGACCTGACCGCCGCGACGGTGGCCGAGGTGCGGGCGGCGCTCGCGCACGACGGCTCGGTCGGTGTGATCGCCGCGGACGACGCGGTCGACGGGCTGCGCGCGGCGCTGGCCGCCGCCGGTGTCCCGACCGCGAGCGCCGACGACGTGGCCGACGCGGAGCGGGTCACCGTGGTGCCCGCGACGCTGGTCAAGGGCCTGGAGTACGACCACGTGGTGGTGGTCGAGCCGGCCGCGATCGTCGCGGCCGAGCCACGGGGGCTGCACCGGCTGTACGTGGTGCTCACCCGAGCGGTGTCCCGGCTCGCGGTGGTGCACCACGAGCCGCTGCCCGCGCCGCTTCTGAACTGGTCAGCGGCCGGAGAGGGCTGAGGCGATCGCACGCAGCGGCTTGCCGGGCTCGGCGATCGGCACCGTGAACGCCAGCCACGAGCCGTCGGTGAACTCCACCCGGAGTCGCTTCGGGTTGAGCCGGTGCCAACCCACCCGGGCGTCCGCCACGGCGGCCCGGGGCGCCGACCAGACGACCCGGGTACCGGCCACCGCGCGCTCGTCGTCGGCGCGGCTCGACCAGAGCTTCACCGGCCCGGACGCGCACACCAGCAACCGTCGGTCGGTGACGGCGAGGACCGTGTCGTCGAGGGTGATTGCCGGAGGCACCGGTCGCCGCGAGTGTTGCAGCGTCGAGGCGAGCGAGCCCGGGGCTCCGCGACCGGCCACGCCGTGGGTGAGGCGGTCGACGATCCGGTCCGCCGCCGGGAACGAGATCAACGGCGAGATCAGGTTGAGCAGGACCCCACCGATGCCGGCACCGGCCCCGGAGGCCTGCGGACGCTCGGCGTCGGGTGGATCGGGCGGCAGGGCGCCCTGGGCGATCTCCGTCTTCGCGACGGCGAGCACCTGTTCCCCCGGCTCGACGAGCTGGGTCAGCCGTTCCTGGTAGCTGATGTCCGCCATCGGCTCAGTATCGGTCCGGGTGGTCGGTGACCGGTGGCCGGTCGGCCCGCGCCGGGCGCGTCGCTGATCAGCCCGCGCCGGCCCCGGCCCGCCGCTCCGAATCCTCGCCCACCAGGGCACGGACCCGGGCGGCGGCGTCGGGGGTCACACCACTTCGACTTTGTGGTTTAAAGTTCTCTGTGTGCACCCCGACGACGATCCGCCTCCCGCCGACGCCGCGACGGCACTCCAGCTGATCCGTAAGCAGCGAGGGGCGACCGCACGTCGACTCGATCCCGATGCCCGTCTGCTCTACTGGCCGTGGGGAGTCGCCTGGCTGGTCGGCTTCGGGCTGTTCTTCCTCCGGTTCTCCCCCGGCGAGCGAGAGCTGCTCCGGCTGCCGAGCTGGCTGCCGCTGACCGTCCTCTTCGCTCTGCTGCTGGCGGCCGCCGCGGTCCAGGGAGCGGCCAGGGAGCGGGCCCACGACCAGGTGACCGGTGACTCTGCTCGGCGTGGGCGCTGGTACGGGTGCGCCTGGGGCCTGGGATCCGTGAGCGTCTACGCGGGCCTGGTTCGGATCAGCGAGCACCTGCCCCACGACCTGGCGGCGCTGCTCTGGTCGGCGACCGCCGCCGGGCTGATCGGCGCGCTGCAGATGGCCGGCGCGGCGATCTGGCTGGACCGGCCCCTGTTCGGGCTGGGCGTCTGGATCAGCGTGATCAACCTGGTGGGCACGATCGCCGGGCCGGGTTGGCACGCGCTGGTCGTGGCGGTGGCCGGCAGCGGCGGGATCCTGGTCGCCGGCGCACTCGCCCGACGGCGGCAGCGAGAGCGGCACCAGCCGTGACCGAGTTGGATCCGGTGATCCACGCGCAGGCCCGGCTACGGGTGGTCGCCAGCCTCTCCGCCCTCGGCGACGGCGACATGATCGCGTTCCCCCGGTTGCAGGAGCTGCTCGCGATGACCGCCGGCAACCTCTCCGTGCACCTGCGCAAGCTCGAGGACGCCGGCTACGTCGAGGTCAGCAAGACACACCGTGGACGCACCCCGGCCACCCTGATCCGGCTCAGCCGGCGGGGCCGGCTTGCGTTCGAGGAGTACACCGAGGCCATTCGCACCCTGCTCGACCCCACCCCGACGAAGGAGCAGTCATGATCCTCGCCCGCGCCGACCAGGCCAGCCGCCGGTACGGCGACGTCCTCGCCCTCGACCGCGTCGATGTGGAAGTCCGGGCCGGTGAGCTGGTCGGCCTGCTCGGCCCGAACGGCGCCGGCAAGAGCACCCTGATGAACCTGCTGGTCGGTCTGCGTCGCCCCAGCTCGGGACGGGTCGAGCTGTTCGGCGGCGATCCCCGCGACCCGGCGTCCCGCCGACAGATCGGGGTCACCCCGCAGGAGACCGGCCTGCCGGGCACGCTGCGCGTCGGTGAGGTCGTCGACTTCGTCTCCGCGCACTACCCGGACCCGGTGCCCCGGGGAGAACTGCTCGACCGCTTCGGCCTGGGCGACCTCGCCCGGCGGCAGACCGGCGGCCTCTCCGGCGGGCAGCGCCGCCGGCTGGCGGTGGCGCTGGCGTTCGTCGGCCGGCCCCGGCTGGTGCTGCTCGACGAGCCGACCACCGGTCTGGACGTGGCCGCGCGGCACACCCTCTGGGACGCCATCCGGGCGTTCCACGACGACGGCGGGACCGTGCTGTTGAGCAGCCACTACCTGGAGGAGGTGGAGGCGCTGGCCCGCCGGGTCGTGGTGATCGGGCAGGGGCGGGTGCTCGCCGACGACACGGTGGACGCGGTGCGCGGCATCGTCGGCGTACGCCGGGTCAGCCTGGTCGCCGCCGACCTGCCCGAGCTGCCCGGCGTGGTCCGCACCGAACGGATCGACGGCCGGTTGCACCTGCTCACCACCGACGCCGACCAGCTGGTCCGGTCGCTGGTCACCGCCGGGACCGCCTTCACCGACCTCGAGGTCCGGCCCACCTCGCTGGAGGAGGCGTTCCTCGCCATCACCAACAGCAGCGAGCCCACGGCCGCAAGCCAGCCCACCGCCGCAAGCCGGCCCACCATCGGGGGCCAGCCCACCACCGGGGACCAGCCCTCCACCGGGGACCAGCCCTCCACCGCCGCTGCCGGCGGCCGACCGACCACCGCCTGAGGAGGCGACCGTGCAGCTCGCCCTGGTCCACGCCCGCTACCAGCTCCTGGAGATCATCCGGATTCCGGTGGCCGTCTTCGGCAGCGCCTTCTTCCCGGCCGCCGCGATGATCTTCTTTGTGGTGCCGTTCGCCGGCGACGATCCGGCCGGCGCCACCTTCGCCACCGCGTCGATGGTCACCTTCTCGGTGATGAGCGCCAACATCTTCCAGTACGGCGTCGGTGTCGCCGAGGACCGCGACCAGCCGTGGAATCCGTACACCCGGACCCTGCCGGCCGGGCCGGCACCCCGCTTCACCGGCCGCGTGCTGGCCGGCCTGGCGCTGACGTACCTCTCGCTGATCCCGGTCGTGGTGATCGGCGCGACGCTGACCGCGGCCCGGATCACCCCGGCGGCGTTCCTGCTGACCGCCGGCACGGTGGCCGTCATCTCGGTGCCGTTCACGCTGATGGGGCTCGCCATCGGCTACTCGCTGCCGAGCAAGGCGGCGATCGTGGTCGCGCAGGTGGTCTTCCTGCCGCTCGCGTTCGGCGGCGGTCTGCTCTCCGCTCCGGGCGAGGCGCCCGGCTTCATCGAGACGATCGCGCCGTTCCTGCCCACCCGGGGGGCTGCCGAACTGATGTGGTCGGCGGTGGGTGACTACCGCATCGAGCCGCTGTCGGTGATCATGCTCGGCGTCTGGGTGGTGCTGCTCGCAGCGCTCGCGGGCTGGGCGTACCGGCGGGACGAGGGTCGCCGGTTCAGCTGACGATTCGTCCGTTTCCGCCCCGGGCCGCGGCGGGACGGTGCCAGGATTCCGGCAGGGGGCCGTCGTGGCCGCCGGGCCGAGAGGGGTCTTGACGTGAGCACCGTCCCGCCGGGTACGCCCTGCTGGGCCGACCTGGCCACCCCGGACCTGACCGACGCGCGGCGTTTCTATCCGGAGCTGTTCGGGTGGACCGGCCGGGTGACGCCGGAGCCCGAGGCGGGTGGCTACACCGTCTTCCTGCTCGACGGGCGGGCCGTGGCCGGGGCCGGGCCGCCGGCGATCCCGGACCAGGTGCCGATCTGGTCGACGTACCTCGCCACCGACGACGCGGAACTGGTCGCCGGCCGGGTCGAGCGGGCCGGCGGGCAGGTCGTGGTGCCGCCGTTCGAGGTCTTCGACCGGGGCCGGATGGCGGTCTTCGCCGATCCGGCCGGCGCCACGTTCAGCGTCTGGCAACCGCTGGCGATGCCCGGGGCCGAGGTGTTCAACGTGCCGGGCGCGCTGAGCTGGACGGAACTGGTCACCCCGGACCCGGAGGGCGCGAAGGTCTTCTACGAGCTGGTGTTCGGCTGGCAGCCGGACGACCAGATGGTCGGTGGGATGACGTACACCGGGTGGCGGCTCGGAACGCAGATCGTCGCCGGCATGATGCCGCCGTTCGCCGACGACTTCCCGGCCGACCTGCCGGCGTACTGGACGGTGTACTTCGCGGTGGCCGACGCGGACGCCGCCGCCGCCCGGGCCGCCGAACTCGGCGGGACCATCCTGGTGCCGCCCCGGGACAACCCGGCGGGCCGGTTCGCCGCCCTGCGCGACCCCCAGGGGGCCCTCTTCTCCGTCATCGACCTCGGCCCGGACGGGGACTGACCGCCCGGCTCAGCGGCGGCGCACGGGGACGACGAGGGGTCCGTGGGTGCCGGGGACGACCCGGACGCTGGCCCGGTAGTGGGTGGCGAGCAGGTGCTCGGTCAGCACCTCCTGCGGGCTCCCGACAGCCACCACCCGGCCGTCGGCGAGCAGCACCATCCGGTCGGCGTACTCGCCGGCCAGGGAGAGGTCGTGCATGGTGGCGAGCACGGTGAGGCCGTGCTCGCGGCGCAACTGGTCGACCAGCTCCAGCACCTCCTGCTGGTGGCCGATGTCCAGCGCGCTGGTCGGCTCGTCGAGCAGCAGCAGCGTCGCGCCTTGAGCCAGCGCCCGGGCGAGGAACACCCGCTGGCGTTCGCCGCCCGAGAGGGTGGCCAGCTCCCGGCGGTGGAAGCCGGTGAGGTCCAACCGGTCGAGCACGTCGTGCACGGCGGCCACGTCCGCGGCGGACTCCCGGCCCAGTGGCGGGATGTAGGGGGTGCGGCCGAGCAGCACGTAGTCGAGCACCGACATGCCGGGCGGCACCACCGGGGACTGGGCCACCGTGGCCACCACCCGGGCCCGGTCGCGGCGGCGCAGCTCGGCGCTCGGCGTACCGAACAGGGAGATCGCCCCCGGCGCGGGCAGCAAGCCGCCGACGGCGCGCAGCAGGGTCGACTTGCCGGCGCCGTTCGGACCGATCACGGTGACCCACTCGCCGGCGGCGACGGTGAGGTCGACGCCGGTGAGGATCGGTGCGCGGTCCAGGCTGACGTGCAGCCCCCGCACCTCGACCGCCGGCGCGCCGGCCGGGCCGGCGGCGGGTTCGGGGGTCACGTGAGCACCCGCCGGGCGGTACGCAGCACGAGCACGAAGAACGGGCCGCCGAGCAGGGCGGTGACCACCCCGATCGGAATCTCGGCCGGCGCGGCGGCGGTGCGGGCCACCACGTCGGTCAGCGCCAGGAAGGCCGCGCCGAAGAGCATCGACAGCGGCAGGATCACCCGGTAGCTCGCCCCGGCGAGCAGCCGGACGGTGTGCGGCACGATGATGCCGACGAAGCCGATCAGGCCGGTCGCGGAGACCGCCGCGGCGGTGCCCAGCGAGGCGGCCGCGATCAGCAGGTAGCGGGAGCGCTGCGGGTGCAGCCCGAGGCTCTTCGCCTCGTCGTCGCCGACCGCGAGGACGTCCAGCTCGCGGCGG
This sequence comes from Micromonospora sp. BL4, assembly GCF_003667505.1. Taxonomy (GTDB): domain Bacteria; phylum Actinomycetota; class Actinomycetes; order Mycobacteriales; family Micromonosporaceae; genus Micromonospora. Next base: position 22,391 of record NZ_RCVJ01000063.1, read on the forward strand.
TGCAGCAGCACCACCACGGTGGTCAGCGCGGCGTACGGGAGCACCAGCAGCACGTCGTGCCAGCCGGCGGTGGCCAGCCGGCCGAGCAGCCAGGAGTAGACCGGCTGGATGCTGTCGGAGTGCCGTTGCAGCAGGTACGTCTGGCCGGCGGAGAGGAACGCGGAGACCGCCACCCCGGCCAGGATCAGCATCGCCGGCGACCGGCTCCGCCCGCCGGCGCCACCGAGCAGGTAGGTCATCGTCACGGCGAACAGCGAGCCGGCGAACGCGGCCAACGGGATGGTCATCGGCAGCCCGGTGATCGCGCCCTGCCGGCCGACACCGCCGAGGGCGATCACCGCGGTGACCGCGAGCCCGGCGCCGGCGGCCACGCCGAGCAGGTACGGGTCGGCCAGCGGGTTGCGGAACACGCCCTGGTAGCAGCCGCCGGCCAGGGCGAGCAGCCCGCCGACGAGCAGGCCCAGCACCACCCGGGGAAGCCGCAGCTCGGTGACGATGGCGATCTCCCGCTCCGTCAGCCCGCTCTCCAGGTGCACCCCGGGAATCAGGTTGAGCAGCTCGGCGGCGACGCTGCCCGGCGGCAGGCTGATCGGGCCGAGCGACACCCCGGCGATCAGCGCGAGGAGCACCGCGAAAACGCCGGCGACGAGCCAGCGCCTGCGCAGCCCGGCGGGCCGCGACGCGGGTGGCGTCGCGGCCGGCCGGGTGGGTGGCGCCGGGGTGGCCACCAGCGGCGTCCCGGTCACCGAGCCTTCTTCCGTTGCTCGCGAAGCCGGCTCACTCCTCGCGCTCACCGACGGACGACGGTCACGCGGGCACCTTGGCGACCGCGTCGATGATCACTCGGAGCAGGTCCACGACCCGCGGACCCCAGCGTGAGGCGATGTCGTCGTCCAGCGCGACCACCTGGTTGTTCTTCACCGCGTTCAGCCCGGCCCAGCCGCTGCGCGCCTTGACCGAGTCGGCGTTCTGCTGGCAGCACTTGGAGTCGGCCAGGAAGACGAAGTCCGGGTTGGCCTTGACGATGAACTCCTGGGACAGCTGCGGGTAGCCACCGCTCTTGCCGTCCGCGTCGGCCGGGTCCGCGATGTTGGTCAGACCGACCTGGCTGTAGAGCGAGCCCATGAAGGTCTTGCTGGTCACGCTGTACAGCTCCGGGCCCAGCTCGTGGTAGTAGGTGAGCTTCTCGGCGCGCTGCGGCAGGTCCTTGACCAGCTTGGCGATGTCGTCCTTCATCCGGCTGGTGACGTCGGTCGCCTGGTCGGCGTGCCCGGTCAGCGTGCCCAACTCGGTGAGCTGCCGGTACGAGTCGTCCAGGGTGACCGCCGCGGGCGTGAGGTAGACCGGAATCTTCAGCTTGCCGAGCTGGTCGACGATCTTGTTGGTGTCGTTGGCGAGCACCACCAGGTCGGGGCTCTTCGCGGCGATCGCCTCGGCGTTCGGCTGGAAGCCGGACAGGTCGCTCTTGGGCGCGTCGGCCGGGTAGTTGGACTGGTCGTCCACCGCGCTCACCTGCGGGCCCGCACCGATGGCGAAGAGCATCTCGGTGGCGGTGGGCGAGAGCGAGACGATCTTCTCGGGGCGCTTGTCGAGGGTCAGGGAGCCGACCGTCACCGGGTAGGTGACCGTCGCGGAGCTGCCGCCGGCGGCCGGCTCGTCGGCGGTCTTCTCCGCGCACGCGCCGAGGGCGAGTGCGGCGACCGCGAGGGTCGCGGCGAAGAGCCGGGGGGTACGTCTGGACATGGGGCCTCCTGTCGGTCGAGGAGTGTGGTGCTTCGCCGACAGGGACTTTCGTACGCCCGCCCACGAGGCGCCCTTCCTCGAGAGCGCGTGTCGCGACCCATCCGCAGGCGACCTGGCTCGTCCCCGCCGTCAGGGCGGGGCATCACAGTTGCGGGACAGCGCCGGGCTCGCACCGGCTTCGCTGCGGAGTGGTCGCTAAGACGGTAGCGCACCGCCGGGACGTGCCGGATCGATCAAGCACGGATCGCCGCAGGTCGATCACCTCGGCCCCGAAAGGTGGGGCGAGATGACCGACCGACGGCGATTTGTCGCGCATCGCGGGGGTCGGGGGC
>NZ_RCVJ01000229.1 GCF_003667505.1 Micromonospora sp. BL4
GAACTGGGCTGGGCTGGCGGGTCGGCGATCAGGAGTCAGCGGGCGTACCAGGAGGTGCCGCAACAGACGGACGAGACGCTGACCAGGTCAGGGCTGGGGCGACCGTCCCCGGCGGAGGGATCAAGCCTGACCGCCCGGAGCCGGGGACGGTCGCCCCAGCCCCACCACCGAAACGCCCACATCACGGCGGCCCCAAAGCCAGACCGCCGTACCCCTGGAATGCGCGGGGTACGGCGGTCCGGTGTGGCGGGCTGATCAGGAACCGGGGGTGTTGCCGGCGCCCTTCGCGGTGGCCGCGAGGTAGTCGCGGTTGAGCCGGCCGATGGTGTTCAGCGGGATGCCCTTCGGGCAGGCCGGGGTGCACTCGCCGGCGTTGGTGCAGCCGCCGAAGCCGGCCTCGTCGTGCGCGTCGACCATGCCGATCACCCGGGTGTACCGCTCCGGCTGGCCCTGCGGCAGCAGCGAGAGCTGGGTGAGCTTGGCGGCGGTGAAGAGCATGCCGGAGCCGTTCGGGCAGGCCGCGACGCACGCGCCGCAGCCGATGCAGGCCGCCGACTCGAAGGCGGCGTCCGCGTTGGCCTTGGCCACCGGGGTGGAGTGCGCCTCGGGGGCGCTGCCGGTCGGCGCGGTGATGTAGCCACCGGCCGCGATGATCTTGTCGAAGGCGCCCCGGTTGACCACCAGGTCCTTGATCACCGGGAAGGCGCTGGCCCGCCACGGCTCGATGTCGATCGTCTCGCCGTCGGTGAACTGCCGCATGTGCAGCTGGCACGCGGTGGTGCCGCGCTGCGGCCCGTGCGCGTCGCCGTTGATCATCAGGCCACACATGCCGCAGATGCCCTCGCGGCAGTCGTGGTCGAACGCCACCGGGTCCTCGCCGGCGAGGATCAGCCGCTCGTTGAGCACGTCGAGCATTTCGAGGAACGACATGTCCGGGGACACGTCGTCGACCTTGTAGGTCACCATCCGACCCTTGTCCTCAGGGCCCTTCTGGCGCCAGATGCGCAGGGTCAGGTTCACTTGTAGCTCCGCTGCGTGGGGTGGACGTATTCGAACTTCAGGTCTTCCTTGTGCAGCACCGACGGCTCACCGGTGGCGGTGAACTCCCAGGCCGCCACGTACGCGAACCGGTCGTCGTCGCGCTGCGCCTCACCGTCCGGGGTCTGGTGCTCGGCCCGGAAGTGGCCGCCGCAGGACTCCTCGCGGTGCAGGGCGTCGATGCACATCAGCTCGGCCAGCTCGAAGAAGTCGGCCACCCGGCCGGCCTTCTCCAGCGACTGGTTGAGCTCCTCGCCGGTGCCGGACACCCGCACCCGCTGCCAGAACGCGTCGCGCAGGTCGCGGATCTCGCCGATGGCCTTGCGCAGCCCGGCCTCGCTGCGCTCCATGCCGCAGTGCTCCCACATGATCTGGCCCAGCTCCCGGTGGAACGAGTCCACCGTCCGGTCGCCGTTGACCGCCAGCAGCCGCTGGATCCGGTCCTCGACGTCGGCGCGCGCCTCGACCGCCGCCGGGTGGCTGGCGTCGACCTTCTCCAGCGGCCCCGAGGCCAGGTAGTTGGCGATCGTGGTCGGCAGCACGAAGTAGCCGTCGGCCAGGCCCTGCATCAGCGCCGAGGCGCCGAGCCGGTTCGCGCCGTGGTCGGAGAAGTTCGCCTCGCCGATCACGAACAGGCCGGGGATGCTCGACTGGAGGTCGTAGTCGACCCAGAGACCACCCATCGTGTAGTGCACGGCGGGGTAGATCCGCATCGGCACCTCGTACGGGTCCTCGCCGGTGATCCGCTCGTACATCTCGAAGAGGTTGCCGTACTTGGCCTCGATGGCCTTGCGGCCCAGCCGGCCGATCGCGTCGGCGAAGTCGAGGTAGACGCCGAGCTTGGTCGGCCCGACGCCCCGGCCCTCGTCGCAGACGTTCTTCGCGGCGCGGGAGGCGATGTCACGGGGGACCAGGTTGCCGAAGGAGGGGTAGATCCGCTCCAGGTAGTAGTCCCGCTCGTCCTCCGGGATGTCCCGGGGGTTGCGGTCGTCGCCCTTGGTCTTCGGCACCCAGACCCGGCCGTCGTTGCGCAGCGACTCGCTCATCAGGGTCAGCTTCGACTGGTGGTCGCCGGAGACTGGGATACAGGTGGGGTGGATCTGCGTGTAGCAGGGGTTGGCGAAGTACGCGCCCTTGCGGTGCGCCCGCCAGGTGGCGGTGACGTTGCAGCCCTTGGCGTTGGTGGAGAGGTAGAAGACGTTGCCGTAGCCGCCCGAGGCGAGCACGACGGCGTCGGCCATCTCGGTGCTGATCTCGCCGGTGACCAGGTCCCGGACCACGATGCCGCGGGCCTTGCCGTCGACGATGACCAGCTCCAGCATCTCGTGCCGGGCGTTCATCTCCACGTTGCCGAGGCCGATCTGCCGCTCCAGGGCCTGGTACGCGCCGAGCAGCAGCTGCTGGCCCGTCTGCCCCCGGGCGTAGAAGGTGCGCTGCACCTGGGCGCCGCCGAAGGAGCGGGTGTCGAGCAGACCGCCGTACTCGCGGGCGAACGGCACGCCCTGGGCGACGCACTGGTCGATGATGTTGACCGAGACCTCGGCCAGCCGGTGCACGTTCGACTCCCGGGAGCGGAAGTCGCCGCCCTTGACGGTGTCGTAGAACAGCCGGTGCACCGAGTCGCCGTCGTTGCGGTAGTTCTTCGCGGCGTTGATGCCGCCCTGCGCCGCGATCGAGTGCGCCCGGCGCGGGCTGTCCTGGTAGCAGTAGGACTTGACGTGGTAGCCCTGCTCGGCCAGGGTGGCCGCGGCCGAGCCGCCGGCCAGGCCGGTGCCGACCACGATCACCGTCATCTTGCGGCGGTTGGCGGGGTTGACCAGCTTGGCCTCGAAGCGCCGGGTGTCCCAGCGCTTCTCGATCGGGCCGGCGGGAGCCTTGGTGTCGGCGATCGGGTCGCCCTCGGTGAAGAGTTCCATGTCAGGACACCAATCCGGTGAGAACGGCGAACGGGACCACCAGGTATCCGGCGCAGAGCAGCACGGCGAAGACCAGCGCGGCGGTGCGCGCCCGGCGCTCGCCCCGCGGCGTCTGCTGGCCGAGGCTGCGGAACGCGCTGAAGGCGCCGTGCCGCAGGTGGAAGCCCACCGCGACGATGGCGAGGGTGTAGAAGAGCGTCACGTACCAGCGCTCCGGCGCGAAGTCGGCGACGACGTTGCCGTACGGCTTGCTCTCGTTGCCGACCGGGTTCAGCGTGCCGGTGGTCAGGTCCAGGAGGTGGTAGATCACGAAGAGCAGGATGATCACGCCGCCCCAGCGCATGGTGCGGGCCGCGTAGCTGCCGTTGACCTTCTTGCGGTGGGCGTACTTCACCGGGCGGGCCGCGCGGGCCCGCCGGGCCAGCACGGTCGCGGCCACGATGTGGGCGACGACGGCCACCACCAGCACGGAGCGCAGGATCCAGAGGAACCACACGCCGGGCAGCAGCGGCTTGCCGATGTCGCGCAGCCAGTGCGCGTAGTGGTCGAACGAGGTCTCCCCCGTGAACACCTTCAGGTTTCCGATCATGTGCGCGATCAGGAACAGCGCCAGCAAGATGCCCGTCACCGCCATGACGGCCTTGAGGCCGACGTTGGAGCGGATGGGCGACCGAGTTTTCGTCATTACCACGCATCCGACGCTAGGAGCACATGGATCAGTCGTCCAATGCATCAAACTCGCAGTGTTGATAGCCGTAGGCTATGTAGATGCAGCTCCATCAGCTTCGGTACTTCGTTGCGGTGGCCGAAGTACGACATTTCACCCAAGCCGCCGACCTCGTCGGCATCACTCAGCCTTCTCTCAGTAAGCAAATTCACGCCCTGGAGACCGACCTCGGAGCGCCCCTGTTCGAACGGGTACGGGGCAACATCGCCCTCACCGCGGCCGGTGAGGTGCTGCTGCCGTTGGCCACCCGGATCCTCGCCGACGTGGACACCGCGACCCGGGAGGTGCAGGAACTGGTCGGGCTGCGCCGCGGTCGGGTCCGGCTCGGCGCCACCCCGAGCCTCGCCACCTCGCTCGCCCCGCCCGTGCTGCGCCGGTTCCGCGACGCGCACCCCACCGTCGACCTCAAGGTCGAGGAGGGCGGATCCCAGGACCTGGTGCGCGACCTGCTCCGCGGCGACCTCGACCTGGCTCTGATCATCATGCCGGCCCAGGGCGCGGACCCCGGCCTGCGCGTCGACCCGATCCTGCGCGAGAGCCTGGTGGTGGCCTCGGTGGCGGAGGTGCCGACCGCCTCGCTGACCGGGGAACTGCACATCACCGACCTGCGCGACCAGCCGATGGTGATGTTCCGGGAGGGCTACGACCTGCGCGACGCGACCATCCAGGCGTGCCGGGAGGCCGGCTTCGAGCCGACCTTCGCGGTGGACGGCGGCGAGATGGACGCCGTCCTCAGCTTCGTCGAGGCCGGGCTCGGCATCGCGCTGGTGCCCGGCATCGTGCTGGCGCGCCGGCCAGGGGTGCGGATCACCCCACTGGCGCCACCCGGGGTCCGCCGGACCATCGCGGTGGCCCGCCGGCGGGACGTCGTGCCGACCCACGCCGGCCGGGAGCTGCGCCGGATCCTGCTGGACTACGTGCAGTCGGCGATCGACCGCGACGACCTACCTCCGGGCGTGGACCCCCGCTGATCGCCGTCAGCGGCCTTCGGCGTCGTCCATCGCCCGGTAGATCCGCTGTTCGGAGACGGGGTACGGGGTGCCCAACGCCTGGGCGAACACGTTCACCCGCAACTCCTCGATCATCCAGCGGATCTGCCGTACTGCGGTTTCCTGCCGGCGCGCCGGCGGCAGCGCGGCCAGCAGGTCGTCGTACTCCTTCTGCACTGCCGCGATCCGGTCCTGCTGCTGACGGTCCCGCTGTGGGTTGCCCCCCAGCCGGTCCAGCCGGCGTTCGATGGCGGTGAGGTAGCGCAGCAGGTCGGGCAGGCGCGCGTACCCGGTCTCGGTGATGAAACCGGCGTGCACCAGCCCGGCGAGCTGGTTGCGGATGTCGGCGAGCGCGGCGACGACGGCGAGGTTGCGGGTGGCGCCGAGCCGTTGCTCGACGGCGTACGCGGCGGCGAGGACCTTGCGTACCCGGTCCATCACCTCGACCACGGTGTCGACGAGGTCGGCGCGGACCTTCTCGCGCAGCGCCGCGAACCCGTCGGCGTCCCAGGCGGGCCCGCCGGCCTCGCCGATCAGCCGGTCGATGGCGGCGCCCGCCGCGTCCTCGATCAGTTCCTGCACGCTGCCGTGCGGGTTGCGGCTCAGCGCGAGTTTCGCCTCGTTGCTCAGTCGGCCCTGGAGGAACCGCGCGGGGGACGGCACGGTGAGCCGCAGCAGCCGGCGGGTGCCGGCCCAGTGCGCGGCCTCGGCCTCGGCGGGGGAGTCGAACACCCGTACCCCGACCGTCGCGCCCTCGTCGATCAGCGCCGGGTAGGCGGTCACCGCGTAGCCGGCGCGGACCTGCTCGATGGTGCGAGGAAGATCGCCGATGCTCCACTCGCGCAGCCCGGTGCGGGCCACCTCCGGCGCGGCGGCCGCCACGACCTGGCGTACCTCCTGGCGGAGCTGGCGTTGCAGGGCCGGCAGGTCCTTGCCCTCGGCGACGGGCTTCTCGTCGGCGTCCAGCACCCGGAAGGTGACCCGCAGGTGGGCGGGGAGTTTGCCCGGCTCCCAGGCGTCGCGCGGAACGGTGACGCCGGTCATCCGGCGCAGCTGCCGGGTGAGCGCGTCCAGCAACGGCTCCTCGCCCGGGGTGATGGCCGCGAGGGCGGCGCGGGCGTAGTCCGGCACCGGCACGAAGTTGCGGCGGATCGCCTTGGGCAGCGTACGGATCAGCGCGATCACCGTCTCCTCGCGCAGTCCGGGCACCTGCCAGTCGAAGCTCTCCGCCGGCACCTGGTTGAGCAGCGGCAGCGGGATGTCGACGGTGACGCCGTCGGTCGGCGTGCCCGGCTCGAAGCGGTACGTCAGCGGCAGGGTCACCCCCTGGGTCTGCCACTCGTCCGGGTAGTCGTCCTCGTCCACCCCCGGCCGTCCGTCGTTGATCAGCAGGTCGCGGGTGAAGGTGAGCAGGTCGGGCTGCTCCCGGCGGGTCTTCTTCCACCAGCTGTCGAAGTGCCGCCCGGAGGACACGTCGGCCGGGATCCGCTGGTCGTAGAAGCCGAAGATGGTCTCGTCGTCGACCAGGATGTCGCGTCGGCGGGCCCGGCTCTCCAACTCCTCGATCTCGGCGAGCAGCCGCTTGTTGTCCGCCCAGAACTGGTGGTGGGTCTGCCAGTCGCCCTCCACGAGGGCGTGCCGGATGAACAGCTCCCGGCTCAGCGTCGGGTCGATCCTTCCGAAGTTGACCTTGCGGGAGGTCACCAGCGGGATGCCGTACAGGGTGACCTTCTCGTAGGCCATCACCGCGGCCTGCTTCTTCTCCCAGTGCGGCTCGCTGTAGCTGCGCTTGACCAGGTGCTGCGCCAGCGGTTCGACCCACTCCGGCTCGACCCGGCCGGCGATCCGGCCCCAGAGCCGGGAGGTCTCCACCAGCTCGGCGGCCATCACCCAGCGCGGCGGTTTCTTGAACAGCGCCGAGCCGGGGAAGAGCGCGAACTTCGCGCCCCGCGCGCCCAGGTACTCGTGTTTCTGGGCGTCCTTGAGCCCGACGTGCGACAGCAGGCCGGGCAGCAGCGACTGGTGCACCTTCGGGGTGTCGATCTCCTCCGGCAGGTCCGCGCCGCCCCGGCGACTCGCACCGCGGCCGGCGTCCGCGTCGTCGGAGGTGTCGCGCGCCGGTCGCCCGCCGCGCCGGTCGCCGTCGGGCGGGGTACGCAGCACCTGACGCAGTTGCCCCACGATGTCCTGCCACTCGCGCACCCGCAGGTAGTTCAGGTACTCCGCCTTGCACATCCGGCGGAACGCGCTGGACGACAGCTCCCGCTGCTGCTCGCGCAGGTAGCGCCACAGGTTGAGGTAGGCGACGAAGTCCGACTCCTTGTCGGCGAACCGGGCGTGTGCCTGGTCGGCCTGGGCCTGCTTCTCCGCCGGCCGCTCGCGCGGGTCCTGGATGGAGAGCGCGGCGGCGATCACCAGGATCTCGGTGGCGCAGCCGTTGCGTTCGCCCTCGACCACCATCCGGGCCAGCCGCGGGTCGACGGGCAACTGGGCCAGGCGCCGGCCCAGCGTGGTGAGGCGCTTCGCCGGGTCGGCCTCGGTCGGGTCCAACGCGCCCAGCTCGTGCAGCAGGTTGACGCCGTCGGTGATGTTGCGCTTGTCCGGTGGGTCGATGAACGGGAACGCGGCGAGGTCGCCGAGCCCGATCGCCGTCATCTGGAGAATGACCGACGCCAGGTTGGTGCGCAGGATCTCCGGGTCGGTGAACTCGGGCCGGGACAGGAAGTCCTGCTCGTCGTAGAGGCGGATGCAGATGCCGTCCGACGTGCGGCCGCAGCGACCCTTGCGCTGATTGGCCGACGCCTGGGAGATCGGCTCGATCGGCAGCCGCTGCACCTTGAGTCGGCTGGAGTAGCGGGAGATGCGGGCGGTGCCCGGGTCCACCACGTACTTGATGCCGGGCACGGTCAGCGACGTCTCCGCGACGTTGGTGGCGAGCACCACCCGGCGCGAGCTGTGCGCCGCGAAGACCCGGTGCTGCTCGGCGGAGGAGAGCCGGGCGTACAGCGGCAGGATCTCGGTGCCGAGCAGCGAGCGTTTCTTCTGCACCAGCTTGCCCAGCGCGTCGGCGGTGTCCCGGATCTCCCGTTCCCCGCTGAGGAAGACCAGGATGTCGCCGGGGCCCTCGGCGGCCAACTCCTCGACGGCGTCGCCGATCGCCTGGATCTGGTCGCGGACGGTCTCCTCGTCCCCGTCGCCGTCCTCCTCGCCCTCGGCGACCTCGACCAGCGGCCGGTAGCGCACCTCCACTGGGTAGGTGCGGCCCGAGACCTCGACCACCGGCGCCGGCACGCCCTGCGGCTCGTCGGCGGTGGGTGGCCCGGCGAAGTGCCGGGCGAAGCGGTCGGTCTCGATGGTCGCCGAGGTGATGATCACCTTGAGGTCGGGGCGCCGGGGCAGCAGCTCCCGCAGGTACCCGAGGATGAAGTCGATGTTGAGGCTGCGCTCGTGCGCCTCGTCGATGATCAACGTGTCGTACTGGCGCAGCATCCGGTCGGTCTGCAACTCGGCGAGCAGGATGCCGTCGGTCATCAGCTTGACCAGGCTGCGCTCGCTCACCTGGTCGGTGAAACGCACCTTGTAGCCGACCACGTCACCCAGCTCGGTGCCCAGCTCGTCGGCGATCCGGTCGGCCACCGTCCGGGCGGCCAGCCGCCGGGGCTGCGTGTGCCCGATCAGCCCGTGCACCCCGCGACCCAGCTCCAGACAGATCTTCGGGATCTGGGTGGTCTTGCCGGAGCCGGTCTCGCCGGCCACGATCACCACCTGGTGGTCGCGGATGGCGGCGGCGATGTCGTCCTTGCGCTCGCTGACCGGCAACCCGGCGGGGTACGTGATCACGGGTACGGCCGCCCGCCGGGCGGCGACCCGCTGCTCGGCCCGGACCAGGTCGGTGGTGATCTCGGCCAGCGCCGCGTCCCGGCGCTGCGGGTCGCGCAGCTTGCGGGCGCCGTCCAGTCGTCGCTGGAGCCGGCGTTGGTCGCGGAACATCAGGGGGGTGAGGCGGCGGTGCAGCTCGCGGACGGGATCGGTCGCGGCGGAGGCGGCTGGATTCTGCATGTCGTGCCCAAGGATAGGCAGCCCGGCCGCGTACCGCCCCTGGGTTACCGCGCCGCCGCTCTCCGGGTGCCGCGCGGCGTCTAGAGTTGGCGGCCGATGTCGAGCGTGGGGGGCCGGGGATGGAGCTGCGGGACACCGACCGCGCGCTGGTGCAGGCCGCCACGGCGGTCGCGAAGCTGCGCTGCCGCAGCGCGAACCACACCGTCGCGGCCGCCGCTCGGACCGCCGACGGGCGGGTCTTCACCGGGGTGAACGTCTACCACTTCACCGGCGGCCCGTGCGCCGAGATCGTCGCGGTCGGCGCCGCCGCGACCCAGGGCGTGACCGAGCTGGAGACCATCGTCGCGGTGGGGGACCGGGGACGCGGCGTCATTCCGCCGTGTGGACGGTGCCGTCAGGTGCTGCGGGACTACTTCCCCGCTCTGCGGGTGATCGTCGGTCCGGCGGACGCCCTGCGGGTGGTCGAGGTCTCCGACCTGCTGCCGGAGACGTACGTCTGGGCCGACCAGCAGGTCGACGCGGCGACGACCGGCGGCGGGGTGCCCGTGGCCCGGACCGGCGCCACCGGCTGAGCCCGTCGGCGCCGGATCAGTCGCCGGCCGCCGCCTCCAGCATCGACCGGGGCATCGGCACGCTCTCGAACCGTACGTTGCCCTCCGGCACCAGCCAGCTCATCACCTGTACGGCCAGCCGCCCGGCCCGCACCGCCGGATCGTTGTGATACAGCTCGCGAGCCTCGTCCGGGGCGATGGAGAGCACCACGAAGCCCCGCAGCCGGTCGTCGTCGGCGTGCAGGAACGGACCGGCCGCGAGCACCAGTCCCTGCTCCACGAGCCCCGCCTGGTGGGCCAGGTGCGCGTCCTGCAACCGGTCGATCGCGTCCTGCGGCAGCTCCGGGGCGTCCTCGGGCCGGACCAGAAGCACGACCGTGTGCTGGTCGAATCGCATCCTCCCACCCTAGGCGCGCCGCCCCCTCGGCGCGGGCGTCCGCCCTGGTCATCCGCCCCGGGATCGACGAGCGCGAGTTAGGCGACCCTCAGCACGTCGGCTAAGGTAAGGCGAACCTAAGCGCGAACGTGCAGGAGACTCGTGACCACCCTCGCCACCCGGCCGGCTCCGGCCCGCAACCGGTCCGGCACGCGCACCGGCCGCCGGGTGGCCGTCACCGTCGCCGCCGCGCTGGTGCTGCTGCTCACCGTGCTGGCCAGCTTCGCGCTCGGCAGCCGGCAACTCGGCGTCGACCAGGTCTGGCACGCCCTCGTCGCGCCGGACGGCGGCGACGCCACCACCATCGTCCGCGAGCTGCGGGTGCCGCGCACCGCGCTCGGCCTCGCCGTCGGGCTCGCGCTCGCCGTGGCCGGCGTGCTGTTCCAGGCACTCGCCCGCAACCCCCTCGCCGAGCCGCGCATCCTCGGCATCAGCGCCGGCGCGTCGTTCGGCGTGGTGCTGGCCATCTCCGTCTTCGGTGTCGGCACGCTCGCCGGGTACGTCTGGTTCGGCATCGCCGGCGCGCTGCTCGCCGGGCTGCTGGTCTTCGCCATCGCCAGCCGGGCCCGCGAGGGCGCCAGCCCGGTCACCCTCGCGCTGGTCGGCGCGGCGCTCGACGCCAGCCTCGCCTCCGGGGTGTACGCGCTGCTCAGCATCGACGCCCGCACCTTCGAGGAGTACCGGTTCTGGGTGGTCGGCGGGCTGGCCGGGCGGGACCTGTCGGTCACCGCTCAGGTGGTGCCCTTCGTCCTCGCCGGGCTGCTGCTGGCCGCCCTGGTGGCCCGGGGTCTGGACGCGTTGGCCCTCGGCGACGACGTGGCTCGCGGCCTCGGCAACCGGGTCGGCCTGGTCCGGCTCGGCGGCGGCCTCGCCGCGGTGCTGCTGACCGGGGCCGCGGTGGCGGCGGCCGGGCCGGTCGCCTTTGTCGGACTGGCCGTGCCGCACCTGGCACGCGCCCTGGTCGGCGCCGACCACCGCTGGACCCTCGCCGTCTCCGCCCTGCTCGGGCCGGCTCTGCTGCTCGGCGCCGACGTCGTCGGCCGGCTCGTCGCCCCGCCCGGCGAGATACCGGCCGGGATCGTCACCGCCCTGATCGGCGCCCCGCTGCTGGCCGTGCTGGTCCGCCGCGCTCGGGTGGTGACCGCGTGACCACCGTCGACGGCCGCCCCGACTCCGCCACCATCCCAGCCGACGTGTCGCCGGGTGCCGCGCGGCTGCCCGGACGGTCGCTGCTGCGGATCGGCCCGGTCAGTCTGCAGGTCCGCCGTCGCGCGGTGCTGGTGGCCGTCGTGCTGACCGTGCTGCTCCTGCTGGCCGTGGTGCTCAGCCTCTCCCTGGGCACCCCGTACGTCGCCCCGGCCGACGTGCTGCGCGCGCTCTCCGGGGCGGGCACCCCGTACGACCTGGTCGTCTTTGATCTTCGGTTGCCCCGGATCGTGCTGGCCGCGGTGGCCGGCGCGGCCTTCGGCGTGGCCGGCACGCTGATCCAGAGCGTCGCGCGCAACCCCCTGGCCAGCCCGGACGTCATCGGCATCACCCAGGGCGCCGGGCTCGCCGCGACCGTGGCACTGACCAGCGGGGCCGCGGCGGTGCTGGTGGCCCCCACCGCGCTGGTGGGCGGGCTGCTCGCGGCGGTGCTGCTGTTCGCCCTCGGTGCTCGGCACGGCCTGGCCGCCCAGCGGTTCGTGCTCGCCGGCGTGGCGGTCGCCTTCGCCTTCCGGGCGCTGACCGAGGTGGTCATGCTCACCGCCGACCCGATCGACGGGCTGCGCGCCCAGATCTGGCTGATCGGCACCCTGGCCGGCAAGGGCTGGACCGAGGCCGCCTGGATCGCCGGCACCCTGCTGGTGCTGCTGCCGGTGCTGGCCTGGGCCGGTTGGGCGCTCAACAGCACCGCGCTGGACGACGACACCGCACGCGGGGTCGGGCTGCGCCCGGTGGCCCGCCGCATCGGCCTCGCCGGCACCGGAGTGCTCGTCGCCGCGATGGTCACCGCCCAGGTCGGCGCCGTCGACTTCGTGGCCCTGGTCGCGCCCCAGGTGGCCCGGCGACTGGTACGCGCCGAACGGCCACCGCTGGTCTGCGCGGCGCTGCTCGGCGCGCTGCTGCTGGTGCTCGCCGACCTGGCCGGCCGACGCCTGTTCGCACCCACCCAACTGCCGGCCGGCGTGCTGACCGCCGCGATCGGCGGGCCGTACCTGATCTTCCTGCTGCTGCGCGGACGGCGGCGGTCCTCGTGACGCCTCAAGGAGTCGTGTGATGCTCTCCACCCGCGACCTGGTCGCCGGCTACGACGAGCGGACGGTGCTCGACGGCCTCGACCTGGACCTGCCGACCGACGCGTTCACCGTGATCGTCGGGCCGAACGCGTGCGGCAAGTCCACCCTGCTGCGCACCATGGCCCGGCTCCTCACCCCCCGCCGCGGCACGGTGCTGCTGGACGGCAGCGCGATCCGCGACCTGCCGACCCGGGAGGTGGCCCGCCGGCTCGGCGTGCTGCCGCAGAGCCCGCTGGTGCCCGAGGGCGTCACCGTGGCCGACCTGGTGGGTCGCGGCCGGCAGCCGTACCAGCGGTGGTGGCGGCAGTGGTCACCGGAGGACGGCGCGGCGGTGGACCGGGCCATGACCCTGGCCGACGTGGCCGGCCTGGCCGACCGGCCGGTCGACAGCCTCTCCGGCGGCCAGCGGCAACGGGTGTGGATCGCCATGACCCTCGCGCAGGACACCGACGCCCTGCTGCTGGACGAGCCGACCACGTTCCTCGACCTGGCCCACCAGGTGGAGGTGCTGGACCTGCTGCACCGGCTGCGCGTCGAGCGTGGCCGCACCGTGGTCGCCGTGCTGCACGACCTGAACCAGGCCGCCCGCTACGCCGACCACCTGGTCGCGATGCGCGCCGGCGCCGTGGTGGCCGCGGGGCCGCCCCGGGAGATCCTCACCGCGGACCTGGTCCGTGACGTCTTCGGGCTGGCCTGCGTGGTCGTGCCCTGCCCGGTGACCGGAGCGCCCCTGGTGGTGCCCGCGCACACCGGCGGCGCCACCGCCCGCCCGGTCACCCCCTCGACCCAACCCGCCGACGACGGGACCATCCCGCTCGCCGGCTCGTACCCTTCGAAAGGACTCTGATGCGTCGTCTCGTCGCCGCCCTCGCCGCGGCCGTCGCCCTCGGCGTCGGCCTCACCGCCTGCGGTGAGAGCGACCCGGTCGCCGGCTCCACCACCGGGGAGACCCGGGAGATCACCCACGCCATGGGCACCACCAAGGTCCCGGCGGAGCCCAAGCGCGTCGTCGTGCTCGACACCGACAAGATCGACACAGCGCTCTCGCTCGGCGTCACGCCGGTCGGCGCCGCCACCGCCGGTGAGGCCAAGAGCTGGCCGACCTACTTCGGCGCGGACAAGCTCGCCAGCATCAAGGAGGTCGGGGTGCTCACCGAGCCCGACCTGGAGGCGATCAACGCCCTGAAGCCGGACCTCATCCTCGGCAGCAAGTTCCGCCAGGAGAAGTTCTACGACGAGCTGGCCGCCATCGCGCCGACGGTGTTCACCGACAAGGTGGGCATCACCTGGAAGGAGAACTTCCTCCTCGATGGCAAGGCGCTCGGCCAGGAGCAGCAGGCCAAGGATCTGCTCGCCGCGTACGAGAAGCGGGCCAAGGACTTCGGCACGACGCTCGGCGACGCCGCCGCCCGCAAGGTGTCGATCGTGCGGTTCCTCCCCGGCAACATCCGCGTGTACGGGCCGGACTCGTTCTCCGGCATCGTCATCGGCGACACCGGCCTGGGCCGCCCCGAGCGGCAGCTGCTCGCCAACAAGGAGGACAAGCGCTTCGACCTGGTCAGCCCCGAGCGGATCAACGAGGTCGACGGTGACGTCATCTTCGTGACCGCCTACGGCGACAAGGCTGCCGCCGAGCAGACCAAGATGACCGCCGGCACCCTCTGGAAGGGTCTCGGCGCCGTCAAGGCCGGCAAGGCCTACCCGGTCGCCGACGAGGTCTGGATGACCGGCATCGGCGTCGGCGCCGCCAACAAGATCCTCGACGACCTGGCAAAGTACCTCCCCGCCGCCTGACCCGCCCCGCGCCCTGCGCCCGCGCCACGGCGCACGATGACGCTCGATTCAGGAAGTAGTGGTCTCCCTTAACGGGGAGGCCACTACTTCTATGTCCGAGCACGATCAGCGCTGCCCTGCTCCGTCCATCCACTGGATGACCCTTGCCAAAGGGGCATTCAGCCCGAGTTGGCCTGATACCGGTCGTAACCACCCACGCCCCCGCCCAGTTGTTCCAGCGACGCCGACTGGCATGGGGTGGGGAGCGAATGACACAAACGGCCGTGCGACCGGAAGCCAGTCCCCGGGCCGGATTCCGCGGTGATGTTGAAGGGCTACGTGCTCTCGCCGTGATCCTGGTGCTCGCGGGACATGCCGGCCAGCAACTGGTGCCAGGCGGCTTCGTCGGCGTTGACGTCTTCTTCGTCATCTCCGGCTTCCTGATCACCGGACTGCTGGTGGCCGAGGTGAACCGAACGGGGCGCCTCTCGCTGACCGGCTTCTACGCCCGGCGCGCCAAGCGGCTGCTGCCGGCCGCCGTGGTGGTTCTCATCGGGAGCCTGCTCCTCACATTCGCCTTCCTGCCGCGCACCCGCTGGTCAGCCACTGGCTGGGACGTAGTGTTCAGCGGTTTGTACGCCATGAACTGGCGGCTCGCCGAGCAGTCCGTCGACTACCTGGCGGCCAACCGCGCGCCCAGCATCCTCCAGCATTTCTGGTCCCTCGGCGTCGAGGAGCAGTTCTACCTGGTCTGGCCACTGCTACTGGCATCCGCGGTGTGGCTCGGCCGGCGGCGGTACGCCCGCACCGGATACCTGTTCTTCGCCCTCGCGCTCGTCGCTGTGCCGTCCTTCGCCTGGTCCGTCTGGCTGACCGGAGACAATCCCGCACGCGCGTACTTCGTGACCACCACACGGATGTGGGAGCTGGCCCTCGGCGGTTTCCTGGCCCTGCTCGCCGGAAATCTGCAGCGCCTGCCCCGGCTGGCGGCAGCAGTGCTCGCCTGGTGCGGCCTCGCCGCGATCGTGGCGTCCGCTGCCCTCCTGACGGAGGATTCCGCGTTCCCGGGGTACCTGGCGTTGGCCCCCACTCTCGGCACCGCAGCGGTCATCGCCGGCGGCTTGGCGGCGGGTGGCATCGGGCCTGCCATGCTGCTGGCGCTGCGGCCGGTACGCGCCGTGGGAGCAATTTCCTACTCCCTCTACCTCTGGCACTGGCCACTCCTCATCGTCGCCGAGGCGCGGTTCGGAGAGCTCACCGTCGTCGCCGGCCTCGCCGTCGCCGCGGTCTCGGTGGTGCCGGCCGCGCTCACCTACCGGTTCATTGAGAACCCGATCCGGATGTCGGCGACGCTCGCATGGAATCCAGCGCGATCGCTGCAGATCGGGGCGCTCTGCACCGGAGTGACCCTCCTGGCGGGGCTGGCCTTCCAGCTCACCGTGTGGCCACCGGCGAGTGCGCCGATGCCACCCGCCCTGGCCGTGCCGACGGTCGGCGGTACCGGCGCCCCCGTGGCAGCATCACCCACGGTGCTCGGCGCCGCCGCGCTGGGCAAAACGCCGGCCAGCAGCGACGCCGGGCTTCCGGTCGACCGCGCGGGACCGTTCGTACCTGATCCGCTGGCGGCCAGCAAGGACGGCCCAGACGCGTGGCAGGGGGGCTGTCATGCGGATCAGCGCAGCAGTGCGGTCAAGTCGTGCCAGTACGGGGATCCAAACGCATCATTCACTGTCGCTCTCGCCGGCGATTCCCACGCCGCTCAGTGGCTGCCGGCGCTGCAGCGGGTGGCCGGTTCGAAGCAGTGGCGCCTGAAGAGTTACACGAAGTCGTCCTGCCCGTTCATCGACGGCGTCGTTGCGTTGGACAACCGGCCGTACCCCAGCTGCACGGAGTGGAACGAGAAGCTTCGCGCACAACTGACCGGGGCTGAGCGACCCGACGTGCTGGTGGTGAGCACATCCTTCTATGTGATGATCCAAAACGGCGAGCGGGTCACCAGCCAGGCACAGGCCGCCTTCGCGGACGCACTCCGGCGGACGTGGGCCGGGATCGCGGCAGCCGGGATTCCCGTAGTCGTGTTGCGCGACACTCCCTACCACGACATGGACATCGCGGAATGTGTGTCCGCGAATCCGCGGAAGCTGGCCCGCTGCGCCTCGCCCCGTGACAAGGTGCTCGCGGCAGGTGGGGGCCCGGCCCACGAGGCGGCGGCCCGCAACAACGACAAGGTGTACCTGGTGGACCTGAACTCCGCCATCTGCCCGCGGGAGCGGTGCGCGCCGGTCATCGGCGGAGTGCTCGTCTACCGCGACAACAACCACATCACCGCCACGTACGCTGCCACCCTCGCGCCACGGCTGGCCACGGCGCTCGACCGCGTACTCGGCTGAGGGCCGCCGCCTCCGGCGCCAGCAGGACGGAACCGGTGGACGCGAGCCCACTGCGCGTCTCGAACCGCGGTGCAGTGCAGCGCATGTTGGGTGCCGTGAACGAGGTGGGCCACCTGGACCCATCAGGCCGCCCGAGCGCCGAGCCCGTCGGTTCAGCGGCAGGATGCTCGGGCGGCGGGATGGGTCAGGCGGCGGTGGACCAGATGGCGCGGAAGGCGGCGGCTTCGCCGGCCAGCCAGCGTTCGATCTGGTCGGGCTTGGCGTCGGTGGGCATGTGGTGGGCCTGGCCGCGCCGGACGTCGACCAGGACCGGCTCGGCGTGCGGCAGGACGGCGTCCATGTGCCGTGCCATCAGGTGCAGGGTGGCGAGCACCGACTCGGCACTCGGCGGGGTCTCGTCGAAGTGCAGCCGGATCGCCTCGGCCCGGCCGTCGGCGTGCCGTACCCCGAAGTGGGGGTTGATCTTGACGGGTAGGTCGCCCAGCATGGCCAGGGCGTCGCGGGTCTGGGCCAGGTCGACGGCGGACGGCTCGCCCAGGGAGTGCAGCCAGGCCGTGGCGCCGGGCACCAGTGCCTGGTAGAGCGGGCGCCAGCGTGGCTTGACCACGTCGACCACGCCGGTGAGGTGGGTGCCGCCGGTGTGAAAGGCGATGTCGGCCTTGAGTGCCTTGACGAACTGGCCGTGCGGGTTGAAGCCGGAGCGGCTGGCCCGCTGCTTGCGCAGGCCGCCCACGAAGGTCGCCTTGGTGGGCCCGTTGCGGTCGACGTAGCGGGTGAAGCCGAGCAGTGTGGCGTAGGGGGTGAGGGGCGTGGAGGCGGGCGCGGTCACGGGCGTCCTCCCAGGTCAGGATCTCGATTAGTACATACATTCTAATCGACGGGTCTGACATTGCCCAGCGAAACCGGGGGCGTGAAGTGTCCCGTCCGCCGACAGATGGCCAGTCCGATCGAAGTGGCCAGCGGCGTGGCCGCGTCCGCTTGAAGGTGGCCAGCGGCAGCGTCCCGGGATGCTGCGCGCGATGCTCAAGTAAGAGCCGACTTCAAGATCGGCACCGGCGGAAGCTGGCTCGCTGGCATGGGCGTTGTCCGAGCTGATCATTTCGATCGGAACGCTCCCGCCATTTCGCCGCGGATGCTCCAGCCCAGGGCGGAGTAGAGCCCCCGCCCGTCGGCGGTGGCGGATAGCAGCCCCGTCGTCAGGCCCTCGTCGAGCGCTCGATTGCCGAGCATGGTCATCACGGCGCGACCCATGCCTCGTCGCTGATCGGCTGCACGGGTCCGGACTCTGTCGATGACGCCGTATCGTCCGATCGAGGCCAATCGTGCTCGCGAGACGATGTCACCGTTGCTGTCGCAGATCATCCCGAGTAGCGCGGCACCGTCGTTGACTATCCGAGCGGTGCAGGAGGGCGGCGTCTCGGCAACGCCGTGAGTGAAGGCGACGGTCATCAGGTGATGCACGTCGTGCATCGTCCAGCCGATCTTCAGCGCTTCTCTTAAGGAGTCGGCAGCTCCAACGACCTTGATTTCCGTGCCAGTGGTGGTCAGCTCGCGTCCCAAGTCGGCCGCTCGCTGCCAGTTGTACGGTTCGAGGATGTACCGGGCTGTGTTGCGGGTCTGGTCGATATCGATCTTCAGGCCACCGCTGATCGCGACAGGCGGCGTTGTGCCACGGGACACAGACCAGCCGTGGGCCCACGCTTTGGTCAACTCCGCCAGTTCGAGCATTTGATCATCATCAGGCGCATTGGAGCGTGCCGGCAACGGCGGGCGGCGTGGCCGCGGCCGCGGCCGTTTGAGGATGGTCAGCGGTAGCGTGCCGGGATGCTGCGCGCGGTGCCAAGCGCTGGTGGTCCGCCTAAGCGTGAGACGATCAAGACCATGTCGGAGCTGGACAATCAGCGGCACTTCTGGGACACCGCCGGCGCCGCGAAGACCTTCACCCATCCGATCGACTTCGCATGGTTGTCGCGGCTGGCCTCCACGGCCCGCATCATCGACTACGGCTGCGGCTATGGGCGGATCACCGGGCTGGCGCAGCAGCAGGGCTTCGCCAGCGTCGAAGGCGTCGACACGTCCGCCCGGCTCATCGACAGAGCCCGTCAAAGTCATCCCACAGTCAGCTTCCGAGTGCTACTCAACCCGCCTAAGCTGCCCTACTCGGACACCAGCGTCGACGCGGTGCTTCTCTTCGCCGTTCTCACGTGCATTCCGACAGACACCGGGCAGCAGCAGCTCGTCACCGAGCTCACTCGGGTGCTCCGCCCAGGCGGGCTGCTCTATGTCAGCGACCTGCTCCTGCAAACCGACCAGCGCAACCAGGCTCGATACCAACAGCATGCCGAAACCTACGAAACCTACGGCGTCTTCGAGACCGACGACGGCGCGATCTGCCGACACCACACTGTCGACTGGCTGCAGAACCTGCTGCTTGACGGGTTCAACATCGACACCACCCGGCAGGTCACGGTGGAGACGATGAACGCCAACTCGGCGAATGCGCTGCAGATCCTCGCAGTGAAGCGGTGACCTCGTGGACGGAGCAGAATGCCACTGACGAACCCCTGGCTCTCGGAGCCAATGCCGGCCAACCGGCTGCCGCGACAACTGCTTGATGAGCGCATCCTCAACCTGCTGTCCTCGCAGAACATGTGCGTCCTGGCCACCACCGGACCCGAAGGCCCGTTGGCAACACCGGTCCGCTACTACTCGCTCGACTTCGCGGTCACGTTCACCGCCGCGCCCCGGTCACCGAAGATGCGCAACATCGCCGCAGATCCACGGGTCTCCGTGGGCATCTTCTCCCCGTTGGTCGGGCTGGCCAGCAGCCGAGGAGCACAACTGTTCGGCGAAGCCCGGGTGCTGCCTCCCGACCATCCCGAACGGGACCACTACTGGGACGCATTCCGGTGGGAGAACGAGCACGCCGAACGAGGCCGCCCACTCGCCGAACCGCCAAGCGACACACTCGTCGTGATCGAGCCGAACCGGATCGTCTATACCGAGCACTGGCTGCGGCGCGAAGGGTTCGCGGCACGGCAGTTCTGGAAGCGGCCTCCGCCGGGCAAGCCCGACGAGGGAAAGGCCAACTAGATCCGGACGGACGAGCCGAAGTCGTTGGCGCCCAGTTGTCTCGGTCCTACCCGACGGCACGGCCGATGGCCACCTATCAGGGGACCGGACAGGAAGGAGTCGCCTCGGACGCCCGGACGCGGCCGCTGGCGGTCAGTCGGCCCGGGACGGTTCCGGGGCCGTGAAGGCGGCGGTCAGGCGGCTGATGCCGAACTCGAAAGCCTCGTCGAGGTCGCCGCCGAGGTTGAAGGCACCCGCGAACTCCATGCTGACGAAGCCGTTGGCCCAGGCGGTGAACATGCGGGCGGCTTCCAGGGCGTGCTCGGGCCCGGCGAGGTCGGCGGCGACGCGCAGGGCGGGGGCGCTGGCCCGGGTGAGGGCGTCGAGGCTGGGTCGGGTCTCCTCGCGGCCGTTGGCGAAGATCAGCTGATAGCCGGCCGGGTGTGCGTGGGCGAACGCGCGAAAGGCGCGGGCCAGCTCGCCGAGGTCCCTGCCCGGGTCGCTGCTGCTGGCGACGGCGCTGAGTTGCTCGCCCAGGTCGTGGACGGTGGCCTCGGCGACGAGCCGGATCAGGGCGTCGCGGTTGCGGACCCGCTTGTAGAGCGACGGGGCGCGCACACCGACCCGCTCGGCGATCGCCTGCATGGTCAGGCGCGGGAGTCCGTCCGCCTCCAGGATGGCGCGGGCGGCCTCGACGATGTCGGCGAGGGACGTCCGGTCGGGGGTCGGCATGCGGGCTCCTTTTGGCGAAGGGCGACGGTCGTCACCATGATAGCTATAGCTTTTAGCCATCATGGCTATGTACCGTAGCCATCAGAACGCGACGCAACTTCCGGAGGCACTCATGAAGCTCGGGCCACACCTGCACCGCATCGGCAACGACATCGTCGCCGTCTACCTGATCGAGACCGAGGAGGGTGTGACCATCGTCGACGCCGGGCTGTCCGGCCACTGGTCGGAACTGGTGGCCGAGCTGTCCGGCATGGGCCGCTCGCTCGCCGATGTCCGCGGCCTGATCCTCACCCACGGCGACACCGACCACATCGGGTTCGCCGAGCGGCTCCGCCGCGACCACGGCGTGCCGGTCTTCGTGCACAGCGCGGACGCCGCCCGCGCCCGCGGCGAGGCCAAGCCCGAGGCGTCCTTCGGGAAGTTCAAGGTGGGTGCGACCGCGCGCTTCCTCTGGTACGCGAGCCGCAAGGGCGGACTGCGTACGACCCACCTCACCGAGGTGACCACCGTGGAGGACGGTCAGGTGCTCGATCTGCCCGGCGCTCCGCGCGTGATCGGGATGCCCGGCCACTCGCCGGGCAGCATCGCCGTGCACGTGCCGGTCGCCGACGCGGTGTTCGTCGGGGACGCGCTCACCACACGGAACGTGCTGACCGGCCGACAGGGTCCGCAGCCGGCGCCGTTCACCGACGATCCGGCGCTGGCGCTCGCCTCCCTCGCCCGCATCGAGGACCTGCGGGCGACGTGGATCCTCCCCGGCCACGGCGCCCCGTGGAACGGAGACGTCCACGAGGCGGTACGCCGGATCAAGGCGGTGGCGGAGGCCCGATGAGTGGAGTTCCGGCTCGGTGTCGAGTCAGAGCTGGCCGACGTCGGTGACCCGGATGACGGCGGCGCCGACCTCGTCCGAGGCGACCAGGTCGACCTCGGCGCTGATGCCCCAGTCGTGGTCGCCGTCCGGGTCGTCGAAGATCTGCCGAACGGTCCACCGCTCCCGGCCCTGCTCGATCATGAGCAGCGCCGGTCCACGCGCGTCCGGCCCGACGCCGATCGAGTCGTACGCCTCGAAGTACGGCCGCAGCGCGTCGGCCCACGCGTCGTAGTCCCAGCCGTCCTCGGCGTCCAACTCGGCGAGCAGGTCCCAGCGGCGCAGCGCGGCCAGCTCGACGCGGCGGAACAGCGCGTTGCGCACCAGCACCCGGAACGCGCGCGCGTTGCGGGTCACCGCCGGCGGCCGGTCGGTCAGGGCGGCGTGCGCCTGGGCCACCTCGGCCACGTCCGACGGGTTGCGCAGCCGCTCCCACTCGTCGATGAGGCTGGAGTCGACCTGGCGGACCAGCTCGCCCAGCCACTCGATGAGGTCGATCAGCTCCTCGGTCTTGGCGTCCTCGGGCACCGTCTGCCGCAGCGTCTTGTACGCATCGGCCAGGTAGCGCAGGACGAGACCTTCCGAACGGGTCAGCCCGTAGAACTGCACGTACTCGGTGAAGGTCATGGCCCGCTCGTACATGTCGCGGACCACGGCCTTGGGGGAGAGCTGGTGGTCGGCGACCCAGGGGTGCCCCTGCCGGTACATCTCGTACGCGGCCTCCAGCAGCTCCGCGAGGGGCTTCGGGTGGGTCACCTCATCGAGCAGTTCGAGGCGGGCCTCGTACTCGATGCCCTCGGCCTTCATCGCGGCGACCGCCTCGCCGCGCGCCTTGAACTGCTGCGCGGAGAGGATCTGCCGGGGGTCGTCGAGGATCGACTCGATCACGCTCAGCACGTCGAGGGCGTACGACGGGGACTCGGCGTCGAGCAGCTCGATGGTGGCCAGGGCCAGGGGGGAGAGCGGCTGGTTGAGCGCGAAGTCGAGCTGGAGGTCGACGGTGAGCCGGATCCGGCGGCCCGTCTCGTCCGGCTCGGGCAGTTCCTCGACCACCCCGCCGGCCCGCAGCGCGCGGTAGATGGCGATCGCCCGGCGGATGTGCCGGCGCCGCGCGGCGGCGTCCTCGTGGTTGTCGGTGAGCAGGTGCCGCATCGCGGTGAACGCGTCGCCGGGTCGGCCGATGACGTTCAGCAGCATCGAGTGGCTGACCTGGAAGCTGGAGGTCAGCGGCTCCGGCTCGGCGTCGACCAGCCGGTCGAAGGTGGGTTGGCCCCAGCCGATCGAGCCCTCCGGCGGCTTCTTGCGGACCACCTTGCGCCGCTTCTTCGGGTCGTCGCCGGCCTTGGCGAGGGCCTTCTCGTTGTCGATCACATGCTCGGGGGCCTGTACGACCACCCGGCCGATGGTGTCGAAGCCGGCCCGGCCGGCCCGCCCGGCGATCTGGTGGAACTCGCGGTTCTTGAGCAGCCGGGTACGGACCCCGTCGTACTTCGACAGGCCGGTGAACAGCACGGTGCGGATCGGCACGTTGATGCCGACGCCGAGGGTGTCGGTGCCGCAGATGACCTTGAGCAGGCCGGCCTGGGCGAGGGTCTCGACAAGCCGGCGGTACTTGGGCAGCATGCCCGCGTGGTGGACGCCGATGCCGTGCCGGACCAACCGGGACAGCGTCTTGCCGAAGCCGGAGGTGAAGCGGAAGCCGCCGATCGCCTGGGCGATCATGTCCTTCTCGGCGCGGGTGCAGACGTTGACGCTCATCAGCGCCTGGGCCCGCTCCAGCGCGGCGGCCTGGGTGAAGTGCACCACGTACACCGGGGCCTGCTTGGTCTCCAGCAGCTCCTCGAGCGTCTCGTGCAGCGGCGTCATGGCGTACGAGAAGATCAGCGGGACGGGCCGCTCGGCCGAGCGGACGACGGCGGTCGGCCGCCCGGTACGCCGGGTCAGGTCGTCGACGAACCGGGTGGTGTCCCCCAGGGTGGCGGACATCAGGATGAACTGGGCCTGCGGCAGCTCGATGATCGGCACCTGCCACGCCCAGCCCCGGTCGGGCTCGGCGTAGAAGTGGAACTCGTCCATGATCACCTGGCCGACGTCGGCCCGGTCGCCCTCGCGCAGCGCCAGGTTGGCCAGGATCTCCGCCGTGCAGCAGATGATCGGGGCGTCGGCGTTGACGCTGGCGTCGCCGGTCAGCATGCCGACGTTCTCGGCCCCGAACACCTCGCAGAGGGCGAAGAACTTCTCCGACACCAGCGCCTTGATCGGCGCGGTGTAGAAGGTCGTCCGGCTGTCCGCCAGTGCCGCGAAGTGCGCGGCGACCGCCACCAGGCTCTTGCCCGAGCCGGTGGGCGTGTTCATGATCAGGTTGGCGCCGGAGACGATCTCGATGACCGCCTCCTCCTGATGGGGATAGAGGTCGAGGCCGCGCTCCTTCGCCCAGCCGGCGAACGCGTCGAAGAGGGTGTCGGGGTCGGCGCTGGTCGGCAGCGCGGCGGTGAGCGTCATATCCCGTCCATGGTGCCTGGATCATGCCCCTGCGCGCCAACCCGCCGCCCGCCGGGACCCCGTCCGCGCGCCACGGACGCCCGGATCACCGTCGGCGGTAGATCAGGTCGGCCACCGGCCGACCGGCCGTGAGCGCCCGTCGCTCGAACTTCGTCACCGGGCGGTGCGCCGGACGCGGCGCGAACCCGCCGTACGCGTCCACCAGCCCCGGGTCCGCGTCCAGGGTCTGCCGCATCGCCTCGGCGTACTCGGCCCAGTCGGTCGCGCAGTGCAGCGTGCCGCCCGGGCCCAAACGGGAGCGCAGCAGCGCCACGTGCGCCGTCTGGATGATCCGCCGCTTGTGGTGGCGGGCCTTCGGCCACGGGTCCGGGAAGAAGACGTGCACGGCGTCCAGGACGCCGTCGGGCAGGCCACGGACCAGGTCCAACGCATCGCCCTGAGCCACCCGTACGTTGCTCAGGCCGCCCCGCTCCACCAGGTCGAGCAGGTTCGCGATTCCCGGCGTGTGCACCTCCACCGCCAGATAATCTCGGTCCGGGTCGGCGGCGGCCATCGCGGCGGTGCTGTCGCCCATGCCGGAGCCGATCTCCAGCACCACCGGCGCCCGGCGGCCGAACAGCTCGGCCAGGTCGACGGGCTCGTCCGAGACGTCCAGGCCGTACGCGGGCCAGAGTCGATCCAGCGCATCGGTCTGCCGACCGCTCATCCGGCCCCGACGGGGGTGGAAGGTGCGGATCGGCCGGCTCGTGGGCGGGGCGGCGGGGTCATGGTCAGTGGCGGTCACAGCGACCCGAGCGTACGCGACCCGGTCGGCGGATCGGATGTGATGT
>NZ_RCVJ01000237.1 GCF_003667505.1 Micromonospora sp. BL4
CCCTAACCATCCCCCACCACCCGCCGCGCGCACTGATCATGAGGTTGTCGCCGGGCGGCGCGGCGTGTCGGAACGACAACCTCATGATCGACGCGCGGTGCGGCGGGGGATCCGCGCGGTGCCGGCGGGTCGTAGCGTGTCCGGGTGGGGTGGGTGGCTTCGACGTCTCCGGTGAAGCGACGCCGGGACGGCGTCGGGACAGGAGGGACCATCGTGAAGTACATGATTCTGCTCTACGGCTCGCAGCAGGACTACGACGTGCTGACCGGCCGGACGACCGACCGACCGGCCATGTCGGCCGAGCAGATCGCGGCCATGCACAAGCACATGGAGACGTTCCACCAGGCGCTCGCCGAGTCCGGGGAGCTGGTCGACGCCCGAGGGCTCAGCGAGCCGGTGCACGCCCGCCGTGTGCAGGTGCGCGACGGCGCGCCGGTGGTCACCGACGGCCCGTACCCGGAGACGCAGGAGGTCCTCGCGGGCTACACGATCGTGGAGTGCGCCAGCTTCGACCGGGCCACCGAGATCGCCGCCGGCCTGGTCGACCCCGACGCCCCCGGCGGGTACGTGGACGTGCGGCCGGTGCTGGACGGCGTCGAGGACCTGGCCGGCTGACCGGTGCCGGAGACCGCTCCTGCCGTCGAGGACCTGCTGCGTGCGCTGGCGCCGCAGGTCCTCGGCGCGCTGGTGCGTCGCTACGGGCACTTCGACACCGCCGAGGACGCCGTCCAGGAGGCGCTGATCGCCGCGGCGAACGCTTGGCCGCGCGACGGCGTACCGGACAGCCCCCGGGGCTGGCTGATCACCGTCGCGTCCCGCCGGCTGACCGATCTGCTGCGCAGCGAGCAGGCCCGGATGCGACGCGAGGACGCCGTGGCGCGGTGGGTGCTGCCCGAGCAGTGGCAGGCGCCCGCCGCCGACCGGCCGCCGACCGACGCCGACGACACGCTCATTCTGCTGTTCCTCTGCTGCCATCCGGCGCTGTCGCCGGCCTCGCAGATCGCGCTCACCCTGCGCGCGGTGGGCGGGTTGAGCACCGCCGAGGTGGCCCGGGCGTTCCTGGTGCCGGAGGCGACGATGACCCGGCGGATCAGCCGGGGCAAACAGCGGATCCGGGACAGCGGGCTGCGGTTCGCGCCGCCCACCGGCCCGGAGCGCGCCGACCGGCTCGCCGCCGTGCTGCACGTGCTGTACCTGATCTTCACCGAGGGGTACGCGCGCACCGCCGGGCCGGGGCTGCTGCGCGGCGACCTGACCGCCGAGGCCATCCGGCTGACCCGACTGGTGCACGGCCTGCTGCCGGACGATCCCGAGGTCACCGGTCTGCTCGCGCTGATGCTGCTCACCGACGCGCGCGCCCCGGCCCGGATCGGCGCGTACGGCGAGCTGGTGCCGATGGCCGAGCAGGACCGGGGCCGGTGGCGGGCCGACCAGATCGCCGAGGGGGTCGAGCTGATCACCGCGGCGCTGCCGCGCGGGGTCGTCGGGCCGTACCAGTTGCAGGCGGCCATCGCGGCCGTGCACGACGAGGCGCCCAGCGCGGCGGCCACCGACTGGGCGCAGATCACCGCCCTGTACGAGGTGCTGCTGGGCATCTCCGACAACCCGGTGGTGGCGCTCAACCACGCGGTGGCCGTGGCGATGAGCCGGGGCGCGCCGGCCGGGCTGGCGCTGCTCGCCGAGCTGGCCGACGACGCCCGGCTCGCCGACGATCCCCGCCTACCGGCCGCCCGCGCCCACCTGTGGGAGCTGATCGGTGCACGGGTCGCGGCGCGCGAGGCGTACCGGATGGCGGCGGCACGGTCGACGAACCTCGCCCAGCAGCGCTACCTGAACGCCCGCGCGGACCGGCTGGCGGACGACGCGCCGGCGGCCGACTGACGCCGGCGGCGGCGCGTCAGGGGCTGGCGGCCAGGAAGACGAAGGCGGCCATCAACACCAGGTGTACGCCGCCCTGCAGCACATTGGCCCGGCCCGGCACCACGGTCAGCACCGCGGTCACCGCGGTGAGCGCGAGCAGCGCGAGCTGGGTGCCGCCGAGACCCAGCAGCAGCGGGCCTTCCAACCAGATCGACGCGATCGCTATGGCCGGGATGGTCAGGCCGATGCTGGCCATCGCCGAGCCGAGCGCGAGATTGAGGCTGATCTGCACCCGGTCGCGGCGGGCGGCGCGGGCCGCGGCCAGGGTCTCCGGCAGCAGCACCAGCAGCGCGATGATCACACCCACGAACGCGTGGGGAAGGTTCGCCGCCGCCACCCCGGCTTCGATGGTCGGCGAGACGGTCTTGGCGTCGCCGACCACCGCCACCAGCGCCACCAACAGCAGCCCCAGGCTGACCAGCGCGGCGCGGGTCGTCGGCGGCTTCGCGTGCTCCTCGGCGTCGATCACCCGGCCCTGGCTGTCGACCGGCAGGAAGTAGTCGCGGTGCCGGCCGGTCTGCACCAGCACGAACAGCCCGTAGAGCGCCAGCGACGCCACGGCGGCGAAGGCGAGCTGGGCCGGGCTGAACTCCGGGCCCGGGCGGGCCGTGGTGAAGGTCGGAATAACCAGGCTCAGCGTGGCCAGGGTGATCACGGTGGCCAACGCCCCGCCGGTGCCCTCCGGGTTGAACACCGCCACCCGCCGGCGCAGCGCCCCGAGCAGCAGGGACAGGCCCAGTATCCCGTTACAGGTGATCATGACGGCGGCGAAGACGGTGTCCCGCGCGAGCGACTGGGTCTTCTCCGGTCCGCTGATCATCAACGTGACGATCAGGGCGACCTCGATCACGGTGACCGCGACGGCGAGCACCAGTGAGCCGTACGGCTCACCCACGCGGTGGGCGACCACCTCGGCGTGGTGCACGGCCGCGAGCACCGCGCCACCCAGCAGCGCCGCCACCACCACGACGACGGGCGCGGGTAGCTCCCGCCCCCACGTCACGAACAGCATCAGAACGGCGAGCACGGGTACGGCGACGGTCCAGTCGGTCAGGCGGGAACGAAGCAGGGCGGCCATGCGATAAAGACTGCCAGGTCGGGTGATCATGTGCCCACCATCGACGCAGCGGTTTCGAGCGACGGATGTCTCCCTTGAGGAAAAGTGCGCACCTTCCTACTCGCGCAAACACGTAACTCATCGGTTACGCTTTGGGCGTGGACGAGGTGGCCACCGCGATCGCGGACCCGGTACGGCGGCGCATCCTGACCATGCTGCGCGACGAGCCGCTGGCCGCGGGCGAGATCGCCCAGCGCTTCGCGATCAGCCGGCCCGCGATCAGCCGCCATCTGCGGGTGTTGCGCGAGAGCGGGCTGGTCCGCGACGACCTGGTCGGCCGCAGGCGGATCTACCGCCTCGACCCCGGCCCGCTCGGCGAACTGGTCGACTGGCTCGCCCAGCTGGTCACCGCCGACCGGTGGGAGCGGCACCTCGACGCGTTGGAGACCGAGGTCTATCGAACCCGCCGGGAACGCCGCAGCGGCGGCCCGGCGGAGCACCGAAGGGAGCACACGGCATGACCCGTACACCCGCCGGACGACTGTTTCGCACCGACACCGGCCACGATCTCGTTCTCACCCGGACGTTCCGCGCCCCGGCGGCGGACGTGTGGGCCAGCCTGACCGAACCGGAGCGCACCGCCCGCTGGTTCGGCCCCTGGGAGGGCGACGCCGCGCCCGGGCGGACCATCCGGGTGCAGATGGCGTACGAGGAGCAGCAGCCCTGGTGCGACGTCCACATCGACGCCTGTGAACCGCAGCGTCGACTGGCCGTGTCGATGATCGACAGCTACGGAAGCTGGCTCCTGGAGATGGAGCTGTCCGAGGCGGACGGCAGGACCGAGCTGCGGTTCGTCCAGCACCTCACCAGCGTGGAGGGCATCGCCGAGGTGGGCGCCGGCTGGGAGTACTACCTGGACATGCTGGTCGCGTCCCGGGACGGCTCACCCCGGCCCGAGTTCGACGAGTACCACCCCGCGATGCAGCCCTACTACCAGGCGCTCACCCGATCGGCCCCCGACTCCGCCCGGCACGCCTGAGGCCGCGCCCCGGAGGGCGACGTCTGGGTTCAGGGAAAGCGTCCGCGGGGCGAACGATCACGGGAAAGGAGGGCACACCCACTCCCGCCACTTCTAACGTATAGCGCACCGGGGGGCTTGCGGCAAGACCCCGGTCATGCCGCAGAATCGCCGACCGAGGCCAGGACCTGCGGAAATCGTAGTCACGGTTTCCCCGCCACCTCAGATCGGAGCCGATGAGTGAACCCCCTGACCACCAGCGTGTTCGACCTTCCCGACCACCTCTCTCCCAAGGCCGACCCGGCGCTGGTCGACCGCGACGAGCGGCACTTCGCGGCCCTCGCGGAGAGCCTTGCGGAGTTGCACGCCGAACTGTCCGAGCGTCTCGACACCGCGCGCAAGGCGCCCGGGGGCAAGGGCCGTCAGGCGGTGGACCGGGACATGGAGGTCCGCCGGCTGACCGCTCGCCTGCGCGCACTGAGCCGCTTCGGTCTGGACCTGTGCATCGGACGCATGGTCAGTACGGACAACCCCGAGCCCGTGTACGTCGGACGGCGTGGCCTCACGGACAGCGCCGGTCGTCGGCTGTTGCTCGACTGGCGCTCCCCCGCGGCTGAGCCGTTCTTCGGCGCGACCCACGGCAACCCGATGGGTCTGGCCAGCCGCCGCAGGTATCGCTGGAACCGTGGCCGGATCAGCGACTACTGGGACGAGGTGTTCACGCCGGACGGGTTGGAGGGGCACGCGGCGCTCGACGACCAGTCCGCCTTCATCGCCAGCCTGGGCGGCAGCCGGTCGACCCGCATGCGGGACGTGCTCGGCACCATCCAGGCCGACCAGGACGCCATCATCCGCGCGGGGTCCCGCGGCGCTCTCGTCGTCGACGGCGGTCCCGGTACGGGAAAGACCGTCGTCGCCCTGCACCGCACCGCCTACCTCCTCTACTCCGACCCGCGCCTCGGTCACCGCCGGGGCGGCGTGCTGTTCGTCGGCCCGCACCAGCCATACCTGGCCTACGTCGGCGACGTCCTGCCCAGCCTCGGCGAGGAGGACGTGCAGACCTGCACGCTGCGGGATCTCGTGCCCGAGGGCGCCGCGGCGACCGTCGAGACCGACCCGGAGGTGGCCCGCCTGAAGTCGTCCGCGGATCTGGTGCAGGCGATCGAGGCGGCCGTCAGGTTCTACGAGGAGCCGCCGACCACACCCATGACGGTCACGGCCGGCGACGCCGAAGTGCGGCTGAGCGCCGACGACTGGGCCGAGGCGTTCCGGGCGCCGGGGCCCGGCACCCCGCACAACGAGGCCCGGGACGAGATCTGGGAGGAGCTGCTCACGATCCTGCTGGAGAAGTACGACGGCGACGAGCCGGACGACCTGGTCCGCAGGTCGCTGCTGCAGAACCGGGAACTGCTCACGACCGTCAACCGCGCCTGGCCTCTGCTCGAACCGACGGACCTCGTCGGTGACCTGTGGTCGGTGCCCGCCTACCTGCGCAGGTGCGCGCCCTGGCTCAGCCCCGACGAGATCCGCAAGCTTCAGCGCGGCGACGCCCAGGCCTGGACGGTGTCCGACCTGCCCTACCTGGACGCGGCACGGCAGCGGCTCGGCGATCCGGAGGCGTCCGGGCGCAAACGCCAGCACGACGCCGCTGTCGCCGTCGAACGCGAGCGCAGGGCCACGGTCATCGACGAGCTGATCGAGGCCCAGGTCTACGACGACGGTGAAGGCGTCCTGTCGAGCCTGCGCCAACTGGATCTCCAGGACGCCCTGGTCGACGAGACCGCGCTGCCCGGCGCCGACCCGGACCAGCTCGCCGGCCCGTTCGCGCACATCGTCGTGGACGAGGCTCAGGAACTGACCGACGCGGAGTGGCAGATGTTGCTGCTCCGCTGCCCGTCCCGGAGCTTCACCATCGTCGGGGACCGCGCCCAGGCCAGGCACGGATTCACCGAGTCGTGGCGGGAACGGCTCGGGCGGATCGGGCTCGACCGGGTCGACGTGGCCTCCCTGAGCATCAACTACCGGACGCCGAAGGAGGTCATGGCGGAGGCCGAGCCGGTCATCCGGGCCGCGCTCCCCGACGCCAACGTGCCGACGTCCATCCGCGGCAGCGACGTCCCCGTCGTACACGGATCTGCTTCTGACCTGGGCTCGATCCTCGACACCTGGCTCGCCGCGCACGCCGACGGCATCGCCTGCGTCATCGGTGATTCCACGTTCCCGACGACGTCCCGCGTCCGGTCGTTGACCCCGGAGCTGTCGAAGGGCCTCGAATTCGACCTGGTCGTCCTCGTCGACCCCGAGTCGTTCGGCGCCGGCATCGAGGGTGCGGTCGACCGCTATGTCGCGATGACCCGGGCGACCCAGCAACTGGTCATCCTCACGAGCACCTGACGGGTTCTCACCGCCGGAGCGTCTCCTCGTGCAGCGCCGCGAACTCGGCGGTCAACGCCGGCAGCGGGAAGTGCGCGTTCAGGCCGCTGGGGTTGGGCAGCACCCAGACCCGGGCTGGGCCCAGCCGATCCGGCTGCGGGCCCAGCCCGGCCCGGGGCCGGACAAAGGCGATCCGGTACGCGGTCACCCCGAGGACGGCCACCCACCGCGGCCGGTGCCGCTCGGTCTTCACCGCCAACGCCGCCACCCCGGCCACCAGCTCCGTCGACGTCAGCTCGGCGGCGCGGGCGGTGGCCCGGTTGCTCAGGCTGGTGATCCCCAGTCCCTGCCGCAGCAGTTCGTCGCGTTCCCACGGGCGCAGTTCCCGGTCCGTGAAGCCGGAGCGGTGCAGGGCCGGCCAGAAGCGGCTGCCCCGTCGGGCGAAGTGTTCTCCCACGGCGGCGGAGTAGAGGCCCGGGTTGAAGCCGCAGAACAGCACCCGCAGACCGGGACCGATCACATCCACCAGCCCACGGCCGGCCGCCGCCGCCACCTCCTGCGGGGTCGGCCGCCGGAGGTGCCCCGGCTCGCCCGTGTCCATCCCACCGATCCTGCCGTACGGTCCGCCGCCCGGACACGGCTTCCGGGGCGCCGGGGGCGGCCCGGGCGTGCGCCGTCGATCACGGCTTGACACCCTTGACGGATGCAGTCCATCGACCACCTCGCCACCAGCCGCTACGCCCGGATGCGCTGGAACACCCCACTGTCCGAGGAGCACGCGTCCCTGCTGCTCCAACGGCTCGACGTCCGCCCCGGCTCGCGCGTGCTCGACCTCGGCTGCGGCTGGGGCGAGCTGCTGCTCAGGGCGGTCGCCGCGGGCGGCGTCGGCGGCCCGGTCGCGACGAGGGGCGTCGGAGTCGACACCGACGACACCGCCCTGGCCCGGGGGCGGAGGCTGGCCGCCGGCCGGTCGCTGAACCGGCACGTCGCGTTCGTGATGGGCGAGGCGGCGGCCTGGCATGAGCCGGCCGACCGAGTTCTGTGCGTCGGCTCCGCGCACGCCTTCGGCGGCACCGGCGCAGCCCTCGACGCGCTCGCCACCGTGGTCCGGCCCGGTGGACGTCTGCTGTTCGGCGAGGGGTTCTGGGAGCGTCCCCCGAGCGGGGAGGCCGAGCAGATCTTCGGGGCGGAGGTCACCGATCTGGCGGGCCTCGTCGAGGCCGCGCGTGGGCGCGGCTGGCGGGTCCTGCACCTGAGCACCGCCGACCAGCGGGAGTGGGACGACTTCGAGTCCACCTGGCTCGCCGGTCGGCAGGAGTGGCTGCTGACGTACCCGGAGGATCCCCGCGCGGCGGAGGTCCGCGCGGAACTCGACGACCGGCTGCGCCAGTACGTCACGGTCTATCGCGGAATGCTCGGCCTCGCCTATCTCGTCCTCGGTCGGTGACGGTCCGTTCTTGACCTCGGTCGCTACGGTACGGGTGGTGAGCGGTCGACCTCGCGATCCGCACGTACGTCCCGCCCTGCACTGGCGAATCCTCATGGTGTTCGCCGGCACCGTGCTGGTGTGGCTGTTCGTCTACCACGACGCCCTGCTCGGCCGTGACTACGACCGCCCGACCCATGTCGCCCGAGCCGTCCTCACGACGTTGCTCGTCGTACCCCTGGTGGTGGCCGCCCGCCGGCTGCTGGACCGGCGGCCCTGGACCGGCCTCGGGT
This sequence comes from Micromonospora sp. BL4, assembly GCF_003667505.1. GTDB lineage: Bacteria > Actinomycetota > Actinomycetes > Mycobacteriales > Micromonosporaceae > Micromonospora. The sequence continues at coordinate 8,088 of NZ_RCVJ01000237.1, forward strand.
TGCCCTCCCTGCGCACCGGCTGGCGGCACCTGCTGCTCGGCATGGCCTGCTGGCTCGTGCCCGCCGCCCTCGGGTTCGCGCTCTGCCTCGGTTTCGGTTGGGTCGAGATCAGCGTGCGCACCTCCGCCGCGGACGCCCTGCGGGTGGCGGCCCTTCTGGTCGTGCTCGTCTTCCTCTACGAGGCGCTGCCGGAGGAGCTCGTCTTCCGCGGCTACCTGTATCGCAACCTCGCCACCCGGTTGCCGGCCTGGCAGGCCGTCACCGGGCAGGCCCTGCTGTTCACCCTGTTCGGATTCCTCGTCGGCGCCGCCACCTCCCCCGACCGACTCCTCCTCTTCCTCGTCTTCGCGCTCCTCCTCGGCGCCTTCCGCGCGGCCACCGGTGACATCTGGGCGGGCATCGGCTTCCACCTGGCCTTCCAGACCGTCGCCCAGCTGTTCGGGGAGGTCGGAGGCGTCTTCGACGTCACCGGAGCGAACGTCCTGAGTCTCGTCGCCCTCGGTGGCCTGCCGTTCTCGCTCGGCTGGATCGCCATGCGACGGCTCCACCGGGACCGCCTGCGGTGGCAGGCCGTCGAACCGGACCACGCTTCCTAGACGGCAGGATTGCCCGGCGGGGTGCGCTGCAGGCGCATGACGTAGGAGATGACGGCGATGGCGAGCGTCTTCAGCACCGAGATGCCGACGACCGTCCAGTACTCGCTGGTGAACGCACCATCCCAGCCGGACACCGCCTCGTAGAGGACCGGCAGTACGGCGATCAGCACGTCGGTGATGAGACCCTGCACGACGGTACGCACGGCCCGGTTGCGGGCGTCGGCCTTCGCGGGCAGGGGTGTGGTGGGGGTGATGGTCATGGGGTGCCTCCTCGGACTTTCCGGAGCCGATGCCCGATGCCGCCGTCGTTGGCGTGTCCAGCGTTCCTCGGCGGAGGAAAGGACCGCCACCGCGCAGACGGGACAGGCCGGGCGTCCATGCCAAAAGGAACAAACCTGGCAGGCCTTGAGTCTCCGGTCCGCAGCGGCGCTGGTCAGGAGTCCGCCGGCACCCCGGCTTCGAGTTGGCCGATCATCGGGGCCAGGAGGTCGTTGAGTTCCCGAGCCAGCACCGTCACGGCTCTGCGCGCCGCTGGCGCCACCGAATCATCCGGCCCGTCCGGGGCCGGCGGCAGATCACCGAGCGGGACCGGCGCGTCCACCTGAAGCACCGCGCGCAGGTGCGGGCTGCGGGTCCGATCCTGCTCCGACGGCGTCGTGTACTGGCCGAACAACTGCGGCCAGTCCCGCCAGCCACGGTCACGCTGCCACTGCTTCGTCCAGGTCAGCTCCGCCGGCCACCGCGAGACGACCGTCACCGCGCAGAGCATGCTCCCGTCCCACGGGCTTCGCGAGCAGGTCGCCGAGATGATCCGCCGGTGCCAGCGGACGAAGCCCGGGGACAGCTCGGCGGCCAACCGCCACGCCGTGGCCGCGAACGCCACCGGCGCGATGTCACCCCAGGTGTCGGCGAACTCGTCGAGCCGACCCAGCACCTCAGCCTCGTAGCGGCCGCGCCCATCGGTGCCATGCTCCCGGTCGAACTGCTCGTCGAGCCAGAAGGCGCGCGGTTCAGGCATCCCCATCACCACCCAACGTCGTGGCATCCATCAGGTCATCCGCACCCGAGCCGCCGAGCACACCATGACACAGGAGGGCGGTCGGCGTGGGAGTAGCCGGGGGCCTGCCGGGGTCGCGCCTAGACGCCCGAACCCGACGCGACGGCTTCCGTGTACGACATCATCAGCGGAGCGCAATCGAGGTTCAGCGCGTGCAGGACCGCATGATGCTGCTCCTCCGCCCTGAGCTCGGAACGACCGAGCGCGACGCCCAGCGCCGCCTCGTCGACCGGCGCGACGCCGAGCGCCGCGGACGCAGCCGGATCGGCCCCGTAGGCGCCCGAAGGTGGGGTCGCGTCCGGCGGATACGGCCGGCCGAGCATGTCGAACAGGATCTCGTTGTCGTCGTCGTCCCAGGTCTCGACGAGATAAGCCTGATCAGACAGGTACTCGTGGTAGCTGCTGCCGTCGCGGAACAGCAGGGCCACCAGCACGTCGGAGTCGAACACGTCGAACGAGGCGGCCACGCTGCCCTGGGCCAGGCTCAGCAGCTGCGCCAGCTTCTCGGTCTCGGCGTGGATGCCGTCCACCCGCGACGGCACGACCGCCCACCGAGACTCGGCGACCGGGATGATCACGGCCGTCTGCTGCGCCGCGGCCACCGCGGCACGGACATCGGCGAGACTGCCCGTGGCGAGAACGGTCTGATAGCTGCTGCCCACGAGCGGAGATCGTACCGGCAGCGGCTAGCCGACGAAAATGCAGAAGGGGTGGCCGGCCAGGTCGGCGTACACGCGCAGTGGCTCGTCCGGGTCGTCGATGCGGTCGTACAACAGCCGGCCACCGAGACGCAGGACGCGTTCGTGCTGGACCTGCAACTCCTCAACCGACTCCACGGTCAGGTCCAGATGTAACTGCTGGGGCACGTCATGCTTCGGCCACGTCGCTTCCGGCAGGTGCTCCACCTGCTGAAAGGCCAACTGGGGTGCGCCCTCGGGGCTCCTCAGCACCAGCCAGTCACGACCGCGCTCGTCCGCCTGCCCCGCCGCCGGCGGCTCGTCGCCGGGTCGGTAGACCAGGCCCAGCAGGCGTCGATAGAACTCCGCCAGGGGCCGCGCGTCGGTGCAGTCGAGCACCACCGAACACAGCCTGGGCACGCTCTCCGGGTCGGCCACGCGTGATCACCTCCACCAGCCATTCTGGTCGTACGACAGGGTCGGCGCATCCGGAGCGGGCCCACGCACTCGCCATGCGGGGTCTTGACAACCACCGGGATCCACCATGGACGATTCAGCGTGCGAATTCTCGTGGTGGGTGGCAGTGGCCTGATCGGTTCGCATGTCGTGGATGTGCTGCGCGAGCGGGGCCATGCCGCGACCACGGTGGCGCGCACGGCCCGCCCGGGCGTCGATCACGCGGTCGATGTCGGGTCCGCGTCGACCGATGACCTACGGCCGCTGCTCGCCGGTCACGACGGCGTCGTGTACGCCACCCGCACGGACGAGCAGCGACCACTGCCCAAGCCGATCTACCCGGTGTTCCGCCGGGACAACGTCGAGCCGGTGGTGCGCCTGTTCACAGCCGCCCGCCAGGAGGGGCTGACCCGCGGGGTCATCATGGGCTCGTACTACACCTACTTTGATCGGCTGCACCCGCAGTTGCGGCTCACGGCCCGCCACACGTACATCCGGTGCCGGGTGGAGCAGGCCCGGGAGGGACGGGCGGCCGCCGGCCCGGATCTGCCGGTTGCCGTGCTGGAGTTGCCGTTCGTCTTCGGCCGGGCCGGCGACCGGCTGCCGAACTGGGCCGGCCCGCTGGACCGTTGGGCACGGTCACGTACTCCCCTGGCCGTCCCCGTGGGCGGCACCGCGGTGGCCTCGGCACGCAGCGTGGCCGAGGTCGCGGTGGACGCTCTGGAGCAGGCCCGTGGTGCGGACATCCCGATCGCCGACGAGAACCTCACCTGGAACGACATGATCGCGCGCATCGCCGAGGCAGTCGGCCGACGTCGCCGCGTCGCCCGCCTGCCCGCCGGCGCGGTAAGGGCCTCCCTGCGACTCGGCGGCGCGCTGCAGGCCCTCAGCCGTAAGGAGTCGGGCGTAAACCCGACCCACCTGGCCGACCTTCTGCTCGCCGACCTGTTCATCGAGCCGACGACCGGCCGATCGCTGGAACCGGCGCTCCGCGAAACCTTCGCCGATGCACCGACGAGGTAGGACGACCGGGCACCCCCTGGGGCGGGGCTCGTTCGGTGGCCTTCAGCTGAGTTGTTCGGCCAGTCCGACGATGATGCCCTCGGGGCCGCGGACGTAGCAGAGGCGGTAGGCGTTCTCGTACTGCGCCACCTCGCCGACAAGTTCGGCGCCGTGGGCGCGCAGGCGGGCGAGGACGTCCTCGATGTCGTCGACGGCGAACATGATGCGACGAATGCCCAGCGTGTTCGCCGGTGCGTCCTTCGGCTCGGCGCTGATCGCCTTCGGCGTGTGGAACATCGCCAGCTCGACGCGACCGTGGCCGTCCGGGGTCCGCAGCATCGCGACGTCCTGTCGGACGTCGTCGATCCCGATGACACGCTCCACCCAACGCCCCTCGATCGGCCCCTTGCCCTCCAACTCCATGCCGAGCTCGACGAAGAACGAGACAGTGGCGTCGAGGTCGTCGACAACGATGAGGACGTTGTCCATTCGCTGGATCGTCATGCTGGGTCTCCCAATTGTTGCTACGGCCACGGTGGCCGCGTCCACCTCTGAGACGGAGTCGCCCGACCGTTCTCGACATCCTCTGCAACGTCGTCTTCGGAAACCTCGTGACGGGGGCAGTCGCCGTCACGCGCCAGCTCCCGCCCCGGCTGATAGCGTCGTCCGTCGTGGACCGCGACGATGACCTGCAACTCGCGTTCGACACGTCGGATCTGGCGGCGGACCTCGCGCTCGCGTACTTCCAGTCTGGCGTTCCCGCAACGCTGAAGGCCGACGGAACGCCGGTCACGGAAGCCGACCGGGCAGTCGAGCGACTGTTTCGCGACACGTTGTCCGCGGCGAGACCGGACGATGCGCTCCTCGGCGAGGAATTTGGTCGACTCGGTGACTCCGAACGGCTCTGGATCATCGATCCGGTCGACGGCACGTCGTTCTTCAGCCGGCGTGACCCGAACTGGCGGGTTCACATCGCGTTGCAGGTCGCCGGGAGCACCGAGATCGCGGTCGTCACCGCTCCCGCGCTGGGACGCTGTTGGTGGGCGACCCGGGGCGGCGGTTCCTTCGAGTCGTCCTGGCCACGCGAGGGTGCCGCAACGAAGCGACTTGAGGTCAGCACCACGTCGATGCTGGCTGATGCTCGACTCGATGCCCTGGACGACGCGTCCAGAGCCCGTCTCCCACCGGGCGCGGCCCGCCCACCGGCGACCCCCCTCCCGCTCGTCGAGCTCGTTCGCGGCGAAATCGACGCCTTCCTGGTGGAGCGGTACCACATCTGGGATCACGCGCCCTGGATTCTTCTCGTCGAGGAAGCAGGCGGCGGTTTCACCGATCGAACCGGAGGACGTGCGGGCGACCAGGGCGGTGGTCTGTACTCCAACGCCAACCTGCACAGCCAGTTGCTCGCCGCGCTTCAGTACCCGGCGCGCCCCTGACCTCCGTAACGAAGACCGGTGGACGAGCAGCCCCGCCTTCGCTGCCGGCTGCGCACCCGATGATCTTCGGTACGACCTCCACGCCGACGGTCATCGGCGCCTTGTCCTGGATACTTCCGGCATGGGCACGCCCTACACTCCTGCGGCCACGTTCCGCCGCACGCAAGCTGAACGGGTGGACCAGCTGCTGTCATGGAATCGGTCGGACCAGGCGTTCTTCGCCGCCGGCGCCTGCCATGTGCTCGCCTGGGTCGCCGCCGAACGGTACGCGTCGGCCGGTTTCGGCATCGTCGGCATGCATCAGCTCGGTCGTCCCCACGTCAGTCACGTGATCATCAGCAACGGCCGCTGGGCCTTCGACCACGATGGGTGGACCCCCTTGCCCGAACTGCTGCGCGCCACTGCCGAGTACGAACCAGACCCGAGCTGGGACCTACTGCCGATCACATCAGCACTTCGACACTTCTGCGCCGCTCACAAGCACCGAACGCCGGAGCAGTACGTGTATGACCCGCTGCCACGCGCCCGGCGATACCTGCACCAACGACCCCGCCCAGCGGACGTGGTCTAGGACCTGAACGCCCGCCTTGGCGAAGCCACGCCTTTTCACCAGCGTTCGACGAGGCCGCCTACCCTGGCCCGGTGCTTGCTGCTGAAGCCCCGAAGATCACTGACTGGATGCAGGCCTGGGGAAGCCTGGCCGGTCTCGTGATGTCAACAGCTGCCGTGATCTTCACCGGTCTGCTCTTCCGTCACGAGATCCACGTGCGCCGAGAGGAGCAACGCGACAAGGAGGCAAGCCAGGCACGACTTGTTTTCGGGCAGGTCTCTGGAGTCTCCACTGACGGTGCGGAGGATCCTGGCCGAGAGCCCAGGCGCCACGAAACTCCCGCCACCCTGCAATGGCTGGTGACCAATCGCAGTTCATCACCAATCATGGATGTCGTTTTCCGCGTGCGTGCCGAGCGGAGCCTGGTCGACTGGTTAGATGCACGTCACGAAGAACTGCTGACGGACAGCCTGAGTGGCGAACTGCAAGTGAATCCGGACCTGTTCTACGTGAAGCGCGGCCAATTTGATCCGCGAACGATTCATTGGGAGTTCGAATTCACCGATGCAGCCGGCCTGCGCTGGGTGCGGGAGCGAGGGTCCCTGCCACGCCGGATCGTGCGGCCCGTGGGCCGCGTTTCTGCGGGTCAGTTGACCAGGGCAGCCCTTTCGTTGCGCTCCACCGACGTGGATGGACGGCGTCTGCGTTGGCTCACCTGGCTCGTCGCCCACTACTTCCGCCGCTTCGGCTTCGGCCCTCTCGACCTACCCCGGTCACGGCGACCCGGGAATCAACCTGGCGACCAGCGGGGACCGCAGACGCCGCCCCGCGATGCGGCGTGAGGAACAGGAACGGCAGGCCATCTACGACCTCGCAAGCCGTCTGACAGACGCTATCGAAGCCGCTGATGCCGGTGACTTTGATGGCCACGAGTTCGGCGGTGGCGAAGCGGTCCTCTACGCCTACGGTCCCGACGCCACCCGACTCTTCGCGGCGATGGAGCCGCAGCTACGAGCCTTCACCGCCAAGCCGGCCCACGCCACCCTCCGCCTCGGCGAGCCAGACGACCCGACCGCCATCGAGCAGCGCATCGATCTATGACCGCCCGATGACCCTTCTCCGGACAGAGTTCTAGACCAACCGTCATGCATGTCCTGGGACGGATCTGTCAAGCATGTGGTGGGACTAGACACGCCGGCAGCCGGCTGCGGTAGGCAGCACCCGGCCGGGCGACGGCGGACCGCCATGATGCGGCAGCGGACCGATGGACGGCTTACCGCCGACCCGGGAAGTGTCTGTGTGCGCCGATACCATCCCCAGCGCTGACCCGCGAGGATGGAGATTTCGGTGTCCGACACTCCCTTGACTGACGCCCGCAACCCCGCTGACGTGGTGACCGGCCTGGTTCATCAGGTCCTTGAGATGGCCCAGACATGGACGCATTGGGACGGGCAGCCGCGGTCGGTGGACGACCGGGTCTACAGCCCGCACAAGGCAATCCGGCGTGTCACCGACCATCTCATCGACCACCTGGCCGAGATCGAGGCGCGAATCGCCGGCGTACCGACGATCCCGGATCACTGGCACGCTTCCGCGATCACCACACCCGCCGACCTGGCGCCGTTCACTCCCGAGGATCTTGACGAGGCGCGCAGCCGGCTGACCCGGCTCGCGCACATTTTTGAGGTCAGGCTTCGACGGCTCTCGGACGCCGAGCTCGACCAGCGGCAAGCCGGTGCCTGGTCGGTTCGGCAGATCGCCTTCCATTTAGAGGAGTCCCTCTACTACGCCAAGGCCATCGGCAGCTTGAGCTGAAGGTGCGTCACAACAACACGCTGGTTGAACGAGGCGCCCTTCAGCACCCCGGCGGCGGCTGTCCAAACTCCGGACCTGCGTGACACATCGGTATCAGGACGTGCGTGACACTCTGCCAAGTGCTGGTCGTAGGTTGAGCCCGCCGGCGGGGCATGGCAGGCTCGTGCCCCATGATCGATGATTTCGCGAAAGAGTACCTGCACCACGACCTGCGAAATACTCGTGAGGTAATGCTCTGGAAGCTCGACGGGCTCTCCGAGTACGACATCCGCCGCCCCCTGACCTCGACTGGAACCAACCTTCTCGGCTTGATCAAGCACCAGACGCTGTCCGAGTCCAGGTACTTCGGCGAGGTCTTCGACCGGCCGTTCCCCGAATCACTGCCCAGGTGGGACGACCTCGGGGCGCGCGGCGACGACATGTGGGCGACCGAGCACGAGACGCGCGAGGAGATCATCGACCGCTACCGCCGCGTATGGGAGCACTCAGACGCGACGATCACCGCCCTCGCCATCGACTCCCCGGGCTACGTGCCCTGGTGGCCACGGCCCCACGTGAAGCTGTTCAACGTCATGGTCCACATACTCACCGGGACCAGCCGGCACGCCGGACACGCCGACATCCTGCGCGAACAGCTCGACGGCTCGACCGGGACAACAGCCGAGTATGCGAACCCGCAGCGTGACGCGGCCTTCTGGGACGCCCAGTGCGCGAAGATCGAGCGGGCCGCCAAAGCGCACTCAAAGCTCGTCACGTAGGTGTCACCTGCCGTTGTCACTTGGCGTTGTATTGATCAACGCCGAGGCGTAGTCGATCAAAGCGGACTGTTTGCCTCGTGAGCTGCTCTTACGCCTGGTGTTGATGGTCAGTGATTGGCATTGCGGGTTTCCCTCAGACGGCCTGGAAGCGGCATGAACTTGGTCCTGCCGGTGCCGCACCTGAGACGTGCCCCAGGCGGCACCGGGCGCACACGGTTTAGGAAGGCGACTGAGGCAGGCTGGCCGAGCGACCGTCAGGCATCGCCTGCGTGAGCGGCAACTCGTAGGAGACTTCCGCGACCAGGGCACCGTCGATGTCCTCGACACGGGAGCCCTCGGGGATGGGCGTCCACCCGAGCTTCCGGTAGAAGCCCTGGGCGCCATGGTTGTCGGCGAGTACCCACAGCAGGGCCCGATCGCATCCCCAGGAGCGCAGCACAGCGAGGCCTTGCTCCATCAGGCGCCGCCCGACGCCCTGCCCCTGCGCCTGCGGGTGCACATGGATAGCGAAGACCTCCCCCCGCTGGCCAGCCTTCTGCAGGAAAGCAAATCCTTGAGGAGTGCCGTCGACGTCGGCCACCAGCAGTTTGTTCGGCTCGGGTGCCTGCGGCAGGTACTCATGCCACCAGGCCGTCAACGATTCTGGTGTCATGGCGTCCAACACCTCGTCGGGTAGCAACCCCCGGTAGGTAGCTTGCCGCGTCGCCAAGTGGACGCGAGCGATCCCAACCACGTCCTGCTGATCACCGAATCGAATACGCATGAACGGTCACGGTACCGGTGCGCGCAAGCAGCGCAGAACCTAAAACCCTGGCACCTGACCTTCCCGCTCAACGTGGACCCCCGGACGGGTGGACAAGGTGGAGCGCCTTACCAGCCGATGTGAGTAGTGCGCTCGCTGTCATCGGCTGTGTGCGGCGGGTTCGCAGGGGGCTCGATCGACGGCAGTTGAGTGCACCAGGCCGGGGCTGGCGACCCGCCGTCGGAGTTGCTACTCGAGCTTGAGTTGATGCTGCTCCAATGCCGCCTCGATAATCGCTAGCGCCTTGGGTCCCATGCCATGGAGCCTCGCGAGTTCTGCTTTGGGCACCCCGGCCAGCTGACTCAACTTGGTGTAGCCGGCGCCGTTCAAGGCTCGTGTGGCCGGTGCGCCGATCTTCGGAAGAGTGTCGAGGGAAGTCGTCATGGCATGACTTTAGAGCGAGCGGGCATACCGCTGTGGCCGTCTCGATCGCGCGTTCTCCTCGGCCATGCTGGTCAGTACGTAGGCAGCATAAGCCTGGTCGCCGACGGCCTCCGCAAACGCAGTGCCTGAATGAAATACCGCTGCGCCAAAGAGCGCCGTGACGTGTCGTAGGCCATCCATCCGATCGGCTCACACAGCACTGCGGTCGCGCTGAACAGCTCCCGCTCAGTTGCTGACGACTTCGCCGCATGAATCTTCGGAATGACGCGACACCTACGCCTCAGTTCTCCTGGACGCCGGGGAGAGCCTCAGGGCCCTGTCGACCTACCTCGGTCACGCCGACCCGGGATTCACCCTGCGGACCTACACGCATCTCCTGCCGACCAGCGAGGACCGCACGCGTCGAGCCCATTGACACCGCGTTCGGTGCGGGCCAGGCCGCCGAGGACGGCCCGGATGTCGTTGACGGCCTGGAGACGGCATGATCATGGTTCAGCAACGCTCCGAACGAGCTGAGGTGCAGGTCAGGGCGCCTGCGCCCGTCACTTGGCGTTGAAGTAGCTGGCCTCCGGGTGGTGGACCACGATGGCGTCGGTGGCCTGCTCGGGCATGAGCTGGAACTCCTCGGACAGCTCCACGCCGATCCGCTCCGACCCGAGCAGCTGCACGATCTTCGCCCGGTCCTCCAGGTCCGGGCAGGCCGGGTAGCCGAACGCGTACCGGCAGCCCCGGTAGTCGTTGCGTAGCAGGCCGGCCAGGTCCGCCGGGTCGTCGTCGGCGATGGTACGGCCGTCGGGCAGGGTCAGCTCGGCGCGGACGCGCCGGTGCCAGTATTCGGCGAGGGCCTCGGTGAGCTGCACGGAGAGGCCGTGCACCTCCAGGTAGTCGCGGTACTCGTTGCGAGCGAACAGCTTCGCCGCGTACTCGCTGACCGGCTGGCCGACGGTGACCAGTTGCAACGCGACCACATCGAGCTGGTCGCCCTTGGGCCGGAAGAAGTCGGCCAGGCAGAGCCGCCGTTCCTGCCGCTGCCGGGGGAAGGAGAACCGGGCCCGCTCGGCGTGCCCGTTCTCGTCCAGCACCACCAGGTCGTTGCCCTCGGAGTACGCCGGGAAGTAGCCGTAGACCACGGCCGCCTCCAGCACCTGGTCGGCGATCAGGCGGTCCAGCCAGTAGCGCAGGCGCGGTCGGCCCTCGGTCTCCACCAGCTCCTCATAGGACGGACCGCTGCCGCCGCGGGCGCCGCGCAGCCCCCACTGCCCGAGGAAGGTGGCCCGCTCGTCGAGCAGCGCCGCGTAGTCGGCCATCGGCACGCCCTTGACCACCCGGGTGCCCAGGAACGGCGGGGTAGGCACTGCCACGTCCGCGGCCACGTCGGAGCGGACCGACGAGTCGTGCAGCTCCGGCAGCGACTCGGTGACCACAGTGCGCTGCCGTTCCCGGCGTGCCCGTCGGGCCGCCAGCGCCGCCTCCCGCTCCGGGTCGATCACCGGCGCGCCGCCGCGCTTGGCGGTCATCACCCGGTCCATCAGGGACAGCCCCTCGAACGCGTCGCGCGCGTAGTGCACCTGCCCGGGGAACGTCGACCGCAGGTCGTCCTCGACGTACGCCCGGGTGAGCGCCGCACCGCCCAGCAGGACCGGCCAGCGCTCCGCGACCCCGCGGGTGGCCATCTCGGCGAGGTTCTCCTTCATGATCACGGTGCTCTTGACGAGCAGCCCGGACATGCCGATCGCGTCGGCCCGGTGCTGCTCGGCGGCGTCGAGGATGGCGCTGATCGGCTGCTTGATGCCGATGTTCACCACCTCGTAGCCGTTGTTGGACAGGATGATGTCGACCAGGTTCTTGCCGATGTCGTGCACGTCCCCGCGCACGGTGGCCAGCACGATGCGGCCCTTGCCGCCGTCCTCCGTGGTCTCCATGTGCGGCTCCAGGTAGGCCACCGCGGTCTTCATCACCTCGGCGGACTGGAGCACGAACGGCAACTGCATCTGCCCCGAGCCGAACAGCTCGCCGACGACCTTCATCCCGTCCAGCAGGATGTCGTTGATGATCGACAGCGGGGACCGGCCGCCGGCCATCGCGGCGTCCAGGTCGGCCTCCAGGCCGTTGCGCTCACCGTCGATGATCCGCCGCTTGAGCCGCTCGTCCAGCGGCAGCGCGGCCAACTCCTGCGCCCGGCTCGCCCGCGCGCTGGTCACGTCGACCCCCTCGAAGAGTTCGAGGAAACGCTGCACCGGGTCGTACCCCTCGCGGCGCCGGTCGTAGACCAGGTCCAGCGCGACCTCGCGCTGCTCCTCGGGGATCTTCGACATCGGCAGGATCTTGCTGGCGTGCACGATCGCCGACGTCAGGCCGGCCTGCACGCACTCGTGCAGGAAGACCGAGTTGAGCACCTGCCGGGCCGCCGGGTTGAGGCCGAAGGAGATGTTCGAGATGCCGAGGGTGAAGTTGACGCCCGGGTAGCGGCGGGCGATCTCCCGGATCGCCTCGATGGTCTCGATGCCGTCGCGGCGGGTCTCCTCCTGCCCGGTGGCGATCGGGAAGGTCAGCGCGTCGATGAGGATGTCGGAGCGGTCCATCCCCCAGCGGCCGGTCAGGTCGTCGATCAGCCGCGCCGCGACCCGGACCTTCCAGTCCCGGGTACGTGCCTGCCCCTCCTCGTCGATGAGCAGCGCCACCACCGCCGCGCCGTGCTCCCGCACAACCGGCATCACCCGCGCGTACCGGGAGTCGGGGCCGTCGCCGTCCTCGAAGTTCACCGAGTTGACCACGCACCGGCCGCCGAGCATCTCCAGCCCGGCCTCCACGACGGCCGGCTCGGTGGAGTCCAGCATGATCGGCAGCGTCGAGGCGGTGGCGAACCGGCCGGCCAGCTCCCGCATGTCCTGGGTGCCGTCGCGGCCGACGTAGTCGACGCACAGGTCGAGCAGGTGCGAACCGTCGCGCGCCTGGCTGCGGGCGATCTCCACGCAGGCCCGCCAGTCCCCGGCCAGCATCGCCTCCCGGAACGCCTTCGAGCCGTTGGCGTTGGTCCGCTCCCCCACCATCAGCACCGACGCGTCCTGGGCGAACGGCACCGGGTGGTACACCGAGGAGACGCCCGCCTCGTGCCGGGGCTCGCGCGCCGGGGCGGTGACGCCGTGCAGCCGGTCGGACAGCATCCGGATGTGCTCGGGAGTGGTGCCGCAACAGCCGCCGACCAGACCCACGCCGTACTCGGTGATGAACCGCTCCATGGCGTCGGCCAGCTCCACGGGAGTGAGCGGGAAGTACGCCCCGTCGGCGGTGAGCACCGGCAGGCCGGCGTTCGGCATCACCGACAGCGGGATGCGGGAGTGCTGCGACAGGTACCGCAGGTGCTCGCTCATCTCCGCCGGGCCGGTGGAGCAGTTGAGCCCGATCAGGTCGACCCCGAGCGGCTCGATCGCCGCGAGCGCCGCCCCGATCTCGCTGCCCACCAGCATCGTGCCGGTGGTCTCCACGGCGACGTGGCAGATGATCGGCACCGACTCGCCCAGCTCGGCCATCGCCCGCTTCGACCCGACCACCGCGGCCTTGACCTGGAGCAGGTCCTGGCAGGTCTCGATGATCAGCGCGTCCGCGCCGCCGACGATCAGCCCGGCGGCGTTCTCCTGGTACGCGTCGCGCAGGGTGGCGTAGTCGGCGTGCCCGAGGGTGGGCAGCTTGGTGCCCGGCCCGATCGAGCCGAGCACGAACCGGGGCCGCTCCACGGTGCTGGCCGCGTCGGCGGCCTCCCGGGCGATCCGGGCACCCGCCTCGGACAGCTCCCGGATGCGGTGCGGGATGTCGTACTCGCCGAGGTTGGCCAGGTTGGCGCCGAACGTGTTGGTCTCCACGCAGTCCGCGCCGGCGGCCAGGTAGGCGTCGTGCACCCCCCGAACCACGTCCGGTCGGGTGACGTTGAGGATCTCGTTGCACCCCTCGAGGCCGTCGAAGTCGTCGAGCGTGAGGTCCGCGGCCTGCAACATCGTGCCCATCGCCCCGTCGGCGATGAGGATCCGATCGGCCAGCACATCCATCAACGAAGTCCGCACCCGTTCAGGTTAGTGCGGCCGCCATCGAACCTGACCGCCGTCCGCGCCCGATCCCATATTGTGTCAGCGGGATCACCCTGTCCGGTTCGTCGTCGAATGCCCGGTCGTCGGTCGGGCCGACCGGCGCGGCCGACGGGCCGCGCCCCGGCCCGGCACGTAGGCTGACGGACGTGAAGGACAACAGGGACGCCACCGTGCCCCACGGCCCGACGACCGGGCGCGGTCCCGGTGTCGGCCGCGACGACCAGGGTGAGGTGACGGCGTGACCGAGTTCGACGGACTGCCGGTGCTGCGGTCCCCGGTGGCCATCGCGGCGTTCGAAGGCTGGAACGACGCCGCCGACGCGTCCACCGCGGCGGTCGAGCACCTGGAGCAGGTCTGGAACGCCCGGCAGGTCACCGAGCTGGATCCGGAGGACTTCTACGACTTCCAGGTCAGCCGGCCGACCATCACGATGGCCGACGGAGAGACCCGCCGGGTGGAGTGGCCGACGACCCGGTTCATGGTGGCCAGCCCGGAGGGCACCGAGCGGGACGTGGTGCTGATCCGGGGCATCGAGCCCAGCATGCGCTGGCGGACGTTCTGCGAGCAGGTGCTGGAGATCTGCCACAGCCTCGAGGTGGAGCGGGTGGTGCTCCTCGGCGCGTTGCTCGCCGACGTGCCGTACACCCGGCCGCTGCCGATCAGCGGCAGCGCCTCCGACGCGCAGGCCGCCGAGCGCTACCAGCTCACCCCCACCCGGTACGACGGGCCGACCGGCATCGTCGGCGTGCTGCACGACGCGTGCACCCGCGCCGAGGTGGACGCCGTCTCGTTCTGGGTGCACGTGCCGCACTACGCCAACAACCCGCCCTGCCCCAAGGCCACCCTCGCCCTGCTGCACCGGGTCGAGGAGGTCGTCGACCTGCCGGTGCCGATGGCCGACCTGGCCGAAGAGTCCGCCGAGTGGGAGCAGCGCGTGCGCAGCGCCGCCGAGCAGGACGCCGAGTTGGGCGAGTACGTCCGCGAGCTGGAGGAACGGGTCGGCGACGAGGGCATCACCCCGCTGACCGGTGACGAGATCGCCCAGGAGTTCGAGAAGTACCTGCGCCGTCGGGGCGGTTCCGCCGGCCCCACCGCCGGTTCCTGGTAACGCCTCTCCGCGTTTCGTGCGGGCCCCGGACCTTCTGGTTCGGGGCCCGTTTCCGCGTGTCCGGGGTAGCGCGGTCACACCCCCTAGGGCATCCTAGGAACCTAGCTGTGATCAAGGAGGCGGGTATGCAGATCAACCCCGGGGCCGCCGAGTTCCCGCACCGGCAGATCGCCGCGCAACTCAAGGCCCAGGTCCGCCGCGGCGACTGGGCGCCCGGCGAGCGACTGCCGTCCATCCCGGCCATCGCCGAGATGTTCGGCGTCGCCAAGCAGACCGTGCAACGCGCCGTCGACCAGCTGCGGGTCGAGGGCATCCTGATCACCAAACCCGGCTCCGGTACGTACGTCCGCGGCACCCGCCGCCGACTCAACCGGCTCTCCCGGGGCCGCTACGGCGGCTTCCGCGGCTACCACACCGACCTGGCCGCCCGGTACCGGCAGCAGCTCGTCTCGGTCGGCCGATCCCCCGCCCCGGCCGAGGTCGCCGACGCGTTCGGGGTGCCCGACGGCACCGACCTGCTCTGCCGTCGGCATCTGGTCCGCACCGACGACTCCCCCGTCGAGGTGGGCGCCTCCTGGTTCCTGCCCACCGACACCGCCGGCACCTCCCTGGAGCGCGCCGAGGCGTTCGGCCGGCCGCTCTACCAGGAGGCCGAGGAAGCCACCGGGCGACGGTACGTTTCGGCCACCGACACGATCAGCGCCCGTCAGCCCAGCCGGGAAGAGGCCGAGACCCTCCAGATCCGGCCCGACACCCCGGTGCTGCACCTGCTGCACGTCGCGTACGACGCGAACCGCAAGCCGATCGAGGTCGCCCAGGCCACCTGGCCCGGACCGATGACCACCCTCACCGAGGAGTACAAGATCCCCGGCCCCACCCCGGACC
>NZ_RCVJ01000096.1 GCF_003667505.1 Micromonospora sp. BL4
GGGCGGGGTGGGTCAGGGGGTGGGTAGGCGGAGGGTGGTTAGGACGGGGCGATGGTCGGTGCCGGGTAGGTCGTGCACCGTCACGGAGTGGACCGCGATGCGGCGGTCGACCAGCACGTGGTCGATGGTGACCGGTGGGATCAGGTCGCCGTCGTACGGGCCCCAGGTGCCGGTCAGCCCCGCCCCGGTGGCGTCGGCGGCGTCGACGTAGCCGGTGCGCAGCAGGGCTCGCAGCGGGCCGTGATCGAGGGTGGCGTTGAAGTCCCCGGCGAGGATCCGCAGGCCACCGTCCGGTGTGGCCGGTGGTTGGGCGGTCAGATCGCCGCGCCAGGCGTCGACCTGGTCCAGCGCGTACGGCGCCGAGGGGTGGGCCGATTCGACGCGGACCGGGGGCGCGCCGGGGACGGCCAGCGTGCCGTACGCCTGACTGAAGCCCCAACCGCCGCGGTTGTGCCGGATGCCGGCGTCGGTGATCGGCCAGCGCGAGTAGAGCCCGGAGCCGGGTGTGCCGATCTGCGCGTTGAGCTGCCGGTGGGGCAGCAGCCGGTCGAGACCGAGCCGGTCCAGGGCGGCTTGCGCGTCCGGGGTGAACTCCTGCACGGTGAGTACGTCCACCCGGTGCCGCCGGACCAGCTCGACCAGCGTCGGCGCGTCGGCGGAGCCGGCGAGCAGGTTGGCGGTGAGCAGCCGCACGGTGGGCCCGCCTGCCGCCGGCTGCGCACCGGCCACGGCCCGGGGCGCGACCACGCCGAGCAGCGCCGCCGCGGCCAGCGCCGCGACCGCCGCCGGCCACCAGCGCCGTAGGGCGAGCGCGAGGGCCAGGGCCAGGACGCTCCAGCCCGCGACGTACGGGGTGAAGGCGAGCGCCTGCACCAGCGGCCCCCGGTCCAGGCCGGCCAGCCGGGCGCTCGCCCAGGCCGCCGTCGGTACGACCGCCAGCCAGCAGAGCACCGTGCTGATCCGGTCGGCGCGGCGTCGGGCCGGCGCGGGCGGGGCGTCGACGATCATGGCGGTCAGCCTAGCCGGAACTCCCCACGCTCAATTTGTGAATGGTGATGCGCTCACATTTCACAATTATCTGACGGCTGACCGACAGCTCGATAAAGCGAGATCAACTATTGACGTTCGGCTTTTTCCGGTGCTACGTTCCATCTGGCCTAAACGACGCAACTCTGAGTAGTAATCCCAGCTCAGACCGGATGTAGATCGTTGAGAAATCAACCTCACCAGGTGCGCGTGAGATAGCTTCCTCCGGGCTCATTGTCGTCGTCCACCTATTACAGGCAATCATCCGTCCCGCCTTGCGGGTCGGTCGAATTCGCACGGTCACACAAGGGGGACCTGTCATGAGCACATCTTTCCGACGTAAGGCGGCGGCCATCACGTTCGCTGTCCTGGGGCTGAGCCTGGCCGGTGGCGGGATCGCCGTCGCCCAGCCCACGGCGAAGGCGCCGGACGCCGTCCAGCCGGCGGCGCGCAGCACGAACGCCCAGCCGCCGGTGACGGCGGAGTCGGCCCGCAGTGCGAAGGCCGCACTGAAGTCCGGTGCGACCACACTCGCCGCCCGCACCACCATCGTGGTCGTCAACGCCAACGGCACCAGGGCGCGCGGCGTCGGCACCGTGATCAAGTACGGCGTCGGCCAGTACGAGGTCCAGTTCGCCTACACCGTGACGAACGCCGTCTTCGTGGCCACCATCGGGCGGGCTGACGCCTGCTGCGTCCCGCCGCCCGGCGAAATCTCGGTCTCAGCTCGGCTGGGCACGCCGAACGGGGTCTTCGTGCAGACCCGCAACTCGGCGGGTACTCCGGCCGACCTGGGCTTCCACCTGGTCGTCCACACCTCCTGACAGCTCGGGTGCCGGCCCTGGTCGAGGGCCGGCGCCCCGGGTTGTCCCGTTGAAGCCGCCGGCCCGTCCGGCGGCTTCGCCCTGCACCCGGTCTGCCGCCGTACGCGTGGGTCGTGCCGTCCCGGGGCCGTTGTCACCCGACCGGACAGTTCATCCCGGGCGGGGGCGCCATCGGGCACTTCGGCGCTGATAATCCGACGTTTGCCGGGCAGCCGCCCCGGGAAGCAAGCACCGTGACGGACATCTCGGACACCCTGGCCAGCATGCCCAGCGCGGTCGATCCCGAGCCGACCGGCGTCGAGCTGGAACAGACC
Source organism: Micromonospora sp. BL4 (assembly GCF_003667505.1). Classification (GTDB taxonomy): domain Bacteria; phylum Actinomycetota; class Actinomycetes; order Mycobacteriales; family Micromonosporaceae; genus Micromonospora. The sequence continues at coordinate 2,165 of NZ_RCVJ01000096.1, forward strand.
CTCTTCGAGGTCAAACGCGTGATCGTCGGGCAGGATCGGCTCGTCGAACGCCTGCTCATCGCCCTGGTCGCCAACGGGCACTGCCTCCTCGAAGGGGTCCCCGGCGTGGCCAAGACGCTGGCCGCGCAGACCCTCGCCACCGTGGTCGGTGGGACCTTCTCCCGGATCCAGTTCACCCCGGACCTGGTCCCCTCCGACATCGTCGGCACCCGGATCTACCGGGCCTCCAAGGAGACCTTCGACATCGAGCTGGGCCCGATCATGGCCAACCTCGTGCTGGCCGACGAGATCAACCGGGCCCCCGCGAAGGTCCAGTCGGCGCTGCTGGAGGCGATGGCGGAGCGGCAGGTCTCCATCGGTGGGCGCAGCTGGCCCGTCCCGACACCGTTCCTGGTGCTGGCCACCCAGAACCCGATCGAGTCCGAGGGGGTCTATCAGCTCCCGGAGGCCCAGCGCGACCGCTTCCTGATGAAGGTGGTGGTGGACTACCCGAGCGACGCCGACGAGCTGGCGATCCTCTACCGGATGAGCACCGACCGGCCGAGCCCGCGCCAGGTGCTCGACGCGCAACGGCTGCGGGACCTCCAGGTCCACGCCGAGCGGGTCTTCGTCCACCACGCGTTGGCCGAGTACGTGGTCCGGCTCATCCTCGCCACCCGCGACCCGGGCCGGTTCGGGCTACCCGAGCTGGCGCCACTGCTGGCGTACGGTGCCAGCCCGCGCGCCACCCTCGGCCTGGTCGCCGCTGCCCGGGCCCGGGCGCTGCTGAGCGGGCGGGAGTACGTGCTGCCCGAGGACGTCCGCGAGCTGGCGGTGGACGTCCTCGCGCACCGGCTGGTGCTCTCGTTCGACGCGGTCGCCGACGGGGTCTCGGCCGAGGGCGTGGTGCACCGGCTGGTGGAGGCCGTGCCGCCGCCCCGACTGGCCAACGGCCACCCGCAGCAGGCCCCCGACCTGGCGGCGGCATGAGGCGCGTCGTCGCCGCGCCGGCCGATCCCGGCCTTGCCGAGCTGGCTCCGGACCAGCGGTTGCGCCGTCTGGAGCTGACCGTCACCCGCCGGCTGAACGGCCTGCTGCACGGCCAGTACCGCGGCCTGCTGCCCGGTCCGGGCAGCGAACCGGCCGGCAGTCGCGAGTACCGGCCGGGCGAGGACGAGGTCCGCCGGATGGACTGGGCGGTGACCGCCCGGACCGCCGTGCCGCACGTCCGGCAGGTCGACGCCGACCGGGAACTGACCACCTGGTTGCTGGTCGACGCCAGCGCCAGCATGGAGTTCGGCACCGCCGAGCTGGACAAGCGGGAGTTGGCGGTGGCCGCGGTCGCCGCCATCGGCTTTCTGACCGCCGGAGTCGGCAACCGGCTCGGGGCCCAGGTGCTGCGCGCCGACGGGGTTCGGCGCTTTCCGGCCCGCAGTGGACGTACCCACCTGCTCGGCCTGCTCCGCGCGCTGCTGGCCGCACCGCGCGGCACCGCGCCCGGCGACGGGCCAGGCGACGGGCCCGGGCCGCCGGCCGGGGTGTCGGCGCCGGTCGGGCCGCCGGAGCTGGCGGACGGGCTCGACGCCGTGCACCGGGTCGCCAACAGGCGTGGTCTGGTCGTGGTGGTCTCCGACTTCCTCGACGGCCTACCCGACGACCCCGGCGAGCCACCGCCCTGGGAGCGGACGCTGCGCCGGCTGGCCGTCCGGCACCAGGTGCTGGGGATCGAGGTGACCGACCCGCGTGAGCTGGAGCTGCCGGACGTCGGCCTCATCACGCTGGTCGACCCGGAGACCGGCCGCCGGCGCGAGGTGTGCACATCGGACCGCCGGCTGCGGGAGCGGTACGCCCAGGCCGCGGCCGCCCAGCGCGACCAGGTCCACCAGGCGCTGCGGCGCAGCGGCGCCACCCATCTGGCGCTGCGCACCGACCGGGACTGGAGCGCGGACATCGTCCGGCATGTGCACGCCCAGCGCCGGTTGGCCGCCGCGCCGGCCGGAGTCGCCCGGGGAGGTGTCGCGTGATCTGGCAGTCGCCGCTGCGACTGTGGCTGCTGCTCGGCGTGCTCGCCCTGGTCGTCGTGTACCTGGTGATGCAGCGTCGACGCAGCCGGTACGCGGTTCGTTTCACCAACCTGCGGCTGCTGGACCGGGTGGCCCCGGAGCGGCCGGTGTGGCGCCGGCACGTCCCGGCGGGGCTGTTCCTGGCCATGCTGGCGTTGCTCGTGGTCGGCTTCGCCCGGCCCACCGCCGAGGTGAAGGTGCCCCGGGAACGCGCCACGGTGATGGTGGCGGTGGACGTGTCCACCTCCATGCTCGCCACCGACGTCGACCCGGACCGGCTGGCCGCGGCGAAGCAGGCGGCGCGACGCTTCGTCGACGGCCTGCCCGACGAGTTCAACGTCGGTCTGGTCGCGTTCGCCGGCAGCGCCGCCGTGCTGGTGCCGCCCGGCACCGACCGGGAGGCGCTGGAGGAGGGGATCGGCCGGCTCGCCGAAGGGGTCACCGGCGTGCAGGGCACCGCGATCGGCGAGGCCATCAACACCTCGCTCGGCGCGGTCAAGGGCTTGGACAGCCAGGCCGCCACGGAGACCCCGCCGGCTCGGATCATCCTGCTGTCCGACGGCGCGAACACCTCCGGCATGGACCCGATGGAGGCGGCGGCGGACGCGGTGGCGGCGGAGGTGCCGGTGCACACCATCTCCTTCGGCACCCCGTCCGGGTTCGTGGACCGCGGCGGGCGGCCGATCCAGGTGCCGGTCGACGGGCAGACCCTCAAGGCGGTCGCCGACGAGACCGGCGGGATGTTCCACGAGGCCAGCACCACCGAGGAGTTGCGCGCCGTCTACGACGACATCGGCAGCTCGGTCGGCTACCGCACCGAACGGCAGGACGTCTCGGCCCGGTTCATCGGCCTCGGACTGGTCTTCGCGATGGGTGCCGCCGCAGGCTCGATGCGCTGGTTCTCCCGGCTTCCCTGACCCGCCGCGCGCAACGGACTTCGACCGTGAGGAGTACGCATGGCAGTGCAGACCGGACTGGGTGAACCGCGCGGTCCCTGGTTCATCTCACCGGAACTCGACCCGGACGGCCGCGGGTTCTGGGACGCGCCCGGCACCGGGCGGGATCCCGGCGGGCGGCGACCGGGCCGACTCCTCGCCGCGCTGGCGGTGGTGGCGCTCTCCGCCGTCTCGGGCGCCGTGGCCGGCGGGGTGGTGGCGGGCCGGGACGGCGGTCCGGGCGAGGCCGCGGCGTCGGCCGCCCCGGTGCCCGCGGAGTTGGTCACCGCCGCCGAGCGGACCGTGCCCGGAGTGGTGTCGGTGCTCGCCGGCGGCGCGAGCGGCTCGTCCGCGACCGGTTCGGGTTTCGCCATCGACGACCAGCAGCACCTCATCACCAACGACCACATCCTGGCCAAGGGTGGCGGCGGACCGGTGACGGTGGAGCTGCCCGACGGCCGCCGGTACGCCGCCGAGGTGGTCGGCCGGGAGCCGCGCAGCGACCTGGCGGTGCTGAAGGTGCCCGCGTCGGCCGGGCTCGCCCCGTTGCCGCTGGCCAAGCCGGGCGCCACCCGGGTCGGTGAGCCGGTGCTCGCGGTGGGTTCGCCGCTCGGTCTGTCCGGGACGGTAACCGCGGGGATCGTCAGCGCGTTGGACCGTCAGGTGCGGCTGGGCAACAACCGGCACAGCGCGGTGCAGACCGACGCGTCGATCAACCCCGGCAACTCGGGTGGGCCGTTGGTGAACGCCCGTGGGGAGGTGGTCGGGGTGAACACCGCGATCGCCACCATCGACGGGAACGGCTCGATCGGCATCGGCTTCGCCATCCCGATCGAGCAGGTCCAGCAGACCGCCGACACGATCATCGGCAAGGGCGGCTGAGCTGCCCGGACAGCCCGGCGGCGGCCCGTGGGATCGCCACCACTGTCGGATATCCGGCCCGAGAGCATCGGGCCATGGAAATATCACACTCGGTATGGATACTGGCTGAGGTGGAGCGTCCTCTTCTCGTGGTCCTCCTGCTGGTGGGCCTGGTCATCGGAATCGCAGTGGGGTCGGCGTACACCCGCGCCCGGCGCGGGTGGAGTGACTACCAGACCGTCAAGAAGTCGGTGCCGGGTGCCCGCCGCAGCGCGTGGCTGCTGATCCGGGCCGTCGCCACCAAGGCCGGGGTGATCGCGCTGCTGCTGGTCGGCGCGGCGGCGTACGCCGCGGTCGGCTCCGACGATGAGACGGCGGGCCCGGCACCCAGCCCGTCGGCGACGCAGAGTGAACCGCCGCACCGGTGACCCCGGGACCGGCGGTGCGGGTTAGCCTCGGGGCGTGGACGACGGACTGCGGGTGACGGACCGGTGGGTCGTCCCCGCCGGGGAGCTGCGGGAGCGCTTTTCCCGCTCGTCCGGGCCCGGTGGTCAGGGTGTGAACACCGCCGACTCCCGGGTCGAGCTGAGCTACGACCTGGCCAACTCGCCGGCCGTGCCCGAGTCGGTCCGGTCCCGGGCGCTGGCTCGGCTGGCCAACCGCCTGGTCGACGGGGTGCTGACGATCGCCGCGAGTGAGCATCGGGCGCAGCTGGCCAACCGGGAGGCGGCCCGCGAGCGGATGGCCGCGCTGCTGCGCGAGGCCGCCGCGCCGCCGCCTCCGCCGCGCCGGGCCACGCGTCCGTCCCGGGGCGCCAAGGAGCGCCGGCTGGCCGAGAAGAAGCGCCAGTCCCAGCGCAAGCGCGACCGCCGCGTGGATGGCGAGTAGTTCGTCCCAATTTCCTCGGCAGGCTCCGGGGTCCTTGCGGTCACTGGATGACAGAATCTGGAATCTGTCAGCCAAAGGATGTACGCTCAACGGGTCACTCCAGGAGAGGAAGACTCATGAACACCCGCACCCTCGGCACCACCGGCCCCACCGTCTCCGCACTCGGGCTCGGCCTGATGGGCATGTCCGACCTCTACGGCGCCGCCGACGAGGCCGAGAGCATCGCCACCATCCACGCCGCGTTGGACGCCGGCATCACGCTGCTGGACACCGGCGACTTCTACGGGATGGGCCACAACGAGCTGCTGCTGCGTGACGCGCTGCGCGGCCGCAACCGGGACGACGCCGTGATCAGCGTCAAGTTCGGCGCGCTGCGCGACATCGAGGGCGGCTGGAACGGCATCGACCTGCGACCCGCCGCGATCAAGAACTTCCTGGCGTACACCCTGCGCCGTCTCGGCACCGACCACGTCGACATCTACCGCCCCGCCCGGCTCACGCCGGACGTGCCCGTGGAGGACGTGGTGGGCACCCTGGCCGAGCTGGTCAAGGCCGGTCACGTCCGGCACATCGGCCTCTCCGAGGTGAGCGCCGAGACGCTGCGCCGGGCGCACGCCGTGCACCCGATCACCGACCTCCAGATCGAATACTCGCTGATCTCCCGCGACCCCGAGGCCGAGATCCTGCCGACGGCGCGCGAGCTGGGCGTCGGGATCACCGCGTACGGGGTGCTGTCCCGGGGCCTCATCAGCGGCCACTGGACGGCGCAGCGGGAGACCACCGGCGCCGACTTCCGCAGCCACCTGCCCCGGTTCGCCGGCGCCAACCTGGACCGCAACCTCGCCCTGGTGGACGCCCTGCGCGCCATCGCCGAGGCTCGCGGCGTCACCGTGGCGCAGATCGCCATCGCGTGGGTCCTCGCCCGCGGCGAGAACATCGTGCCCCTGATCGGCGCCCGGCGTCGGGACCGGCTGACCGAGGCGCTGGGCGCCGCGGCGATCACCCTGACCGAGACGGACCTGGCCGCGATCGAGGCCGCCGTACCGGCCGGCGCGGCCGCCGGCGCCCGCTACGACGAGGCGCAGATGGCGCACCTGGACAGCGAGCGGGCATGACCGCCCGGCCGTGGCGCGACCGCCGGCCGGGGGCCGCGCCACGGCCGTCCGCGCGGTCAGGAAGGCTGGAGGGATGAGCGACGCCACCGCCCTGACGGCCGACCGCATCCTCGACACCGCCGAGGAGGTGCTGCGCCGGTACGGGCCGGCCAAGGCCACCGTGCTGGATGTCGCCCGCGCGCTCGGCGTCAGCCACGGCAGCGTCTACCGCCACTTCGCCAGCAAGGCGGCGCTGCGCGAGGCGGTCGCCGAACGCTGGCTGGCCCGGGTCTCCACCCCGTTGATCGAGGTGGCCACCGGCCCCGGCCCGGCCCCGCAGCGGCTACGCCGTTGGCTGGCCGAGCTGAGCGGCACCAAGCGCCGGATGGCCCGCGAGGACCCGGAGCTGTTCGACAACTTCCACCAGCTCGCCACCCTCTCCGAGGGCGCGGTCGCCAACCACCTGGAGGTCCTCGCCGGCCAGCTCAGCCTGATCGTCGCGGACGGGGTGGCGGCCGGCGAGTTCAGCGTCCCCGACCCGGCGGTCGCCGGACGGGCGCTGTTGCAGGCCACCGCCCGGTTCCACCACCCGTCCCACCGCACCGAGTGGAGCGAGCCGGGCCTCGACGACGACATGGCAGCGGTGGTCGCGCTGCTCATCGACGGTCTCCGGACCCGCCCGGCGAGCTGAGTCGGCCGCTCCCGGTCAGGCCGGCACGGCGGCGAGCAGCCGGTCGCGCAGTACGGCGGCCCGGTCGGCGAACCCGCGCTGCGCGGCGGCGTACTCCGCCCGGCCCTCCGGCGTCTCGACGCGCACCGGCGGATGACCGAGCGCGGCCAGGTCGTACGGGGACGCCCGCATGTCCAGGGTGCGGATCTCCCGGGCCAGCTCGAAGCAGTCCGCGACGAGCTCCGAGGGCAGCAGCGGCGACAGCTTGTACGCCCACTTGTAGAGGTCCATGTTGGCGTGCAGGCAGCCCGGCTGCTCAAGCGCGTGCTGGCTCTCCCGGGTCGGGGTGAGCACGTTCAACGGCCGGGCCGGCGGCGTGAAGAACCGGAACGCGTCGAAGTGGCTGCACCGCACGCCCCGCTCCTCGACGATCGCGGCGGTCCGCTCCGGGTCCAGCCGCAACGGCCAGGCGTTGTGCCGCAACTCCTCGCGGGTCTGCCGGTAGACCATCGCCCACTCGTGCATCCCGAAACAGCCGAAGTGCGGCGTCCGCCCGGCGGTGGCCGCCAGCAGCGAGCGGATCCAGCCGATCGAGTCGCCGCGCCGCGCGCGTACCGCCTCGGTGTCGAGGGTGACCCCGACCTCGGTGGCGCGGTAGTCACGGCCGAACTCGGCCGGATCCGCGCCGCGCAGCTCGACCCCGGCGCCCGGGTGCCAGCGACGCAACTGGGCCGGGCGGTGCGAGTAGTAGGTGAAGAGGAAATCGGCCACCGGGTGCCGCTCGCCGCGACGGCGGCGGGCCAGGTGCGGGGTCAGCCAGGCGTCCACCCGCTCCTCGTGGGCCCGGCGGCGGGCCTGCCAGGCCGCCACGTCGAGCACGGCGGGGGCGAGGGCGGCGGTCACGGACCCCAGGGTACGACCGCCGCCCGCCCACCGGTCAGGGCATGTCCACCCGCACGCCGGCGGAGAACACCCCGCTGCGCAGCTCCAACTGCCGGGGCGGGTCCCGCCCGTCAACGGTGAAGACCAGTGGGAGCACCACCCGGCTGCCCGCGGCGACGGGATCGGCGAAGACGTCCCGACCCAGGTTGGCCGCCCGGGTGGCCGGCTCGTCGGTGCTCACCCAGCGCCCGCCGGGCAGGTAGGCCCGTTGCAGCTCGCCGTGCCAGGGCTGCAGATCGCCGGTGACGTTGCGCACACCGACGGTGGCCTGGCAGCGCCGGCCGGCGGCCGACGCCGTACCGCCGTCGGCCGGCCGAGCGGAGCCCGCCGCACCGCAGGACACCCGGTACACGGTGAACTCGAACGCCGACTCGCGCAGCGGCACGCCGACCGGACCGGACACCGCGGTGCCCATCCACGCGCCGCTGGTCGGCTGCTTCTGGGTGTCGATCGACGCGACCCGGCGGGTCGCCGTCCAGCCGGCGGCGCCCAGCACGCCGGCCAGCACCACCACCGCCGCACCGACCAGCAACCAGACCGGCGGGGTACGCCGACGCGTCGCCGGGCTCGGGGCGGACGGGCGCGGATAGATCGTCCCGCGTCCGTCGTCGGGCCCCCGGTCGGCCGCCAGGGCAGCTGCCGTCACCCGCCGCCCACGCCGGCGACGCCACACCCAGAACACACCGGCGCAGAGCAGCAGCAGGACGGCCAGCCCGGCCAGCAGCACCGGGATCCGCCGCCAGGGCGGGGCCTCGGTGACCTCGGCAGCGGGCGCCGCCGCCGCCTGCCAGGTGGCCGTGGCGCAGTCGTACGGCCGGCTGCCGTCGCTGGTGAACGCGCAGGCCGGCGCGGTCATCGCCTGGCCCGGCGCGGTCGCCGCGAGCGCCGTGCCCAGCGTGGTCGAGCTGTGCGCGGGCAGCCTCAACCGCCAGGTCACCTCCGCGGTGGACCCGCCGGCGCGGGTGGCCCGCCCGCCGGAGCTGATCGAGGTGGCCGAGGCGCCGGGTGGCAGCTCCTGGCGCACCGTGGTGTCGACCGGTGAGTTGCCCACGTTGCGGACCTGGATCCGGTACCGCGGCGCGGGGCTGCTCTCCGGGGCGACCGCCACCGTGACCGGCGGCGGAATCGTCTTCGCCGGTCTCTTCGAGGGCGGCGCCATCGCCGGCGGCGCCGACGGTGGGGTGGCCTCCGCGGTCGCCGCGAGGGGCGCCCGCGCGGCCACCGCCACCGGCGGCGGCGCGCTGGCGACCGGCAGCGGCGTGGCCGCCGTCGGTCGTGGCGTGACCGCCGTTGTCTGTGGCGTGACGGCCGGTGGTCGTGGCGTGGCCGCCGCCTCCGGGGCCGCCGCGGGCAGGGCCGGCACGGCGGCGAGGATGCCGAGGCAGTGCACGAGCACTGCGAGGGCTCTGTGGTGTCGTGTCGATGCAGGCATACGAACGAACCTCCGGAGCCGACGCTAGGGGCGGGCTGCCTCCGTGCGGGTACGAAGTCGGGAAGCCGGCCCGCACCGTCAGGGCCTCGGCTAAGGTGGCCCGTCCTGACGGCTTGAGCACACCCGGCAGCCGGTCCTGGCCGGTAAACCCGGCGGCGGGGCTAGATTGGCCAGGTGCGTATCGCTCGTTTCGCTCATGCCAAGGGAATGTCGTTCGGGGTCGTCGAGGGCGAGGCGGAGGCCGGGCCGCAGAGCCTGACCATCGCCGAGATCGAAGGCCACCCGTTCGGCCAGCTCTCCTTCAGTGGGGCCCGCTGGGCCCTCTCCGACGTCCGTCTGCTCTCGCCGATCCTGCCCAGCAAGGTGGTCTGCGTGGGTCGCAACTACGCCGACCACGCCGCCGAGCACGGCTCCGAGGTGCCCAAGGAGCCATTGCTCTTCCTCAAGCCGTCCACCTCGGTGATCGGTCCCCGGGACGCGATCCGGCTGCCGATCTTCTCCAAGCAGGTGGAGCACGAGGCGGAGCTCGCGGTGGTGATCGGGGCGCCGGGGGCGCGCCGAGCCGACCGGGCCGCCGCCGAACGCGCCATCTTCGGCTACACCTGCGCCAACGACGTCACCGCCCGGGATCTCCAGCGCTCGGACGGGCAGTGGACCCGGGCCAAGGGCTTCGACTCGTTCTGCCCGATCGGTCCGTGGATCACCACCGGTCTGGACGTCTCCGACCTGGAGATCCGGTGTGAGGTGGGCCGCAACCCGGAGGAGATGGAGGTACGCCAGCTCGGCCGGACGAAGGACATGGTCTTCGACGTGCCCGGCCTGGTGTCGTACATCTCGCACGTGATGACGCTGCTGCCCGGCGACGTGGTCCTCACCGGCACGCCGGCCGGGGTTAGCCCGCTCGTCGAGGGGGATACGGTCACCGTGCGGATCGAGGGCATCGGCGAGCTCACCAACCCGGTGGTCCCCGTCGCCTGATCCGTCCGATGCCCCTGTTTCCGCAGCTCACGGGCGGTTCAGGGGGATTGGATTTGGCCTGCCGGCACCGGGAGGGTAATGTTCACTCCCGGCGCCGCAAGGGGCCAATGGGGTATGGGGTAATTGGCAGCCCGACTGATTCTGGTTCAGTTAGTCTAGGTTCGAGTCCTGGTACCCCAGCGCAGCTGGGATTCGCGAGAATCCCGGACGCTGGATTCTGATGGAGTTCGACTCCGCCCCTCCGGGGGCGGAGAGTGGTCTCTGGTAGAGTGCAGCTCCTCCGCCCGCGAGGGTGGAGGAGCAGAAGTGGTTCTGGCCCCGTCGTCTAGCGGCCCAGGACGCCGCCCTCTCAAGGCGGTAGCGCCGGTTCGAATCCGGTCGGGGCTACATCAGCGCACAGCCCGTCTCACGTGGTGAGGCGGGCTGTTTCGTGTCCGCCCCACGCGGTCATCAAGGCCCGCACCCCGTGCCGCCCCCCGGGTACGGGTGCCGCTAGACTACCGCTGCACCGTTCGCCAGGGCGGTGATGCAGGAAAGTTCTGGCCCCGTCGTCTAGCGGCCCAGGACGCCGCCCTCTCAAGGCGGTAGCGCCGGTTCGAATCCGGTCGGGGCTACAACCAAGGCCCGTCTCGCACCCCGAGACGGGCCTTCCCCTTTTCCGGTCACCCCCTGCCGCGGCCGCGGTGATCAAGAGGTGCGCGTCAACACGGTGGGCGTGTCGTGACGCGAACCTCTTGATCACCGAGGAGCAGCGGGTGGGGGCGCGTTAGAGGCCGGAGAGGCGTTGGCCGGCTCGCACGACGGCCATGGCGTGGCGTTCGCCGGGGCGGCGGCCGAGGCGTTCGATCGGGCCGGAGATGCTGACGGCGGCGATCACCCGGCCGGTGCGGTCCCGGATGGGGGCGGAGACGCTCGCCACACCGGCCTCCCGTTCGGCGACGCTCTGCGCCCAGCCACGGCGCCGGACCTCGGCGAGGGTGCGGCCGGTGAACTTGCTGCGCGGCAGCAGCGGCATGACCGCCTCCGGCGGCTCCCAGGCGAGCAGGATCTGGGCCGCGGAACCGGCCGTCATCGGCAGCACCGAGCCGACCGGAACGGTGTCCCGCAGGCCGCTGGCACGCTCCGCCGCCGCCACGCAGATCCGCTCGTCGGCGCGGCGCAGGTAGAGCTGTGCGCTCTCGCCGGTGGCGTCGCGCAGCGCGGCCAGCAGCGGTTCGGCGGCGGTCAGCAGGACGTCCGGCGCGGCGTTGGCCAGCTCGCCCAGGCGCGGGCCGGGGCGCCAGCGGCCCTGTGTGTCCCGGACCAGCATCCGGTGAATCTCCAGTGCCTGCGCCAGCCGGTGCGCGGTGGCCCGGGGCAGCTTCGTGCGCTCAACGAGTTCGGCCAGGCTGGCGCCGTCGACGCAGGCGGCCAGGATGACCACCGCCTTGTCGAGAACGCCGACACCGCTCATACTGTGTCCCACAAGCCGAAACTTACCTCCCAGAATTTAGGATGTCCAGATGGTGGGAGTCACTCCTGAGCCGAGGACCCTGGCCGAGAAGGTCTGGGACGCGCACGTCGTACGGTCCGCCGCTGGTGAGCCGGACCTGCTCTTCATCGACCTGCACCTGCTGCACGAGGTGACCAGCCCGCAGGCGTTCGACGGGCTGCGGCTCGCCGGGCGCCGGGTGCGCCGTACCGACCTGACGCTCGCGACCGAGGACCACAACACCCCGACCGGGTACGCCGATCCGGCGTTCCGGTCCCGCCGTGGTGACCTGCTCACCATCGCGGACCCCACGTCGCGGACGCAGATCGAGACGCTGCGCCGCAACTGCGCCGAGTTCGGCGTGCGGCTGCACCCGCTCGGCGACGACAACCAGGGCATCGTGCACGTGATCGGCCCGCAGCTCGGGCTCACCCAGCCGGGCATGACGATCGTCTGCGGCGACTCGCACACCGCCACGCACGGCGCGTTCGGCGCGCTCGCCTTCGGCATCGGCACCAGCGAGGTGGAGCACGTGCTGGCCACCCAGACGCTGCCGCAGAGCCGGCCGAAGACCATGGCCGTGAACGTCACCGGCCGGCTCGCCCCCGGGGTCACCGCCAAGGACCTGGTGCTCGCGCTGATCACGCAGGTCGGCACCGGCGGCGGTCGCGGGCACATCGTCGAGTACCGCGGCGAGGCCATCCGTGCGCTCTCGATGGAGGGGCGGATGACCATCGCCAACATGTCCATCGAGTGGGGCGCCAAGGCCGGCATGATCGCGCCGGACGAGACCACCTTCGCGTACCTCAAGGGTCGGCCGAACGCGCCGCAGGGCGCGGACTGGGACGCGGCGGTCGAGTGGTGGCGGACGCTGCCCACCGACGAGGGCGCGCGCTTCGACGCCGAGGTGACCCTGGACGCCAGCCGGATCACCCCGTTCGTCACCTGGGGCACCAACCCCGGGCAGGGCGCGCCACTGAGCGCGGCGGTGCCGGACCCGGAGGAGTTCGGCACCGACTCCGAGCGTGCCGCGGCCCGCCGCGCGCTGGAGTACATGGACCTGCGCCCCGGCACGCCGCTGCGTGAGCTGCCCATCGACGTGGTCTTCGTGGGCTCCTGCACCAATGGCCGGCTGGAGGACCTGCGGGCCGCCGCCGACGTGCTGCGCGGCCACACGGTCGCCGAGGGGGTCCGGATGCTCGTGGTGCCCGGCTCCGCCGCCGTGCGCGAGGCCGCCGAGGCCGAAGGGTTGGACAAGGTCTTCGCCGACGCCGGCGCCGAGTGGCGGTTCGCCGGCTGCTCGATGTGCCTGGGGATGAACCCCGACACGTTGAAGCCGGGCGAGCGCTCCGCCTCGACCTCCAACCGCAACTTCGAGGGCCGTCAGGGCCGGGGCGGTCGTACCCACCTGGTCTCTCCGCCGGTCGCCGCCGCCACCGCCGTGGTGGGTCGGCTGGCCGCCCCCGCCGACCTGTAGAAGGGACCGACGAGATGGACAAGTTCACCACCCACACCGGCACCGCCGTGCCGCTGCGGCGCTCCAACGTGGACACCGATCAGATCATCCCGGCCGTGTACCTCAAGCGGGTGACTCGGACCGGCTTCGCCGACGGACTCTTCAGCGCCTGGCGCGAAGATCCGGCATTCGTGCTCAACGATCATTCGTATTCCGGGGCGTCGATCCTTGTCGCCGGTCCGGAGTTCGGCACCGGATCCTCCCGCGAGCACGCCGTCTGGGCGCTGCGGGACTGGGGCTTTCGCGCAGTCGTGGCCCCGCGCTTCGGCGACATCTTCCGCGGCAACGCACTCAAGGAGGGTCTGCTGCCGGTCGAGTTGGAATTGAAAGCCGTCGAAGAATTGTGGGACCTCGTCGAGGCGGATCCGAGCACGCCGGTGACCGTCGACCTGACCGCTCGCCAGCTCCGGGCCGGGGGCGCCAGCTGGTCTTTTCCGCTGGACGACTTCAGCCGGTGGCGGTTGCTGGAGGGCCTGGACGACATTGGACTCACCCTTCGGCACGCCGCCGACATCGACGCCTACGAGGCGGGCCGACTGCCGTTCCTGCCCTCGGTGGCATAGCCGTACGCCCGACCGCACACCGGATTCCGCCCCCATCGGTCCAACCGGTGGGGGTGAATCCGTTACGACACAAGGGCTTTTTTCCACCGAATGTTTGTGTCCCGGCAGCACAGGGCATACCGTGCGCGCAGAATGGCTCGCGTCGAGTCAGTTGCACAATCGGGAGGAAGTCGTGAACAAGGCCGAGCTCATCGAGGCGCTCGCCGTTCGCCTGGGGGACCGGAAAACGGCGACGGCCGCGCTCGACGCGGTCCTCACTGAGGTCCAGGCAGCGGTCACCAAGGGCGAGAAGGTGGCGATCACCGGATTCGGAGCGTTCGAGAAGCGTGTGCGTGGCGCACGAACAGCGCGCAACCCGCGTACCGGCGAGGCGGTGAAGGTCAAGAAGACATCTGTCCCCACCTTCCGTGCCGGCGCCGGGTTCAAGGAGATGGTGGCCAGCGGCAAGGTGCCGAAGGCCACGGTGGCGGCGAAGAAGACCGCCACCACCACGGCGAAGACCGCCGGCACCAAGGCGGCGGGCACCAAGGCCACCACGGCCAAGGCGGCCAGCAAGAAGACCGCCCCGGCCAAGGCGGGCAAGACCACCACAGCCAAGGCCGCCGCCAGCAAGAAGACCGCCCCGGCCAAGGCGAGCAAGACCACCACGGCCAAGGCGGCCGCCAGCAAGAAGACCGCCCCGGCGAAGAAGAGCGCCGCGGCGACCAGGTCCACCGCGGCGAAGAAGACCACCGCGACGGCGAGCAAGAGCACGGCGGCCAAGAAGACGGCGGCCAAGAAGGCCCCGGCGAAGAAGGCCCCGGCCAAGAAGGCGGCCAGCAAGCGCTGACCGACCCGCACGAAAGGGCGTCCACCCGCAGGGTGGGCGCCCTTTCGGCGTACCCGGACCGTTGACCCGGCGGGCCGGCACGCGCAGAATCGCCGTGCCGGCCCCCCTTTGCCGGCCCGCCGACGGGAAGAGGGCGCCGGTGCGCTACCGCCAGCTCACCACCGGATCGCTTGCGCTGGGCGTCATCCTGCTTCTCGACGTGCTGCGGGTCTGGCTGCCCGGCATCATCACCATCTTCGGCCAGGCCGCGTCCACCCCGGCCGAGCTGATGGGCGCGTTCGCCCTCGGCTGGTTCGTGCTGGCGCTGGCCGCACCGCCGCTGGTCCGCCGGGTGGGCGCCCGGCCGGTCACCGTCGCCGCCGCCGTTGTGCTGGCCGGCGCCCGGCTCGCGCTCACCGCCGCTCCGGGCGGTCGTACGCAGCTCTGGCTGGCCACCGCCGGGCTGTTGGCCGGTCTGGTCTGGCTGGTCGGCGTCGCCGCCGGCACCGACCGACCGGTGCCCGGGCTGGCGCTGGGGTTGGCCGCCAACGCGGCCGTGCACGCGCTGCTGGACACGTACGACCTGGTCTGGCGGGGTGATTGGGTGGCCTGGCTGCTCAGCGCCGTCGCGGTGACGCTGTTCCTGCTCGGCACGGCGTTGCCGACCGTGCCGGCCGGCCCCGGTGGCGCCCGGGCCTGGCTGCTGGCCGGGCCGGCGCTGCTGCTGGCCGGGATGGTGGCGCTCGCTCCGGCGGTGGCCCGGACCGGAACCTCGTACCTGGTCGCGGGGGACGGCGTGGCCCGCTCGCCGCTGGTCGGGCTGGCCCCGGTGCCGGTGGCGGTCGCCGGATTTCTACTGGCCGCACTGGTCCGTCCGCCCGCGCGGTGGGGCCGGGCGCTCGGGCCGACGGCCCTGCTGGCCGGAGCGCTGCTCTTCGCGCTGGACCGGGGCGACCTGCTCGTCGCGGCCGTCCTGCTCACCGCCGTCGGTCTCGGCGCTTGCCTCGCCCTCACGGACGACGCCGGACGACCCGGCAGCGGCGTCGACGCCGGACGACCCGACACCGGCGTCGACGCCGGACGACCCGACAGTGGCGACGACGCCGGACGACCCGACAGTGGCGACGACGCCGGACGACCCGGCAGCGGCGTCGACGCCGGCCTTCTCAAAGGCGTCGGCGGCGTCCAGGGCAGCGCGCGTTCGGCGGGCCGCCGGGGGTACGCGGTCGCCGCCGGGATGCTCGTCTTCGCGGTCGGGGCGGTCGGGTACTACTCCGCCTACGACCTCGGTTACCCCAACGGCGCGGTGCCGGTGATGGTCGCCGCGCTGGTCGCCGTCGTGGCCCTCGTCGCCCGTCCCGCCGGCCGGCCGGTCCCGGCGCCGTTGCCGCCGCTGCGGACCACGGCCGCGGTCACCGCGCTGGCCCTGCTGGCGCCGCTGCTCGCCGACGACGTGCCGGTGGCCGGCAACCGGGACGGCCCGCCGGATCGGTTGACCGTGGTGGCGTACAACGTCCGGATGGGCTTCGGGCTCGACGGCCGGTTCGACCTGGCCGGGCTGACCGACGTGATCGACCGGCAGCGCCCCGACGTGGTGCTGCTCAGCGAGGTGGACCGGGGCTGGCTGCTCAACGGCGGCCACGACACCCTGGACCTGCTGGCCGACCGGCTCGGCATGCCGTACGTCTTCGGGCCGGCCGCCGACCCCGTCTGGGGGGACGCCGTGCTCAGCCGTTGGCCGGTGACCGATCCGCGGACCGTGGCGCTGCCCGCCGTCGGGGCGCCCACCGGCGCGCAGGCCCTCGCGGTCACCCTGGACCTCGGCGACGACGTCCGCGCCGCCGTGGTCAGCACCCACCTGCAACCACCACCCGGCCATGGTCCGGTGGTCCAGGCCCGCGCGGTCGTCGACTTCGCCACCGGGTACGCGGCCGGCCGGCCCCTGGTGGTGGCCGGCGACCTGAACACCGAACCGGGTGACGAGGCGTTCGCGCAGTTCACCGAGGCCGGTCTGGTCGACGCGCTGGTGGCCGCCCGACCGCTGGCGACGAGCCCGGCCGACGACCCGCGCCAGCAGATCGACCACGTGTTCGTCTCGCCCGGCCTGACCGCCAGCGGCCCGGTCGCGCCACGCGGTACGGCCAGCGACCACCTGCCGGTCGCCGTCACCCTCACCCTCCCACCCCGTTGACCCCGCGCCTGATCCACTCCGGATCGGCGATCTCGGGTTGTCCAGGCCAGCGGGACGCCCCGACATCGCCGATACCGGGTGGATCACGAAGGCGACGGCCGCACGCCGGAGACCGCAGTCGGGCGGCGGCTACAGGCGGTCGGCGGCGGCTACAGGCGGTCGGCGGAGAGCAGCCGGTCGGCGGAGAAGGCGAGCAGCCAGCCACCGCCCTTCGGCGTGGTGAAGTCCTCGTCGACGCGGCCGGTCAGCTGCTCCAACGCGCCCGGCAGCACCTTGCCCTGGCTGCACACCGCCACCCGCCCGCCGGCGCCGACCAGCTCCAGCAGCCGGGCGGCGGTGGCGAGGACCTGCTCGTCGAGCTGCTGGCCCGGCTGCGGCTCGTCCAGATCGCCGCAGATCTCGATCGGCAGGTCGAGCAGCGCGGCAGCCGGGTCCAGGGTCTGCACACAGCGGCGCGGTGAGGCCGACACCAAACGGGCCGGCCGGACCAGGGCGACCAGGGCGGCCAACGCGTACGCCTGGGCCCATCCCTCGGCGTCCAGCGGCCGGCCTGTGTCCGGCCCGGTCCAGGTGGCCCGCTTGCCGGCGTGCCCGTGCCGCAGCAGCGCCACCGTCCCGGTCACCGGTGGCAGCGCGGCGAACGCGCCCAGCACCTCGGCGTCGTGCGGGTAGCTGACCAACCGGATCGCGTCGTCCACGGCGACCCAGCGCACGTCGTCCACCTCCGTGCCGGGCTGGAAGCCGCCGCTGCCCACCGCGAGCATCGACCAGTAGTCGACCAGCTTCGGCTGGCCCTCGCTGCGGTAGCGCACCGACGGCAGCCGCACCTGCGGCACGCCCTGCACGTCGGATTCCTCGGCCACCTCGCGTACCGCCGCGACCAGCGGGTGCTCGCCCGGCTCCAGCTTGCCCTTCGGCAGCGTCCAGTCCCCGTAGCGCGGACGGTGCACGACACAGACCTGCACACCGTCGGCGGTCGGTCGCCAGGCCACCCCACCGGCCGCCCGGATGCCGGTCACGGCAGCCATCGGGTCCGCCGTCGCCGGGTCGCCCTGTGCCAGACGGCGGGGAAGCGGGCGCGCATTCGGCGTACCGTCTCGCGTTCCCGTTCGGCCAGCCGGCCGGCGGTGACCGCCAGCTCGTGGTCGTCCGGGCGGCCGGCCGCGAGCGCCAGCCAGGTGTCCGCGGCGACGGCGGCGTCCTGGTGCTCGCCCAGCACGTCCTGAACCCGGGCCAGCGCCCGGGCCAGCCGGCGCGGGCCCTTGCCGAGGGCCGGGACCACCGCGTTGACCGCGTACCGGGCCTGCTTGCCCTCCTTGCGCACGGTGTGCCAGCGGTCGTCGGGGGCGAGTGGGTCGAGGGCGTGGACGCCGTCCGGCCCGGTCAGTTGTCGCCACGGGCGGGCCACCAGCCCGGGCAGCGCCCGCTCCGCCGGTGCGGCCGCCCGGCGGGTGAGCCGGGGGGCGCGGGCGGCCAGCACCAGGGCGTCCACCAGGGCCCGGTAGCGCGGGGAGCGCAGCGCCTCGTGCACCGCGGCCAGTGCCAGGCGCTGCCGTTCGGCGAGCGCCGCGTCCAGCCGGTCCACCGCGCCCGGGTCGAGTGGGCTGAGCGGATCGGCGGTCGCGGTGCGCCGCAGCCGGTCACGCAGCACCTCGGCGTCGCGGGCCGCGCCGAGCACGTCGGCCAGCCAGCGCAGCTCGGCCCGCAGGGAACGGGACCAGCTCTTGCGGACCAGCGGCGCGAAGGTGCGCAGGTCGGTGCGCAGCCGCCGGCAGGCGACCCGCATCTGGTGGACGGCGCTGTCACCGCCGCCGCCCGGGGCGTGCAGCCGGACCAGCGGGTCGTGCGCCAGCAGGCGGCGGACTTCCTTGCGGACCGCCTCGGTCACGACGTCTCCCGCGCTCGGGTCGGCCGGCAGCCCGGCCGGTGCGACCAGGTCCGGCTCGGCCTGCGCCGCCGCGCCCAGCGCGCGTACGTGCTTCGGAACGAACGTTCCGCCCCGCGCGCCGGCCTCCCGCAGCACCGCGCCGATCCGGTCCAGCAGTGTGCGGTCGCCGGCCTTGAGCTCCACCTCCAGCTCGCGAAAGGCGCCGGTGGTGGCGCCGGCGTCGTCGAGCACGGTCACCCGGTCGTCGACCACCTCGGCGAGCACGGTGCCGGCCCTGTCACACACCTCGTGGGCGTGCCGGACGGTCCGCACCACCGTCACCGGCGCCAGCGGCGCTCCCCGGTGCAGGGCGGTGACCAGCTCCACCAGCTCCGGCGGTGGCTGCCCGACCGGCCCGGGGCGGGAGATCTCGTGCCGGACGCCGGGTGTCGACGTGGGCAGCTTCACCGTCCAGGGCAGATCGTCGCCCCGGCGGTGGCGCAGCGAGGCGCCGGCCCGGGCGAGGCGCAGGTCGACGGTGTCGAGGTAGCGGGCGACCAACGTCACCGGCGGCAGCGCGCGGACCCGCCCACCGGCCGGGGTGGTGGCGGACAGGTCCGGCAGCACGTAGGCGTCGTCCACCTCGTGCTTCCGCTCCTCCTCCACCATCAGGTCAGCCTATGCCGCGACCCGGTCAGCCGGCGGTGCCACCGACGCGGCGCAGCAGCAGTTCCTGGAGATGCTGCCGGGTCGCCTCGTCGCCACCGGTACGCCGGCTCCAACAGCCGTCACCGGCCAGCTCGAACGCGTCCACGTCGGGGCTCATCGCCAGGTTCAGCACCTGGTCCAGCTCCGCTCGCGCCACCGGGTCGCTCACCTGCACCAGCGCCTCCACCCGCCGGTCCAGGTTGCGGTGCATCAGGTCCGCCGAGCCCATCCAGAACTCGGCGTTGCCGTTGTTGCCGAACCGGAAGATGCGGGAGTGCTCCAGGAACCGGCCGAGGATCGAGCGGACGCGGATGTTCTCCGACAGCCCCGGCACCCCGGGGCGCAGCGT
Source organism: Micromonospora sp. BL4 (assembly GCF_003667505.1). Taxonomy (GTDB): domain Bacteria; phylum Actinomycetota; class Actinomycetes; order Mycobacteriales; family Micromonosporaceae; genus Micromonospora. The sequence continues at coordinate 21,480 of NZ_RCVJ01000096.1, forward strand.
GCACATGCCCCGGATGAGCAGGTCCACGTGCACACCGGCCTGGGAGGCCCGGTACAACGCGTCGGTCACCCCCTCGTCGACCAGTGAATTGACCTTGAACTGGACGAGGCCGGGCATGCCGAGGCGGACGTGCGAGATCTCCCGCTCGATCCGCTCGATCAGGCCGCTGCGGATGCCCTGCGGGGCGACCAGCAGCCGCCGGTAGGCGGTCTGCCGGCTGTAGCCGGTGAGCACGTTGAACAGGTCGGTGAGATCGGCGCCGACCTCCGGATCGGCGGTGAGCATGCCGAAGTCCTCGTACAGCCGCGCGGTCTTCGGGTGGTAGTTGCCGGTGCCGATGTGGCAGTAGCGGCGGATCTGGTTGCCCTCCTGCCGGACCACCAGCGCGGTCTTGCAGTGCGTCTTGAGGCCGACCAGGCCGTACACCACGTGGCAGCCGGCGCGTTCCAGGGTGCGGGCCCAGCCGATGTTGGCCACCTCGTCGAACCGGGCCTTCACCTCCACCAGCACCACCACCTGCTTGCCGGCGGCGGCCGCGTCGACCAGCGCGTCCACGATCGGCGAGTCACCGCTGGTGCGGTAGAGGGTCTGCTTGATGGCCAGCACGTTCGGGTCGGCCGCGGCCTGCTCGATGAAGCGCTGCACGCTGGTGGCGAACGAGTGGTACGGGTGGTGCACCAGGATGTCCCCGTCGCGCAGGGTGGCGAAGACGCTGCGCGGCACCTCACCCTCGGCGAGCCGGGGATGGGTGGCCGGCACGAACGGCGGGTCCTTGAGGTCCGGCCGGTCCGCCTCGCCGTAGACCTGCCAGAGCGCGGAGAGGTCCAGCAGCCCGGGCACCCGCAGCACATCCTGGTCGTCCATGTCCAGTTCCCGGACGAGCAGGTCCAGCATGTGATCGGAGATCGAGGCGGCCACCTCCAACCGGACCGGCGGGCCGAACCGGCGCCGCGCCAGCTCCCGTTCCAGGGCCTGGAGCAGGTCCTCGTCGCGGTCCTCGTCGACCTCCACCTCGGCGTTACGGGTGACCCGGAAGAGATGACACTCGACCACCTGCATGCCGCTGAACAGCTGCCCCAGGTGCACCGAGATCAGGTCCTCCACCGGCACCATCCGCACGCCCGGCTGGTCCCGGTCCACCCGTACGAAGCGGGGAACGTTGTTGGGCACCTTCACCCGGGCGAACAGCTCGGAACCACCGTCCGGGTCGCGGACCGCCACGGCCAGGTTCAGCGACCGCCCGGAGATGTACGGGAACGGGTGCGCCGGGTCCACCGCGAGCGGGGTCAGCACCGGGAAGATGGCTTCCCGGAAGTAGGTGCGCAGCCGCTCCCGCTCGGCGTCGCCCAGGTCGCCCCAGCGCAGGATGCGGATGCTCTCGTCGGCCAGCTTGGGCAGCACGTCGTCGACGAAGCAGGCGGCGTGCCGGGCGACCAGTTCGGCGGTCCGCTCGGCGATCAGCTCCAGCTGGGTACGCAGGGGCAGCCGGTCGCCGCCGCGTACCGGAAGGCCGGCGGAGAGGCGGCGCTTCAGCCCCGCGATCCGCACCATGTAGAACTCGTCGAGGTTGCTGGCGAAGATGGCGAGGAACTTGGCCCGCTCCAGCAGGGGGGTGCGCTGGTCCTCGGCGAGCGTGAGCACCCGGGCGTTGAAGTCGAGCCAGGACAGCTCCCGGTTGAGGAACCGGTCCTCCGGCAGCGGCGGGGGAGCAGGCCGTTCCTCGTCCGGCTCGCCGCCGGCCGCCCGTCCCTCTTGCGGCCGCGGCCGCACCCCACCGGCAGCTGGGCCGTCCGTCTCGGTGGACGGGCCGGCGGAGTCGAGGACCTCGTCCAGCCCGGAGGAGGCCGCGGCCGGGTCGGTGTCGGGGG
>NZ_RCVJ01000048.1 GCF_003667505.1 Micromonospora sp. BL4
CCCCTCCCCCGGCCACCCGGGCGCTGGTCGAACTGCTCCTCCGGGCCACGGGCGGCTGAACACCCGGCCGGACCCCGGCGCTCAGACCAGGTAGTCCGGCGGCAGGCCCGTACCGCGCAACTCCGGCGGCAGGTGTGCCACGTCGTTGAAGGCGACCAGGTTCGGCGGTGCGGCCGGGCCGTACCGGAGAACGGTCAGTCCCGCGTTGTGGTGATTCAAACCCAGCCACCGTCGCTCCGGCGCGTCCAGAGCGTGCCGGACCAGCCAGGCGATCAGGAAACTGTGCGTCACAACCAGCTCACGGACCGGCCCGACGCCACCCGCACCCTCGGCGCCATCGACCACCGGGCCGGTGAAGCGCCGCACCGCAGCCGCCGTCACCCGCGGCCCGTCGACCCGTTCGGCCGTCGAGGCCCCGGCCAGGAAGCTGGCGTACGCCGGCGGCAGGTCGGCAGGATCCGTGTCGTGTGGGAGGTGGTCGCCGGCCAGCTCGGTCTCGTACACCGGAACCCCGGGCAGCGACGCGACGACCAGCTCGGCGGTCTCCGCGGCCCGGCGCAGCGGCCCGTGGTGCACGGCGGCGAACGGCCGGCCCCGCAGCCGCTCACCGAGCAGCCGGGCCTGCCGCCGGCCCCGCTCCGACAGGCCGGCCTCCGGCGACTCGGTCGTCGCGTCCTCCTGCTCGCCGTGCCGGGCGAGGTACAGCAGCCGGGTGATCATGTCCTCCACCTCAACACAGCGGGAGGCGCGGGATCCACCCCGCGCCTCCCGCTGTGCCGGCAACCGGCCGTCGCCACCAGGCCGAGGTACGGCCTCAGGCCCGGGGGAACATCTGGCCGATGCGGATCCGGTTGCCGAACGGATCCCGGATGCCGAAGTCGATCCCGTACGGGCGCTCGGTCGGCTCGTCGGTGATGTCGACCCCCTTGGCCACCAGTTCCTCGTGCGTCTTGTGGGCGTCGTCGGTGGTCATGAAGAGCGCGCCGCCCAGCGCCCCCTTGGTGAGCAGTTCCCGGACCTGCGCGGCGGTGGCCGGGTCCATCGCCGGCGGGCCCGGCTTCTCCAGCAGGATTTCGCGCTCCGGGTCGCCCGGCAGGTTCACCGTCAGCCACCGCATGAAGCCGAGGTCCTGGTCGGTGTTGAGCTCCATGCCGAGCTTGCCCACGTAGAAGTCGAGCGCCTCGTCCTGGTCGAGGACGTAGATCTGGGAGCGGCTGATCGCGTTCATCGTCATGGGAACCACGCTAGACGCAGGCCCTGACCTGCTGCTTATCCAAAACTGCTGGGTCGGGTCCAGGCCTTGGCGAAGCAGGACGGCACGTTGACCGGCGCCGTGCGGCGGCGGCGGAAATCCGAGGGTGACGCCCCGACGATCTGCCGGAAGGTCCGGCTGAACGTGCCGAGGCTGCCGAAGCCGACGGCGTAGCAGATGTCGGTCACGTCGCGGTCGGTCTCCACCAGCAGCGCCATCGCCCGCTCGACCCGCCGCCGTTGCAGGTAGCGGTGCGGGGTCTCACCGAAGGTCGCCCGGAAGGTCCGGATGAAGTGCGCCTCGGAGACGTGCGCGATCCGGGCCAGCGCGGGGATGTCCAGCGGTTGGGCGTACGACCGGTCCATCGCGTCCCGGGCACGCAGCATCGCCCGGTTCGACTCCTCCACCGCGCGACTCATCGGCTCTCGTGCACACCCTCCGGTTGGACGACATCGTCGCGGGCTGACCGCCCGCTCCATGCTGAAGCCCAGCATACGGCCGGTGCCGGCGGCCGCTTCGGCACGCTGGACGCCATCGCCGTAACCGCACCCTGCGGGATGCCGGTGGTGGACGACACGAATCCGCCGTCGGCTGGCCTACGCTGAGGGCCGCGACTATCCACAGAGAGAGGTGGCTCCGTTGGCCGAGTCGGTCCATCTCACGCGGTGGTCCGGGCAGGGCAGGACCCGTTCGCGATGATCGTCGAGACCGACTGCCCGTTCTGTGAAATCGTTCGGCGCGACACCTCGGGCACCCGGGAGGTCTATCGTGACGGGCGCGTGGTCGCATTCTTTCCCCTGAATCCGGCAACCCTGGGCCACATCCTCGTGGTGCCGCTCGACCATATCCCTGACATCTGGTCATTGGACGAAGAAACCGCCGCCCACCTGGCGCGAGTCACGTTGCGGCTCTCGCGTGCGGTGAAGTGCGCGACCGACCCGGAGGGATTGAACATAATCCAGTCGAACGGGGCGGTCGCCACGCAGACCGTGCCCCATCTGCACACCCACATCGTCCCCCGCTGGTCCGGCGACGAGATGGGCCGCATCTGGCCTGCACAAACCAGTTATTCGGAGTCGCAGAAGGATGACGTCTGGAAGCGGCTCCGGCACGAGTGTCGGAAGGTTGGTGGGGAGTGATGCAGCCGGCGGACGTGCTGGTCGTTGATCCCGAGGATCGCCGAAAGCACCTGGACTACATCCAGGCCGTGGTCACGCGAATGTCCTCCGCCTCCTCCGCCGCCAAAGGCTGGCTGCTCCCCGTGGTGACCGCCACGTACGGGTACGCGTTGACGCAGGACGCCAACCTGGTCGCCGCGCTGGGGGTCGCAGCCGCGCTCCTGTTCGGTTTCCTCGACGCGAACTATCTGCGACAGGAGAAGGCTTACCGGCGACTCTACGATGCGGTGGCGCGCGGGACCCGGAAGGTGCCGCTGTTCTCGCTCGACCCCTCGGACGCCGACGACCCCATTCCTTTCGCAGCCACCCGCAGACAAAAGATTCGACGGCGCCTCGGCCGCTGGTTTCCGGACGCCACCGTCTGGCTCTCGTGGTCGATCGCACCGTTCTACGGCGCCCTCGTCGCCATCGGTTGCTCCATCGCCTTGTTCGCTTGACGACGATGCGTGCGGGCGGCACCGGCCCGACTGGTCGCGGGGTCCGTCGCGGCCGGGCCGCAGCTGGACCCGCAGGGGCGACCAGCGGGTTAGGGCCGCAGCTCGACCCCGGGCAGCCATCGTGCCGGCACCGGGCCGCCGGTGGTCACGTCGGTTCGACGGGTAGCCACAGCTCGCAGGTGGCGGTGCTGAAGTCCTCCGCGCGTTCGAGGATCGCAACCATCGAGGGACCCGGCCGCAGACGCCACGGGTTGGAGGGGAACCACTCGGTCGCGGTCGCGGCCCACGTGCTCTGCAGGGCCTGCGGATGAGATCCGGCGGTACGGAAGATCGCCCACATGCCGGCCGGCACCTCGATGGCGTCGAGGTCGTCGGGGACCGGCGTGTCCCGGGACACCGCGACCCCGTGCAGGTAGGTCAGTTCACTGCCCTCGGTGCTGTCGGGGTCGAGGTCGTCGGAGACCTGGAGCAGCCCCCCGGGGTCGGTGTCGCTGAGGGCCTTCAGCCGGAGATGCTCCTGCGGCGGCAGCGCGGTGATGTGCTGCTGGATGTGCGGGTTGATGCCCTGGTGGATGAGCGGAACCCGGGCTGCGTGTCCGACGAGTCGGAACGCGGGACGGTCCACGATGCGGGTGTGCATGGGGATGCTCCCTTCGACGGTCAGGCGGAACTTGAGTTGCGGTTGCGTGCGAAGGGGCCCTCCGTCGCGGCGAACGTCAGCGGGGTTGGCGCCGTGGACCGCCCGGAACGCGCGTCCGAACGCCTCGGTCGACCCGTATCCGTGCCGGACGGCGATGCTCAGCAGATCGTCCTCGCCCCGAACAACGTCGGCAGCGGCGACGGTCATGCGGCGTCGGCGGACGTACTCCGACAACGGCATGCCGGCCAACGACGAGAACATCCGGCGCAGGTGGTATTCGGTCGTGCCGAGCGCCCTCGCCAGTCCGTTGACGTCGAACTCCTCGGTGAGGTGCTTCTCGACCAGGTCGACAAGCCGGTTGAGTGCCGCGATCACTGGGCCTCCCTTCGACATCAAGCCTGGCCGAAGGACCCCCGACCGCGCCCGACCGTAGAGGCCCGATCCGATCATGTGCCGGTGACCCTGCCGGCACACTCTGCCGTGCAAACAACCGCCAGCCCTGACCCGTGCGGCCGGGCGACCTCCACGGCCTTGATCGACAAGAGATCGCGGAAGTCGGGGCATCCCCGCTAGGCGGATGCCCCGACATCCCGGAACCCGAGTCCGTCAGGCGGTGGGTACCTCGTCGTCGGGGGTCGTCAGGACGACCCGCCGCCGGCGGCTGACGAGGAAGAGTGCGGCGCCGAGCACCATGACGCCCGCGCCGACGCCACCGAGGAGACCGGCCTGGACGCCGGTCACCGGCAGCCCGCCGCCCGTGCCGCCGGGCTGGTCGCCACCCGGCGCCTCGCCGCCTGCCGACCCCTCGCTGCCTGTCGCCGCGGCACCGACGTGGACCTTGAACTGGTCGGTGTTGTCGGTGACGTTCGCGTCCTTGACGTCCTTGACGTCCTCGGCGGACAGGGTCTTCAGGCCCTTCGGCAGCTCGGCGGTCGCGCTGCGGGCCAAAACGGCCGTGCTGACCTCGTCCTCGGCCTTGAGGGCGTACCCAGAGAGCACCCCGCCATCGAGTACGACCGGGCCGGGAGCGTCCTTCGCCACCGTCACCGGGAAGACGATGCCGACGACCGAGATGATGTTGTCGCTCTCACTGGTGTCCCGGTCGATCGGCACCAGGGTGATGTCCTCGTAGGCGCAGGTGGCCGTCCGGTTGTCCGCGCCGTAGGTGCATCCCCGCTCCGCCTCCCCGAAGGTGACGTACCGCGGTAGCGCGACCGAGACCTTGAGGCCCTCGGCGATGGTGTCCCCGATGTTTCCGACGGCACCCAGGACGAAGCTGCTGCCGCCCGGCGCCACCGGCTCGTCGGTCGGCTCTCCGTCGTCGGCCACCTGGAACACGTCCTCGGCCAGGGTGACCAGATCGACGCCCTTGGCGGGTACGTCGACCTTGACGGTCGCCGTGTTGTTGCCCGGGTTGGGGTCGGTGTCCGAGACGGCGGCGACGGTGAACGAGCCCGCCTCGCCCTTCGCGCCGGGCACGGGTACCAGCTCGAAGGAGTTGTGCTGCCAGTAGCTGTGACCGACAGAGAGTCCGCCCTCCTGGCACGTCAGCTTGTCGTCGGTACGGGTGCAGCCGAGCAAGGTCGGCGACTCGACCTTGACCATGCTGTCGTCCAGGCCGCTGAAGTCGTACTCCAGGCTCCAGATTGCGCCGTCCGGCCCCCTGTTGACCACCGTCATGGTGAAGTCCTTGGGCGAACTTCCGGCAACGAAGGTGGTGGCCGAGACGCTGACCTCCAGGTCGCCGCCGCCGTCCGCCGCGTAGGCCGGGCCGCCCGTGGCGAGCAGGGCGGCGGATGCGACCAGTCCGAGTGCGCCCGCGCCGACCAGCCCCAGTGCACGCCGCGCGTACACGTTCATGTTTCCCCCGAAAGAATGACGCGAAATGTGGCACCACACGTTAGCGATCATGAGCAGGCGTTCGCCAGGCATGCGGCATGAACAGTAGGAGGCGCGGCCCTGCCACTCTCGTGGCGCAATGTAGCGCCGCACTTTTCAGTACGCCGACCGCGCCGACGTTGTCCGCGGTCGTCTCTGCCACCACGGCCCGCATGCCGGCCTGGGCCGCGGCGTTCAGCAACTCGCGCAGAGCACTCGCGCCGATCCCCTGCCCGCGCGCCGAGCCACATCCCGGCACCCCGACGTCAAGATCATGCTCAAGGTCTACGCTCACGCCAACCTCGACGCGATGCGTCAGGCGCTCGGCAAGCTCGACGGGAAGCTCTCGTGAGTCCCGTTGCTGTCAACCGGTCGACCCACGGCGGTGCCGATCGGGAAAAGCCTGGTGGAATTGGAGCCCCCGGCCGGGATCGAACCGGCGACATCTCGCTTACAAGGCGAGTGCTCTGGCCAGCTGAGCTACAGGGGCGCGTGCGTCGAGGTCAGCATAGCGACTGACATCTGGATATCCCGCTGGCGAGGGCTCCCGAGCACGGGAAACGTCAGCAACCCGACCTTCGTACGCCCCCGCACGGGCACCCACCGCGTCAATTGATGTCTGCCCGTGCCCGAGTGACCGGAATGCGTAGGCCGTGGGCCACTTCCCGTGCACCCTCGCCTTGGCAGCGCGGGGAAACCCGTTTACGGTGCAGTGACACGGACGACAGGCCCGGCCGCCCCGCGACCGGCCCGCCGTCCGTTGACCGGCACGGACACCGTGCCGGTCGCTCCTTCACTCGGATCGTCCGGCACGTTCCTGCCGGTGAAAGGAAGCGCTTCACCATGGCTACGGTCACCTATTCCAAGGCGTCCCGGATCTACCCGGGCACCGAGCGTCCCGCCGTCAACGAGCTGGACCTCGAAATCGGCGACGGCGAGTTCCTCGTCCTGGTCGGCCCCTCCGGTTGCGGCAAGTCCACCAGCCTGCGGATGCTCGCCGGGCTGGAGGACGTCGACGCCGGCTCGATCTACATCGACCAGCGTGACGTGACCCACCTGCCCCCCAAGGCCCGCGACATCGCGATGGTCTTCCAGAACTACGCGCTCTACCCGCACATGACGGTGTACGAGAACATGGCGTTCGCCCTCAAGCTGCGTAAGACCTCCAAGTCGGAGATCGACCGGCGGGTCAAGGAGGCGGCCGGTCTGCTGCAGCTGGAGGAGTACCTCAGCCGCAAGCCGAAGGCGCTCTCCGGTGGTCAGCGTCAGCGTGTCGCGATGGGCCGGGCGATCGTCCGCGAACCGCAGGTCTTCCTCATGGACGAGCCGCTGTCGAACCTCGACGCCAAGCTCCGCGTGCAGACCCGTACCCAGATCGCGTCGCTCCAGGCCAAGCTGGGCGTCACCACGGTCTACGTCACGCACGACCAGGTCGAGGCCATGACCATGGGTCACCGGGTCGCGGTACTGCTCGACGGCGTCCTCCAGCAGGTGGACACCCCGCGGGCGCTCTACGACACCCCGGCCAACGTCTTCGTCGCCGGCTTCATGGGCTCCCCCGCCATGAACATCAAGACCGTGCCGCTGAACGAGAAGGGCGCCGAGTTCGCCGAGCTGCAGATCCCGCTCACCCGCGAGCAGGTTGAGGCCGCCCGCGCCGAGGGCGGCGACGGCAAGGTGACCGTGGGCTTCCGCCCGGAGGACTGCGACCTGGTCAGCCCGACCGAGGGCGGCATGCCCGTCGTCGTCGAGCTGGTCGAGGACCTCGGCTCGGACGCCAACGTCTACGGCCACGCCGCGCTGGGTGGCAACTCGGAGCGCTTCGTCGTCCGCACCGACCGGCGCACGATGCCGAACATGGGTGACACCGTGTTCGTCAAGCCGCGCACCGGCCGCAGCCACGTCTTCCACGCCACCACCGGCAGCCGGATCTGACGTAACGCCGTACCGACAGGGGCGGTCCGCTTCGGCGGGCCGCCCCTGTCGCACGTCCGGACCCGGTCGGACACGACGAGGCCCCATCCCCCGCGGTGGCGGGGAACGGGGCCTCGATGACGCCTGTCTACTGCTCGGCGGAGCGCCGGCGGGCGACCTCGGCCAGCGTGACCGCTGCGGCCACGCTGGCGTTGAGCGACTCGACCTCGGAGATCATCGGGATGCTGACGGTCAGGTCACAGGTCTCCCCGACCAGCCGGGACAACCCGCGCCCCTCGGAGCCGACCACGACCACCAGCGGGCCGACGGCGGCCTCCAGGTCGTAGAGGTCGGTGTCACCGTCGGCGTCCAGACCGACGACCGTGAAGCCGGCGTCGCGGCACGCCTTCAGCGATCGGGTCAGGTTGGTGACCTGCGCCACCGGCACCCGCGCGGCCGCGCCGGCACTGGTCCGCCAGGCGGTCGCCGTGATGCCGGCGGCCCGCCGCTCGGGTACGAAGACACCCTGCGCGCCGAACGCGGCAGCCGAGCGGATCACCGCGCCCAGGTTGCGCGGGTCGGTGACGCCGTCCAGCGCGACCAGCAGCGGGGCCTGCTGCTCCAGGGCGGCGGCCACCAGGTCCTCGAACGGCTGGTACGCGAATGGCGGCACCTGCAGCCCGACGCCCTGGTGCAGGACCCCACCGGTCATCCGGTCCAGCTCGGCCCGGCTGATCTCCAGGTTGGCGATGCCCCGGTCGGCGGCGGTCCGGATGATCTCGTTGATCCGGTCGTCCATGTCGATGCCCTGCGCGGTGTAGAGCGCCGTCGCCGGCACCTGGGCGCGCAGCGCCTCCAGCACCGGGTTGCGCCCGACCAGCAGCTCCGGGCTGTCCTTGGCCGGGTTGGACTTGCGCCCCGGGGTGACCCGCGGGCCGGACCGACCGGCGGGCCTGCCGCCTCGACCGCCGGCGCCGCCCCGGTTCGCCGGTACTCCCCGGCCGCCGCCCTTGCCCCAGGTGGTGTCCTTGCTGCCGGGCTGGCCGATCTTCGGGGCGCGCCCCTCCTCGGCCGCCGCCCGGCGCTCCTTGTCCTGCTTCCAGGCGGTGCGCTGAGGCAGCTTCTCGGTGCCCGAGTAGCCCTTGTGCCACGGCCGCTCGTCGGCGGGCAGGGTGCGTCCGCGCCCGGCCAGGGAATCCTTGTTCTTGCCGCCGGAGCCCTTCGGGGCACCCGCCTTCGGCGTCAGTCGCCGGCCACGGCGCTGTGAGTTGCCGGCCATCAGTCCTGCTCTCCAATAGTCCAACGGGGCCCCTGGGGGGTGTCCTCGACCACCACGCCGGCCAGCTTGAGCTGGTCGCGTACCGCGTCGGCGGCAGTCCAGTCCTTGCGGCCCCGGGCCTGTGCGCGCTGCTCCAGGGCCAGCGCGATCAGGGAGTCCACCACGGCACGCAGATCATCCGAGCGGCCGTCACCGGTCCAGGCCGGGTCGAGGGGGTCGATCCCGAGGATATCCAGCATCGCCCGCACCGCGGCCAGGGTGGTGCGGACGGTCACATCGTCGCCGGTGCTCAGCGCGGTGTTTCCGTCCCGGATCTGCTGTTGCAGCACCGCCAGCGCGGCGGAGGTGTTGAGGTCGTCGTCCATGGCCGCGACGAAGCCGCTCGGCAGCTCGCCGAGCTGCCCGACGCCAACGCGCTCGGCGGCCCGCTGCACGAAACCCTCGATCCGGCGGTACGCGGTGGCCGCGTCGCGCAGCGAGTCCTCCGAGTAGTCGATCACGGAGCGGTAGTGCGCGGCGGCGTAGTAGTAGCGCAGCTCGACGGGTCGCACCCCGAGCGAGTCCACGTACGCCAGGCCCAGCGCGTTTCCGGCGGACTTGCCCATCTTGGCCCCGCCGATGCTGAGCAGCCCGTGGTGCACCCAGTAGCGGGCGAACGGCAGCCCGGCCGCGTTGGACTGGGCGATCTCGTTCTCGTGGTGCGGGAAGGTCAGGTCGAGCCCGCCGCCGTGGATGTCGAACTCCGGGCCCAGGTATCGCCAGCACATCGCCGAGCACTCGATGTGCCAGCCCGGGCGGCCCAGCCCCCACGGCGACGGCCAGTACGCGTCCGCCGGCTCCTCGGGCTTGGCGCCCTTCCAGAGCGCGAAGTCGCGCGGGTCCCGCTTGCCCCGGTCGGGGGCGTCCCCGGCCGACTGCATCGCGTCCGGGGACTGACCCGACAGCGATCCGTACGCCGGCCAGGAGGCCACGTCGAAGTAGACGTCGCCGGAGCCGTCGGTGGCCGGGTAGGCGTGCCCGTCGGCGATCAACTTGGTGATCAGCTCGTGCATCTCGGGGATGTGCCCGGTGGCGCGCGGCTCGTAGGTGGGTGCCAGCACGTTCAACGCCCGGTACGACTCGGCGAGGATCAGCTCGTTGGCGTACGCGATGGACCAGAACGGCCGGCCCTGCTCCCCCGCCTTGACCAGGATCTTGTCGTCGATGTCGGTCAGGTTGCGGATGAAGGTGACCTCGTAACCCGCGGCCAGCAGCCAGCGGCGCAGCACGTCGTAGTTGACGCCGGAGCGAAGGTGACCGATGTGCGGCGGGGCCTGCAGGGTGAGACCACACAGGTAGACCCCCACCTTGCCGGCTTCCCGCGGGACGAAGTCCCGCACCGATCGGGTGGCGGTGTCATACAGGCGTAGCGTCACCGCACAAGGGTAGCCGTCCGTGCCTGTCCGGGTCCGCCGGTGCCGGGTCGTACGCTGCCAGGCGTGGATGCGACCGCACGCCCCGGTGAGCCGCCGGCCGGCCCCGGCGCCCGCGCCGACCGCGCCGACGCGGTCGGCGGACGGGCCGGGGAGACGGCACAGACCCTGGACCGGGGGTTACGACTGCTGCACCTGGTCGCCGAAGCGCCGGGTGGGCTGACGGTCACCGAGGTGGCGAACCAGCTCGGCATCGGGCGAGCGGCCGTCTACCGGCTGGTCGGCCCGTTGACCGGGCACGGGATGCTGCGCCGCGACGGCGACGGCCGGCTCCGCCTCGGCGCGGGAGTGCTGCACCTGGCCCGGCGCGCCCAGCCGCTGCTCGCCGAGGGAGCGCTGCCCGCCCTGCGCCGGCTCGCCGAGCAGGCCGGCGCCACCGCGCACCTGACCGTGGTCGAGGGTGGCGAGGGCGTCGCCCTGGCCGTGGTCGAGCCGAGCTGGACGTCGTTCCACGTCGCGTACCGGACCGGGGCGCGGCATCCGCTGGACCGGGGCGCGGCGGGCCGGGCCATCCTGGCCGGCCGAGCCGGGACCGCGGGACCGGTGAGCAGCAGCGGGGAGTTGCAGTCCGGGGCGTACGGGGTGGCGGCGCCGGTGCTCGGCGTACCCGGACTGGAGGCGAGTGTCGGCGTGGTCGCGCTGGCCCCCCTGGACGTCGACACGGTCGGCACCCAGGTACTGGCCGCCGCCACGGCCGTCGCCACCGCCCTCCGCTGACCAACCGCACGACTTGATCGACTCGGGTTCACGGACATCGTGGTGTCCGGGTGGCTGCGACAGCCCGACTTCAAGGAACACGAGTCGATCACCATCGGCGCCATAGCAAGATCGGTGAGTCGACCCGCGGTTGTCCACAGGGACCGGTCGGGCGTCCGGTCGGGGTTGTCCACAGGGGTTTCGGGGGCCACTCGACGGTCGGCACGCTGCCTGGCATGCCGCCACGTCCGCACCGCCCCGACACCCTGGCCTGGCAGGTCTTCCGCGGCTCCGACGCGATCCGGGACGGCCTGCTCACCGAGCACCAACTGCGCAGCAGCGCCTGGGTGCGACTGCGCCACGACGTCTACGCCGACGCACGCCTCGACCGGGACCACGCCCTCGCCTGCCGCGCGGCCCTCCTCCGGCTACCACCCGGGGTCGCGGTCGGAGGCCCGTCCGCCGCATACCTGCACGGCGTCGAACACGCCGCCACCTTCACCGACGACGTGCACGTCCTCGTACCCAGACCGCTGCGGATCGGCCCCCAGCGGGGCCTGCGCGTGCATGCCAACGCCATCACCCCGCCCCTCGACGTCCGCCCGCGAGAGCAGGCCGCGGCGCCCGCGCAGACAGGACGTCCGCGGGGACCAGGAGACCCACCGTCGGCAGGGCTCTCACCGGCGGCAGGCCGCCCACCGGGAGCAGGACGTCCACCGGGCGTCGGGCTGTCACCACGCCCGACACGGCAACCGCCCCGGCAGCGGCCGGTGGCGGCCAGACCTGGCAGCACCACAGCGGCCCGACTGGGCAGCACCACAGCGGCCGGACACGGCAGCACCGCGGCGGCCGGGCACAGCAGCACCGCGGCGGCCAGACCCGGCAGCACCGCAGCGGCCAGACCCGGCAGCACCGCGGCGGCCGGGCACAGCAGCACCGCAGCGGCCAGACCCGGCAGCACCGCGGCGGCCAGACCCGGCGACCGGCGGGGGGCGGGCGACGTGCTGGGACCGGCCCGGGACCCGGGCGACCCGATCCCGCGTTCCGACCCCGGGCGAGCTGCCTGGGAGACGGCCGTCTGGCTCGATCCGATCCGCGCGGTCACCATCGTCGACGCGCTGCTCGGGCTGGGGCTGACCAACCGCGACACGCTGGTCGACGTGGCCGCTCGCAACGGGAACCTGCCCGGTGGGCGACGGGCACTGTGGCTCTTCGAGCTGGCGGACGGCGGGGCACAATCTCCGCCGGAGTCACAGCTGCGCGTCCGGCTGGTGCTCGGCGGGCTGCCGCGACCGGTCGTTCAGCACCCGGTCCAGCTGCCCAACGGTGTCGTCCTGCATCCCGACCTGGCGTGGCCGGAGTACCGGGTGGCGGTCGAGTACGACGGGCAGTGGCACGCCGACGCTGACCAACTGCACCGCGACCGCCGTCGGCTGAACCTGCTCGTCGGCACCGGGTGGTTGGTGCTGCACGTGACCAGCCGACGCCTGCATGCCGAGTTCCCAGCGGTGCTCCGGGAGGTGCGCGGCGCGCTGACCGATCGCGGATGGCGCAGGTGACGCTCCTACCTGAACGCGGCCGAGGGTCGGTACGGGCGTGGCGGCCGCCGCGACCCGAGGCGACAAGGTCCACTCGGGTTCCTGGAAATCGTGCGGTCCGCCCGCCGATGACACCCCGCCTTCAAGGAACGCGAGTCGATCAAGCGGCGCCACCGCGCAAGGCGCCGCCGGACCCTGGAAACGCCGGTGGGGCCCGGCCGACCAGAGTCGACCGGGCCCCACCTGATCACGTTACGGTCGGGCGTTCGGCTTGAGCGGGGTCTTCACCGCCGCGTAGGCGTCGACGATCCCGTAGCCGTAGAAGCCGTTGAAGTTGGCCCCACCGGCGCAGTAGGCGTCGTAGGTCTCGTCCCGGCCCTCATTGCGATACTGCTGCAGCCGCGGCTCCGGGCAGGCGTGCTCGGCCGCCGTGCGGTAGAGGTGCTGCTCGACCAGGTCCGGCGACATGCCGAAGCCACCCCGGCGCTCCGCCTTGCCGTACCGGCTGACGATCAGCGCGGCGACGCCGGCGGCGTGCGGGGACGCCATCGAGGTGCCCTGGAGGTAGGTGTAGTAGCCACACTCACCGTTGGCCTTGCACTGCTTGAAGACCAGCGTGGCGACCCGCGGGTCGATGTTGCCGTTCTCGTCCACCCGCGGATCCGGGATGGTGGGGGAGATCGGCTCCTCCTGGAGGACCTTCAGCGGGTAGGTGGAGAGGATCCGGTTCCCCGGGCTGTTGTACGTCGGGGTTCCGAAACCGTCCCGGGCGAAGCCACCCGGCGCGGCGACGGAAGTCTGCTCGGTGCCGTAGTTGGAGAAGTCCGCCTTCTTGCCGGACGGGCCGACCGCCGACACGCCGATCACGTGCGGGCCTTCGGTGGGCAGGTCCCAGCAGCTCTCGTTGTCGATCGGGCGCGGGTACGGAGCGGCGCCGTAGTCCGGGCTGGAGATGTCGGTGCGGGGCGCGCCGAGGTCCTCGTTGTTGTTGCCGAGCGCGCCGACCAGGGTGACGCCCTTGTTGTGGGCGAAGACCAGTGCCCGCTTCATCGCCTTGATGATGGCCCGCTGCTCGGCCTGGCTCGCGGGGGAGTCGGCCGGGTTGGCGGTGCAGTTGTAGAGCCACGGGTCGACGTAGAACGACATGTTGACCACGTCGATCCCGGACCGGCCGGCGTAGATCAGGGCGTTGACCACCGGGTTGAGGAAGAAGTAGCCGGAGTCCTGGCCACCCTTCAGCTCCACCAGCGAGACCTTCGGGGCGACGCCGGAGAGGCCGAAGCCGTTGGCGGCGGCGCCGATCGTGCCCGCCACGTGGGTGCCGTGCCCGCCGTCGTCGGTGCCCACCGCGTCGAGGCAGCTCGGCACCTCGCAGGGACCGTCCACGTCGGTCAGGTCCGGCGCGAAGTTGCGCGACAGCGCCCAGTTGAAGTTCGGCGCGATGTCGGGGTTGCTGGCGTCGACGCCGGTGTCCAGCACGCCGACGGTCACCCGACGGTCACCCGGCTCGACCTTGCGGGCCTCGTCGGCCCGGATCATCTCCAGGCCCCAGAGCTTCTCGTCGAGCGGGTCCATCTTGGCGCCCTTTTTGGCGGCGCCGGCGGCGGCCGCCGTGGGCGGCACCTGCTCCTGCTCGACCCGGTCCAGCTTCGGCTTGCGGCCGATGGCCTTCTGCTGGGCGGCGCCGATCAGCGTCGGGGCGGCCGTCGCCCTGGCCGCGAAGTCGGCCCGGTCGCTGGTCACCTGGAACATGCCGACCTCGTCGGACCGGGACACCACCGTGCCGCCGGCCGCGCGGATCGCCGCGACCGCCGTGTCGGCGGCGACGCCGTCCTCGGCGACGACCGTGAAGGTCTGCGAACTGGTCGGCGCGGCGTTGGCGGGTACACCCAACCCCGTCGCCGTGAGTGCCAGCACTGTCGCGGTCGCGACGGCACCGGCGGTGAAGCGCTTGCTCACCACATCGGATCCTCTCGTTGAGGGACGTGGCAGCCATCACACAACACCTGCCAGGTTTATGCCAGACGAACGTCCGTTATAGCGGTGAATCTCTCGTTCATCCATCCAGGTCGACGTGCGAACCACCCAGGTCGGGGCGCGCCCTGGGTAGATCGGCCCGCACCGGCGTCCGGTCGGACGACGCCACGGGGTCTCATCGGCCGTCGACCGCCAGCACGCCCTCCGGCGAGACGGGCGTCGGTTCCGCTGCCGGCCCGCGCAGTTCGTCGAGGCGTACCAGGGCCACCCCGGCGACGATCAGTCCGCCACCGAACAGCTGCCAGGCGGTGGGCAGCTCGTTCAGGAGAAGCCAGGCGATCAGCACCGCGAAGAGCACCTCGGTCAGCCCGACGAACGACGAGAGCCGGGGGCCGAGGATGCGGGTGCCGGCGATTCCGGCCAGGTACGCGATCACGGCGGCCACCAGGGAGAGCCCGGCGATGGGCAGCAGCCAGCTGGTGCGCTGCCCGGCGAAGGTGACCTCGCCGAAGGTGGCACGCAGCGGCAGCAGGCCGGTCAGCCCGATGAGGAGCAGCACGGCGGCGCCGACGGCCATTCCACCGCTGGCCATGGCGACCGAGGGCAGCCGGGGGTCGACCCGACCGGCGAGCACGAAGTAGCCGGCCAGGCCGAACGCGGCGCCCAGCCCCCAGAGCACGCCCACCGGGTGGAAGCCGGCGGTGCCGGTGAGGTCCAGCACGAACGCCAGCCCGGCCAGGGCGGCCGTCGAACCGGCCACGGTGAGCGGGCGCGGCTGCTGCCCGTGCCGCAGCCACATCCAGAGCACGACGAGGATGATGCCCAGGTATTCCAGCAGCAGCGCGACGCCGACGGGCAGGTAGCGCACGGCGTTGAAGAAGCAGACCTGGGCCAGCGCCACGCCGAGCAGCCCGAACATCCCGATCGCCGTGACGTTCCGCCGCAGCACGTCCCACCTGCCCCGCAGCGACAGCAGAGCGGGGAGAGCCAGCACCAGGGCGGCCACGCCGACGCGGGCGATCACGGCCGACTCGGCGGACCAGCCGGCCTCGATGAGCGACCGCGCGAAGGTGCCCGAGGTCGCGAAGGTGACCGCGGAGAGCAGCGCCAACGCGGCGCCGGCGGCGGGTCGTGACTGCATCGTGCACTCCTCGGAACGGGCGATGGTGTCATGGGCAAACTATCCTTGTGCCCATGACGCTAGGCGGCCCCTGTGACAGGAGTCAAGTTGCTGTTCGCTCATGACACCGAATGTTCCCTGATCGCCGCTGCCGCGCTGGTCAACACGGCGGGCCGGGACGGCGAGCTGCTGCCCGACATCGCCGCGCTGGACGCGTTCTTCACCCGGCACTCGTACAGCGGGCGGCACGAGCACACCGACGCCGAGCTGCGCGCTGTCCGGGAACTGCGGCCCCGGCTGCGCCGCATCTGGCACGCCGAGCCGGCCGAGATCGTCGCCGTGGTCAACGGTCTGCTGCTGGAGCACCGGGCACTGCCGCAGCTGATCGAGCACGACGACGAGCCGTATCACCTGCATGCCGTGCCCCGCGACGCGCCGCTGGCCACCCGCATCGCCGTGGAGGCGGCGATGGCGATCGCCGACCTGGTCCGCGCCGGCGAGCTGAGCCGGCTGCGGATCTGCGAGTACCCCGACTGCGACAACGTGGTCGTGGACCTGTCCCGCAACCGGTCGCGTCGGTTCTGCGAGGCCGGCTGCGGCAACCGCGCCGCGGTGACCGCCTACCGCGCCCGCAGGGCCGCCGGCCGCTCCTGAGCGGTCTCCGCCCACTCCTCGGCCCGCAGCTCGTACTCCACCTCACCGTGCTCAGTGCCCGGAATCGGGTCGTCCCACTGGAGGTGGAAGGTGCGCACGTAGCGCAACCCGGCCTTCGTCATCACCCGCCGGGAGCGGTCATTGACCGTCATCGTCTCGGCCCAGACCCGGCGTACGCCGACGACGTCGAAGGCGTACCGGACCAGCGCCCGGGACCCCTCGGTGGCCAGGCCGCGCCCCCAGGCCGAGCGGCGCAGCCGGTAGCCCAGCTCGGCCTCGGCGCCGTCCTCGGACGGGTCGAGCGCGAACCAGCCCAGGAACACGCCGCTCTCCCGGTCCAGCGCCGCCCAGCGACCCAGCCCGGGATGCCGGTCGTACCGGGCCAGCTGCTTCGGCAGGTGCACATCACGGACCGCGGCCAGCGGGGTGGCGACGCCGCCGGTGAGGAAGCGCATCACCTCGGGGTCGCTGTCCAGCTCGACCAGCGCGTCCACATCACCCATGGTCAGCCGCCGCAACCGAAGTCGGTCGGTCGCCGGAGGCAGGCCCGCGTCGTCTCCACCCATGGCTGGATCATCCCGTCCACCCCGCGACACCGTCGAGCTGTTTTGTCGCGGCGGCCGGGAGTCAGGGGTGGGTCATCCGAAGCAGGTCGAGCACCTCGTCGAGCTGCGTCTCGCTGAGCTTGCCGGAGTCCACGTGCCCCCGGGAGATCACCACCTCGCGGATCGAGGTCTGCTTGGCCAGCGCCTCCTTGGCGATGGACGCGGCCTCGTCGTACCCGAGGTAACGGTTGAGCGGGGTGACGATCGACGGCGAACCCTCGGCGTACGCCAGGCAGACCTCGGCGTCCGCGACCAGGCCGACCACCAGGCGGTCGGCGAACAGTCGGCTCGCCGCGGACAGCAGCCGGATCGACTCCAGCAGGTTGCGGCCCATCACCGGGAGCATCACGTTCAGCTCGAAGTCGCCCTGCGAGCCGGCGAAACCGACCGTCGCGTCGTTGCCGATCACCTGGGCGCAGACCTGCCGCATCGCCTCGGCGACCACCGGGTTGACCTTGCCCGGCATGATCGACGAGCCGGGCTGGAGATCAGGGATGCGCAGCTCGCGCAGGCCCGCCCGGGGGCCTGAGCCCATCCACCGGATGTCGTTGGCAATCTTGTAGAGGCCCACCGCGACGGTACGCAGCTGGCCCGAGGTCTCCACGAGCGCGTCCCGGGCGCCCTGCGCCTCGAAGTGGTTGCGCGCCTCGGCCAGCGGCAACCCGGTCGACTCGCGCAGTTTGCGGATGACGGCGGCGGCGAAGCCGAGCGGGGTGTTGATGCCGGTGCCCACGGCGGTGCCGCCCAGCGGCAGCTCGGCCAGCCGGGGCAGCGCCGACTCCAGCCGGTCGATGCCGTAGCGGACCTGGGCGGCGTACCCGCCGAACTCCTGCCCGAGGGTGACCGGCGTGGCGTCCATCAGGTGGGTCCGGCCGGCCTTGACCACCGTCTCGAACTCCGCCGACTTGGCCTCCAACGCCTCCGCGAGCTGAGCCAGCGACGGCAGCAGGTCCTCCACGATGAACTGCGTGGCGGCCAGGTGGATCGAGGACGGAAAGACGTCGTTGCTCGACTGGGAGGCGTTGACGTGGTCGTTCGGGTGCACGTCCTGACCCAGCTCCCGGCTGGCCAGGGTGGCGATGACCTCGTTGGCGTTCATGTTGGACGACGTGCCGGAGCCGGTCTGGAACACGTCGACCGGGAACTGGTCGTCGTACCCGCCGGCGGCCACGTGCGCGGCGGCGGCACCGATCGCCGCGGCCACGTTCGCGTCGATCACCCCCAGCTCGCCGTTGACCTCGGCCGCCGCACCCTTGATCTGGGCGAGCGCCTTGATCTGGGCCGGCTCGATGCCCCGGCCGGAGATCGGGAAGTTCTGCACCGCACGCTGCGTCTGCGCCCGCCACAACGCCTCGGCGGGCACCTCCACCTCGCCCATCGAGTCGCGTTCGATCCGGTAACCCGTCGCCTCTGGAGTCGTCACGCGTACCATCCTGCCGCGCGCGTCGCCGACTCGCAGATGAACCCTCAGCCCAACTCGGTCAGCAGCCGCTCCACCCCGTGCTGGTCCGGCGACTCGATCTGTCGGAACAGGGGCAGGGCCCGGATCAGATGCGCGCGGGCCGCCGCCGGGTCGGTGTCCCGCAGGCAGCGGGCGATGCCCTCCAGCGCGCGGGCCTGCTCGTAGCGGACACTCAACCGGGTCGCGTCGGCGAGCACCCGGCGATGCAGGTCGAGCGCGCTGGCGACGTCCCCCTGGTCGCGGATCGCCCGGGCCAGCAGGTTGCGCGAGGCGCACTGCCCCACCCGGTCGCCCACCTCCATCATCGCCACCAGGGCGTCCCGGTGCAGAGCGGCGGCGCGCTCCGGCCGCCCGGCAACGCGCTCCATCACACCGATCTCGTTGAGCACCTCCCCCTCGCCGAATCGGTTGCCCCACTGGCGCTTGAGGTGCAACGCGACCCGCAGGATGCGGCGGGCCGGGCCCAGGTCACCCATCCGGTGCCGGAGCATCCCGAGATGCCCGATCGCGTTCGTGGTCTGCCGCATGTCCTTCGTCTGGCGGGCCAGCATGAGGTGCTGCCGGGCGGTACGCAGCGCCTCGTCGTACCGGCCCCAGCCGATCAGCGCGAAGCACAGGTTGTTCTGCAGGTTGGTCAGTTCGTGTGCGTCACCCAGCCCGGTGACCATGCTCAACGCCTCGTCGAACCTCGCCTTGCCCTGCCGGAAGTCACCGTTCGCGGCGTACGAGATTCCGAGGTTCCACAGCGTGCTGAGCACGTCACCCCGCAGGCCGAGCCGGCGGCGCAGGTCGAGCGCCACCTCCATCGAGCTGATCGCCTCCGGGAAGCGGGCCAGCCGGAAGTACGCCGAGGAGAGGTAGTTCAGCATCACGGCGATCGCGGCCTGGTCGCCGAGCCGCTCGGCGACCCGAAGCCCGATCGTGTGGGTCTCGATCAGCTCGTCGAGGTGCCCGCTGTCGAAGTTGAACCGCCAGCAGGCCCGGGCCAACTGCCAGCACTGGGTCGGAAAGCCCTCCTCCTCGGCCAGCCGGACCAGGGCGGTGAGCGCGGGCAGGTTCTCCTCGAACCACGCCGGCCCCTCGGATGCCGGGCCGGCCACGAGATCGGGCCGGGTGGGCGTGCTGACCGGAATGGTGCGGCGACTGCCCGCGGCCTCGATCGCCCGAGCGATCACCACCGCGACGGACAGGTGATGGTCCAGCAACCGCTCAAGGGCGGCACGACGTTCGTTCCGCCGCTCCCGGGCATCCAACAGCAGCCGGGCGTACTCCCGGAGCAGATCGTGCAACCGGTACCGACCCGGTTGCACCTCTTCCGCCAGGTGGGCATCGATCAGCTCGTCCAGCAGGTCCTGAGTGTCGGCCCGGGGCAGCTCCGCCAGGGCCGCGGCCACTTCGCTGTCCAGCCGCCCGCCGGGGTACAGGCCGAGCAGCCGGAACAGCCGTTGCGCCGGCGGAGAGACCTGCGCGTACGACAGTGCGAACGCCTGCCCCACCGAGCGCTGCCCGGCGGCCAGCTCGGCCAGCGGACCCGCCCCGGTGACCAGCCGCTCGGCGAGGTCGGCGACCCGCCAGTGCGGTCGGTGCGCCAGCCGGGCGCCGGCCAACCGGATGGCGAGCGGCAGGTGGCCGCAGCGACGCGCCACCTCAGCGGCCGCCTCCGGTTCGGCGGCGACCCGTTCCGCGCCGGCCACCCGACCGAGCAGCTCGACCGCCTCGTCCGCGTCGAGCACGGGCAGCGACGACGGCCGTCCCTCGTCCACCCCGACCAGCCGGCGGCGGCTGGTGATCAGGACCAGGCAGTGTGAGCCGTTGGGCAGCAGCGGCGCCACCTGGTCGGCGGTGGCGGCATTGTCCAGCACCACCAGAGCCCGCCGGCCGGCCAACTCGGTCCGCCAGAGCGCCAGCCGGTCGTCCGCGTCCACCGGCATCCGCTCCGCCGGCACGCCGAGCTGGCGCAGCAGGGCGGCCACGGCGGTGGCCGGCGTCAACGGGCTGCGCTCACTGTGCCCGTGCAGGTCGACGAAGAGCTGGGCGTCCGGGTAGCGGTCGGCGAGCGCGGTGGCGACGTGCACGGCGAGGGTGGTCTTGCCGCTGCCGGCCATTCCGTCGATCAGCTGGATCCGGGTGCCGTCCTCCTCGATCTCCTTGACCAGGCGGGCCACCGTCTGCTGTCGGCCGGTGAAATCACCGATGGCCCGGGGTAGCGACCGGACCGGGGAGACCGGACGGAGTTCCCGGCCGGCCAGGGCCAGGTCGCCGGCGAGCACCCGCTGGTGCAGTTCCTGCAACTCGGCGCCCGGTTCGATGCCCAGCTCGTCGGCGTAGATCCGCCGGCCCTCCCGGTAGACCGCGAGCGCGTCGGCCTGCCGGCCGACCGAGGACAGGGCGAGCATCAGTTGGCCGCGCAGGCGCTCCCGCAGCGGGTGCTGGTCGACACTGTCGGTCAACTCCTCAAGCAGCTCCGTGGCCTGCCCGAGGCGCAGCTGAACGTCGACGCACTCCTCCAGGGCGGTGAGGCGCTGCTCGTCGAGCGCCTGGGCGCGGCGGCGGACGCTGCGGCTCGGGATGCCACCGAGGGCCGGCCCACGCCAGAGCGCCAGAGCGGCCCGGAACCGGTCACGCGCGTCGGCCAACCGGCCGGAGGCCACTGCGGCCCGGGCCGCCTCCACACCCCGGGCGAAGACCTCCGCGTCCAGTTCGGTCGGCCCGGTGCGGACGCCGTACCCCACCGGGTCGGTGACGATGGTCTCCGGTGCCAGCCCGAGTTCGGCGAACCGACGCCGCAACCGCGACACGCACGTCTGCAACTGTGCGCGGGCGGTGGCCGGCGGGCGCTCCTCCCAGATCGCGTCGACCAACTCCTCGACCGGCACCAGCCGGCCGGACCGCAGCAGCAGCATGGCGAGCACGATCCGGTCGCGACCGGCGGTGACGGTGGACTCGCCACCGCCGACCCGCAGAGGCCCCAGAACCCCGAACCGCATCCGCTCTCCCGCATCCATGGTGCAACTTCCAGCAGAGTAGCCCGGCGGTCACGGATCGCCGCGATCCGTCGATAGTGATCTGAGAGCGGATCGACAGCGGCACGCCGAAGACTCGCCCCGGGTTGTCGGTGACGGCATCCGACGGGGGCGGTGCGCCCGTTCCCACCCCAGCGGGGGCGGGCGCACCGATGTCGGTGGAGCACGGACGACAGAAGGGGGCGCCGGGCTGATCAGCCCGGCGCCCCCTTCGCCTGCCCGCGGGTCAGCGACGGCCGACGGTGAGCACCGGCTTGGTGACCTCGGCGAAGAAGTCGTTGCCCTTGTCGTCGACCACGATGAAGGCGGGGAAGTCCTCCACCTCGATCTTCCAGACCGCCTCCATGCCCAGCTCCGGATACTCCAGGACCTCGACGTGCTTGATGCAGTCCTGGGCGAGGCGGGCCGCGGGGCCGCCGATCGAGCCGAGGTAGAAGCCGCCGTGCTGCTGGCAGGAGCGGGTCACCTGACCCGACCGGTTGCCCTTGGCCAACATCACCTGCGAGCCGCCGGCGGCCTGGAACTTCTCCACATAGGCGTCCATCCGGCCGGCGGTGGTCGGCCCGAACGAGCCGGAGGCGTAACCCTCGGGCGTCTTGGCCGGGCCGGCGTAGTAGACCGCGTGGTCGCGGAGGTACTGCGGCATCGGCTCGCCGGCGTCCAACCGCTCGGCGATCTTGGCGTGCGCGATGTCGCGGGCCACCACCAGCGGGCCGGACAGCGACAGCCGGGTCTTCACCGGGTACTTGGACAGCTCGGCGCGGATCTCGTCCATCGGCCGGTTCAGGTCGACCCGGACGACCGTCTCGGTGTCGAGCGAGTCGTCGGTGACGTCCGGCAGGAAGCGCGCCGGGTCGGTCTCCAGCCGCTCCAGCCAGACACCCGACGGGGTGATCTTGGCGACCGCCTGCCGGTCCGCCGAGCAGGAGACCGCGATCGCCACCGGGCAGGAGGCGCCGTGCCGGGGCAGCCGGACCACCCGCACGTCGTGGCAGAAGTACCGGCCGCCGAACTGCGCGCCGATGCCGAAGTTGCGGGTCAGCTCCAGCACCTCCGCCTCCAGCTCCAGGTCGCGGAAGCCGTGGGCGCTCATCGAGCCGGCGGTGGGCAGCGCGTCCAGGTACTTGGCGCTGGCGTACTTCGCCGTCTTCAGGGCGTACTCGGCGGAGGTGCCGCCGATGACGATGGCCAGGTGGTACGGCGGGCAGGCGGCGGTGCCGATCAGCCGCAGCTTCTCCTCCAGGAACTGCATCATCCGCGTCGGGTTGAGCAGCGCCTTCGTCTCCTGGTAGAGGTACGACTTGTTGGCCGAGCCACCGCCCTTGGCCATGAACAGGAACTTGTACGCGTCGGGGTGCCCGTCCGGGTCCTCGGCGTACAGCTCGACCTGGGCCGGCAGGTTGCTGCCGGTGTTCCGCTCGTCCCACATGGTCAGCGGGGCGAGCTGGGAGTAGCGCAGGTTGAGCTTCGTGTACGCCTGGTAGACGCCCCGGGAGATGGCTTCGGCGTCGGCCCCGTCGGTCAGGACGTGCCGGCCCCGCTTGCCCATCACGATGGCGGTGCCGGTGTCCTGGCACATCGGCAGGACCCCGCCGGCGGCGATGTTGGCGTTGCGCAGCAGGTCCAGCGCCACGAACCGGTCGTTCGGCGAGGCGGCCGGGTCGTCGATGATCGCCCGGAGCTGAGCCAGGTGCGCCGGGCGCAGGAAGTGCGCGATGTCGTGCATCGCCTCGGCGGTCAGCGCGGTGAGCGCGGCCGGCTCCACGGTGAGGAACCGGCGGCCCCCCGGGCCGTGTACGACGTCCACGCCCTCGTCGGTGACCAGGCGGTAGTCGGTCTGGTCGGGGCCGGTCGGCAGCAGGGGGGCGTACGAGAATGCGGCGGCACTGCTCATGAGCGGCAAGCCTAGGGCAGACCGGTCGATCATTCGCACCCGCCGGGCTGCTCCTGGGACGCCGCTCTCATTCACCGGGCCCGCCGCGCTCCCGCCTCGCCCCGGTCACCGTCACGGAAGGCCCAGGCAGGCCGTGCCGGCGCGCGCTCAGCCGTCCTTGCCACCGGCTGGGTCGGGGCAGAGTTCCCGCTTGGGCCCGCAGTTGTCGTCGTCTCCGGAGTTGGGGTCGTCGCCACCCGGGCCGGGGTTGCCGGGGTGGCCGGG
>NZ_RCVJ01000158.1 GCF_003667505.1 Micromonospora sp. BL4
GCCCCTGCTCCCCCGGGTCGGCCACGTCCGGGGCGACGTCCAGCACGTCGAGCACCCGCCGCCAGCCCGCGATCGCGTTCTGCGCCTCATTGAGCACCTCGGTGGCGATCTGCACCGGCTGGATGAAGAGCGTCACCAGGAAGAGGAACGCGGTCAACTGGCCGATCGACAGCGTGCCGTCCACCCCCAGCGTCACCCCGAGCACCACCACGCCGGCCAGCGCCAGCCCGGCGGCGAGCTCGCCGACCGAGCTGCCCACGATGCTGATCCGGATCGCCCGCTGCTGCGCCTGGCGCTGACTGTCGATGGCGTCGTCCAGCCGCCGCGCCGTGCGGCCCGCGATGCCGTACGCCCGGATCACCGGCGCGCCCACCACGCTCTCGCCGATCGCGCCGAGCAGCGTTCCGGTGCGCTGCCGCACCGTCGCGTACGCCACGCCGAGGCGGCGTTGCAGCTGCCGGATGATGAACACCGCCGGCAGGAACGCCACCAGCACCACCAGGGTCAACTGCCAGGAGTACGCCAGCATGACGATCGTGGTGACCACCAGCTGGCCGAGGTTGACCAGCAGGATCACCCCACCCCACTGGAGGAACTGGGTGATCTGGTCGACGTCGCTGGTCACCCGGGAGACCAGCGAGCCGCGCCGCTCCGACTGCTGGTGCAGCATCGACAGGTCGTGCACGTGCCGGAACGCCCGCGTCCGCACGTTGGCCAGCGCCGTCTCGCTGACGGTGAACAACCGGCGCATCATCAGGTAGCCGCAGATCGTGGTGACCGTGAGGATCGCGGCGGTGATCGCCACCACCGACCAGACCACGTCCAGGTTCAGACCACCGACGATGCCGCGGTCGATGCCCTGCTGCACGGCGACCGGCACGGCCACCCGGCCCACCATGTAGACCAGGGCCAGGGCCAGGGTGCCCGCCAGCCCGGTCCGCAGCTCCGGCGAGAGCGACAGCCCCCGGCGCAGGGTCTGCCAGGTCGTCTCCGCCCGCTCGTCCCGCTCGTCCGTCTTGACGCTCACCGGGCCGGCCTTTCGTTCGCGACTGCGGGGCTCCGCTGCGCTGCACTCCTCGCGCTCACCGGTCCACCTCGATCTCCAGGCCCGAGGGCAGCGGCGCGACCTCGTCCTCGTACGGACGCTCCTGCGCGCGGTCGACCTCCGCCTGCTCGTAGGCGGTCACCAGGTCGACGTACCCGGGCACGGTGGCCAGCAGCTCGGTGTGCGTGCCCCGGGCGATCACCCGCCCCTGCTCCACGTAGATGACCTCGTCGGCCAGTGCGATGGTGGCCCGGCGGTACGCCACCACCAGGATCGACGCGGCCGGCACCCCCGGTGCGCCCGCCGACGAGCGCAGACCGGCCAGGATGGCCGCCTCCACCCGGGGGTCCACCGCGCTAGTCGCGTCGTCGAGCACCAGCAGGCGCGGCCGGCCGGCCAGCGCGCGGGCCAGGGTGAGCCGCTGCCGCTGCCCGCCGGAGAGCGAGGTGCCCCGCTCGCCGACCATCGTGTCCAGGCCGTCGGGAAGCGCCGCGACGAACCCGTCCGCCTCGGCAAGCCGCAGCGCCGCCCAGACGTCCTCGTCGTCGATGCCCGGCCGGTCGAGGGCGATGTTGGCGCGGACCGTGTCGTCGAAGACGAACGGCACCTGGGCGACCAGGGCGACCGTGCCGGCCAGGGACGCGGCGGTCAGCTCGCGCATGTCCACCCCGTCCAGCGTGACGATGCCGGTGTCCGGGTCGACCAGGCGCACCGCCAGCGAGGCGATGGTGGACTTCCCGGCGCCGGTGGGCCCCACCAGGGCCACCGTCCGCCCGGCGGGCACCGTGAAGCCGACCTCGCCGAGCACCTGCGCGCCGGGCTGGTGCGCCTCGGCCGGCGGGTAGGAGAAGTGCACGTCGGTGAAGGTGAGGGTGGCCGGCCCCGGGGTGGCCGGGTCGAGCACCCGCTGCCCGTACGGCATCTCGCCGGTGGCGTCGAGCACCCGGCGGACCCGGTCCCAGCCGGCGACGCTGCGCGGCAGCTCGGCCAGCACCCAGCCGATGGCCCGCACCGGGAAGGCCAGCACGGTGAAGAGGAAGGCCACGCTGACCAGCTCGGTGACGCTGATCGCGCCCTGGCGCAGCCGGAACGCCCCGACGACCAGCACGGCCAGCGTGCCGAGGCTGGGCAGCGTCTCCAGCAGCGGATCGAAGACGCCGCGCAGCCGGCCGACCGCGATCAGCGCGTCGCGCAGCTCACCGGCCCGGCCGGCGAACCGGGCGGTCTCCTGGGCCTCCCGACCCATCGTCTTGACCACCAGGGCGCCGTCGAAGCTCTCGTGGGCGATGCCGCTGACCTCGGCGCGCAGCCGCTGCGCCCGGGCCTGGCGGGGTGCCATCCGGCGGGAGTAGATCACGTTGAGCGTGAACAGCGCGGGAAAGACCGCGAGGCCGACCAGGGCCAGCGCCCAGTCGGTGGCGAAGAGCGAGACGATCGCGCCGACCAGCATCACCAGCGTGCCGACCGCGAAGGGCAGCGGCGCGATCGGGTACCAGGCCGCCTCGACGTCGGAGTTGGCGTTGGAGAGCAGGGTGCCGGTGGCGTTGCGGTGGTGCCAGGACAGCGGCAGGTCCAGGTAGCGGCGGGTGACCCGGCGGCGGTAGGCCGCCTGGAGGCGGTACTGCATGTAGCCGGCGCCGAGCCGGCGGCCGAAGATGCCCACGACCCGCAGCACGCTGATGCCGAACAGGGCGGTCGCGGCCAGCACGAGGCTGCCGGTGGCCACCTCGCCCCGCGCGATGGCCGGCACCACCACGTCGCCGACGACCCCGCCGACCACGTACGCGCTGACGATGACCATCGAGCCGAACAGCACGCTGCCGACCACCGCCACCGTGAAGATCCGTGGCTGCTCCCGGATCGCCTGCCGGAGGACCCCCAGCCCCCGGCCGAGCACATCCCGACTTGTCCTGCTCGCCACGCTCTCCCCCGCCGTAAGCCACAAGTATCTCCCTCATCCTTACCGGTCCGGACCACCCCCGCCGACCCGGACCGCATATGTCGACCGTCACGTACTCCAGGGCGACGGGACGTGCCATGCCGAGCGCGGGTCCGCGGGCGGGCGCGGGCGGGCACGCGGGCCTACGATCGGGCCATGCCGCGGTACGCCCGAGCCGAGCGCGAGGCGCTGGCCGATCTCCTGCTGGCCCTCGGGCCGAACGCGCCGACGATCAACGAGGGCTGGGCGACCCGTGACCTCGCCGCGCACCTGGTGCTGCGGGAGCGGCGCCCGGACGCGGCCGGCGGGATCATGCTGGCCCCGTTGCGCGGGTACGCCGAACGGGTCCGTCGCCGCCTCGCCGCCCGGCCCTACGCCGACCTGGTGGCGCAGGTGCGCCGGCCGCCGGTGTGGAGCCCGGTCAGCAACCCGGTGACCGACGAACTGGCCAACACGCTGGAGTTCTTCATCCACCACGAGGACGTGCGGCGGGCCGGGTCCGGATGGCTGCCGCGCGAGCTGCCGCCCGGCCTGCAGGCCGCGCTCTGGAAGCGGGCCGCCCCGCTGGCCCGGCTGGCACTGCGCCGCTTTCCGGCGGACCTCTACGTCCAGGCGCCGGGGTACGGGAAGCTCTCCGTCGGCCGCGGCGGCGAGCCGCTGCGGGTGGTCGGCGCCCCGGCCGAGTTGGCTCTGTTCCTTTCCGGCCGGCAGCGGGTGGCCCGCGTCCAGCTGGACGGCCCGGCGGGGTCCGCACGGCTGCTGCGCAACGCCAGCCTGGGCATGTGACTGTCTGTGCCTGAACGGTCACGCGTCCTTTGTGGAAAGCGTCACTCCCAGCGATGTAGAACGATTCCTACTCCCGTACGCTTCACCGCGCCGTTCCGCGCCGGTGCGGCACGAGTGGGGGCGTTACTATGCGGACTTTCGCGATCTCGGCGCTGCGGGAGCCCCCGTTTCCCGCGGGGCGCCATGGGGCCACGGATCGGGTGGCGGGCGAGAGCGTCGAGTGGGCGCGCGCTTTCGGCCTGATCGATTCCAGCCATCGGGTCCACCGGTTGCAGCGGGCCGACGCCGCCGGCCTGGCCGGGCGGGCCTCCCCTGCCGGGTCGGCGGAGGGACTGCGGCTGCTCACCGACCTGATCTCCTGGCTCTTCGTCATGGACGACGCCTGCGACGAGGACGGCCTCGGCGCCGACCCGGGTCGGCTGGCGCCGGCGATCGGCACCCTTCTCGACGTGCTGGACCTCTCCGGTGACCCCGACGTCGTGCCGCCGGCCGTGGGGCCGCTGGGCGACGCGCTGCACGACCTGTGCCGCCGGATCCGGCTGCACGACCGCCCGGCGCTGCTGCTGCGCTTCGTCACCCAGGTACGGGAGTATCTGCTGGCGCTGCTCTGGGAGGCGACCAACCGGGAACGCCGACGGGTGCCCGAGGTGGCGGAGTACGTCCAGCTGCGCCGACACATCGGCGGAGCGCGCCCCTGCCTCACCCTGACCGAACTGGCGTCCGGGAAGCCGGCCGAGCCCGGTCGGCACGCCGACCCGGCGCTGGCCGCCCTGGACCTGGTGGCGGTGGACCTGATCTGCTGGTGCAACGACCTCTTCTCCTACGGCAAGGAGAGTCGGGCCGACCCGGACGCGCACAACCTGGTGACGGTGATCGCCCAGGAGACCGGAACGGACGAGCCGGGGGCGCTGCGGGCGGCGGCCGACCGGTTCAACCAGGGGCTGGCGGCGTACCTGACCGCGGAGGACGAGTTGCTGGCCAGAGGCGACGAGGGGTTGGGCTCGGCGCTCGCCGCCCGGCGCAACTGGATCCGGGCAACCTACGACTGGTCACTGGTGGCCGCCCGTTACGCCTGATTCGGCCCTACCGGTTGGCGGGACGGGACCCCGGACGATCACCAGGGCTAGCCGATGCCCGGGGACAGGCAATACCCTTCGGTAACCACCATGACGTGACGACCGTCACGCCACCACCCCCGAAGGCGGCTACAGCGATGGCTCTCGATGTCCCGTACCGCTCCATCCCGGACATGTTCCTCAAGCGCGTGGCGGCCACCCCCGACCGGCACGCGTTCGCCTCCCCGGCCCCGGACGACTCGGGCCCCGTCTGGCTGACCTGGGCGCAGGTCGGCGAGCGCGCCAAGGCGGTCGCCGCCGGTCTGCACAGCCTGGGCGTCGGCCAGGAGGATCCGGTCGCGATCCTCGCCAACACCCGCCTGGACTGGGTGATCGCCGACCTCGGCATCATGTGCGCCGGTGGCGCGACCACCACCGTCTATCCGACCACCGAGCCGGCGGACGCGACCTACATCATCGCCGACTCCGCTTCCAAGGTGCTGTTCGCGGAGAACCCGGGCCAGGCCGCCAAGATCGCCGGCGCCGACCTGCCCGCGCTGACCCACGTGGTGCTCCTCGACGGCGCCGCCGACGAGACCGCCGCGGTCCCCCAGCTCACCCTCGCCGACCTGGAGGAGCGGGGCAGCCGCGCGCTGGCCGCCGAGCCGGACCTGATCGACATGCTCGTGGCGGGGATCGGTCCGGACCACCTGGCCACCCTGATCTACACCTCCGGCACCACCGGTCGACCCAAGGGCGTCGAGCTGCTGCACGGCGGCTGGTGCTGGGAGGCCGTGGCGCAGGCCGAGGTCGGCCTGCTCCGCGACGACGACCTCCAGTACCTGTGGCTGCCGCTGGCCCACTCGTTCGGCAAGACGCTGCTCTGCGGCGCCATCCACGTCGGCCTGCCCACCTACGTCGACGGGCGGGTGGACAAGCTGGTCGACCTGCTCTCGGTGATCCGGCCGACGCTGATGTGCGGCGCTCCCCGGGTGTTCGAGAAGGTCTACAACAAGGCGGTGACCACCGCGCAGGGCGCCGGCGGCGCGAAGGCGAAGATCTTCGCCTGGGGCGTCCGGGTCGGCAAGGAGAAGGTGGCCCTGGAGCAGGCGGGCAAGCCGGTGCCGGGCGGGCTGAAGCTGCGCTACGGGCTGGCCGAGAAGCTGGTGTTCAGCAAGCTCCAGGCCCGCCTGGGCGGCCGGATGCGGGTGCTGGTCTCCGGCGCCGCTCCGCTCAGCCCGGAGATCGCCACCTTCTTCGCCGCCGCCAACCTGCCGATCTCCGAGGGCTACGGTCTCACCGAGACGAGCGCCGGCAACTTCGTCAACCCGCCGGCCGGGCTGCGGATCGGCACGGTGGGCCGGGCGATGGGCGACCTGGAGTGCCGCATCGACACCGACGGGGAGATCCTGGTCCGCGGCCGGCCGGTGATGCGCGGCTACCACAACCTGCCGGAGGAGACCGCCGCCGCGTTCACCGAGGACGGCTTCTTCCGCACCGGCGACATCGGCAGCCTCGACGAGCAGGGCTACCTGCGGATCACCGACCGGAAGAAGGACCTGGTCAAGACCTCGGGCGGCAAGTACATCGCGCCCTCGCACATCGAGGGGATGTTCAAGGCGATCTGCCCGTACACCTCGCAGGCGGTCGTCGTCGGGCAGGCCCGCAACTTCTGCACGATGCTGGTCACGCTCGACCCGGACGCGATCCGGGGCTGGGTGGCCGGCGGCCCGCTGGAGGGCCGCGACTACTCGGAGATCGTCGCCTCGCCGGAGGCCAAGGCGATGGTCGAGGAGTACGTCGCCCAGCTCAACGCCAAGCTCAACCGCTGGGAGACGATCAAGAAGGTGGCGATCCTGCCGCGCGACCTGACCATCGAGCACGGCGAGATCACGCCGTCGCTGAAGATCAAGCGACGCGGTGTGGAGAGCAACTTCGCCGCCGAGATCGACAAGATGTACGCCGGCACCCTCGCCGAACTCTGAGCCGACCTCGCACGCCGGCGGCCCCGCACCCACCAGGGTTCGGGGCCGCCGGCGTCACAGGTGCTCCCCACGCCAGTGCGTCTGGTCGGCCTCGGCGGCGAGCTGCTCGGTCAGCGCCACCTCGCGCACCTGCCGGCGCAGCGGCGCGTCCGCCATTGTCTGCACCGCCGTCAGCGCCAGCACGAGCAGGCTGAGCAGCCCCAGTGCGACCAGCTCCGGCAGCCGGGCCGCGACGGGCACCAGCACCACGAGCAGCCCCACGGCCACGGTCGTCGGCCACCGCGGCCTGCCGAGCCCGCGCCACCCGAGGGCCACCAGCGCCAGCAGGTACAGGGCCACCCCGCCGTGGAGGACCAGCAGGTCGAAGCCGGGCAGCGGCAGACCCCAGGCCGGCGTGGACGGGTCCGCCGCTTCGTCGAGCAGCCCCTTGAGACCCAGCGCGAACAGAATCGTCCCGGCCACCAGCGGCAGGTGCAGGTAGGTGTACGTGTTCCTGGCCAGCGCGCGGCGCGTGGCCGGATCCCGGGTGCGGTGCAGTCTCTGCTCCAGGGCCAGGGCGAGGGTGTCGAAGTACGCCCACCACAGCGCGGCGACCACGGCGACGCCCATCACCGCCGCGGCGATCACCGACCAGGTCAACGGCAGGCCGCTGATGAACCCGGGGCCCAACCCGAGCGAGATGATCGACTCACCGAGCGCGACCAGGACGATCAGCGCGTGCCGCTCGGCCCAGTGGCCGGCCGAGACGAGCGTCCACCCGCTGCCGCCCAGCGCGAGGCCGAAGCCGTACTCGACGGCGATGGCGACCAGCCACAGCGCCAGGTAGATGCTGATCATGATCGGCACGTCGAACAGTCGCAGCGGCAGCAGCGCGGCGCTGATGATGAGCCCGGTGGTGATCAGCGCCGGCACGGCGAGCAGCAGCCATCGGCGACGCAGCTGCGGGTCGCCCCGGACCACCCAGCCGAAGATCCCGACCTGGGAGGCACGAACCAGGAGGTAGCAGACCGCGAAGACCAGCGGGCCGTTCAGACCGCCGGGCTCGTCACGGAAGGCCTGCGGGATGCTCAGCGCGAAGACGAACGCCGCGGCCGTGGTGGCGAACCCGACCACCGGGACGATCCCCTGGTCGGTGCGGACGACGTTGCCGAAGGCGGCGAAGCCGGTCCAGCACCACCAGAGCAGGGCCAGCACCAGCAGGCAACGGACCAACCCGCCCACGTTCGGGCTGGCCGCGGTCAGCGTGGTGACATTGAGGAAGGCGAAAACGAAGACGAGGTCGTAGAAGAGCTCCAGCCGGGTGGTGCGGGAGCCGGGAGCGCTCGGCCGGATCCCCCGCGACCATCGGACCCCGCCGGCACTGCCCACCTCGGCAGTCTCTCAGCCGGCGCCGACCGGCAGGGCCGATCGGCCGACCTCGGCGGCCGGCGCACCGCACCGCCGTGTCGCGCCGCGCACCGGCGCGCCGCCTGCTCCGGTCAGTGGCCCGGAGCCGCGCCCGCGCCGTGCTCGGCGAGGAACGAGTCGCGTAGCTCGCGGCGGGCCGCCCCGAACAGCCGCACCTCGGCGACGACCATTCCGACACAGACGGCCGCCAGCAGGCCCAACGCGGCCAGCGCCGGCAGGTGGCCGGCAACCGGCAGCAGCGCCACCAGCAGCAGCACCGTCGCCACTCGGGGCCAGTTGACCGAGCGCATGTTGCGCAGCCGGAAGCCGAGGTGGCCGAGCAGGTAGAGGATCACGCCGCCGTACAGGGCCAGCAGGCCCAGCCCGTGCAGCGGGGCGCTCAGCTCGTGCTCGGTGCCGTCGCCCACGTACGCCAGCACCTTCTTGAACCCGAGGGCGAGCAGGATGATGCCGGCCACCATCGGCAGGTGCAGATAGGTGTAGGAGTCGCGGCCGAGCGCGGCGCGGGCGGTGCCCTCGGCCCGGTGGAGCACCAGCTCGGCGGCGATGGAGACCACGTCGAAGTACGCCCACCAGAGCGCGGCGGTGATCGCGATGGCCAGCACCGAGGCGGCGATGATCGGCCAGGAGATGGGCAGCGCGGTGACGCCCACGCCGATGGCCACCAGCGACTCGCCGAGCGCGATGATGATGATCAGGCCGTGCCGTTCGGTCCAGTGCGCGGCGGAGAAGATCCGCCAGCCCTGCGACCCGATCGCCATGATCCCGCCGTAGTCGACGACCAACGCGAGCACCCAGAGAGCCGTGCGGATCGCCTCGACGTGCTGCGGCGAGTCGGTCAGCCGTTGCGGCGCCAGCGCGGCGGAGAAGAGCAGCAGCGCCCCGGCGAGCATCGGCAGGGCGGCGCGCAGCAGTTGGCGGCGCAGCCCGGCGTCCGCGCGCGCGGCGAAGAAGTAGAGGACCAGGTGCAGCACGCGGACGACCAGGTAGCAGGTGGCGAAGACCACCGGCCCGGAGAGCCCGCCGGGCAGGTCGTCGAAGGCCTCCGGGATGGTCACGGCGACCACGAACATCGTCGCCATGACGGCGAACAGCACCACCCGCACGAGACCCTCGTCGGCCCGCACGGTGTTGCCCAACCAGGCGTAGCAGCACCAGCACCACCAGAGCAGGGCCAGCACCAGCACGCCCCGCAGCAGGCCGCGCCCGGTGAGGTCGTCCGCCATCAGCGCGGTCACCTGGGTGAGCGCGTAGACGAAGACCAGGTCGAAGAAGAGCTCCAGCGGGGTCACCGTGGACCCCTCGGTCATCACCCGCATCCGCGGCGCCCGCCGCGTCGTACCGCCATTGGCCACGGCGGACAGTCTCGCAGCCGGCGCGGTCCCGGTGGGTCCCGTGACGACGAGCGCCGTCGATCCATCCGCACCGGCGGGTCGTGCGGCGCGGTTCAGGCGATGACGGCGGGCTCCCGCCACCGCTGCCGACCGGTCCGGTCCAGGTCGTAGCGGACCGCCGCGATCCGCCCGACGGCCTCGACCAGTTCCGCGGCGGGCAGCGTGAACGGCAGCCGCAGGAAGCGCTCCAGGGTGCCGTCCAGGCCGAACCGGGGGCCGGGCGCCAGCCGGACGCCGACGTCCTCGGCGGCCCGGGCCAGCGCGCTGGAGACCGGGCCGTCCAGTTCGGCCCAGAGCGTCACGCCGCCGCGCGGCACGGTGACCCGCCAGTCCGGCAGCCGCTGCGCCAGCGCCCCGAGCAGCGCGTCACGCTGGGCGGCGAGCTGGGTACGGCGGTCCGCGACGATGGCCGGCGCGTCGGCGAGCAGCTGCACGGCGACGAGTTGGTCCAGCACCGGGCTGGCCATGTCCACGCCGACCCGGACGGCGGCCAGCCGCTGCACCTGCGGCGCGGAGGCGCGTACCCACCCGATCCGCAGGCCACCCCAGTACGGCTTGCTCATCCCGCCGATGCTGACCACCCGGCTGTGCCGGTCGAAGGTGGCCGTCGGCGGGGGCAGCTCGGTGCCGTCCAGCGGCAGGTCCACGAAGGACTCGTCGATGATCAGGTCGGTGCCGACGGCGTGGGCGGCGGCCACCACGTGCTCGCGCAGCGACGCCGGCATCAGGTGCCCGGTCGGGTTCTGGAACTCCGGGATCAGGTAGGCCAGCTTGGGGCGGGTCTGCCGAAGGCTGCCGAGCAGCAGGTCGGACTCCCAGCCGCCGGCGTCGGCGGCCAGGCCGTGCGTGGTGATGCGGGCGCGCCGGCCGGCCAGCGCGGCGAGCGCGTTGGGGTAGGTCGGTGACTCGACCAGCACGCTGCCGCCCGGGGCCAGGGCGAGTCGCAGCACCAGGTCCAGCGCGTGCTGGGTGCCGCTGGTGACCATGATCTGGTCGGCCGAGGTGGGCAGGCCCCGGGCGGTGTACCCGTCGGCCACCGCCTCGCGCAGCTCGATGATCCCGGTCGGGTGGTAGCCGGCTCCGCCCAGGTAGCGGGGCAGGTCCTCGGCGGCAGCGCGGGCGGCCGTCAGGAGTTGCGGCGGGGCGGCCAGCGCGGCGACGCCGAGGTCGATCATCTCCCGGTCGTCCAGCGGGGTCCAGAGCCCGGTGCTGGCCACCCGGTGGTTGCCGGGCAGCATGGTCCAGCTGCCGGCGCCCCGGCGGCTGGCCAGGTGCCCGGTCTCGCGCAGTTCCCGGTACGCGGCGGTGACCGTGGTCCGGCTGATCCGCAGCGCCTCGGCCAGCTCCCGTTCCGCGGGCAGGCGGACGCCCAGCGGCAGCCGGCCGTCGGCGAGCAGCCCGCGTACCGCGCCGGCCAGGGCGGCGTAGTCGGGGCTGCGGCGGCGACCCGGCAGGGCGTGCCACTGCCCGAGCAGCCGAGCCAATTGGCTGCCCCGCACCTGACCGGTCATGGCCACTCCTCGGATATTGGCTTCTTCCTCCGGGAGGATTGGCACCTAGGGTGGCATGCATGGCACTGATTGGCAATCTGCGGCACCGGCCGGCGCGACGGCTGGTCCAGCTCTACGCCGGCCTGACCCTGTACGGGATCAGCATGGCTCTGATGGTCCGCTCCGACCTGGGCCTCGACCCGTGGGACGTGTTCCACCAGGGGTTGTCCGAGCTGACCGAGCTCTCCATCGGCACGGTCACCATCGGGGTCGGCGCGCTGGTGCTGCTGCTCTGGATCCCGCTACGGCAACGCCCCGGCCTCGGCACGATCAGCAACGTGGTGGTGATCGGCCTGGTGGTGGACGCCACACTGGCCCTCCTGCCGGCCGGTGGCCCGCTCGGCGTACGCATCGCGCTGTTGATCACCGGGATCGTCGCCAACGGCGCCGCCACCGGTCTCTACCTCGGCGCCCGGCTGGGCCCCGGCCCACGCGACGGGCTGATGACCGGTTTCGTGGCCCGCCGACCCGGCCGGTCGATCCGGCTGGTGCGCACGGTCATCGAGGTCTTCGTGCTGGCGCTGGGCTGGCTGCTCGGCGGCACGGTCGGCCTGGGCACCGTCGCGTACGCGTTGGCCATCGGCCCGCTGGCGCAGCTCTTCATCCCGCTGTTCGCGGTGCCCGAACCACGCGCCACCGCGCCCGAACCGCGCACCACCGCGCCCGAAGCGCACTCCACCAAGTCCGACCCCACGGACGCCCCGCCCGCGCCGGGAGCCGTCGCGCCGGTGACCCCGGCCGGCTGAGCGTTCACCCACGGTCCGCGCACCGGCACGCGGCGGTGGTCCCGGCGAGCCGGATGGTGGGTGGGTGTTCCCTTCCGCGACGCTCGCCGTCATCATCTCTGCATGGGGGAGAACGGTTGGCGCTGGACCGACGCCTGGATCTTCGTGTCGCTGGTGATCGCGAGCGGGGCCGGGCGGCACCGTCGGTCCGCGACCAGCCGCCGGCCGGAGGGCGTCCGCCTGACCGACGTGCTCTCCACCGCCGACCACCTCAACCACGCGATCCCGCAACGGCACGAGGTGGAGGCCGCGGTCCGGCGGCTGGTCGGCGCCGGGCTGGTCAGCGTCGCCGACGGCTGGTTCCGGATCACCGCAGAGGGCGAGCAGCTCTGGCGCTCCCGGCCGCGCGCCGGGGTGGCGACCATGGTGGACACCGTGCAGGGCGTGCTGAGCCGCCGGCACGCGCCGGGCAGCGCCGAGTGGAACCTGGACGAGGCCGACCACGCGGCGGCCGTCCAGGAGTACGCGGTCCGCTCGATTCCCACACCCCGGCGTTCACCGGAGGGGCACTCCGGCGGGCACTGACCGGGCTCAGCGCACCGGGTGGCCGCTGCGGCGCAGCGCGTCCTTGACCTCGGCCACGGTCAGCTCGCCGAAGTGGAAGACGCTGGCGGCGAGCACCGCATCCGCGCCGGCCCCGATCGCGGGCGCGAAGTGGGCCACCTCGCCGGCGCCACCGCTGGCCACGACCGGCACGTCCACCACCGCCCGCACCGCGCCGATCAGCTCCAGGTCGAAGCCCGCCTTGGTGCCGTCGGCGTCCATCGAGTTGAGCAGGATCTCCCCCGCGCCCAGCTCGGCGCCGCGCTGCGCCCAGTGCACCGCGTCGATCCCGGTGCCCCGCCGGCCGCCGTGCGTGGTGACCTCGAAGCCGCTGGGCGTGGCCCCGGCGGGGGCCCGGCGCACGTCGAGGGAGAGCACCAGCACCTGCCGGCCGAACCGGTCGGCGATCTCGGCGATCAACTCCGGCCGGGCGATGGCGGCGGTGTTCACGCCGACCTTGTCCGCGCCGGCACGCAGCAGCGTGTCCACGTCGGCGACCTGCCGGACGCCGCCGCCGACGGTCAGCGGGATGAACACCGACTCGGCGGTGCGGCGCACCACGTCGAGCATGGTGCCCCGGTCGCTGGAGGACGCGGTGACGTCGAGGAAGGTCAGCTCGTCCGCGCCGGCCCGGTCGTAGGCGGCGGCCAGTTCCACCGGGTCGCCGGCGTCACGCAGGTCGAGGAAGTTGACCCCCTTGACCACCCGCCCGGCGTCCACGTCCAGACAGGGGATCACCCGCACCGCCACCGTCATGCCGCGAGCCTATCCTCCGCACGCGGCACGGCGGTCGACCCGTTCGGGTCGACCGCCGTGCACGAGGTCGGACTCACACCCGCACGAGCATCTTGCCCAGGTTGTCGCCGCGCAGCAGGCCGAGGAACGCCGCCGGGGCGTTCTCGATGCCGTCCACGATCGTCTCGTCGTAGGAGAGCCGGCCCTCACGCAGCCAGCCGGCGACGTCGCGGACGAACGCCTCACGCACGTTGTTGTGGTCGCCGACCAGGAAGCCGCGCAGGGTGAGCCGCTTGCCGATGACCAGCGCCAGGTTGCGGGGTGCGGCCGGCGGCTCGGTGTCGTTGTACTGCGCGATCATTCCGCAGATGGCGGCGCGACCGTGCAGGTTCATGGCCGAGATCGCCGCCTCCAGGTGATCGCCGCCGACGTTGTCGAAGTAGACGTCGACGCCGTCCGGGGCGGCCGCCTTCAGCGAGTCGCGGACCGACCCGTCGTGGTAGTCGAAGGCGGCATCGAAGCCCAGCGCCCGCAGGCGCTCGACCTTGGCCGGCGATCCGGCGCTGCCGATGACCCGGCCGGCGCCCTTGAGCTTGGCGATCTGGCCGACCAGGCTGCCGACCGCGCCGGCCGCGGCGGAGACGAAGACCGTCTCGCCGGGCTTCATCGCGGCCACCTCCAGCAGCCCGGCGTACGCGGTCAGCCCGGTCATGCCGAGCACGCTGAGGTACGCGCTGGCCGGGGCCAGGTTCGGGTCGACCCGGCGGGCCGCGGCGGCGTCGAGCAGCGCGTACTCACGCCAGCCCAGCCCGTGCAGCACGGTGTCGCCGACGGCGACGTCCGCCGCCTCGCTGGCCACCACCTCGCCGATCGCGCCGCCGTCGAGCGGCGCGTCGAGCGCGTACGGCGGCACGTACGACTTGACGTCGTTCATCCGGCCCCGCATGTACGGGTCGACCGACACGTACTGGTTGCGAACCACGATCTGGCCCGGGCCGGGCGTCGGGACGTCGGTCTCGACGAGCCGGAAGTTCTCTTCGGTGGGCCAGCCCTGGGGGCGGCTGGCCAGGTGGATCTCACGGTTGCTGGTCACGGGGTGGTCGTCCTCTCGTCCGCGGTCGGGGCCTGGGTCCGCGACGTCACGCGGCCAGGGACTCGCGGACGGTCAGCGCGACCTCGATGTTGCCGCGGGTGGCGTTCGAGTACGGGCAGACCTGGTGGGCCTGCTCGACCAGCTGCTCGGCGGCGTCCCGGGGAACGGCGGGCAGGTCGACGACGAGCTGCACGGTGAGCCCGAACCCACCGCTGCCGTTCGGGCCGATGCCCACCTCGGCGGCGACGACCGAGCCGGTCACGTCGGCCTTGGCCCGGCGGGCGACCAGCCGCAGCGCGCCGTGGAAGCAGGCGGCGTAGCCGGCGGCGAAGAGCTGCTCGGGGTTCGCGGCGCCACCGGCGCCACCCATCTCCTTCGGCACGGCCAGGTCGAGCGTGAACGTGCCGTCGGACGTCTCGACGTGGCCGTCCCGGCCGTCGCCGCTGGCC
This sequence comes from Micromonospora sp. BL4, assembly GCF_003667505.1. Classification (GTDB taxonomy): domain Bacteria; phylum Actinomycetota; class Actinomycetes; order Mycobacteriales; family Micromonosporaceae; genus Micromonospora. The sequence goes on from NZ_RCVJ01000158.1 coordinate 14,767, forward strand.
GTGGCGGATGCGGTGTAGAGCACCTGCATGATGGTCACTGCTCCTTCTGTCGGTGGATGGTGTCGGTGACCCGGGTGAGGGTGTCGCGCAGCGCGACCAGGTCGGCGAGGTCGAGCCCGGTGGCCCGGGCGATCCGCAGCGGGATCTCGTCCACCTGCTGCCGCAGCGCCCGGCCCTGCTCGGTGAGGCCGACCTCGACCCGCCGCTCGTCGCGCGCCGACCGCCGCCGCACCACCAGACCCGCCCCCTCCAGCCGCTTGAGCAGCGGCGAGAGGGTGCCGGAGTCCAGCCGCAGCTCGGCGCCCAGCTCGGAGACCGTGGGGGCGTCGTCGGGGCGCTCCCAGAGCACCAGCAGCACCAGGTACTGCGGGTAGGTCAGCCCGAACTGGTCGAGGATCGGCCGGTAGACGTCGGTCAGGGCGCGCGACGCGGCGTAGAGCGCGAAGCACACCTGCCGGCGCAGCACCAGGTCATCGGTCACCGTTGAACCGTAGCCCGCAATTAGATTGTGCACAACCGATCGGGCCGGAAAACAACCATGACGGCGGTCACCGCCCGACCCCGCACACCGCCGAGCCCGCCTCAGCGGTCGGCCAGGTACGCCTCCAACTCCACCTCGACCAGGTGCTCCGGATCCAACAGGCCGGCCACCACCACCAGCGTCGCCGCCGGTCGGACCGCGCCGAAGATCGCGTTGTGCGCCCGGCCCACCTCGTCGGCGTGCAGCCGGTCCGTCACGTACAACCGGGTCCGCACCACGTCGCCCGGCTCCGCGCCCACCTCGGCGAGAGCGGCCAGCCCGATCCGCAACGCCTGCGCGGTCTGCGCGGCCGCGTCCCCGACGTGCACCACCCGGCCGTCCACCGTGGCCGTGCAGCCGGCCGTCCACGCCCGGTCGCCGGCCCGGACCACCCGCGAGTAGCCGTACCGCTGCTCCCACGGCCCGCCCGAGCCGAGCCGCGTGACCGTCACGCCTCGGCCAACGTCCGCAGCGCCTCGGCCACCGTGAAGGCGCCCGCGTACAGCGCCTTGCCGGCGATCACACCCTCCACCCCGAGCGGCTCCAGGGAGGCCAGCGCCCGCAGGTCGTCCAGCGTGGACACGCCACCGGAGGCGATCACCGGGGCGTCGGTGTGGCCGCACACCTCGCGCAGCAGGTCCAGGTTCGGCCCCCGCATGGTGCCGTCCTTGGTGATGTCGGTGACCACGTACCGGCTGGCGCCCGCCTTGTCCAACCGCTCCAGCACCTCGTACAGGTCACCGCCGTCGCGGGTCCAGCCACGCGCGGAGAGGGTACGGCCACGCACGTCCAGCCCGATGGCGACCCGGTCGCCGTACTCCCCGACCACCCGGTCGCACCAGACCGGGTCCTCCAGAGCAGCGGTGCCGATGTTCACCCGGGCCGCCCCGGTGCCCAGCGCCGCGCGCAGGGACTCGTCGTCCCGGATGCCACCGGAGAGCTCCACCTTCACGTCGAGCTGGCGCACCACCTCGGCGAGCAGGTGCGCGTTGGTGCCCCGGCCGAACGCCGCGTCCAGGTCGACCAGGTGGATCCACTCGGCGCCGTCGTGCTGCCAGGCCAGCGCGGCGTCCAACGGGTCGCCGTAGATGCTCTCGCTACCGACGGCGCCCTGCACGAGCCGGACGGCCCGGCCGTCGGCGACATCCACGGCGGGTAACAGGGTGAGGCTCACGTCTTCTCCTCGATCAGGTACGACGGTCCAGGGCGATCACCACGATCGCCGGCAGTACGAGCAGCAACAACACGATCAGCGCGATACGCAACGCCAGATCGTCGACGAACGTCCAGATCAGGATCAGCGCCGCCCCGGTGAGCAGCACGATCGCGGCACGCTCACCCCGGCTGTGCCGGGCCAGCCGACCGGACCGGCCCCGCCGAAGCTGCGGCGTCAACCGACGGACCACCGCCCGGCGACGCTGCCGGCGGGCCACCCGGCGCTGCCGGACCGCCCGCTCCCGAGCCTGCTCGGCCTCGCGTTCCGCCCGGCGCCGCGCCCGCTCCCGGCTCACCGCGACCCCCGCCGCGCGGACGCCGGGTGGCGACGACGCTCAGCCACCGCTGGGCAGTGTGGCGAGCCAGTTGCGCAGCAGCGCGGCACCGGTGTCGGCGGACTTCTCCGGATGGAACTGGGCCGCCGAGAGCGGGCCGCGCTCCACCGCGGCGACGAAGTCGGTGTCATGGTGGGCCGTGGTCACCGTGGCCCCGGCCGCGGCCAGCGCCGCCGGATCGCCCATCGCGTACGAGTGGACGAAGTAGAACCTGCTCTGCGCCGGCATGCCCGCGAAGAGCACCGAATCCCGGGGCGCCCGGACCGTGTTCCAGCCCATGTGCGGCAGCCGGGTGGCGGCCAGCCGGGTCACCCCGCCGGGCAGCAGACCCAGCCCCTTCGTCACCACACCGTGCTCGTCACCGTGCTCGAAGAGCACCTGCATGCCCACGCAGATGCCGAGCACCGGTCGGCCGGCGGCCACCCGCTCGGCGATCACCGGGCCGGCCCCGAGCGCCTCGATCCCGGCCATGCACGCCGCGTAGGCGCCCACCCCCGGCACCACCAGACCATCGGCGGCGGCCGCGGCGGCGAGGTCGTCGGTCACCCGTACGTCCGCGCCGGCGGCGGCCAGCGCCCGCTCGGCGGAACGCAGATTGCCTGAGCCGTAGTCGAGCACCACGACGCCGGTCACGAGCCCGACTCCGGAAGCAGCCAGAGCACCCCGCCGACGGTGGCCAACACGGCCAGGAGCGCCGTGACCACCACCGCGCTCTTCGGCGCGCCCTGCCGGTACAGCGACCAGACCCCACCCACCAGCACCCCGGCCAGGATCAGCAACAGCGTCGGCAACGCGGCACCCATCAGAGCCTCCTTTGATTCGCGACTGCGGGGCTCCGCTGCGCTGCACTCCTCGCGCTCATCAGAGAGCACCCTTCGTGCTGGGAATCGCGCCCGCCGCCCGCGGGTCGATCGCCGTGGCCTCGCGCAGCGCCCGGGAGACCGCCTTGAACTGCGCCTCCACCACGTGGTGCGCGTCCGGGTTGCCGCCCGGTCGGGCCGCCCGCAACACGTCGACGTGCAGGGTGATCCGGGCCGCCTGGCCGAAGGACTCCCAGATGTGCCGGGTCATGCTGGTCGGGTACACCGGGCCGATGTACGGCGCCAGCGCCGGCTCGTCGTGCACCACGTAGGGCCGGCCGGACAGGTCCACGGCGGCCCGGACCAGCACCTCGTCCATCGGGACGGTCGCCGAGCCGTACCGCCGGATGCCGGCCTTGTCGCCCAACGCCTGGTCGAACGCGGCGCCCAGGGCGAGCGCGGTGTCCTCCATGGTGTGGTGCGCGTCGATCTCCAGGTCGCCGACGGTGCGCACGGTCAGGTCGTAGCCGCCGTGCCGGGCGATCTGGTGCAGCATGTGGTCGTAGAAGCCGACACCGGTGCTGATCTCGGCCGTGCCGGTGCCGTCGAGGTCGATCTCGACGAGGACCTTGGTCTCCTTGGTGATCCGCTCCACCCGGGCGGTCCGGCTCATCAGATTGTCTCCATCACAGAAAGGAAGGCGTCGGTCTCGGCGGGGGTGCCGGCGGTGACCCGCAGCCAGCCGGGCAGGCCGACGTCCCGGACGAGCACCCCGCGCGCCAGCAGCGCCCGCCAGGCGGCGGTCTGGTCGCCGCCCACCTCGAAGAGCACGAAGTTGGCGTCGCTGTCGGCCACCCGCAGCCCGCGACCACGCAGCGTCGCCACGATCCGGTCCCGCTGCGCCATGATCGCGCTCACCGTACCGAGGAGGGCGTCGCGGTGGGCCAGTGCCGCGCGGGCGGCGGCCTGGGTCAGCGCCGAGAGGTGGTACGGCAGCCGGACCAGTTGCACCGCCTGCACCACCGCCGCGTCGGCGGCCAGGTAGCCCAGCCGCCCGCCGGCGAAGCCGAACGCCTTGCTCATCGTCCGGGTCACCACCAGCCGCGGGTGCCCGGGCAGCACCGCGAGGGCGCTGACCGTGCCGGGCCGGGCGAACTCGGCGTACGCCTCGTCGACCACCACCATGCCGGGCGCGGCGTCGAGGACCGCGGCGACCACCGCCGGGTCCAGTGCGGTGCCCGTGGGGTTGTTCGGCGAGCACAGGAAGACCACGTCGGGCCGGTGTTCGCGGACCTGGGCCACCGCCTCGTCCGCGGTCAGCCCGAAGTCGACGTCGCGCCGGGCGGGCACCCATCGAGTGCCGGTGCCGAGCGCCAGCAGCGGGTGCATCGAGTACGCCGGCACGAAGCCGAGCGCGCTGCGGCCCGGACCACCGAACGCCTGGAGCAGCTGCTGCTGGATCTCGTTGGAACCGTTGGCCGCCCACACCTGTTCGACGGTGAGCCCGTGCCCGAGGTACCCGGCCAGGTCGGCGCGGAGCGCCACCGCGTCCCGGTCCGGGTAGCGGTTCAGGTCGCGCAGCTCGGCCGCGAGCGCCTTGCCGATCGCGTCGGCCACCGGCTCCGGCACCGGGTAGGAGTTCTCGTTCGTGTTCAACCGCACCGGCACGTCCAGCTGCGGCGCGCCGTACGGCGACAGCCCGCGCAGGTCGTCACGGATCGGCAGATCCTCCAGGGCGCTCACGCCGATCCCCCCGGGAAGCGTGCCCGGACGGCCTGGCCGTGCGCGGGCAGGTCCTCCACGGTGGCCAGGGTGACCACGTGCGGAGCCACCTCGCGCAGCGCCGCCTGGGAGTACTCGATCAGGTGCACGCCGCGCAGGAAGGACTGCACGGACAGGCCCGACGAGTGCCGGGCGCAGCCGCCGGTGGGCAGCACGTGGTTGGAGCCGGCGCAGTAGTCGCCGAGCGACACCGGCGACCAGGCGCCCACGAAGATCGCTCCGGCGTTGCGCACCCGCAACGCCCACTCGCGGGCGTCGACGGTCTGGATCTCCAGGTGCTCGGCCGCGTACGCGTCGACCACCCGCAGCCCGGCCTCGAGGTCGTCGACCAGGACCACGCCGCTCTGCTCACCGGTCAGCGCGGTGGTCACCCGCTCGGTGTGCTTGGTCGCCGGCACCTGCCGGGCCAGCTCCCGCTCGACCGCCTCGACCAGCGCCAGCGACGGCGTGACCAGCACGCTCGCGGCGAGCGGGTCGTGCTCGGCCTGGCTGATCAGGTCGGCGGCGACGTGCGCCGGGTCGGCGGTGTCGTCGGCCAGAATGGCGATCTCGGTCGGCCCGGCCTCCGCGTCGATGCCGACGACGCCCCGCAGCAGCCGCTTGGCGGCGGTCACCCAGATGTTGCCCGGCCCGGTGACGAGGTCGACCGGTTCGCAGCGCGCGTCGCCCGCCGGATCCACCGCCGCCCCGTACGCCAGCATCGCCACCGCCTGGGCGCCGCCCACGGCGTAGACCTCGTCGACGCCGAGCAGCGCGCACGCGGCGAGCACCCGCGGGTCGGGCAGGCCGCCGTTGTCCTTCTGCGGGGGGCTCACCACCACCAGCGAGCGCACCCCGGCCGCCTGGGCCGGCACCACGTTCATCACGACGGTCGACGGGTACATGGCCAGCCCACCGGGGACGTAGAGACCGACCCGGTCGACCGGCAGCCACCGCTCGGTGACCGTGCCGCCCGGCACCACCTGGGTGGTGTGCTCGGTACGCCGCTGGTCAGCGTGCACCCGGCGGGCGCGGCTGATCGACTCCAGCAGCGCCGCGCGCACGTCCGGATCGAGCACCCCCTCGGCCTCGGCGATCGCCTCGACCGGCACCCGCAACACGTCCGGGGAGACGCCGTCGAACCGCTCACTGGCCTCCCGGATCGCCGGGTACCCATGCTCCCGGACCGCCTCCACGAGCGGCCGGATCCGCTCGACGGCAACCGACACGTCGAGCTGGGCGCGGGGCAGCAGGCGGCGCGGGTCACCGAGACCATTGCGCAGGTCGATCCGATTCAGCACCCTTGCGAGTCTAGGCGGCCGGGCCGGAGCGCACCCGAACCGCCCGGCCGCCGGGACGGTGAGCCGGGCCACGCCGACGTGGGCGAGATTGGCTAGGCTCCAGCTGTGACCGCACGGCTGCCGGTGTTCCCGCTCGCAACGGTGCTCTTTCCCGGGTTGGTGCTGCCACTGCACATCTTCGAGGAGCGCTACCGGGCGTTGGTCCGGCACCTGGTCGACCTGCCCGAGGGCGCCTCCCGCGAGTTCGGCGTGGTCGCCATCCAGGCCGGCTGGGAGGTCGCGCCGGCCGGTCCCGGCGCCCGGCACACGCCCGCCGGCAGTGGCGAGGTCACCCTGCACGAGGTGGGCTGCACCGCCGAGCTGCGCCAGGTGACCGAGCTGGCCGACGGTGGCTTCGACATCGTGACGGTCGGCCGGCGCCGGTTCCGGATCGCCGAGGTCGACGAGAGCTCCGCGCCGTACCTGACGGCGGACGTCGAGTGGCTGCCCGAGCCGGCCGGGCCGGACGAGGTGGCCGACCTGCTGGCGGCCCGGGTGATCGCGGTGTTCCGGCAGTACCTCGGCCTGGTCCGGTCCGACCCGGAGGAGATCTCCGAGCAGCTCCCGGAGGACCCGACCGTGCTCTCCCACCTGGTGGCGGCGACCGCGGCGCTGACCGTCGACGACCGGCAGCGGCTGTTGGCGATCGACGACACCGCCGCCCGGCTCCGCGCCGAGCTGCGGCTGCTCAACCGCGAGGCGGCTCTGCTGCGCCAGGTGCGGGCGGTTCCGGTGCCGCTGGCGGAGCTGGCGTCCCCGCCGACACCCAACTGAACGCGGTCGGGTCGGGCTCCGGCTCGGGGCGCAGCGACGGCCAGCGCGACCAGCCGGCCAGCAGGGTGTACGTGATGGCGGCGCCGAACGCCGGCAGCAGCAGGTTGCCGTGCGGCACCGGCAGCACCCCGAGCAGCCAGTCGACGCCGCCGGCCCGCAGGTCGGCGGGTTTGGTGAAGGCCTGGCCGGCCGGGGCGGTGTCCAGCAGCCGGTCGAAGGTGGCCAGGCCGATCCGCCGCCCCACCTGCCAGGCCACCGGCGCGGCGGCCAGCGCGCCCAGCACGACGGCGACCAGGCCGACGGGACCGCGCCGCCGGCGCAGCACGAACCACAGGGCGAGCGCCGCCAGCACCCCGAAGGCGAGCCCGAGGAGACTGAACCAGCCGTCCGCGGCGATCGGCTGCTCCGGCTGCGGCTCGGCGTAGATCGCGCCCTCGGCGGTCTTGAGCACCGGGGTGTCGGGCGCCAGCGCGGCCCAGAGCAGGCCGAGCGGCGCACCCAGCACGGCCAGCGCGAGCACGACGCCGGCCACGGTCGCCCCGGTCCGCGCCCGCGCGCGCGGCGGATCGGCCGGGCCGGGGTGGGCGACCACCTCCGGCGGCCCCCCGCCGGGACGCTCGTCCGGGAGCGGGTCGGCCGGTGGTGCGGACGGCTCGTCGCCGGGCGGCGTGGGCCGGTCGGATTCGGGGCTGTCGGGGTTCACCCGATGATCCTCTCAGCTCGCCGTCCGGGCCGTGCAGGGTCATCGGCGCTCCCGCCCGATGACGTGACCGCACCGCCTCCGGTCACCGGGCGAACGGCTCCACCATGACCGAGGCGGCGCGCAGCCACGCCTGCCGGGTCTCCGGCTGGAGCTGGTGGTACTCGATCGACGACCCGGTCTCGAGCGCCGGGTCGTAGGGCACCACGGCCACCGCGCGGGTACGGGTGGCGAAGTGCCGCTCCAGGTCGTCCTGGAGCGCGGAGCGGCCCGGCGTGGGGCAGGAGATCAGGGTGATCGCGTTGTCGGCCAGCTCTCCCATGCCCTCCTCGTGCAGCAGGTCGAGCATCCAGTCGGCGCTGAACGCCGCGTCCTCGCGAGGCACGGTGGTCACCACCAGCTGGTCGGCGGCCTGCATCACCGTGCGCCAGTTGGCGCTCTCCACGTTGTTGCCGGTGTCCACGCAGACCACCTCGTGGGTACGCCGCAGCAGCTCCAGCACCCGCCGGACGGTGAACTGGTCCAGCCGTTGGGCGAAGCGCGGGCTCTCCTCGCCGGCGAGCACGTCGTACGAGCCGTCGGAGGCGTGCCGCAGGAAGTCGTCCAGCCGCTCCAGCAGGGTCGCGCCCTCCAGGATCTCGATCTGGGCCAGCTCGCTGATCAGGTGACGGATGGTGCGGGCGTGCCGGGCGCTGCCGGCGCGCAGCCCGAGGGTGCCGCGCAGCTCGTTGTCGTCCCAGGCCAGCACACCCCGCCCGCGTACGCTCCCGACCGTGGCCGCCGCGAGCACGGTCGCGGTGGTCTTGTGCACCCCGCCCTTGGGGTTTGCGAACGCGAACACCCGCGGGGTGCCGAGGTCGCGGCGGAGCACCCCGGTGGCCCGCTCCACCTCCTGGTCGACGCCCTGCGGACGCCACTCGATGCGCGGCGGGTAGCCCCGCTCGGCAATGGCCGAGCCGACCGGCGGAGCGGGTGCCGAGCCGACCGGCGGGGCGGGCGCCGAACCGATCGGCGGAGCGGGCGGCGGAACGACCGGTGG
>NZ_RCVJ01000037.1 GCF_003667505.1 Micromonospora sp. BL4
CCCCACCGCCGTGGCCACCACCTCGTTCGACAGGAGCGTCGCCTGATGCCGCAGGGACAGCCGAGCACGGTGCCCACCGACGGGTTGACGACCCGGCAGCGACGCCACCGGCCACTGCTGATGGTCCACACCGGACAGATGAAGGGAAAGTCCACCGCCGCCTTCGGGCTGGCGCTGCGGGCGTGGACCGCCGGCCTGCCGGTCGGGGTGTTCCAGTTCGTCAAGAGCGCCAAGTGGCGGGTGGGGGAGGAGAACGCCTTCCGGGCCCTCGGTGAGGTGCACGAGCGCACCGGCCAGGGCGCGCCGGTGGCGTGGCACAAGATGGGCGAGGGCTGGTCCTGGATCCAGCGCGGTGGCGACGCCGACCACGCCGCGGATGCCCTGGAGGGTTGGCGGCAGATCCAGCGCGACCTGGCCGCCGAGCGCTACGGGCTGTACGTGCTGGACGAATTCACCTACCCGATGAAGTGGGGCTGGGTGGACGTCGACGAGGTCGTCGCCACCCTGGCCGACCGCCCCGGCTTCCAGCACGTGGTCATCACCGGCCGGGACGCCGACCCGCGACTGGTCGCCGCCGCCGACCTGGTGGCCGAGCTGACCAAGGTCAAGCACCCGATGGACGCCGGCCAGAAGGGCCAGAAGGGCATCGAGTGGTGAGCACCGGGCCGTGGGCGCTGCCCCGGGTGGTGGTCGCCGCGCCGGCCAGCGGACACGGCAAGACCACCGTCGCCACCGGGCTGCTGGCCGCGCTGCGCCGCCGGGGCCTGACGGTCAGCCCGCACAAGGTCGGCCCGGACTACATCGACCCCGGCTACCACGCCCTCGCCGCCGGACGGCCCGGCCGCAACCTCGACCCGTTCCTGGTCGGCCCCGAGCGGATCGCCCCGCTGCTGCGGCACGGCGCGAACGTCCCGACACCCGCCGACGTGGCCGTGGTGGAGGGCGTCATGGGCCTGCACGACGGCGCGGTCGGCCGCCGCGAATACGCCTCCACCGCCCACGTCGCCCGGCTGATCGAGGCGCCCGTGCTGCTGGTGCTGGACACCACCGCGCAGGGCCGTTCCGCCGCCGCGCTGACGCTGGGCATGGCCGCCTTCGACCCGGCCGTACGGATCGGCGGCGTGATCCTCAACCGGGTCGGCTCGCCCCGGCACGAGACGCTGCTGCGCGACGCCCTCGCCGAGGTGGGCGTACCGGTGCTCGGGGCGGTCACCCGGGCCGCCGAGGTGGCCGCCCCGGCCCGGCACCTGGGGCTTATCCCGGTCGCCGAACGGGCGCCCGAGTCCCTCGCGATCGTCACCGCCCTCGCCGAGCTGGTCGAGTCCACCGTGGACCTGGACGCCGTGCTCGACCTCGCCCGGAGCGCCCCACCAATGACCGCGCCCGCCTGGGACCCGGTCGCCGCCGTCGGCGGGCCGGCCGGCGCGGAGCGGCCGCTGGTCGCCCTCGCCGGTGGTCCGGCCTTCACCTTCTCGTACGCGGAGACGGCCGAACTGCTCACCGCGGCCGGCGCGGACGTGGTCACCGTCGACCCGCTGCGCGATCCGGCGCTGCCCAGCGGCACCCGGGCCGTGGTGATCGGCGGCGGCTTTCCCGAGGCGTACGCGGAGGCGCTGGCCGGCAACAGGGCCCTCCGCGCCGAGCTGGCCTCCTTCGACGGGCCGATCGTGGCCGAATGCGCCGGGCTGCTCTACCTCGGGCGGTCCCTCGACGACGCGCCCATGTGCGGCCGGCTGGACCTGACCGCCCGGATGACCGGCCGGCTCACCCTCGGCTACCGCGAGGCGGTGGCTGTCACCGACTCTCCGGTGGCCCGGGCCGGCGAGCCGGTACGCGGGCACGAGTTCCACCGCACCAGCACCGACCCGGGGCACGGCGATCGGCCGGCGTGGCGCTGGGACGGCGCGGAGCACGGCTTCGTCGCCGGCCGGGTGCACGCCTCCTACCTGCACACCCACTGGGCCGGCCACCCCGGCGCCGCCCGCCGCCTGGTCGAGGCGTGCCGATGAGCGCCGCCGTTCGTCCCGCCGCCGCAGGGCACGGCGGGTCGGCCGACGCCACGCTGACCGGCGTCGGTGTCGGACCCGGCGACCCGGAACTGCTCACCGTCAAGGCCGTGCGGATCCTGCGCGAGGCCGACCTGGTCCTCGTACCCGTGATGGCCGACCGGGCCGGTCCGCCCGGGACCGCTGTCGCGCCGGGCGCGGAGGCGGGGCGCGCCGAGCGGACGGTGCGCGCGTACGTCCCGGCGGACCGGCTGCGCCGGCTGCCGTTCGCCCTGGACGACCGGGGCGGGGTGACCGCCCGCCGGACGGCGGCCTGGGACGCCGCCGCGCGGGTCGTCGTGGAGGCGATCGACGCGGGCGCCAGGTCAATGGCCTTCGCCACCATCGGCGACCCGAACGTCTACTCCACCTTCGGCTACCTGGCGCAGAGCGTCCACGCCCTGCGTCCCGGCGTGCGGGTGGCGACCGTGCCCGGCGTCACCGCCATGCAGGAACTGGCCGCGCGAAGCGGCACCCCGCTCTGCGAGGGACGCGAACCGCTGACCCTGCTGCCGGCCACCGCCGGACTGGCGCTGTTCGCCGACGCCCTCGCCGGGCCGGGCACCGTGGTCGCCTACAAGGGCTGGCGGCGGCACCCGGAGCTGCTCGCCGAGCTGCGCCGGCAGGGCCGGCTCGCCGACGCGGTGCTCGGGCGGAGCCTGGGGCTCCCCGGGGAACGCGTCGGCCCGGTCGACGACTCCGAAGACGACCTGCCGTACCTGTCGACGCTGCTGGTCCCGGCCCGCCGCGACCATCGAGGAGGAAAACTGTGACCAGCGACGGCAAGGTGTGGTTCGTCGGCGCCGGTCCCGGCGCGGCGGACCTGCTGACCCTGCGGGCCGCCCGGGTCATCGCCGAGGCGGACATCGTCATCTGGGCGGCCAGCCTGGTGCACGCCGACGTGCTCGCCCACGCCCGGCCCGACGCCGAGATCGTGGACTCCTCGCAGCTGCCCATCGAAGGGGTGCTTCCGCTCTACACGCGGGCCGCCGAGCAGGGGCTGACCGTGGCGCGGATCCACTCCGGCGACCCGGCGCTGTGGGGGGCGGTGCAGGAGCAGCTGGACCTGTGCCGGGCACTCGACCTGGCCGTCGAGATCGTGCCCGGTGTCTCCTCGTTCACCGCCGTCGCGGCGATCGTCGGGCGGGAGCTGACCGTCCCCGAGGTCGCCCAGTCGGTGATCCTCACCCGCCTCGAGGGCGGCAAGACCCCGATGCCGCCCGGGGAGCGGGTGCGTGACTTCGCGCGGCACGGCACCACCATGGCGCTGTTCCTCTCCGCGGCCCGCTCCGGGCAGGTGCAGGCCGAGCTGCTCGCCGGCGGCTACCCGGCGGACACCCCCGCCGTGGTGGCGTACCAGGCGACCTGGCCGGACGAGCTGGTGGTGCGCTGCACGGTCGGCACGCTGGAGGCGACCGTCAAGCAGCACCGGCTGTGGAAGCACACCCTCTTCCTGGTCGGGCCGGCCCTCGCCGCCGAGGGCACCCGTTCGCACCTGTACCACCCCGGGCACTTCCACACCTTCCGTCGGGCCGAGCCGGCCGCACGCGCCGAACTCCGCCGCCGGGCCGGCGCCCGCACCGGCGGAGTCCAGGACGGCGGGGAGCCCGCGACACCGGGCGCCACGTCGTGACGTACGCCGAGCCGCCGCTGCGCGAGCCGGACCTGCCGCGTACCGCGAAGGTCCGGCCCACCGCGCTGCGCACCGGCTGGACCACCGGCGCCTGCGCGACGGCGGCGGCCAAGGCCGCGGTCACCGCGTTGGTCACCGGCGCGGCCCAGCCGGAGGTGGAGATCGGGCTGCCCGCCGGGCGGCGGGTGCGTTTTCCGGTGGCCCGCTGCGAGCTGACCGGCACGCCGCCGGCCCGGGCCGAGGCGGTGGTGGTCAAGGACGCCGGCGACGACCCGGACGTCACCCACGGCGCCGAGCTGACCGCCACGGTGGACTGGACGAACGTGCCCGGTCTGCGGCTGGCCGGCGGCCCCGGCGTCGGCACGGTCACCAAGCCGGGCCTCGGGCTCGCGGTCGGCGGCCCGGCGATCAACGACACGCCGCGCCGGATGATCAGCGAGGCGGTGGCCGAGGTGGTCGACCTCAGCGAGGTCGGCGTCCAGGTGGTGATCAGCGTCCCCCGGGGCGAGATCATGGCCCGCAAGACCACCAACCGGCGGCTCGGCATCCTCGGCGGCATCTCGATCCTCGGCACCACCGGAATCGTCCGGCCCTTCTCCACCGCCTCCTGGCGGGCCAGCGTGGTGCAGGCCGTGCACGTGATGGCCGCCCAGGGCGAGCGGACGGTGGTGCTCTGCACCGGCGGGCGCACCGAACGGGCCGCCCGGGCGCTGCTGCCCGAACTGCCCGAGGTCTGCTTCGTCGAGGTCGGCGACTTCACCGGCGCCGCCGTCACCGCCGCCGTGGGCGACGCCATGACCGGTGTGGTCTTCGTCGGCATGGCCGGCAAACTGGCCAAGCTCGCCGCCGGCATCCTGATGACCCACTACACCCGCTCCAAGGTGGACCTGTCCCTGCTCGGCGCGGTGACCGCCGAGGCCGGTGGCGACGCGGCGCTGGTCGCCGCGGTGACCGAGGCGAACACCGGCCGGCACGCGTACGAGCTGTGGGAGGCCGCCGGGCTGCTCGCTCCGGCCGGTGACCTGCTCTGCCGGCGGGTCCGCCAGGTGCTGCTGCGGTTCGCCGGGCAGGCGGTCAGCGTCGACGTGGCCATGGTCGACTTCGCGGGCGCCCAGGTGGTCGCCTCCTCGGGCCGGTGGCCCCGATGACCCCGGTGACCGTGGTCGGCCTCGACGCCGCCGGCGCGCCGCCGCACCCCGCCCTCGCGCCCGCGCTGGCCGCCGCCGGGCTGGTGGTCGGGGCCGCCCGGCACCTGGCCTCGGTGCCGGTACCGGCCGGCGCCGCCACCGTCGCTCTCGGTCCGCTCGCCCCCGCCGTGCGCCGGCTGACCGCCGCCGTCGCCGACGGGGTGCCGGCCGTGGTGCTGGCCAGCGGCGATCCCGGCCTGTTCGGCATCGTCCGGCGGCTGCGCGCGGCCGGGCTGCCGCTGCGGGTCGTCCCGGCTGTGTCCAGCGTGGCCACCGCGTTCGCCCGCGCCGGGATGCCGTGGGACGGCGCCGCCGTGGTCACCGCGCACGGCCGCGACCCGCGACCGGCGCTGAACGCCTGCCGGGCGCTCCCGCTGGTCGCCGTGCTCACCGCGCCCGGCGCCGGCGCCGCCGAGCTGGGCGCCGGCCTGATCGGGTGGTCCCGCCGCCTGCTGGTCGCCGAGCACCTGGGCACCGACGCGGAACGGGTCCGCGAGGTGACACCGGAGCGGGCCGCGACCGAGACCTGGTCCGACCCGCACGTGCTGCTCAGCATTGCGAACCCCGCTGACGCCGGGAGCGCTGACGCGGTCGCCGCCGGGTGCGTCGAGCTGTCCGACGCCGGCCCGGCAGGGCGCGGGTCGTCGGGTGGGATGCGGTCGGACAACCAGCCCGCCGCCGCACCCTACGGCGGGTGGGCGTTGCCGGAGGCCCGCTACGCCCACCGTGACTCGATGATCACCAAGTCGGAGGTTCGCGCCCTCGTCGTCGCCCGCCTGCGACCCCGACTCGGCCGGCTCGTCTGGGACGTCGGTGCCGGCAGCGGCTCCGTCGGCATCGAGTGCGCCCTGCTCGGGGCGGCCGTGCTCGCCGTCGAGCAGGACGCCCGGGCCGGCGAGACGATCCGGGCCAACGCCGCCGCGCACGCCGTGGACGTCCGGCTGGTCGTCGGGCGGGCCCCGGCGGCGCTGGCCGGCCTGCCCGAGCCCGACGCGGTCTTCGTCGGCGGTGGCGGGCCGGAGGTCCTCGCCGCCGTGGTGGCCCGCGAACCCGGCCGGGTGGTGCTCACCCTGGCCGCCCTGGACCGGGTCGCGCCCGCCGTCGGCCTGCTGCGCGCCGCCGGCTACACGGTCGAGGGCAGTCAACTCTCCGCCGCCCGCCTCGCCGACCTGCCCGGCGGGTCGATCCGCCTCGCGGCCACCAACCCGGTGGTCGTCCTCACCGGGGAGCGCCCGTGAACGACCTGAGTACGCCCACCCGGATCGGGCTGGTCGCGGCCACCGCCGCCGGCCGCCGCCACGCCCACACCGTCGCCACCGCGTGGCCGCACGCCCGGCTGGTCGAGGGGGAGAGCGTCGCCGACGCGCTGCGGACCGCCTGGACGCGGTGCGACGCGGTGGTCGCCTTCCTGGCCACCGGCGCGGTCGTGCGGATCCTCGCGCCGCTGCTCGCCGACAAGCGCACCGACCCGGCCGTGGTGGTGGTCGACGAGGCGGCCCGGCACGCGGTGGCCCTGCTCGGTGGGCACGCCGGCGGCGGCAACGACCTCGCCGAGCGGGTCGGCGCGCTGTTGGACGCCCGGCCGGTGGTCACCACCGCCACCGACGCGGTCGGCCTGCCCGGGCTGGACACCCTCGGCTGGCCGGTGCAGGGCGCGGTGGCCGCGGTGTCCCGGGCCATCCTGGACGGCGAACCGGTCCGCCTGATCGCCGACGCCGACTGGCCGCTGCCGGCCCTACCCCCGAACGTGTGCGTCACCGCCGACGACGTGGCGGACGACGGGTACCGGCTGCTGGTCACCGACCGGACGGTGCCGCTGGACGGGCGGACCGCGGTGCTGCGGCCACCGTCGCTGGTCGCCGGGGTCGGCGCGAGTCGGGGCGTACCCGCCGCCGAGGTGGCGGAGCTGCTGCGCCGGGTGCTGGCCGAGGCCGGCCTCAGCCCGGCGAGCCTGCGCTGCTTCGCCAGCGCCGACGTCAAGGCCGACGAGGCGGGCATCCTGAGCACCGCCGACGCGCTCGGCGTACCCCTGATGACCTGGCCGGCGACGAACCTGGCGGCGGTCGACGTGCCGCATCCCAGCGAGGTGGTCCGCGCCGCGGTCGGCACGCCGAGCGTGGCGGAGGCCGCGGCGCTGCTCGGCCCGACCGGCCGGGCGGGCGACGCCACGCTGCTGGTGCCGAAGACCGCGTCGGCGATGGCCACCGTGGCGGTGGCGCGGCACGCGCCGCGCGGTCGGCTGGCCCTGGTCGGGCTCGGCCCGGGGGCCGCCGACCTGCGCACCCCGCGCGCGGTGGCCGAACTGCGCCGCGCCGCCGTGGTGGTCGGCCTCGACCAGTACCTCGACCAGGTGCGCGACCTGCTCCGACCGGGCACCCGCGTGCTCTCCAGCGGGCTGGGCGCGGAGGAGGCGCGGGCCCGCACGGCCGTCGCCGAGGCCACCGCCGGCCGGGCGGTCGCGCTGATCGGCTCCGGCGACGCCGGGGTGTACGCGATGGCCAGTCCCGCCCTGGAGTACGCCGACGCGCGGATCGACGTGGTGGGTGTCCCCGGGGTGACCGCCGCGCTCGCCGCCGGCGCGCTGCTCGGCGCCCCGCTCGGCCACGACCACGCCTACCTGAGCCTGTCCGACCTGCACACGCCGTGGGAGGTCATCGAACGGCGGGTGACGGCCGCCGCCGAGGGGGACTTCGTGGCGATCTTCTACAACCCGCGCAGCCGTGCCCGCGACTGGCAGCTCGGCAAGGCGCTCGGCATCCTCGCCGCGCACCGGCCGCCGGACACCCCGGTCGGAGTGGTACGCAACGCCAGCCGCCCCGACGAACGCGTGCACCTGGCGACCCTGTCCACCCTCGACCCGGGCGTGGTCGACATGTACAGCGTCGTCGTGGTCGGCAGCAGCGACACCCGGCTGGTCGCCGGCCGGATGGTCACGCCCCGGGGGTACCGGTGGCGATCGTGACCATCGGCGGCTGCCAGGGCTGCGGCGCCTGCCTGCTCACCTGCCCCACCCACGCGATCCGGCCGGTCGCCGGCGGCCTGACCGTCCGCGCCGACCGGTGCACCGGCTGCCTGGAGTGCCTGGAGATCTGCCCGGTCGACGCGATTCGCGTCGCCGACCCCTTGGACCGTGGAGGAACCCGATGAGCCGGGCGGTGCACCCCATCGAGGCCGAGTCGTACCGGATCCTGCGCGACCGGGTCGACCTGTCCCACCTGCCGCCGCTGAGCCGGGCGGTGACCGAGCGGGTGGTGCACGCCAGCGCCGACCTGGCGTACGTCGACGAGCTGGTCTGCGACGAGGCGGCCCTGGAATCGGGGCTGGCCGCGCTGCGCGCCGGCGCGCCGGTGGTCACCGACGTGGCGATGGTCGCCGCCGGGCTCACCCGGACCGGCCTGGAGCTGGTCTGCCCCATCGCCGAGCCGGCCGCCGCCGAACTCGGTCGGGCGGCCCGGATCACCCGCTCGGCGGCGGCCGTGCGGATCGCGCTGGACCGGGTCGGCCCGGGCGCGGTCTGGGTGGTCGGCTGCGCCCCGACCGCGCTGGTCGAACTGCTCACCCTGGACGCCGCGCCGGCGCTCGTCGTCGGCCTGCCGGTCGGCTTCGTGGGCGCGGCCGAGTCGAAGGCGGCGCTGCGGGCCAGCGGACTGCCCGGGGTGTCCAACGTGGGCGAGAAGGGCGGGTCGGCGGTCGCCGCCGCCGCCCTCAACGCCCTGCTCTACGTCGAGGAGACACCATGAACGGGTTGGTCATCGTCGGGCACGGCACGCGCAGCGCGGCCGGGGTCGAGCAGTTCGCCGCGCTGGTCGAGCGGGTCCGCCGACGCGCCGCGGGTGCCATCGGCGACGTCGAGGCCGGCTTCATCGAGCTGTCCCGCCCGCCGCTGACCGACGCGGTCGGCGCGCTGGTCGCGCGTGGGCACCGGGCGCTGGTGGCATTGCCGCTGGTGCTCACCGCCGCCGGGCACGGCAAGGGCGACATCCCCGCCGCGATGGGACGCGAACAGCAGCGCCACCCCGGGCTGAGCTACCGCTACGGTCGCCCGCTCGGCCCGCACCCGCTGCTGCACGACGCCCTCGAACAGCGGATCGACGCGGCACTGGCCGGCGCGGACCGGGCCGGCACCTGGGTCGCGCTGATCGGTCGGGGCTCCACCGACCCGGATGCCAACGCCGAGGTGGCCAAGGTCGCCCGGCTGCTCTGGGAGGGGCGCGGCTACGCGGGCGTCGAGCCGGGGTTCATCTCCCTCGCGGAGCCGTCGGTGCCGGCGGTGCTGGACCGACTGCGTCGGCTCGGCGCCCGACGGATCGTGGTCGCGCCGTACTTCCTGTTCGCCGGCGTGCTGCCGGACCGGATCACCGCACAGGCGGCGGAGTTCGCCTCCGCCCACCCCGACCTGGACGTGCGGGTGGCCGACCTGATCGGCGACTGCGACGCGCTGGCCGACCTGGTGCTCCAGCGGTACGCCGAGGCGCTCGGCGGTGACATCCGGATGAACTGCGACACCTGCGCGTACCGGGTGCTGATGCCGGGCTTCGCCGACAAGGTGGGCCGCCCGCAACGCCCGCACGACCATCCCGACGACCCGGTCGGCGGCCACCATCACCACCACCACGGGCACGACCACCAGCACGACCACCAGCACGATCACGGTTCGGTCGCCGTGGTCGGTGGCGGGCCCGGACCCGACGACCTCATCACGGTACGCGGCCGGGCGCTGCTCGACGCCGCGGACGTGGTGGTGGTCGACCGGCTGGCCCCGCAGGGGTTGGTCGCCGGGCTGCGCCCCGACGTGCTGGTGATCGACGCCGCCAAGGTGCCCCGTGGCCCCTCGATGGCCCAGGACGCGATCAACGCGGCCCTCGTGTCGCACGCCCGCGCCGGTCGGCGGGTCGTCCGGCTCAAGGGCGGTGACCCGTACGTCTTCGGGCGCGGCCACGAGGAGGTGCAGGCCTGCCGGGCCGCCGGCGTACCGGTGACCGTGGTGCCCGGGGTGAGCAGTGCGATCGCCGCGCCGGCGCTGGCCGGCGTGCCGGTGACCCACCGGGGCGTGGCGCACGACGTCACCGTGGTCTCCGGGCACCTGCCGCCCGGCCACCCCGATTCGCTGGTCGACTGGGCGGCGCTGGCCCGGACCCGGGGCACCCTGGTGCTGCTGATGGCGGTGGACACCATCGCGAAGATCGCCGCTGCGCTGGTCGAGCACGGCCGCGCCCCGGACACCCCAGTGCTCGCGATCCAGGACGCCGGGCACTCCGCCCAGCGGTCGGTGTCGGCCCGGCTGGACGAGATCGGCGCGGTGGCCACCCGCGAGGGCATCGCCCCGCCCGCCGTCTTCGTCCTCGGCCCGGTGGTCGCCCTGGCCGCGCCCCCCGCGTGAGCCCCGCGCCCCGCGTTGAGCCCCGCGCCGTCCGCGTGAGCCCCGCGCGGTCCGCGCGCTCCGCCTGACGCCGTGGGCCCTCGCGCGTGGCGCTCGCGGGACGCCTCCTGCGCCGGGTCGCTCCGCATGATCGCGCCCGATCCTGGATGTAGTGGCCTCGCTCGCGGAACGATGCCACTACATCCAGGATGCGGCGTGATCTCGCGGTCGTCCCGCGGTGACCGCGTCGGGTTCGGGCTCGGGAGCCGGGCACGCGACGGGCGCCTCGGGGGTCAGCCGGTCAGGGCCCGGGCCAGGGCGTAGCCGGCGGTCGCCGCCGCGAGTCCGGCGGTGACGCTGGCCAGCACGTTGGCCAGCGCGACGAGCCGGTTGCCCGTCCGGGTCAGTCGCAGCGTCTCGTAGCTGAAGGTGGAGTAGGTGGTCAGCGCGCCGCAGAAGCCGGTGCCGAGCAGCGCGCTGACCGCCGGGCCGGTCGGCAGCCCGACGAGCACGCCGAGCAGCAGCGAGCCGAACACGTTCACGGTCAACGTCCCCCACGGGAACGCCGAAGCGTGCCGGGACTGGACGGCCCGGTCGGTGAGGTAGCGCAGCGGCGCGCCGACGGCCGCCCCGAGCGCGATGAGCAGCACCGTCATCGGGCGAGCCGCTCGTCGTCGTGGCCGTTGCGATGGAGCA
The DNA here is from genome assembly GCF_003667505.1 of Micromonospora sp. BL4. Lineage (GTDB taxonomy): Bacteria > Actinomycetota > Actinomycetes > Mycobacteriales > Micromonosporaceae > Micromonospora. The sequence continues at coordinate 10,921 of NZ_RCVJ01000037.1, forward strand.
GCCGTGCGGCGGCGGCGTCACCGCACCACACCGCGACGAGGGCGCCGACCACCGTCGCGGCCAGGTACGCCAGCGCGGTGCCCGCGGCGCCCGCGACCACCGCCTGCTGCACGTCCACGGCGTAGGTGGAGAAGGTGGTGAAACCGCCGAGCACCCCGACCCCGAGGAACGGGCGAACCAGCGGGCGTCCGCCGCCGAGGTGCCCGAGCACCGCCATCAGCACGCCGATCAGCAGACAGCCGGACACGTTGATGGTGAACGTCGCCCACGGGAAACCCGTCGGCGGGTGGGGGAGGGCGTGTTGCAGGCCGACCCGGGCCAGCGCGCCGAACACTCCGCCGGCCGCGATCGCCGCGAGCACCGCCGCGGGGCGCGCGGTCAGCTCGCCCCGGTCGGCGGGAACCCGCAGGTCGACGTCGGGATCGGTACGCGGATCGAGCGGGCCGGACATGATGCCTCCCTACCAGCACGGGTCTCACTGGCAGGGACCGTTGGCGAGCGGCGTCGCGGTTCTCCTGGTGCCCGGGACGGCGGGCCCCACCGCCGGGAGCCCCCCCGGCTCCGGGGCCAGCATATCGCCCACCCGTCCGGCGGCGGGCCGACCAGCGAGGCAGACGCCTGCCGGCGGCAGGCGCGGGGTCGGCTGGTCAACCGGTGGGCGTCGGGGACGGCCGGGCGTCGGGGTTGGTCGGTCAGCGCACCGCCGCGACGGCGGCGTCCGGGCCGCCGCGCCACACCGTGCCGACCTCGCTGAAGCCGGCCGAGGTCAGGGTGGCCAGGTGCCAGGAGACCGGCGGGTTCCACTCGGGGCTGTGCCCGGTCGGGTAGATGGCGTGCCGCTGAGCGACCAGCGGGGCGAGCACCGGGTCGGCGCCGGCCCGTTCCCACCAGTCCGACCAGGACAGCACCGACCCGGCCGCGTACCGGGCGGCCCGCCGGTCCCGGGCGCGGTCGAGCAGCCGCTTGGTCAGCTCCGGCAGGGTGTCGTCGGGCATGTGGTCGGCGTTGACGAAGATCCCGCCCGGCCGCAGCAGGTCGCGGATCTCGCCGTAGAGCCGGCCGAGCCGCTCGGCCGGCAGCCAGTGCAGCGCGGTGGCGGTGAGCACGGCGTCGTACTCGCGGTGGGGCAGCGCCGACAGCCATTCGGGGGCGCCGAGATCGGCGGTGACCACGGTGGCCCGGTCCGTGAGGGAGGCGCGGGCGATGGCCAGCAGCGCCGGGTCGAGGTCCACCAGGGTCACCTCGGCGGTGGGGAACCGCGCCAGCGTCCGCAGGGAGATGGTGCCGGTGCCGCCGGCCAGATCGAGCACGCGCGGCGGCCGGCCGTCGCGGACCGCGTCCACCGCGTCGAGCATGGCGGTGAACCGGTGCTCCCGGTCCGGCAGGTAGGCCTCCTGCTGGCGGTCCCAGCTCTCCTGCCACGCCGACGCATCCGTGATGTAAGGAGTCATGACGAGCAGGCTAGTTACGGCGTCGGCCGCCTGTCCAGACCTTGTTGCACATGACTTGCAATTGCGAGATGATGGCAACGCGATGATCACTGGGGCGCCGGGCCGGTCATCCGTCCGGCCCGGCGCTTCGACCGTCGCGCCGGGTGGGCGCCTGCTGGGCGTACCGCATGATGCGCAGCTGCGACGGCGGCACGGTGGGAAGCCGAATGCCCGGCAGCACCAGCGCGACGATGGTCGGCACCAGGCCCGCCGAGATCAGCGTGAACCCGCCGAGCACCGCCAGGACGGTGACGAGGGTGCGCGACAGTGACCTGTCGGCCGCCCGACCGCCCCGCCGCCGAGCGGGTTGCCGGCGAAGAGCCCGACTCCGGCCCACCCACGACCAGGTGCTGGCGGGTGCGCTGACCGACGCCGAGGCCACCCCGGACTGGCCGCGCCGCACCGGTTGCCGACACCCGGCTGACCGGGCACACCCTGGTGGACGCCCGGAGAACCCCTGACCGGCGCGGCGTACCTTACCCGGGTCGGCCGGTGTGGAACCGGCCGTGCCCGGTGGACAGGAGGCAGGCATGCAGGACCGCACCCCTCGGCCCGAGGAGTTGGAGCCGATCGAGCGAGCCGGCATCGACGAGCTACGCGACCTGCAACGCGAGCGGCTGCGCTGGTCGCTGCGGCACGCGTACGACAACGTCCCGCACTACCGCCGGGCGTTCGACGCGGTCGGGGTGCACCCCGACGACTGCCGGGACCTCGACGACCTGGCCCGCTTCCCGTTCACCGGCAAGGCCGAGCTGCGGGACAACTATCCGTTCGGCATGTTCGCCGTGCCCCGCGAGCGGGTCGCCCGGCTGCACGCCTCCTCGGGCACCACCGGCCGGCCGACCGTCGTCGGCTACACCCGCGACGACCTGCGGACGTGGGCCCGGCTGATGGCCCGGTCGATCCGTGCGTCCGGCGGGCGTCCGGGCGACCGGGTGCACGTGGCGTACGGCTACGGGCTGTTCACCGGTGGGCTCGGCGCGCACTACGGCGCCGAGGAACTGGGCTGCACGGTCATCCCGGTCTCCGGTGGCATGACCGAACGCCAGGTCATGCTGATCCGCGACTTCGAACCCGAGGTCATCATGGTCACGCCCAGCTACATGCTGGCCATCGTGGACGAGATGCAGCGCCAGGGCGTCGACCCCCGGACGACCTCGCTGCGGGTGGGCATCTTCGGCGCGGAGCCGTGGACCGAGGACATGCGCCGGGAGATGGAGCACCGGCTGGACATCCACGCGGTCGACATCTACGGGCTCTCCGAGGTGATGGGCCCGGGTGTGGCCACCGAGTGCGTGGAGACCAAGGACGGGCTGCACCTCTGGGAGGACCACTTCTACCCGGAGATCATCGACCCGGTCACCGGGGCGGTGCTGCCCGACGGCGAGCAGGGCGAGCTGGTCCTCACCTCGCTGACCAAGGAGGCGATGCCGGTCGTCCGGTACCGGACCCGGGACCTGACCCGGCTGCTGCCGGGCACCGCCCGCCCGATGCGCCGGATCGAGAAGATCACCGGCCGGACGGACGACATGATGATCGTGCGCGGGGTGAACATCTTCCCGACCCAGATCGAGGAGCTGATCCTGCGGACCCCGCAGTTGTCGCCGCACTTCCAGTGCGTACTCGACCGGCAGGGCCGGCTGGACACCCTGACGGTGCGGGTCGAACGGCGGGCCGAGGTCGCGCTGGACGCCGCCGAGCGTGCCGGCGCGACCCTGGTGGAGCTGGTGAAGAACACCATCGGTGTGAGCGTGGCGGTGCAGGTGCTCGCTCCGGACGGGGTGGAGCGCTCGGTGGGCAAGATGCGGCGCATCGTCGACCAGCGGCGGGCCGGCTGACGTGGCGGAACAGCGCAACCCGGCGTACGACATGTTCGCCGCCGACGCGGCCTCGCGGGGCCTCGGCATCGAGCTGGTCGAGGCCGCCGACGGCGCGGCGGTGGCCCGGATGCGGGTGACCGAGCGGATGCTCAACGGTCACGCGATCGCCCACGGCGGCTTCGTCTTCCTGCTCGCCGACACCGCCTTCGCGCTGGCCTGCAACAGCCGGGGCCCGGTCACGGTCGCGGCCGGGGGTGAGATCACCTTTGTCCGGCCGGCCCGCGGCGGGGACCTGCTCACCGCCCGCGCCACCGAACGCACCCGCTACGGCCGCAGCGGCATCTACGACGTCACGGTCACCCGGGACGACGGCGAGGTGGTCGCGGAGTTCCGGGGCCGCAGCCGGACACCGGCGGCGCCACCGTCGACATAGGATCCGTCCATGCGTGTCCTGGTGGTCTCCGCGCCGCTCGTCGGCCACGTCTTCCCGCTGGTGCCGCTCGCCGTCGCGCTGCGTGACGCCGGCCACGACGTGCTGCTGGCGACCGGTGGCGGTGGCCTGGCGGCCGCCGACGCCGGCCTGCCGGTGCACGACGTGGCGCCGGGCTTCGACTTCGGCCGGATCGCGCTGCGCGTGCTGCCGCGCCACCCGCTCATCGCCCGCGCCGAGCTGGCCGGCACGGCCGGCACCCGAGGCGCCGGCCTGCTCTTCGGGGCACTCAACGACCAGCTCACCGACCCGGTCGTCGCGCTGGCCACCCGGTGGCATCCGGACCTGGTCCTGCACGAGCCGTTCGCGGTGGCCGGCGCGGTGGCCGCCGCCCGGCTGGGTGTGCCGGCGGTCCGGCAGGAGAACGCCCTCTTCGACGGCCGGGACCTGGTCCGAGCCACCAGCGCCCGGCTCGGCGCCGCGCTGCGCCGGCACGGCCTGACCGAGCTGCCTCCGCCCGCCGCGGCCCTCGCCGTGGCCCCGCCCAGCGTGACCACGCAGGACGGCTGGCCGATGCGGTACACCTCCTACGTCGGCGGCGGCGAGCTGCCGGCCTGGCTGCGCGAGCCGGGCGACCAGCCCCGGATCCTGGTCACCCGCAGCACCCTCACCGGCCCCGGCGACCGGGGGCCGATGCCCGCCGTGGTCGCGGCCGCCGCCCGGGTGGACGCCGAGATCGTGCTGGTCCGGCCGGACCGGCGCTCGACCCGTGTGCTGCCCGGTAACGTCCGGGTGGTCGACTGGATCCCGCTCGACGAGGCCCTGCCGGCGAGCGCGGCGCTGGTCCACCACGGCGGGGCGGGCAGCGCCTTCGGCGCCCTCGCCGCCGGCCTGCCGCAGCTGGCCACCGTCGGTCCGGGGGACCGGCGGCACAACGCGGAGCTGGTGGCCCGTCGAGGCGCCGGCCTGGCACTGCGCCCCCGCGACATCACCCCGCAGGCGCTGACCCGGCTGCTCACCGACGACGGCCTGCGGACCGCGGCCGGGCAGGTCGGCCGCGAGATCGCCGCGATGCCGCCGCCGTCCGAGCTGGTGGCCCGGCTGGCCGCGCTGGTCTGACGGCCGCCCCGCGTGCCCACACCGCACGGCCGTCCAGCTGGGGCAGGATGACCGGATGCGACACGTCGTGCTGTTCCACTCCGTGTACGGGCTGCGGCCCGCCGTGCGCGCCGCCGCGGACCGGCTGCGCGCCGCCGGGCACCGGGTCGTCACTCCCGACCTCTACGGCGTCCAGGCCGCCGACACCGTCGAGGAGGGCTTCGCGCTGCTCGACAAGATCGGCCAGGAGGTGGTGCTCGACCGGGCCCGGGCGGCGCTGCGGGAGCTGCCGGTGGAGACCGTGCTCGCCGGGTTCTCGATGGGCGCCGGCGTGGCCGGGGCGCTCCTGGCCGAGCGCCCCGACACCGCCGGTCTGCTCCTTCTGCACGGCACCGGTGGCGCGCCGGAAGCCGTCCGCTCCGGGCTGCCGGTGCAGCTGCACCTCGCCGACCCCGACCCGTACGACGCGCCGGACGAGGTCGACGAGTGGCAGCGGGCGATGACCGACGCCGGCGCCGACCTGACGGTGTTCCGCTACCCGGGCGTGGGGCACCTGTTCACCGACCCGGACGTCGCCGAGTACGCCCCCGACGCCGCCGCGATGACCTGGCCACGGGTGCTGGCCTTCCTCGCCGCCGCCTGAGCGTCGAGGGCGTCCAGCAGCTGCTCCCGGGCGGGGTCGTGGGTCACGCGGACGCGGCGAGCCCGCCCAGCGGGTGTATCAACGGCGGGCGCGGTACGGCGCGTGCCACGCCTGGCGCGGCACGGACGACGGTCAGCGCGCCGCGCCGACGCAGGGGCCGCGGCACGGACGACTCCGGCACGACGGGCGCCGCCGGGACCGGTGCCGGCGTCCGGTACACGCCCGGGCTCCGGTCGCCGCCCGCGATGGAGCGCAGCGCCGGCGTGGCCACCTGCGCCGTGCGGGTCGGGGCGAGCGCGGCGGCGGATCGGTCCGGCGGCACGTCGCCCGAAGGCGCGGTCGTCCAGAACCGCCGCACGGGCGCTGGACGAGCGATCCGGGGGGTGTCCGGGCGCCGTGCGGTAGCGGGGTCGTCCGCGCGGTGCGTGGCGGGGACGGCGACGGGGACGGCGACGGGGACGGCGACGGGGACGGCGACGGCGACCGCGGTGGGCCGGTCGGGGGCGGAGCCGTCGTTACGCTCGACCGCGTCCGGGTGGGTGACGTCGACCTGGGCGCCGTCGCCCGCGCGGCGGGCGAAGACGGCCCGCAGTGCCCGGGGCAGTCGCTCGGCGGCGAGCCGGCGCAGCGCGGGCGCGGCGAACGCGTACCCGCCGGCCCGGCGGGGGACCAGCAGCCCGGCGGCGACGAGCCCGCGCAGCACCGGCCCGCACCGCCCCGGCGTCCAGCCGAGCGCCCGGTCCAGCATCGCGCCGGCGGTGACGCCGCCCAGGGTTGCGGCGGCCATCAGCACCGCCCGCCGCTCACCGTCGAGCCGGTCCAGCTCCGCGCCGACCGCCCGGTGCACGTCGTCGGGCAGCGGAAGCGCCGCCGGGTCCGCGCCGTCGACGATGGAACGCACGTACGCCGCCGCGTGCCCGGGACGCCCGCCCACCATCGGCAGCAGTCGGTCGACCAGCGCCACCGGTTGCCCGGCCCGGGTCAGCAGGAGGCGCAGCAGCCGCCCGCTCTGCACCGTGGCCAGCGGCCGGACCGCCACGCGCCGGGCCGTACCGGGTCGGGTGTCGGCCCAGTGCGGCTGGTGCAGGGTGACCACGGCCAGCGGCAGCCCGCGCGCCGAGGCGGCGGTGAACAGCGCGTGCAGGAACCGGCTCACCGCGGGGGCGGCCCGGTCCAGGTCGTCCACGGCGACGATCAGCGGCCGTTGGGCGGCCAGGCGCAGCAGGGCGTCCCGGCAGGCCGCGGCGCCGGCCAGCGAGACCGCCGAGCCGTCCGGGGTGGCCAGCAACCGTTCCAGCGCCGGAACCGCCGCGGCGACCCGGGCCGGCGGAAGCAGCGGCGTCAGGGTCGCCGTCAACCGGTCGCGGACCACCGCCGGGCCCGCGCCGTGGCGGATCCCGGCGAATTCGCGCAGCAGGTCCGCGACCGGCGCGAGCACCTGATCCGGGTACGGCTGGCAGGCCGCCACGCACCAGCGCACCGCCACCCCGTCCACCGTCGTCAGCGACGTGGTCAGCTCGTGCAGCAGCCGACTGCGGCCGCTGCCCGTCGGGCCGACCAGCGACACCCAGCGCGGGCTGTGCTCGCGGACCGCCCGGCTCAGCTGGTCGCGTACGGTGGCCAGCTCGCGACGGCGGCCGATCAGCGGGCCGTCGTGCGGGTCGGCACTCGGGCGTACGGGGCCGACCGCGTGCCAGACCGGCGCCGGCGGCACCCGCCCGGTGACCGGCGCCAGTTGACGCTGGGCGATCAGACCGGCGGTGGCCCGGGCGGTGGCCGCACAGAGCGCGACGGCGCCGGGTGGCGCGTACTCCTGCAGGCGGGCCGCGGCGGTGATCACCGCGCCGCTGGCCACGCCGTGACCGCCGTCGACCGCGCTGCCCAGGTCGACCACCACCTCGCCGGTGGCCACACCGACGCGTACCCGCAGCGTGATGTCACCGACCATCGGCCGGCGGTCCAGCGCGGCCTGGATCTCCAGCCCGGCGCGGACCGCGCGGTACGCGTCGAAGCCATCGGAGTGGCGCGCACCGAAGAGCGCCATCACCGCGTCGCCGACGTACTTCTCGACCACCCCGTGCCAGCGGTGCAGCACACCGGCGACGGTGTCGAAGTAGGCCTGTTGCAGCGCCCGGACGTCCTCCGGGTCCAGTCGCTCGACCAGCGCGCTGGAACCGACGATGTCGGCGAAGAGCACGGTCACGGTGCGTCGCTCCTGCGGCACCGGCCAGTGCGGGGTGCTGGTCCGCTGCGTGACGATGGTGGTCATGGGTATTCGCACCGGCCTCTCTCCCACTGCTGCCTGCAGACCTTCGGAGATTGGCATTCCTGCGCTGACGGGGGATCGGCAGAACGACGTATGTCGGCCAACCGCAACCTTTAGTCGCAATGTCGACGCGAGGAGTACCACAAGCGGCAGATGGCCGTAGAACGGTACGGGGGCGTGTGATTAGGCTGCGTGCCATGGCCAGCGATGTGGACACCGCCCCGCTCGTGGGCCGAGCGGAGCTGGTGCAGACGGTTCGGTCCGCGCTGCTCGGTGACGTCACGCACGGGCAGACCGCCGCCGTCTTCCTGACCGGTGAGAGCGGCGTGGGCAAGACCCGGCTGCTCGGCGAGATCGGCGCCCGGTTGCGTGACCAGGGCGCCCTGGTGCTCACCGGCAGCTGCCTGGACATCGGCGACGCCTCCCCGCTGCACCCGCTGTTGCAGGCACTGCGACGCTTCGACGCCGACCTGTCCGCCGCACAGGCGCGCACCTCCTCGGCCGTACGCGGTCTGTTGCAGATGTTCGCCGACGAGACCGCCGGCCCGGACGGCGCGGGCGCGCTGCTGGAGCGGGTCTCCCGCGGTCTGCATCTGATCGCCGAGGGCCGGCCGCTGGTGCTGATCCTGGACGACCTCCAGTGGGTCGACCGGAGCACCCGCCAGCTGCTGCTGTACCTGCTGGCCGGCCTCGGCGACCTCCAGCTCTCGGTGCTGGCCGCGGTCCGCGCCGAGTCGTTGCAGGGCGCGCACCCGCTGCGCCGGGTCCTCACCGAGCTGCGTCGACTGCGGACGGTGCGGGTGCTCGACCTGGCTCCACTGGACCGCGCCGGCACCGAACGGCTCGCCGCCGCGGTGGTCGGCCGGGAGCTCGCCTCCGACGCGGCCGAGCAGGTGTGGCAGCGCAGCGGCGGCAACCCGTTCGTCATCGAGGAGTTGGCCCGCGACCTGCGCGACGGCCGGGACGGGCTGTCCGAGACGCTGCGTGAGATCTTCCTCGCCCGGGTCGACGCGCTGCCCCAGCACGCGCACGCGGTGGTGCACGCGGTGGCCGCCGGCGTCGAGCCGGTGGAGCACTGGCTGCTCGCCGAGGTGCTCCGGCTGCCCGAGGAGGAGCTGATCGAGGCGGCCCGCGCCGCGGTGGCGCACCGGCTGCTGGTCGGCGCCGACGACGGCTACCGGCTACGGCACCGGCTCGTCGCCGAGGTCCTGGCGCACGAGCTGCTGCCCGCCGAGCGCTCCGGGTTGCACCGTCGCTACGCCGAGGCGCTGACCGCCGCGCCGGCCGAACTGCACCAGGCCCGACTGGCGCACCACTGGCGGCTGGCCGGCGAACCGGCCCGGGCGCTGCCGGCGGCGGTGGCCGCCGCGCAGGAGGCCGAGCGGCTGCACGGCTACGCCGAGGCGCACCGGCACTGGTCGGCGGCCTTGCAGCTGGCCGGCGACCCGGGCACGCCGGGTGTGGACCGGGTCGAGCTGCTCGGGCACGCCGCCGAGGCGGCCCACCACTGTGGGGAGCACGCCCGGGCGCTGGCCCTGCTGGAGGAGCTCGCCGTGGTGCAGGGCGGCGAGCCGAGCTGCGCGCTGCACATCCGCCGGGCCCGCTACCTGGCCGCCGCCGGGCGCTCGGCGCTGGCCGAGGAGGAGTACCAGCGGGCGTTGGAAGCGGCGGACTGCTCCACGGGTGAGCGGGCCACCGCCGCCGCGCACCTGGCCGAGCTGCTGCTGCACCTCGGCCGGTACGCCGACGCCGGCCGGCGGGCCAGGGAGGCGCTGGCGCTGGCCGCCACGGTGGAGGGATCCACCACCGAGGTGGTGCTGGCAAGCTCCGCGCTCGGCTTCAGCGAGGCCTACCTGGAAGACCCGGACGCCGGACTGGCGGTGATGCGCCAGGCGCTCGACACCGCCGAGCGCGCCGGCCGGCCGGAGGACGTGGCCTGCGCGTACCTGCACCTGGCCGAGCTGCTGACCGGCCCGCTGAACATCCTCGAGGAGGGGGTGGTGGTGGCCCGCCGGGGCGCCGAGCGGGTGGCCGAGCTGGGGCTGGGCCGCACCTGGGAGACCCGGCTGCTGGCCATCGCCACCAACGGGCTGTTCCGCGTGGGCCAGTGGGCCGAGGCGGAGAAGGTGGTCGCCGCCGCGCTGCGGCACCGCCCGTCCGGAGCGGACGCCGTCGAGCTGCTGCTGGCCCGGTGCCGGCTCTCGGTGGGCTACGGCGACATCACCGCCGCCGACCGGGACCTCGACGCGGTGGCCACGGTGCTCGCCGGCGGCGGTGCCCGGCACGTCATCCCGCTGCTCACCCTGCGCGCCGGGCTGGCCATGTGGGAGGGCCGGCACGACGTGGCGCGGCAGGCGGTGCAGCGCGGGCTGACCGAGAGCCGCTCCGACGACGTGACCATCCTGTCCGCGCTGGTCTGGCACGGCCTGCGCGCCGAGGCGGAGGCGCACGCCAGCCGTACGGTGGCCGTCGACCCGACGGCGGTGCGGCGGCTGCGGGACGTGGCCGAGCGGGTCGCGCGCAAGAGCGCGTCCGCGGCACGTCCGGTCCGTTCGGTGGTGGACGGCTTCCTGGCGCTCTGCGCCGCCGAGGTGAGTCGGCTCGACGGCAGCGACCCGGAGCTGTGGGCCAACTCGGTCGCCGAATGGGAGCGACGCAACCACCCCTACCCGGCGGCGTACTCGCGGTTGCGGCAGGCCGAGGCGCTGCTGGCCCGGCGCAGCCGGGTGGCCACCGCCGCCAAACTGCTGCGCGAGGCGTACCGGGTGGCGCAGGGGCTCGGCGCGGTGCCGTTGACCTCGGAGATCCGGGAGCTGGCCGGGCGGGCCCGGGTGTCGCTGGAGGAGCGCGAGGCCACCGACCGTCTGCGGGGCGCGACCCCGACCGAGCCGGCCGACGACGAGTTGGCGACGCTCACCGCGCGGGAGCGGGAGGTGCTCGCCCTGGTCGCCGAGGGACTGACCAACAAGGAGATCGGGCAGCGGCTGTTCATCAGCGAGCGGACGATCGGCGTGCACGTGTCGCACATCTTCGACAAGCTCCAGGTCCGTACCCGCGTTCAGGCCAGCGCCATCCAGTTGCGCAACCGGCGCGGCTGACCGACCGGTCGGTCAGCCGGCGCCTGTGCGCGCCCGGATACGTCGTTCTACTGATCCGGCGGTCGGTGTCGGCTGAAAGGCTGAGCACCGTCGACGGCGGCACGGGGGTGCCGCGGACCACCCATGGAGGAGAGATGACCGAACCGGTCTGGGGGCCCGTGCACCGGGACATCGTCGACCTGCTCGCCGACCATCCGGCGGACGTGCCGGCCGTCGTCGACCACCTCACCAAGCTCCAGGACATGCTGGTCCGGCTGCCTCCGTTGGAGGAGAGCTGTCCGTTGGCCGACTTCAACAAGCTCTACCTGACCATCACCAGCAGCGTCCTCGACGGGCTGTACGACGACCGCTTCGTCGACCCGGTGTTCCTGTCCCGGCTGGACGTCGAGTTCGCCGCGCGGTATTTCGACGCGATGCGACTGTGGACCGACTCCAGCCCGGGCACCCCGAAGGCGTGGTCGTGCCTGTTCGAGCGGATGCGCGGGCCGGACGCCCGGCCGCTGCCGTCGGCGGCCGCCGGGGTCAACGCGCACATCAACTTCGACCTGCCGTTCGCGCTGGTCACCACGTTCGACCACCTGGAGTCGGAGCCGGTCGACGGCAGCGACCAGCACCACGACTACCTGGAGATCAACAACATCTTCGCGGACAAGATCCCCGGCCTTCGTCGGGGTTACCTGGAGCGGTGGCAGCTGCTCATCGACATGCTCAACGGCGACATCGACGACTGGTACCAGGGGGAACTGGTCGAGTACACCCGCGATGTCGCCTGGCGCAACGCGCAGAAGATCTGGCGGTGCCGGCACGATCCGGACGCCCGCGAGTGTGAGCGCACGCGGTTGGACGACAACGCCGCGGCGCTCGGCCGGTTGCTGCTCTCGCCCCTGGGGGCGTTCCTGCAGTAGCCGGGACGGGGGGTCCCCGCGCTCCGCCCGATGGGGGGCGGCGGAGCGCGGGGACGCGTCCCGCCCCGCCAGCTCCCTCCACCCCGCGACGCCGCCTGGGGATCCGGTCGGCTCCGGGTGACAGCCGGCCGACCCCGGGGGGTGTCGACCGACTGCCGTCGTCGGCCGGCCCGGGGGGTGTCGGCCGGCC
>NZ_RCVJ01000195.1 GCF_003667505.1 Micromonospora sp. BL4
ATGGTGGGGGGCGTTGTTGAGCTGGGTCGCCAGGCGGCGGGCCAGGTGCAGGCGCACGGGGCCCGATTCGCAGTCCACGACGACGCAGGGCGCGCCGGTGGCGGCGAGCACCGCCGCCGCTCCCGCCGCGCGGTCCAGCGGGCGGTTGCCGGCGGTGGCCCGGCCGTCGGTGACGATCAGCACCAGCGGGCGGCGCTTCGGGTCGCGCAGCCGCTCCACCCGCAGCAGGTCCGCGGCGGCGAGCAGGCCCTCGGCCAGCGGCGTACGCCCGCCGGTGGGCAGCTCGGCCAGCCGGGTCGACGCGGCCAGCACCGAGGAGGTGGCCGGCAGCAGCGTCCGCGCGCCGGTGCCCCGGAACGCGATCACCGCCACCTTGTCCCGCCGCTGGTACGCGTCGGTGAGCAGGGCGAGCACCGCGTCCTTCACGGTGGTCATCCGCTGCCGGGCGCCCATCGAGCCGCTGGCGTCGACCACGAACAGCACCAGGTTGCCCTCGCGCCCCTCGCGGACCGCCGCACGCACGTCGCGCGGGCGCAACCGCAGGGGTCCGGTCCGCCGCCCACGGGATGCCTGATGCGGCGCGGCGGCGCGGATGGTGGCCGGCAGGTGCAGCGCGCCCACCTCGCCGGCCGGCAGCCGGGAGCCGGTGGTCCGGCCACGCCCGGTGCGGGCACGTGAACGTCGGCCGGGCACTCCGTCACCCACGCCGGGCGCGGTGAGCACCCGGGCCTTCAACCCACCCCGGGGTACGGCCACCGGCTGGCCGCCCGCACCGGACCGGCCCTGGTCGTCGTCGCCGTCCGGCCCGCCGCGCCCGGCCCGCTGGCGTGGCCCACCCGGGCTGTCATCCGACCGCGCCTCGCCAGACCCGTCCGGGCCGGCCCCGGTCGCTGCGGGTTCCGCGCCGGAGCCCCGCTCGGCGTCGCCGGTGGCACGTTCGTCCACGCCGCTGGCGGGCCCCTGCGGCTGTTGGCCGCGACCAGCCCCGCCGCTCGGATCGGAGCCACTGCCATCGCGGTCACGCCCGTCCGGACCACGCCCGTCCGGACCACGCCCGTCCGGCCCACTGCCGTCGGGGCCCTGCCCGCCGGGCCCGCCACCCGGGCCGCCGCCGTCCGGACCCGAACCGTCCGGGCCACCGTCGCGCGGACCGTCGTCGTCCGGGTCGTCGGGATGGGCGTCCTGGGCGCGCTGCAACGCCTCGTCGAGGCGCTTCTCGTCGAGGCCGGGGGTGTCGAACGGGTCGCGGCGGCGACGGTGCGGCAGAGCCAGCCGGGCGGCCACCCGGACGTCGTCGATGGTGACCCGGTCCCGGCCGTGCCAGGCCGCGTGCGCCAGCGCGGTGCGGGCGGTGACGATGTCGGCGCGCATTCCGTCCACATCGAACGCGGCACACACCTCGGCGATCTGCCGCAGCGCGGCGTCGGGCAGCCGTACCCCCGCAAGCCGGCGCCGGGCGGTGGCCACCTGCGCGGCGACCTCGGCGTCGGCGTCGGCCCAGCGGGCGGCGAAGCCGGCCGGATCGGCGTCGGCGGCGAGCCGACGGCGGACCACCTCGACGCGGACCTCCGGATCGCGGCTGGCGCCGACCTCGACCGTGAGCCCGAACCGGTCGAGCAGCTGCGGGCGCAGCTCCCCCTCCTCCGGGTTCATGGTGCCGACGAGCAGGAACCGGGCGGCGTGGCTGACCGAGACGCCTTCCCGCTCGACGTGGCTGCGGCCCATCGCCGCCGCGTCCAGCAGCAGGTCGACCAGGTGGTCGTGCAGCAGGTTGACCTCGTCGACGTAGAGCACGCCCCGGTGCGCGGCGGCGAGCAGACCCGGTTCGAAGGCGCGTACGCCCTCGCCGAGGGCCTTCTCCAGGTCCAGCGAGCCGACCACCCGGTCCTCGGCGGCGCCGACGGGCAGCTCGACCAGCCGGGCCGGGCGGGTCTCGGCGGCGGCGCCGGCCGGGTGCGGGCCGTCCGGGCAGGCCGGGTCGGGTTCGGCCGGGTCGCAGCCGAACCGGCAGCCGGCGACCCGACGCACCGGCGGCAGCAGCGCGGCGAGGGCGCGTACGGCGGTGGACTTGGCGGTGCCCTTCTCGCCGCGCACGAGGACCCCGCCGATCGCCGGGGAGACCGCGTTGAGCAGCAGCGCCAGGCGCATGTCGGCCATGCCGAGCACGGCGCTGAACGGGTAGGTGGTCATGCGCGGTCCTCCAGGTCACCCTCGCTGGCCAGGTACGTGTCGCGGAGCCGGTCGAGGGTGGCCGGCTCGGGTTCGGCCCACAGACCCCGGTCGGCGGCCTCCAGCAGCCGCTCGGTGATGCCGCGTAGCGCCCACGGGTTGGACCGCTCCAGGAAATCCCGGGTGGTCTCGTCGAAGAGGTACGCGGCGGCCAGGTGCTCGTACATCCAGTCGTCGACGACGCCGGCGGTGGCGTCGTAGCCGAACAGGTAGTCCACCGTGGCGGCCAGCTCGAAGGCGCCCTTGTAGCCGTGCCGGCGCATCGCGGCGATCCACTTCGGGTTGACGACCCGGGCCCGGAACACCCGCCGGGTCTCCTCGCCCAGCGTGCGGGTCCGCACGTCGTGCGGCATCGCCGAGTCGCCCACGTACGCCTGCGGCGACGTGCCGGTGAGGTGGCGGACCATCGCCACCATGCCGCCGTGGTACTGGAAGTAGTCGTCGGAGTCGACGATGTCGTGCTCGCGGGTGTCCTGGTTCTTCACCGCCACCGCGATCCGGGCGAACGAGCGTTCCATGTCGGCGCGCGCCTCCCGCCCGTCCAGGCCCCGGCCGTAGGCGTAGCCGCCCCAGACCGCGTACACCTCGGCCAGGTCGGCGTCGCTGCGCCAGGTGCGGGCGTCGATCAGCGGCAGCAGCCCGGCGCCGTACGCCCCCGGCTTCGAGCCGAAGATGCGGGCGGTGGCCCGCCGTTCGTCGCCGTGCTCGGCGAGGTCGGCGGTGACGTGCGCCCGGACGTAGTTCTCCGCGTCCGGCTCGTCCAGGGCGGCGACCCGCCGGACGGCGTCGTCGAGCAGCGCCACCACGTGCGGGAACGCGTCGCGGAAGAAGCCGGAGATGCGCACGGTGACGTCGACGCGGGGCCGGCCCAGCTCGGCCGTCGGCACCACCTCGATGCCGGTGACCCGCCGGGACCTCTCGTCCCAGACCGGTCGGCAGCCCAGCAGCGCGAGAACCTCGGCGATGTCGTCGCCCTGGGTACGCATGGCGCTGGTGCCCCAGACGGTCAGCCCGACCGAGCGGGGGTACTCCCCGGTGTCGGCGAGGTGCCGGGCCAGCAGCGAGTCCGCGAGGGCCACCCCGACGTCCCAGGCGTTGCGGCTGGGAATGGCCTTGGGGTCGACGGAGTAGAAGTTGCGGCCGGTGGGCAGCACGTTGACCAGGCCCCGGGTGGGTGACCCGGACGGACCGGGCGGCACGAACCGGCCGTCGAGCGCGCCGAGGGTGTTGGTCAGCTCGTCGGTGGTCCGGTCCAGGCGGGGCACCAGCTCGGTGGCGGCGAAGCGCAGCACCGCGGCGACGTCCGGGATCGGCCGGCCGGTCACCTCCTCGACCACCGTGTCGGCGGCCTCCGCGGCCCAGCCGAGGGTCTCCATCCCGATCACCAGGCGGCGGGCGAGGCCCTCGATCAGGTCGACGGCGTCGGCGGCGGTGCCGGCCGGCCCGTCCACGATGTCGGTCAGCGCCTCGGGCAGAGTGAGTCGCTGTCCGGGCGACGCGAGCAGCTCCTGCTCATCGAGCCCGTACGCGGCGGCGAGGGCCTGCCGCAGGCCGGGCAGGGCGTGGGCGCCGCCCCAGATCTGCGGTGCCCGGAGCACCGCGAGGACCAGGTTGACCCGGGGTTCACCGGTGGGCGCGTCGGCGAGGATGTGCAGCCCGTCGCGGATCTGCACGTCCTTGACCTCGCAGAGGTACCCGTCGAGGTGCAGCACGAAGTCGTCGAAGTCGTCGGCGTCCGGCATCGCGTCGGCGTGCAGGTCGTGGTGCAGCTCCGCGGCGCGTACGAGGTCCCAGATCTGCGCCCGCACGGTCGGCACCTTCGCCGGGTCGAGCGCCTGCACGGTGGCGTACTCGTCGAGCAGTTGCTCCAGCTTGGCCAGGTCGCCGTACGCCTCGGCGCGGGCCATCGGCGGCACCAGGTGGTCGATCACCACAGCGTGCGCCCGCCGCTTGGCCTGGGTGCCCTCACCGGGGTCGTTGACGATGAACGGGTAGACCAGCGGCAGGTCGCCGAGGACGGCGTCCGGGGCGCAGTCGGCGGCGAGGCCGAGGCCCTTGCCGGGGAGCCATTCGAGGGTGCCGTGCTTGCCCAGGTGCACCACGGCGTCCGCGCCGAACCCACCGTCGGTGACCGGCGCGGCGAGCCAGCGGTACGCGGCCAGGTAGTGGTGACTCGGCGGCAGGTCCGGATCGTGGTAGATGGCGATCGGGTTCTCCCCGAAGCCACGCGGCGGCTGGATGAGCAGTACCACGTTGCCGAAGCGCAGCCCCGCGAGCACGATGTCCCCGCCGTCGGTGTACAGCTCGCCGGGGGGCTCGCCCCAGTGCGCGAGCATCCGCTCGCGCAGCGCGCCGGGCACCTGCTGGAACCAGCGCCGGTAGGTCACACCGGGCACCCGGGCCTCGGCCGCGGCCAGCTGCTCCGGGGTGAGCCACTCCACGTCGTGGCCGCCGGCGGCGATCAGCGCGTGGATCAGGGCGTCGCCGTCGTCGGGCACCGGCGCGTCGCCCAGGTGGTAGCCGGCGTCGGCGAGCGCCGCGAGCAGTCGAACCGCCGAGACCGGGGTGTCCAGCCCGACGGCGTTGCCGACCCGCGAGTGTTTGGTGGGGTACGAGCTGAGCACCACCGCGACCCGTTTGTCGGCGTTGGGCACGTACCGCAGCCGGGCGTGGCGTACCGCGATGCCGGCCACCCGGGCGGCGCGGTCGGCGTCGGCGGCGTAGACGGAGAGCCCGTCGGCGTCGATCCGCTTGAACGAGAACGGCACGGTGACGATCCGGCCGTCGAACTCGGGAATGGCCACCTGCATCGCGGCGTCCAACGGGGACAGTCCGGCGTCGCTGCCGGCCCACTGCTCGCGGGTGCTGGTCAGGCAGAGCGCCTGGATGATCGGCACGTCCAGGGCGGCCAGCACGCCGACGTCCCAGGCGTCCTCATCGCCGCCACCGGAGGCGTCCGCGGCGACCGCTCCACCGGCCGCGAGCACGGTGACCAGCAGGGCGTCGCAGCGGGCGAAGAGCCCGAGCGGGCCGGCGCCGGCGGTCAGCCCGCGCAGCGAGCCGCAGAAGATCGGCAGCGGGTTGCCGCCGGCCGCCCGCACCGCGTCGGCCAGCACGTCGACGAAGCCGGTGTTGCCGGCCAGGGCGTGCGCCCGGTAGAAGACGATGCCCACCGTTGGCCGGTCCGGCTCGGCCGGGTGGTCGCCGTGCACCCCGTACGCCGGGGTGGGCGCGGGCGGGGCGAAACCCTCGCCGGTGAGCAGCACCGTGTCGGAGAGGAACCGGGCCAGCTGGCCGAGGTTCTCCGGGCCACCCTCGACCAGGTACGCCAGCGCGTCGGTGACCACACCGGACGGCACGGTGGAGACGGCCATCAGCTCCGCGTCGGGCACCGCCTCGCCGCCGAGCACCACCGTCGGCAGGCCGGTGGCGAGCACCCGGGTGAGGCCGTCCGGCCACGCCTGCCGGCCCCCGAGCAGGCGTACGACGACGAGGTCCACCCCGTCGAGCAGGGCGGGCACCTCGTCGGCGGCGACCCGCGCGGGGTTGGCCAGGCGATAGTCGGCGCCACTGGCACGGGCGGCCAGCAGGTCGGTGTCGGCGGTGGAGAGCAGCAGGATGCGCACGGAAGGCTCCGGAAAGTGACGCCCCGACCGCCACGGGGGCGGTCCGAACGAAGCGGGGTGGGTGCGGCGTCAGCGGATGCGACAGGCCGGCCCAGGTCACCGACGCGGGCGTCGGGACGCGGTCAGCGTGGCGACGCGCAGCTCAGCGGCGCCGGCGACCGGCGCGGCGGGCGCAGCCGCCGCGTTCGCCGCGTTCGCCGCGTTCGCCGCGTTCGCCGCGCGAATCATGACGGTGCTCGTCGATGAAAGAGACGCCGTGCGTCATCGGGTCCTCCTCGGGTGTCCACGCCCTGGGGTACATCCCGACGGCCGAAGTATCCTGGCTTCCGGATCGACGCTCTCCCCCGGCCTTCCAACCGCAGAAGCACGGCCGTGGCGCACGAGGGGGGATCACTCCCCGGTGACAGTGGCGGGACCGCGTCGGATTCACACCGACTTCCTTCACTGCCGTCAGGCCGCGAATGCTGCCACACCGCCGCGCCGCCGGTCAACGCCGACCCAGCCCCCTCCCGGCAGGCACTCTCCATCGAGCTTCGCCGATTGTCGTCGTCGGAGACCCGCGCCTGACAATGCCCCGAGTCAATGCGGGACAGCCTTTGCTCTGCTTATCAATACGCGCCAGGCACAGGGAGTCACCGGTGCGTATAGGTACGCAGAGCAAAGGCTGTCCCGCACATACTCTGGCCTGCGGCGACCACCTGGCGGAGCGCTGGTACGCGGCCCCCTCGCCGAGGATCGGCGAACACGGCAGCAGTGTCCGCGATCAATCTCGGAGGTCGATCGCCATGATCGCCGCGCAGTTTCTCCACCTGGCGGGTCGGGTCTGACTCCGCCCCGGAGATCCCGACCCGGCGGCGCCTCCAGGCCGGCGTCGCCGTCGTCGTCGACGAACGCGGCAGTGTGATGATCGACGCCGGGAAGAGCCCCGCGCACGCCAGCGAGATCCAGACGGCGCTGGGGCGGACGAGTCTCAGCGGGCGTGGCGCTCCGGGTGGGCCCGGCTCCAGGCGCGCATCCGTTCCGGGTAGCCGGTGCGGGCCGCCTCGTACAGCGGCACCGCGTGCTTGCGCGCGATGGCGCCCGCCGCGCGGGGAGTGCCGGTCCGGCGGCGGATCCACTCGCCGTCGTGGGCGATCGCCACCACCGTGGTGTCGGTGGCGGTGGTTTCCGGCTCCAGGTAGAACTCCACCCCACGCCGGCTGGCGATGAACGCCTCGAGCGCGGCGAGGTCGTCCCGGGTCGCCTCCCGGTCCAGCTTCGTCGGGGTCGCCTCGGCGCCCCGGGCCCGCCGACTGAACCAGCCCATGCCCGACTCCTCTCCTCGACGCCCCTCCAGTGCACCACCGATTCCTGGCAATACGCTGCGCGCCAGGTGAGAGTGGGCTGACCGGGCCGCGGATGGAACCCGTGGCGCGTGGGCGGTGTCATGAAGGTGATCCAACCGGAGGTCCCCCTGGACGACGACGTGCTCGTCACCCGCGCTCGGGCTGGTGACCTGGAGGCGTACGACCTCCTGGTCGCCCGGCACACCGCGTCCGCGTACCGGACGGCGGTGCTGCTCGGCGCGGGCTCGGACTCCGAGGACGTCATCCAGGAGGCCTTCGTGAAGGGGTACCGCAAGCTCTCCCGCTTCCGGGGGGAGTCGTCGTTCCGCTCCTGGCTGCTGTCGATCGTCGCCAACGAGACCCGCAACCTGCACCGGTCGCGTACCCGCCGGGACGGCCTCGTCCTGCGCGCCGCGGCGGCGAACCCCACGTCGGAGATCGCCGAGGACGACGCGGTCGGCGCGGTCCTCGCCGGGGAGCGCCGCGCCGCCCTGGTGGAGGCCCTGCGCCAACTGCCGGAACGCGACCGTGAGGTGATCGTCTGCCGGTTTTTCCTCGATCTCAGCGAGGAGGAGACGGTGGCGACGTTGGGCTGGCCCCGGGGCACCGTGAAGTCGCGGACGTCCCGGGCACTGGCGAAGCTCCGGGGCCTGCTCGACCGCGAGGAGGTCCGGCGTGGATGAGCTCGAACGGGAGCTGCGCGACCTCTCCGCCTGGCTGGAGACACCGGACGCGCCCGACGTGACCGCACGCGTACGCGCCCGGCTCACCACGCCCCGACGGCGCCGGTGGCGTGCCTGGGCCGCCGCGGCGCTCGTCGCTCTGGTGGTGGCGGTGCTGCCACCGGGACGGGCCGCCCTCGCCGACGCCGTCGCGGGGCTGCTGCGCTTCGCCGGAGTCACCGTCGTCAGCTCCTCCGGCCCGGTGCTGCCCACCGGCACCCCGTCGCCGTTGCCCGCGCAGCGAGCCGCCGCCCTGGATGAGGCACAACGGGCGGTGCGCTTCCCGATCCGCCTACCGGCGAAGCTCGGCCCGCCCGAGCGGGTGCTGGTCGCCGATCCCGACGAAACGGGCGCCTGTCGGGTGGCGACGCTGCTCTACCGCGGGGGCGCGCTGCGCGTCGACGCCTTCGACGGTCGTCTCGACCTGGCGTTCCACAAGGAGACCAACCGGCCGGGAGCGGCGTGGGTCCAGGTCGACGGCGAGTTCGCCGTCTGGGTCGACGGCCCGCACGTCCTTTCCTACGTGGATCGGACCGGCGAGGTACGCAAGGAAACCGCCCGGCTCGCCGCCTCGACCCTGATCTGGCAGGACGCCGACGTGAGCTACCGGCTTGAGGGCGACCTCACCAGGGCCGAGGCGATCGAGATCGCCAGATCGCTGGACTAGCGGCATCGGGAACCCGGCGCGTTCGGGCGGTGTCCTGTTGATGCGAGTCGGGTTTCGAGTTCGCGACACGGATCCGGAAGGGGCGAGATGGGTTCCTGGGGCAGGTTGATGATGGGGTCGGTGCTCCTGCTGACGGCGTGCACGACCGCCGGCCGGTCAGCCACAGCGGTCGACGCTCCGGCGAGCACGACGGCCGCGACCGGGTGCGGCTCGCGGATCGAGACGGGGTCCCTGCCCGACTGGGCGGACACCGGGTTCAGTGGGGACGCCCGGGTCCCGCACGTCTTCGGCGCCAAGGGCGACATCGTGGCGGTGCTCTTCGCGCACCCGCTGGCGCAGGTCAGGCAGGACGGGTCGAACAACAAGATCCTGTGGGTCTCCCGCCCCACCTCGACGTCGCGGGAGGCGCTGGCGATCACCGCGACCCTGGACGGCACCGACACCAGGGTGACCCGGGAGGTCGCCGGCGGTCCGGGCCCGTCGATCATCGACCTGCCGCGCGCGGGTTGCTGGCACCTCGAACTCCGCTGGGCCGGGCACACCGACACGATGGACCTGGTGTACGCCGACCGGCTGCCGTAGGGCACGACCGCCTAGGCTGCCGGGCGTGCCCGAGGACGTACGGGAGGCGGCGGCCCGTAACAACGCCGAATGGTGCGACGTGGTCTGCGACAGCCACGGGCTGACCGGCCGGACCGACGCGGATGCCTGGTCGGTCCCCCGCCGCTCCCCGACCTGGTACCCGGACGCGGTCACCCTGCGCCCCGGCGTCGACGCCGACGCCCTGCTGGCCCGGATCGACGCCAAGCCCGGCGCCTCGGTCAAGGACAGCTTCGCCGACCTCGACCTGTCCCGGTACGGCTTCCGGGTGCTCTTCGACGCACAGTGGATCCACCGACCACCGCTGGATCCGCCCGCCGCTGCTCCGCTGACCCCGATCACCACGCCGGCGGAACTCGCCGCCTGGGCGACGGCACACGGTGGCGGGACGCTGTTCCGGCCGGCGCTGCTGACCGACCCGCGGGTGCGGATCCTGGCCCGGTACGACGAGCGGGGCGCGGTCGTGGGCGGCGCGGTGGTCAGCGGCGACCGCGTGTACGGGGTCTCCAACCTGTTCGCCGACGGTGTCGATCCGCGCGCGATCTGGCACGGCGTGCCCGCCACCGTGCCCGGCGTACCGCTGGTCGGCTACGAGTCCGGTGCAGACCTGACCCCCGCCCTGGCGGCGGGCTTCACCCCCCACGGCCCCCTCCGCGTCTGGCTGCACCCCTGACCGGCACCGTTGATCATGAGGTTGGCGGCGCGACACGCCGGCATCGAGGACGACAACCTCATGATCAGCGGGGAGAACGGTGGCCGGTGGCCGGCGGGGGCTCAGCCGAGGAGGGTCAGGTCTTCGGGGCTCAGGCGCAGGGCGGCGGCGGCGATGTTCGCCGTGAGGTGCGCCGGGTCGCCGGTGCCGGGGATGGCCAGCACGTGCGGTCCCTGGTGCAGGGTCCAGGCCAGGCGTACCTGGTGCGGGGTGACGCCGTGGGCCCGGGCGACGGCCCGCACGGCCGCGCCCTGGTCGGCGCTCGCGCCCGCCTCCCGGCCCGTGCCGGCCAGCGCGAAGAACGGGACGTAGGCGATCCCCCGCTCGCCGCAGACCCGAACGAAGTCGTCCTGCTCCCGGTAGGCGTCCACCCCGTAGTTGTTCTGCACGCAGACCACCGGCGCGATGTCCGCCACCTCCGCCAACCGCTCGGGCCGGACGTTGGAGAGCCCGAGGTGCCGGATCAGCCCAGCAGCCCGCAGCTCGGCCAGGGCGCCGAACCGCTCGGCCAGCGGCACCGGGCCCGACCCCCGGCCGAGCCGCAGGTTCACCACGTCCAGGTGGTCCTTGCCGAGCCGACGCAGGTTCTCCTCCACCTGGGCGCGCAACTGCGCCGGGGTGAACGCTTCGGTGAAGCCGGACACCGGGTCGTACCCGAAACCGACCTTGGTGACGATCACCAGATCCTCGGGGTACGGGGCGAGCGCCGCCCGGATCAGCTCGGTGGCGTACCGCGCCGGGCCGGTGCCGACCCCCAGGGTCCCGCCGGGCGAGACGTAGAAGGCGGCGGTGTCGATGTGGTTGACGCCCAGCTCCACGGCGCGGCGCAGCAGCGCGACGGCCCGGTCGCGGTCCGGGTTCGCGGTGATCCGCATGGAGCCGAAGCCCACCCGGTGCACGGCGCGGTCGCCCAGAGTCCAGCTGCCCGCCGCGGCGGCGGTGATCGAGTCGGTTGGCATTGGGCGACCGTAGCCAGCCGGGGCGCGCGGCGCAGTCGGCCGCGCACCCGATACCGCTCGGCGGCGTGGTGGGTTAGTTTTTCTGTGCTGGCGAGGTCGGTTCGGCGGCGGCCGGCGGGCGCAGCACCGGCACCAGCGCCAGCGTCGGCACCAGCAGCAACGGCACCACGAGCAGCGCGTGCAGGATGCCGACCCGGTCGCCGAGCAACCCCAGCAGCGGCGGCCCGCCCAGGAACGCGGTGTAGCCGATCACCGCGACGACGCTGACCCGGACGGGCGCATGCGCCTCCTCGTCGGCCGCCGCGCTCATCCCGACCGGGAAGCCCAGCGACGCGCCGAGCCCCCAGAGCGCGACGCCGACGATGGCCACCGGCCCCGAGCCGGCCAGCACGGCCAGGCCCGCGCCGAACGCGGCGAGCAGGACGGTGCCGGTGAGCACCGGCGTCCGACCCCACCTGTCCAGCGCGACCGTGCCGGCGGTGCGCCCGAGGGTCATGCCGACGACGAAGACGCCGAAGACCGCCGCCCCGGCCGCTTCGCTCAGGTCACGGCCGTCGACGAAGGCCACCGCCAGCCAGTCGTTGGCGCTGCCCTCGGTGAAGGCCGCCACCAGCACGAAGAGCCCGATCAGCAGGGTGCGCGGCTCCCGCCAGGCGGCGAGCTGGGCACGGCGGCGAGCGCGTGGGCTGGCGTCCGTACCCTCCGCCCGGTCGACGGCCGGCTGGGGCAGGAACGCGCGGGCGCCGAGCACGGTGCCGACCAGCACCACCACCGCGACACCGGCGAGATGCGCGCCGACGGGCAGGTCGAACCGGGCGGCCCCGGCCCCGATCGCCGCGCCCGCCACCGAACCGAGGCTCCACGCCGCGTGGAAGCGGGGCATGACGGTACGCCCCAGACGCCGCTCCACCGCCGCGCCCTCGACGTTCATCGCCACGTCGCAGGCGCCGGAGCCGTACCCGAACGCGGCCAGGCCATCGCCGGGCTGGGGGCGGCGCTCACGGGGGCGGTTCCTCTTTCTCGGGGTGATCTCCTGGCACGATCGCACACCTGAGAGCGCTTCCACCACAACCGGGTTGCCGCCCCTTACCGCCGGTCACCCGGCGGGGGATGATGCCGGGCAGGCGTCCGTCCGCGGGACGGACGGTCGGGGGGAGGAAACGATGACGGCAGCCGCACACCGGCCGGCCACGCTGGAGGACGTCGCACGGGCCGCCGGGGTGTCCCGGTCCACGGCCTCGCGGGTGATCGCCGGTACCGGGTTCGCCTCGCCGGCCGCCCGGGAGCGGGTCGCGGCAGCCGCCGACCAGCTCGCTTACGTGCCCAACCCGGCCGCCCGGGCGCTGGTCCGCGGCGGCGGCGTACGGCTGGTGGTCGCGGTCGCCGGGCCCAGCGCGGCGGTGCTGGACGACCCGTACGTGCACCGGGTGGTCGGCTCGGCGGCCCGGGTCTGCGCACCGGCCGCCATCGGGGTGGCGTTGCACTGGCTGCCGCTCGGCGAGCCGCACAGCCTGGACCAGCTCGCCGGGGACGGCAGCGTGTGCGGGGTGGTGCTGGTGAACACCACCGAGGAGCTGCTGGACGCCGTACCGCGGTCGCTGCGCGGCCGGGTCGCCTCGATCGGCATCGGCTCGGCCACCGTCCCGTCGTTCGACGTCGACAACGGCGCCGGCGCCGGCGAGGTGCTGCGCCACGTGTACGCCAGCGGTCGCCGGCGGATCGCCATGGTGACCGGGCCCCGCTGGCTGCCCTGCTCGCAGCGGCCGGTGCAGGCGTACCGCCGGCTGATGCGCCAGGCGGGGCTGCCGGAGCGGGTGCTGCCCGGGGACTTCACCGCGGCGAGCGGCCGGGCGGCGGCCGGTGCGGCGTTGCGGCGCTGGCCGGACCTCGACGCGGTCTACGCGATCAGCGACGAGACCGCGCTCGGGGTGATCGCGGCGCTGCGCGAGGGCGGGGTGCGGGTGCCGGGTGACGTCGCGGTGGCCGGCTTCGACGACATCCCGCTGGCCGGGATGACCGCCCCCGCGCTGACGACCGCGAGCCACCCGGTCGGCCGGATCGCCGCCGCCGCGGCCACGGCGGTGCTGGACCGGCGCCCGACCGCGCCGGTGACCCTCTTCCCGTCCGCCCTGGTGGCCCGCGACAGCGCCTGACCCGCCGCGGGCGGTTAACCCGTGGCGGGCCGGGTAACCGCGGCGGACACCCCGCCGACAGCGAGGAGCGGTGACCCGTGTCCGAACTCAGGCCGCCGCGGCAGGAGCCGGCGAGCGGCTCCGGCCCCGGCCGGTTGACCGCCCGCGTCCACCCGCCGGTGACGCCGGCGCCCGCCGGCCTGGTGCCGTTGAGCGCTCCCGGCGGCGGGCTCCTGGCGATGCTGTACGCCCCGGAGCCCGCCGCCGACGACGCCGCGTACCGGCTGGTAGTGCTGCTACACGGGGCGGGTGGCTCCGCGCGGCAGGGACTCGACCTGCTGCTGCCGGTCGCGGACGCGAACCACCTGCTCCTGGTCGCCCCGCAGGCCGACGCCAGCAGCTGGGACCTGATCGCCGGCGGCTTCGGGGTGGACGTACGGCGCATCGACGGGCTGCTGAACAGCGTCTTCGACGGCTACCCGGTACGCGACGTGACGTTCGGCGGGTTCTCCGACGGCGCCTCGTACGCGCTCTCGCTGGGCCTGGCCAACGGCGACCTGGTCGACGCGGTGCTGGCCTTCTCCCCCGGCTTCGCCGCGCCGCCGACCACCGACGGCCGGCCACGGATCTTCGTCTCGCACGGGGTGGACGACCGTGTCCTGCCGATCGACATGTGCAGCCGCCGGCTCGTCCCGCACCTGCACGACCTCGGCTACGACGTCACCTACGAGGAGTTCCAAGGCGGCCACGAGATCCCCGCCCCGATACGGCGGTCCGCCACCACCTGGCTGACCAGCTGACCCCGACCGCCCGGTGCGGGTCAGACCGGGGGGAGGCCGAGGGCGTCGTCCACCCGGGTGAGCACGGCGACGTCGTCGTCGGCGTTGACGCCGCGCAACAGGTCGATGGCCGTGGCCCGGACCTGGCCGATGATCATGGCGAGTGGGAGGGTCTGGGTCGGCCCGAAGAGCCGTCCGGCGGTGCGCACGGCGGCCAGCGCCGCCTCGTTCGCCGAGTCG
This sequence comes from Micromonospora sp. BL4, assembly GCF_003667505.1. GTDB lineage: Bacteria > Actinomycetota > Actinomycetes > Mycobacteriales > Micromonosporaceae > Micromonospora. The sequence goes on from NZ_RCVJ01000195.1 coordinate 13,992, forward strand.
GCGTGCCGGTCCGCGGTCTCGTCCTGCCCGTTCAGGTCGGCGGCGAGAGCCGCACCGGCTTCCCGGACCGCCTCGGCCAGCGCACGGAGCGCCGTGCCCAGCTCGGGCGGCGCCGGGGACTGCAGGCGGCTGAGCGTCACCCCGGCACGGGCCAGCACGCGGACGTTACGTACCGCGTAGTCGATCTGCCGGATCGACTCGTCCACCGACCGCAGCCGGCCGATGTGCCGGCGCCGGCGCACGTTGAGCCGCAGCGCCTCGCCGGCCGCGAGCACCCCGTCGCGCAACCCGTCGACCCGGGCGTCCATACCCCGGGCCTGATTCAACGCGGCGACCGCGGCGGGCTCGTCGCGGCGGTCCAGCGCGTCGGCGATCCCGTCCAGCAGTCCGGCCAGCTCGTCGAAGGTCCGCCGCACGTCGGCGACCAGCGGGGCCAGCGGGTGCCGGGCGTCGACCAGCAGGCTGACGGCGAGCGCGACGGCCCCGCCGATCAGCGCGTCGACGAAACGGAACGGCACCAGCGACCCGTCCGGCGGCGCGACCACCACCAGGTAGAGCGCGGAGACCGCGGCCTGCACCACCGTCACGCTGGTGGCGCCGAGGGCCGCCGAGAGCAGGACGGTGAGCAGGATGACGGTGAACACCGTCCAGGTGCTGCCCGGGCCCAGCGCCTGCACCACCAGGTCCGCGACCAGCACCCCGGCCGCGACACCGAGGACGACCTCGACGGCCCGCCGGATCCGCTGTCCCCGGGCCTGGCCGAGGACGATGAGCGCCGCCGCCGGGGCGAAGAAGGGCTGCGGATGCCCGACCAGCCGGGTGGCGAGCAGCCAGGCCACGGTCGCCGCGAGGGTCGTCTCCAGCACCGGCCGCCAGTCCCGCCGCAGCCGGTCACCGGCGACCCGCAGCCCCCTGAACCGCACCCTCGTCCACCTTCCGCACCAGGTCGCCGGCACCGTGAGTGCCCATCGCGATCGTCTACCATCGCGCGATGGATCCCCTCACCGGGCTGCTCGACGGCCCCCGGGCCCGGGGCGCCTTCCTGCTCCGCTCGGTGCTCGACCCGCCGTACGCGCTGCGGATCGAGGACCGGGCGCCGCTCACCGTCGTGGCGCTGGTCAGCGGCACGGCCTGGCTCGTGCCGGACGACGCCGCCAGTGCGGCCCTGCGCCCCGGGGACGTGGCGGTGCTGCGCGGGCCGGACGGTTACCTCGTCGCCGACGATCCGGCCACCCCGCCGCAGGTGGTGATCCACCCCGGTCAGCGCTGCACCACCCTGCGCGGCGAGCCGCTGACCGAGTCGATGGCGCTGGGCGTACGCACGTGGGGCACCGGCCCGCACGGGTCGACCGTGCTGCTGACCGGCACGTACCAGCTGCCCGGCGAGGTGAGCCGGCGGCTGCTCACCGCGCTGCCGCCGCTGCTGGTGGTACCCGCCGACGAGTGGCGCAGCCCGCTGGTCCCGCTGCTGGCACAGGAGGTGACCCGGGACGCGCCCGGCCAGGCGGCGGTGCTGGACCGACTGCTGGACCTGCTCCTGATCGGCGCGCTACGCGCCTGGTTCGGTCGTCCGGACGCGCCGCCGGGCTGGTACCGGGCGGCCGGCGACCCGGTGGTCGGCCCGGCCCTGCGTCTGCTGGAGAACGACCCGGCCCGACCGTGGACGGTCGCCGCTCTCGCCGCCGAGGTGGGCGTCTCCCGGCCGGTGCTGGCCCGCCGGTTCACCGAGCTGGTCGGTGAGCCGCCGATGGCGTACCTGACCGGGTGGCGGCTGGCCCTCGCCGCGGATCTGCTGCGGGAGCCGGACGCCACGCTGGGAGCGGTGGCCCGCCGGGTCGGCTACGCCAGCCCGTACGCGCTGAGCACCGCGTTCCGTCGGGTGCGCGGAATCAGCCCGAGTCAGCACCGGGTCGGCGCCACCGCCGACTGATCGCCGGCGGGCTCAGCTCCCGCCGGTGTGCGATGGTGGTCGACATGGACGAGCCGCACGCGGTGGTGGTCGGCGCCGGGATCGGCGGGCTGAGCGCGGCGCTCGCCCTGCACCGGCACGGATGGCGGGTCACCGTCCTGGAGCGGGCCGCCGAGCTGCGCGAGGTCGGCGCCGGGTTGACCCTGATGGCGAACGCCCTGCACGCGCTGGACGCGCTGGGTCTCGGCCCGGCCGTGCGTCGTGGCGAGCACGCCGAGGCGCCCGGCGGGATCCGCGACCGGCACGGCCGGTGGCTGTCCAGGGTGGACGGGGCGGAGATGACCCGCCAGCTGGGCACGACGGCGCTCGGCGTACACCGGGCCACCCTGCACCGCATCCTGCGCGAGGCGCTGCCGGCCTCGGCGCTGCGGACCCGGGCCGAGGTGGAGCACGTCGAGCCCGGCCCGGAGCGCGCCGAGGTGCGCTACCGGGGGCCCGACGGCCCGCGGACGCTCACCGCCGACCTGGTGGTCGGCGCCGACGGCCTGCGCAGCCGGCTGCGCGCCCAGCTCTGGCCGCAGATCCCCGCCCCGGAGTACGCGGGCTCGACGGCGTGGCGGGCCGCCATCGCGTTCGGCGACCCGGTGCCGGCGGCCATCAGCTGGGGCCCGGCCGCCGAGTTCGGCATGGTGCCGCTCGGCGGCGGTCAGGTCTACTGGTACGCCGCGCTCACCACCCCGCCGGGCGGCCACGCCCCGGACGAGCTGGCGGCCGTCCGAAAGCGCTTCGGCGACTGGCACGCCCCCATCCCGGAGCTGCTGGCGGCGACCCCACCGGGGGTCGTGCTGCGCAACGACATCCACCACCTGGCCACCCCGCTGCCCTCGTACGTGCGGGGGCGCGTGGCCCTGCTCGGCGACGCCGCGCACGCGATGACGCCCAACCTCGGGCAGGGCGCCGGCCAGGCCATCGAGGACGCGGTGGTGCTCGGTGCGGTCTGCGGAGACGGCGTCGACGCGCTGCCGGCCGCCCTGAAGGAGTACGACCGGCAGCGTCGCCCCCGCAGCCAGGCCATCGCCCGCGCCGCCTTGCGCGCCGGCCGGTACGGCCAGCAGCTCCGTAATCCCCTCGCCGTGGCGGTGCGGGACGCCGCCTTGCGGCTCACCCCGGCCCGGGCGGCACTTCGGGGGATGGCCCGCTACGCCGACTGGCGGCCTCCGGCGGGCTGAACCGGTCCCGGCGCTCGTTTCAGCCGGCGGCGGCCGTGCCCGCGTACTCGGGTGCGGCGAGGAACCGGGTGAGCACCTCAACGGTGCCCGGTGTGTAGGGGCGGCCGTCGAGCACCTCGTCGCGGGGTACGAACACCATCGCCGCGCCTTCGCCGAGGACCACGTCCTCCTGCCGCGCCCGGGTGTGGCCGATGAAGTAGTGCTTGACCCGCTCCAGCTCCGGCAACGACTGCACCGCGAAGGGGCGCAGCGGGCCGTCGGCGCGCAGGCCGGTCTCCTCCAACAGCTCCCGCTCGGCGGTCTGCTCCGGCGTCTCCCCCACCTCGGCGTGCCCACCGGGCAACCCCCACACGTTGGGGTGGTAGCGGGCGTTGCCGTCGCGTAGTTGCAGCAACAGTCGTCCATCGGGGTCCACCAGCAGCACGCACGCGATCACGATCATTTCCCGAGCCTAGGACGCGCCTGTGACACCGCGACCAGATGTAGCGCCGATCCGCGTGAAAAACCCGCGCCGGGCCCAAGACTCCAGAGTAGTCATTTGCGTCGGCGTCGGCGTCAGCCGAACGTGACAGCACGCCGGTAAGATCGGCGACTGCGTTGTGACCGATCGCTGACTGTCCGTGTGAAAGCGATCACACACACTGATTCCATGAACAGGAGAGTCAACCGCGGTAAGGCACTCCGCGTCGCGGTGTGCCTCCTCCTTCTCGCCGTTCTGAGCGGCTGCATGCAGCTCAACATGGGGCTGACCGTCAACGCCGACGACACGGTCGACGGGCAGCTGCTGCTGACCGCCCAGAAGTCCCTGCTGACCTCGCGGAACAAGAACATACCGGCGGCGTTCGCGGAGCTGCGGCAGAACATTCCCGCGCTGCCGCCCGGCGAGGAGACCGGCTACGACGACGACAAACTATTCGGCACCCAGATCAGTTACCGCAAGGCGCCGCTGGCGACCTTCGACAGCGAGAGCGTAAAACTGGTCCGGGACGGCGATTTCTACCGCTTCACGTTGCCGCTGGACCCGGCCAAATACGGCGGAAAAATGGCCGAGCAGAATCCGCAACAGCAACAGGCGTTCCTCAAACTAATGTCGTTCGAGATCTCGGTGACGTTTCCCGGGCGGGTGATCGACTCCAATGGCACCGTCAACGGCCGGTCGGTCAGCTGGAAGGTGGACTCCAACCAGGACAAGCCGACCGAGCTGCGGGCCGTCGCCGAGGCGCCGCCCCGACCGTCGGCCTCACCGGTCGCCGCCGCCGGCGAAGGCGGGTTTCCCTGGCTGCTGATCGTCGGCGGGCTGCTCCTCCTGCTGCTGCTCGCCGCTGTGGGCGTACTCCTGCTGCGTCGCCGCCGCCCGACGGCGCCCGCCGCACCGGGCCCGACCTCGCCGGGCCCGCCCGCCGGCGCTCCCGGGCCCGGCTGATCCATCCGGTGGCCGGCCCTGCCGGCCACGCCCGGCCCGGCCGCCCCGCCACGACGGCGACCGGCGCCGGTGCTCCCCCGGGAGCACCGGACCTCACCACCACCACATCCCGGTCGCACCATCAGAAAAGGGGGATCGCCGTGAACGATCTCTTCACCTGGGCCGCCCTGGGCAGCCTCGCCGGCGCGAGCGCCGCCACGCTGCTGGCCACCAACGTGATCGGCGGGCTGATCGGCCCCAGTGGCGACAAGCTCCGCAAGTGGATCGCCATCGCCATCGCGCTCCTGCTGTCCTACGTGACCGCAGCGTTCGCCGACGACGCCGGCGGCGAAAAGTGGATCATCGCGTTCTTCAACGCGCTGGTCATCTTCTCCGCCGCGCTCGGCGTCAACCAGTTCCCGCCCGGCAACCGGCAGGCGACCCAACCGTCGCCGACCCAGGTCGCGCAGGGTCGTGAGCCCCGAGTCTTCCGCTCCTGGGTCTGAGGGGTGACGTCATGGTCTTCGGAATTCTCAGCGCGGCGGTCCAGGTCGGCTTCGGCGCCCTGCTCGGCCTCCTGGCCGGCGGCCCGATCGGGCTGCTGATCGGCGCCGTCGTGGGCCTCCTGGTCGGCGCGGTCTTCGGCTGGGCCGCGGCCTCCGCCGGGGTGTACGCGTCGGACGCCCGCGGCATCTTCCTCTTCGTCGTCGACCACACCTGGAGCCTGCTGAACACGGTCGTCGGGGCCATCTACCTGGCCGTGCACCTGCTCTTCGGGCACTCACTGGACCGGCCCTCCTCGCAGGGCAGCGGCCGGGTCAGCGTGGTGGAGGGGGTGTCCCCCCGCTACGCCACCACCATCGGCACCGTCTGCGCCGGCTCCAGCCCCGGAATCCAGCGGCACGAGGACGTGCACATCTTCCAGGGCCGCCTGCTCGGCCCGCTCTACATCCCGCTGGTCCTGGCGAACTACGTGCTGTTCACCATCGCGCCGGTGTGGCTGCTCTACCACGACCACACCAACGCGCCGATCAACCGGTTCACCCGCTACTTCGAGATCGGCGTCTACCCGCACGTGTGGAACGAGGCCATCGCGTACCGGATCCAGGGGACGCCGCCGCGATGAGCACCGACGGGCGCGGACCGATCGAGACGGCAACCGCCGAGCTGGCCGCCTGGCTGACCAGCGCGGCGGGGCAGACCGTCCCGATCGGCCCGCCCCGTATCGACGGTGACGCCGCCGGGCTCACCCTCTGGCCCCTCGAACTGCGTCCGGCGCGGCAGACCCGCACCAGCGGCGCGGTCCGCGAGCCGTACCGGTTCACGGTCCGCTACCTGCTCTGCGTGACCGGTCCCGCCGGGCTGCCCCGGCTGGACCGGGTGCTCACCGCCGCGACCCGCGACGGTCGCTACCCGGTGGTGCTGGAGGCCGGCGAGGCGCCGCTCTGGACCGCGTTCGGCGCCGCGCCACGCCCCGGGCTGCTCATCGACGTACCGGCGCAGGTGGAGCACCCGATCCCGGCCGCGCCACCGGTGCTGCAACCGCTGCGGCTACGGCAACTGGGCCTGCGCACCCTCACCGGCCGGGTGGTCGGCCCCGAGGAGCAACCCCTCGCCGCGATGCGGGTCGAACTGCCCGGCACGTCCTCCGTCACCCGCACCGACCCCGACGGCCGGTTCCTGATCGTCGGCGTACCGCACGACCCCGACCACCCGGGCCCGGTCCGGCTCCGGCTGACCGGGCGTGGGCTCGTGCTCACCGCCGAGGTCGACCCCGCCGAGCCCGACATCGTCATCGTCTGCGCGCCACCGACCCGCTGACGCCCACCCGTACAGGAGGACCGATGCCCAGCTACTTCTCCCCCGGCATCTACGTCGAGGAGGTCCCCAGTGGCGCCCGACCGATCGGACCGGCGAGCACCAGCATCGCCGCCTTCGTCGGCGTCGCCCCGGACCGCTCCGCCCAACTGGGCAAGGCGGTGCCGGTCAACAACTGGACCGAGTTCCTGCGGCTCTACGCCGGCGGGGAGCAGGCCGAGAGCACCCCGCTGGCCCGGGCGGTCTTCGGCTTCCTGGACAACGGCGGCGCCCGCTGCTGGGTGGTCAACGTCGGTGAGGGCGGCGCGATCACCGGCACCGGGCAGCGGCGCGGCGGCCTGCAACTGCTGGAGGCGATCGACGAGATCTCCATCATCGCCGCGCCCGGCTTCCACGACGTCGTCGCGCACGAGGCGCTGCTGAGCATGGCCGAGCGGACCCGCACCATGGTGGCGATCTGCGACCCGGCGCCCGACATCGACGACATCTCCGCGTTGACCCGGGTCGCCACGCCGTCCTCCGGCAAGCCCCCCAAGCCCGCCGAGGGCGCGGGCGGCGGCTCCGGCGGCTCGGGCGGCGGTTCCGGCGGTCCCGGCGGCTCGGGCGGCCACGACGGGGCGGCGTACCGGCCCCGGCAGTCGGAGTTCGGCGCCTTCTACTACCCGTGGCTGCGCGTCCGTGACCCGATCAGCGGCGAGCTGGAGCTGACCCCGCCGAGCGGACACCTGGCCGGCATCTGGGCCCGCACCGACGCCCTGCGCGGTGTGCACAAGGCGCCGGCCAACGAACCGGTACGCGGCGCCGTCGACCTGGGCTACCTGGTCACCCGACCGGAGCACGACGTGCTCAACCCCAAGGGCGTCAACGTCATCCGCTACTTCGCCGGTGAGGGCATCCGCGTCTGGGGCGCCCGTACGCTCGCCGCCGAGGCCAGCGAATGGCGCTACCTCAACGTACGCCGGCTCAGCATCGCCATCGAACAGGCCATCGCCAACGGCACCCGGTGGATGGTCTTCGAGCCCAACGACTTCACCCTCTGGCGCTCGATCCGGCGCGACATCGGGGCGTTCCTGACCCGGGTGTGGCGCGACGGCGCGCTGCTGGGGCGCAGCCCCGAGGAGGCGTTCTTCGTCAAGTGCGACGAGGAGACCAACCCGGTGGAGGTCCGCGACGCGGGCATGGTGATCGCCCATATCGGTATCGCCGTCGTCAAGCCCGCCGAATTCGTGGTGTTCAAGCTGAGCCAGTGGGCCGGCGGCACCGAGACCGAGACGATCGGAGGCTGACATGCCCACCACAGCCACCCCGCAGCCGGGCGCTCCGGTCGACCCGTACCGGGCGTACAACTTCCGGCTGCTCATCAACGGCGTCACCAACGGCCACTTCACCGAGATGAGCGGGCTGGAGGTGAACATCCCCGGCCAGCCGTACCGGGAGCACGGCCTGGGCCGGATGCGGATGGTGCCGGGCCAGGCGGAGTACGAGCCGGTGACGCTGCACTTCGGGCTCACCGCGTCCCGGGAGCTGTGGGACTGGGTGCACGCCACGGCCCAGGGCACACTCAACCGCCGCAATGTCTCGGTGGTGCTGCTGGACTCCGTCGGGACCGCCGAGGTGCTGCGCTGGAACCTGATCGACGCCTGGCCCACCCGGTGGCGCGGGGCTCACCTCAACACACTCAGCCACGAGATCGCCATCGCGTCGCTGACCCTGCGTTACGAGGGCCTGGAGTTGGAGACCGGCGGTGCGACCGCGCCGACTCCCGCGTAGCTGGCTGGCCGGCCGGCTGCGCTCGGCGGCCGGGGCGGTCCAGCGCCTCGCCGGGCGTCTCGAACCCGTCGGCGCGGCCGGGCAGCGGCCGTCGGACGTCGGTGCGGCCGCGCCGCGCCGCTTCGGGGAGCCACCGCAGCACTGGCTGGACCTGGTCGCCGCACACGCTCCCGGCCTGCTGGAGGACCTGGACCTCGACGGATCCCCGGCTGGCAGTGCCTCGACCGGTCCTCTCGGCAATGGTACGGACGGCCGGACCGGCCGCGAGGACGCCGCCCGGGGCGCCGGTGGTGGGGTGATCGGAGCTGCCGAGGGATCGGGCGGTCACCGGTTCACCGCCGACCCGGCGGGTGGGTTCGGAGGGTCGGAGGGTTGGCGGGCGACGGGTGGATCCAGGCTCTTCGAGGGCGCGTCATCGGCCGTCGGTGGACTCGGCGATGCGCGGCGGGGCCCGGGCGGCCCGTCCGG
>NZ_RCVJ01000085.1 GCF_003667505.1 Micromonospora sp. BL4
CGGTAGTCCGGTGCCTCGCCGGTCCGTCGGGCGGATCCGGGGGCCGGGGGCGTGCCGCCCGACGGACCGGCGAGGCACCGGACTACCGCCGGCGTCACCGGGCGCACCCGCGGCGCACTGCGCCGACTCACCAGCGCCCGAAAGCGGCGCTGGACCGTGCAAGGGCTCGCCGTGCTCGTCTGCCTGGTGGGCCTCGTCTCGTACCTCGGCACACGGTCCGGCCCGGAGCCCGGCGACGATCAGGCGGGCCGGCCGGGCGGTGTGCCCGCCGGGGCCACCCGGCCCACCGGCTTCCCGGGTGCGGAGGGACGCACCACCGAGGCTGGGCTGGCGGCACCCAATCTCCGTCCCCGGCAGCGTCCGCCCTCGCCCGACCCGACGCCGTCGGTCAGCGTGCCGGCCGCGCCGCCGCCGTCCCCGTCCGGGTCGACGCCGGTGCTGTCGGTGAGCCGGGCGGAGGTGCCCGCCGAGGTCGACCTCACCGCCGTGGGCAGCCGGGACTGGATGCACTGGGGGCTGCACGGTGGTAACTCGACGGTCCGTAAGCGCGCCGGCTCCGGAGAGATCATCGACGGGGGCGGCGCCGGCACCCGGGTCGGCTGGGACGGCAACCAGGAGGTCGTCAGCTGGCGGGACGGCACGTCGGAGCGCTCGGTGCGTGGCAGCCCGAACGGCGTCTACACCTGCGGCGCCGGCAACGGGTTCAGCCTCGCCGTCGCCGGCAGCGGTGAGCCGCGCGTCGTCCAGCTCTACGCCGGGACCTGGATGGCCCGCGGCCGGCTGGAGGCCCGGCTGTCCACCGGCGGGCCGGTCAGGACCGCGCGGCTCGAGGATCCGTACACCAGCCGGAGCGCCCAGTTCACCATCCGGTTCCAGCTGCCCAAGGGCGCCCGCCTGGTGCTGACCTGGACGGTCGAGAAGGTCTTCACCGAGCGCTGCGGCAACGTCGGCATCCAGGCCCTGGCGGTGCGCTGACCGGTCGTCGTCGCCACGCTGTTCGGCCTGCCCGGCACGGGTGGCGGCAGTAGCCTGGGCGCGAGGGCCACCGACCCGTGAGGAGTGCCGATGACGTCCAGCGAGCAGGTGGTGGACAGCCCCGAGGGCTGGGTCGCCGAGCACATCCAGCGGTACGTCGAGACCGGCGGCGCCGAGGGGCACGAGTGGCGGCCGGGGGTCTACACGCTCCTGCTGACCACCCGGGGCCGGCACAGCGGCAAGCGACGCCGCACCGCCCTGATCTACGGGCGGGACGGCGACGACTACCTGGTGGTCGGCTCGCAGGGCGGCGCCCCGAAACATCCGGCGTGGGTCCTCAACCTGTTGGCCGAGCCGCAGGTCGAGGTGCAGGTCGGCGCGGAGACGTTTCCCGCGCGGGCGCGCCTCGCGACGCCCGGGGAGAAGCAGCGGATGTGGTCGGCGATGACCGCCATCTGGCCGGCGTACGACGACTACCAGGCCCGGACCGACCGGGAGATCCCGGTGGTGGTGCTGGAGCGGGGCTGACCTGGCGTCCGCCACGGCGCACGGGACGGCGGGACAGTTTGTCCGTCGCGGGTGGTCGGTGGCGACGTAACTTTCTGCTGTCCCCGTCTGACCATCCAGTGTGGAGGCACCGCAGATGAGTAGCAGTACCGCCCACCGCGTCCGCCCGGCCGCTACGTCCGGTGCCGGTGACTCCCCGGGGGAGGTGCTCCGCGACATTCCCCTGCCGCCGTACGTGACAGGCGAGGACACCCAGTTCGCGGTGCGGGCGGTGGTGGTGCACGCGCCCCGGCGGTGGTCCGGCGGCGTGGTCTGCCGAAACGACGCCAGCCCGCACCCGTGCCGACTGCACCGCTGGGGCACCCGGGTGCTGGCACTGCGCGGGCTGCGGGCCGCCGAGATCGCCGCGCTGATCGAGCGTGGTGACCCGACCGCCGTGGTTCCCCCACCGGACCGTCCGGCCTGACGCGGCCGGGGGCGCGGTGCGCCCCCGGCCACCGGTCAGCAGGTGATCGGCTTGACCCAGGAGCACTCCACGCCCTCCGGCGTGCGTGGCGTGTCCGGCACCTCCTGCGGCGCCACCCGCGCGGCGGCCGTACCGTTCGCGTCGTAGCCGGCCAACGCCACGGCGATCTGGTCCTCCAGCGTCTTGACGGACGCGGTCAGGTAGTTGTTCAGCAGGATGGAGAACGCCAGCAGCCGGCCGTCGGCGCTGGTCACATAGCCGGACAGTCCGGAGACCCCGGTCAGGCTGCCGGTCTTGGCGTGCACGTTGCCCGCCGCCGGCGTGCCGGCCATCCGGCTGCGCAGCGTGCCGCCGACGAACCGGTCGGGTTGCCCGGCGATCGGCAGCGCCGCGTACCAGGTGGCGAACCAGGGTTCGGCCCGGACGGCGGCCAGCAGGTCGACGAACTCTGTCGCCGGTACCAGGTTGCGCCGGGACAGCCCGGAGCCGTCGCGCTGGCGCAGCGTGCCGGTGTCCATCCCGGTGTCGGCCACGTACTCGCTGATCGCGGTCAGCCCGGCCGACCAGGTGCCCGAACCGGAGAGCACCCGCCCGATCTCCTTGGTCAACACCTCGGCGTGCCCGTTGTTGGAGAGCTTGAGGAACGGCGTCATCAGCTCGCCGAGGCTCATCGAGTCGTGCCGGGCCACCTGGTGGGCGGCCTCCGGGGTGGGTTGGCCGAGCACGGTTCGACCGAGCACCCGCACGCCGTGCCGGCGCAGTGCCGCCCGGAACACGTCGGCCGCGTAGCCGGTGGGCTCCCAGACCGTCACCCAGTCGCTGGCCGGCTCGTCGCCGACCGCGATCTGGCCGCTCACCACGATGGTGTTGCTGCCGTGCTCGCGTTCGATCGAGATCGAGGTCTCACCCGTGGCGACCGTCTCGGCGCGGTTGTCGATCCGGACGTACCCGGTTGGTGGGGTGGTGTTGACCACCGCAGGAGCGCCGGCCCGGTCCGCCGGTGCGGCGTGCACGATCACGGTGCCCGCGTCGTAGTCGGTGTCCGGCGCGACGGTCAGCGCGGAGACCTGGGCGGCGTAGTAGTAGGGCTCGTCGTCCCAGGTCCAGTCGGGGCCGAGCCGGGTCCGGTCGTAACGGGTGTCGTCGGCGATCAGGTTGCCGGTCACCACCCGGACGCCGTCGGCCGCGACCTGCGCGGCGAGCGCGTCGTAGTCGGCCGCGAGCATTGTCGGGTCCCCGCCGCCGCGCAGGTAGAGATTGCCGGAGAGCAGCCCGCCGCGACGCTTGCCGGTGGTGCGTACGTCGGTGCCGAAGCGGTGCCCCTCGCCGAGCAGCTCCAAAGCGGCGGTGGAGGTCAGCAGCTTGGTGTTGGAGGCCGGGATCAGCCGCCGGTCCCCGTTGCGGTCGTAGAGGGTCTGTCCCGTGCTGGTGTCGACCACGACCACCGACGCCTGCGCGCCATTCAGCCGTGGGTCGGCGAGGATTGTGTCGATGGCCGCGCGCAGGCGGGTCGTCGCGGGGGTGGGCGACTCGGCGGTGGCTGGCGCGCCGGCCGCGGCCGCGGTGGCGACGAGCGCGACCAACGCGAGGACCCGGGGAAAGAGACGGCGATGCATGCGCTGATGCTGCCACGAAGATATTCGCCAGAAAAGGGCCTCGCGCGAAGGTTATTACCGAACGCGTTGCGCTGGACCTGGATTTCCGCTGCGGCTGGCCACCGCCAGGGACGGGCGCCGAGAAGAGGTCCGGGACAATTCGGTCGGCTCGGTGCGCGAATCGTGGCCTGTGACCGGTGCGACGGTCCGGGGCGGGCAGAGGGGCGACCCGTGCGGCGTTGTGCTCGTCGTGGACATCCACTCCGTCGACGTCGTGGTGATCGGGGCCGGCCAGGCCGGCCTGAGCGCGGGCTACCACCTGCGTCGTACCGGCTTCACCCCGGGCGCCGGCTTCGTCATCCTTGACGGTGACGACGGCCCCGGCGGGGCCTGGCAGCACCGCTGGCCGACCCTGCTGCTGGACCGGGTGCACGGCATCCACGACCTGCCCGGCTGGCCCTTCCCTCCCGGCGACCCGCAGCGGCCGGCGGCTGAGCAGGTCAGCGCGTACTTCGCGGGGTACGAGCGAGCGTTCGAGCTGCCGGTACGACGGCCGGTGCGGGTCCGCGCCGTGCGCTCCCGTCCGGACGGGCGGTTGGACGTGCGCACCGACGGCGACCAGTGGACCGCGCGGGCCCTCATCAACGCGACCGGCACCTGGACCCGGCCGTTCTGGCCGCACTACCCGGGTCGGTCCTCCTTCCGTGGCCGGCAGCTGCACACCGCCGACTACCGGGGCCCGGACGAGTTCGCCGGCCGCCGGGTGGTGGTGGTCGGCGGCGGCACCTCCGCGGTGCAGCTGCTCGCCGAGGTCTCCACCGTCGCGGCCGCCACCACCTGGGTCACCCGACGGCCGCCGGAGTTCCGCGACGAGAAGTTCGACACCGAGCTGGGCCGGGCCGCGGTCGCCCGGGTGGACGAGGCGGTACGGGCCGGACGTCCGCCGGGCAGCGTGGTGGGCGTGACCGGGCTGCCGGTCACGCCGGAGACACGACGGCTGCGCGAGCGCGGCGTCCTCGACCGGCTACCCGTCTTCGACCGGATCACGCCCGACGGGGTGGCCTGGGCGGACGGGCGGTTCGTGCCGGCGGACGTGATTCTCTGGTGCACCGGCTTCCGCGCGGCGCTCGACCATCTCGCCCCGCTGGGGCTGCGCGGGCCGGGCGGCGGTATCACGATGGACGGCACCCGCGTGGTCGCTGACGAGCGGATTCACCTGGTCGGGTACGGCCCGTCGGCGAGCACGATCGGAGCGAACCGGGCCGGCCGCGCGGCGGTCAACGAGATCCGCGCGTTGCTCGCACCGACCCACGCTCTCAACTGATCCGCCTCTATTTGACGGATCGCCGGGCACGGGGCAACGTAGGCGGTGACGGGGCCCGTCAGCTGCCCCGACGCGATGCGACGGCGACGACCGTTCGCCCCTCCTGTCGCCTCCCACGTGTGCTCGTACGCGGACCGATTGTCCGGTCTGTGCGGTAACCGACCGCGAGCCGAGAATCCACGAGGAGTACCGCCAATGCTCACCATGACCGACAATGCCGTGCTCGTCATCCGCGACCTCGCCAACCAACAGGACGTCGCCGAGGACGGCGGGGTGCGTATCGCCGCCGACGCCGAGGCCGGATCGCTCACCGTGGAACTGGTGCCCGAGCCGGTGGAGGGCGACCACGTGGTCGACAACCAGGGCGCCCGGATCTTCCTCGACGAGGACGCCGTCGAGCTGCTCGGCGACGCCTCGGTGGACGCCACCGTCGACGACGAGGGCATCATCCAGTTCGGCTTCACCGAGAAGGCGTAGCGAGGCTCAGCCGGCCCGGCGGCTCGCACCGCCGCGCGACTGCCGCAGCGACCGCCCCCGCTGTGGCGGCTCCGGCCCCGAATGCCAACCCGGGGCGGCATCGCCGCGCGGGTGCAGCAGCGCGGTCAGCACGTGCGCCAGATGGTGCGACGTGCTCCAGGCCGCCCAGTTGGCGGCCGAGCCGGCGCCGGCGCCCCGGCGGGCCCGGCGCAGCAGCTCATGGTCACCCCAGGAGAAGGCCGCGCCGGTGCGCGGCCAGTGCGGCGCCGAGACCAACGTGCGGCACAGGTCGGCGAACCGGTCGTCGCCCCGCCCGCCCCGCCGCGACCAGCGGTAGACCCACCAACTGCCGTCGGCCGTGTATCGCACGGTGGGCAACCGGTCGCCCGGGTCACCGGTGCCGGGTACGGCCGGACCGACGCCGTAGTCGCCATAGTCGATCCCGGCGTCGGCCAGCCGCTGCCAGAGCCGCCAGTCCCAGCGGTCCAGCCGAACCGGCTCGTCGGTCGGTAGCCGGGACAGCGTCGACGGCATGCCGCCGGCGGCCACCGTCACCGACCGCCAGGCGTGCCGACGGGCCCAGTCCAGCAGTCGGCGTACCCGGGGCTCGGCCAGCCGTACGTCCGCCGCGCAGCACACGTCCCCCGCGTCGACCAGCAGGTCGCACTCCTCCGGGGCCAGGCGGGTGAACCGCCAGATCCGCTCGACGGCGGCGGTGCTCTCGTCCGGCCCGGCACGGTCCTGACCGGCGCGCAGCCGGACCAGCGCCCGCCGGGCGTACGCCCGCGCCGCCGCGCCGTGCGCGACCAGCCGGCGGTCGCTCTCCGCGAGCCCGATCACCGGCACCAGCGGTACGCCCCAGCGGGCCAGTTCCGTGTCGGGCGCATCGGGCAGGGCGCTGACGTCGACGGCGGGCAGCATCCCGACCGGTAGCCGGCGCAGAACATCCACCGTGGCGCGATCGGCCGCACCGACCTCCAGGATCGGGGCGACCATCGGGGCGGCCGCGGGGTCGAGGTGAGTCAGGGCGTCCAGTTCGCCGCGACGGCTGGCGAGGATGGGGCGGTAGACCGGTTCCGCCGCCCGGCCCTCGTGGGCGGGCACCATACTTCAATCTAGCCAGGCATGCGCATGTGTCACAGGCCGTCGAGCCGGAATTCGGCTGCCCGGCTGTCGGCTCGGCGACTACGCTCTTCCGATGCTCGCGCCAGCTCACCGCTACCGGTCCGACGACGAGGACAGCGGCCGCTGGGCCGGCTTCCCGTTCCGGGGCGGCGACATCGTGATCAGCACCCGATCCAAGAGCGGCACCACCTGGATGCAGATGATCTGCGCGCTGCTCGTGCTCGGTACGCCGGACCTGCCGGCGCCGCTGACCGACTTGTCACCGTGGCTGGACTGGCTGGTCGAGCCGCGGGACGAGGTGTACCGCCGGCTGGCCGCCCAGTCGCACCGGCGGTTCATCAAGACGCACACGCCGCTGGACGGGGTGCCGCTCGACCCTCGGGTGCACTACGTGGTGGTGGCCCGGCACCCGCTGGACATGGCGGTCTCGCTCTACCACCAGGCCGGCAACCTGGACCGGATGCGGCTCAGCGAGCTGACCGGCCGTCCCGCCCCGGCGGGACCGCCGCGAGCGCGCGTGCCGGTGGGGCAGTGGCTGTCGACCTGGGTCGACCGGGAGGCGGATCCGCGCGCCGAGCTGGACGCGCTGCCTGGGGTGCTCCTGCATCTGAGCGACGCCTGGGCCCGCCGGCATGAGCCGAACGTCGAGCTGGTGCACTACGACGATCTGCGGGCCGATTTGGGCGGCCAGATGCGCCGGCTCGCCGACCGGTGGGGCCTTGAGGTGCCTTCCGAGCGCTGGCCCGATCTGGTCGAGGCGGCGACCTTCGGCCGGATGCGGGAGCGCGCCGACCGGCTCGCACCGGACACGCTCGGTGTGCTGCACGACCGCCGGGCCTTCTTCCGTTCTGGCGGCTCCGGGCAGGGACGGGACCTGTTGGACGCGGCCGCGCGGGCCCGTTACCGGGCGCGAACCGCGGCGCTCGCGCCACCCGACCTGCTCGCCTGGTTGCACCGCAGCGGCTGACCTCGATGTCGAAGAGCGGCGGGGTGCGCAAACGAGCGCACGGCGCCGCTTCGACCGTGGTCGGAACGTCGCCGCGCTCTGGCCGTCTCCCACCACCGCAGCCGTTCGGCGGTACGCCAGCGGGGACCTGGCTCGACCGGCCGCTCGCACCGGTCAGGGATGTCGATCCCCGGCCGGCACAAATCCAAACCTGCCGAACGTGGGGAATTCCACCATCTGCGAGTCCCGGCGTGACGCGCCGCCGAACGGGGTATGAGCCCGGCATGGAGCATTTCACGATCGCGACCGTCGCCGAGAAGAGCCCGGACTTCCGGCGGGTGCTGTGGACGGGTGAGCACACCCAGTTGGTCATCATGACCATTCCGCCGGGCGGCGAGATCGGCGAGGAGGTGCACGAGGGCATCGACCAGATCCTGACCTTCGTCAGCGGCACCGGCGAGGCCCGGGTCGCCGGCGAGAAGCGGGAGGTCGTCTCGGGTGACCTCGTCGTGGTGCCGGCCGGCACCAGGCACAACTTCGTCAACACCGGCCCCAACCCGTTGGTCCTCTACACCGTCTACGGCCCGCCGGAGCACGCCGACCAGGCCGTGCACCGGACCAAGGAGGAGGCCGACGCGGCAGAGGAGGCCGGCGAGGACGAGCCACCCGCCGCCGCCTGACGCGACGACGGTCTGTTCCGGGCTGATCCGGGTACCCGCGGCGGGTGGAGCAGCAGCCGGCGATCTCCGACTACGGATTCCTGTCCGACTCCCGCTCCGGTGCGCTGGTCGGCAAGGACGGTTCGATCGACTGGTGGTGTCCGCCCCGATTCGACGGCGCCTCCGTGTTCGGGCGGCTGCTCGACCCGCGCGGCGGACACTTCCGGTTGGCCCCGGTGGGCGTGGGCGGGCAGGGCTACCGCGTGGAGCGCTCGTACCGGCCGGACACGCTGGTGTTGCGCACGGTGCACCACACCCCGCACGGCAGCGTGGCGGTCACCGACGCGCTCGCCGCCGAATTCGGCGCCCGCGCCCACGAGCTCGGCATCAGATCACCCGCCGTCCTGATCCGGGTGGTCGAGGGGCTGTCGGGGCGGGTTCGGATGGCGCTGGACTTCGCACCCCGCCCGGAGTACGGCCTGCTCACCCCGTACCTGCACGAGCAGCCGGACGGTGGGATCGTGGCCGCGGCGGGCCCGGTGACACTGTTGCTGCGTTGTGCGGAACTTCCGCTAGTGGCCGGCCGGGACCGGGTGACCCACGAGTTCGAGGTCTCCGCCGGCCAGGTGATCGGGATGGACGTGGCGTACGGCACGACGTACGGCGCCCCACCGGCCCGACTGGACCCGGTGGCCGCGCTCGCCGACACGGCACTGGCGTGGGAGGCGTACCGGGAGCCGCACCAGTATCCGGGCCGGTACCCCGAGCTGGTCCGGCCCAGCGCGACCGTGCTGACCGGTCTCACGTACGCCCGCAGCGGCGCGATCACCGCCGCGCTGACGACGTCCCTGCCGGAGCAGATCGGCGGCGACCGGAACTACGACTACCGCTTCGCCTGGCTGCGCGACTTCTCGATGACCATGCGCGCGCTCTGGGTTGCAGCCTGTCCGCACGAGGCGTCCCGCCTGTTCGCCTGGGTGTCCCGATCGATCGGCCGCATCGGTGACGAGCCGGTGCCGGTGCTGTTCGGGCTGGAGGGGGAGCGTGACCTCACCGAGCACGACTGCGGGCAGCTGAGCGGCTACGCCGGCAGCCGGCCGGTCCGGCTCGGCAACGACGCCTGGAAACAGCGGCAGCTCGACGTGCCGGGCGAGGTGATGTCGGCGGTCTGGCGGCTGCGCGACTACCTGGGTGGGACGTTCGACGGGGAGCTGCGCGAGATGGTGCTCGGGCTCACCGAGCAGGTCGCGAGCACCTGGCATCTGCCCGACCGGGGAATGTGGGAGGCCCGCGACGGGGACAAGCACTACCTCTCCTCCAAGGTGCTCTGCTGGCTGACCATGGACCGGGCGGTGCGCCTCGCCGACCGGCTCGGCGAGCGGGCCGAACCGGACCGCTGGGCCCGGATCCGCGACGAGATCCGCGGCGAGGTGCTCCGCCAGGGCTGGAACGAGCGGCTCGGCGCGTTCACCGGCGCGTTCGGTTCAGTCGAGCTGGACGCCTCGGCGCTCTTTCTGCCGGTGGTGCACTTCCTACCGGCCGACGACCCGCGGATGCGTTCCACCATCGAGGTGGTGGAGCGGGAGTTGGGCACCGACGACGGGCTGGTGCGTCGCTGGTCGACCGACCCGGCCGGCTTCGTGCTCTGCTCGTTCTGGCTGGTGGAGTGCCTCGCCATGGCCGGCGAGCGGACCCGGGCCGAGGCGCTGTTCGAGCGGGTGGTCGGGCAGGCCAACGACGTGGGTCTGTTCAGCGAGCAGATCGACCTGAGCACCGGGGCGCAGCTCGGCAACACCCCGCAGGCGCTGTCGCACATCGGCCTGATCAACGCGGCCTGGCGGCTCACCGAGCCGTACAGCTTCTGACCCCGACTGCGCCGACCGGTGAATCCTGCAACAGACCTGCAAGCGTCAGGCATTGACGCTAATGCATGCACAGTCCTAGCCTCGAAGAGACGGGAAAGCCCTTTCCCACGGCTTTGATCCCGCTTCACCCCGCTCCGGAACCGGGCATCCGACGGGGGCGCACCGATCCCAGGTCAGGGCAGCACGCCGTGCCGGCACGTCCCCGTACGGGACGGCCGTGGGATCGCCACCACACGCGTCAAGGAGGACAACTGTGCAGAAGAGACGACTCCCCGGCCGACGACCACTGCTGCTCACGGTGGGCGCCGGCGCGACCGTGGCCGCCCTCGCGGTCGGCATGACCTCGGCCTTCGCGGCCACCGTCTTCACCGACGACTTCAACGACGGCAACACCTCCGGCTGGTCCAAGTCCGGCGGCACCTGGACCGTCGACGGCTCCGGCGTGCTCAACCAGTCCAACGCCGGCAGTTCGCTGGCCCGGCAGTTCGCCGGCCAGACCAGCTGGACCAACTACTCCGTGCAGGCCCGGGTCCGGCCGGTCAGCTTCGGCTCGTCCAGCTCCCTGGTCGGGCTGGCGGCCCGGTCCAGCAGCAGCACCAAGATGTACCGGCTGGCCCTGCTCGGCTCCGGCCGGGCCGAACTCCAGGCCGTCAACGGCAGCAGCATCACGTCCATCGGCTCCGCGTCACTGGGCATCGGCACCGGCAGTTGGTACACGCTGCGCATCGAAACCAGCGGCAGCACCATCCGCGGGTTCGTCAACGGCGCCCAGATCGCGGCCGGCAGCAACAGCCTGGTCGGCGCCGGCCGGATCGGCCTGGTCACCGCGTACGCCAGCGGCAGCTTCGACGACGTCGCGGTCGACTCGGCCGGCGGCGGCACCCCGACCACGCCGCCGCCCACCACGCCGGGACCGACCAACCCGCCGCCAGCGGGCTGGCCCACGCCCACCGGCAGCCAGAAGGTGGACGCGACGATCCCGGTCTCCGGCACCCTCGACGGCGGGCTCAAGCGTTACTACGGCATCGGCGACGGGGGCCAGAGCGAGAGCCAGGACCCGATGTTCGAGCTGGCCGCCGGGGCCACCCTGCGGAACGTGATCATCGGTGCGCCGGCCGGCGACGGCGTGCACTGCGAGGGCAACTGCACCCTGATCAACGTCTGGTGGGAGGACGTGGGCGAGGACGCCGCCACCTTCCGCGGCGGCACCACGTACACGGTCGACGGCGGCGGCGCCCGCTCGGCCAGCGACAAGGTCTTCCAGCACAACGGCTCCGGCACCGTGTACATCAAGAACTTCCGGGTGGAGAACGCCGGCAAGCTCTACCGGGCCTGCGGCAACTGCTCCACCTCGTACCAGCGGCACGTGGTGATCGACAACGTGATCGTCCGGGACACCGACGCGATCGCCGGCATCAACACCAACTGGGGCGACACCGCCCGGTTCAGCCGGATCACCATCGTCGATGACCCGGACCGGGACACCTCGATCTGCGTCAAGTACCGCGGCGTGCCGAAGGGCAGCGAACCGGTCGAGATCGGGGAGGGCGCCGACGGCGTCAACTGCCTCTACGCACCGTCCGACATCACCTACCAGTAGGCCGGCACGACGGCGCCCCGCGGACCGCACGGCCCGCGGGGCGCCCGCCGGCTCAGGCCAGCACGGGTACGCCGGAGACGTCGACGGTCTCCGGATACTTCAGTCCGGCGCCGGTGTTGAGCACCACCACCCGCTCACCTGCCCGGATCCAACCACCGGCGCGCAACTGGCGCGCCGCGGTCAGGCAGGCGGCCCCCTCCGGGCAGAGCAGCAACCCCTCCCGGGTGGCGAAGTCCCGCAGGTCGGCCAGGATGTCCGCGTCGTCGACGGCGACCGCGGTGCCGGCCGAGGCCCGCAACGCGGCCAGGATCAGCTCGTCGCCCAGCGGCGCCGGCACGGTGATGCCGAAGGCCACGGTGTGCGCGTCGGCCCACGGCTCGGCCCGCTCCTCGCCGGCGGCGAAGGCCCGCACGATCGGCGCGCAGCCGGTCGACTGGACCGCCACCAGCCGCGGCAGCTTGTCGCCGATCCAGCCCAGGTCGCGCAGCTCGTGCATCGCCTTCTGGATGCCGATCAGCCCGACACCGCCGCCCGTCGGGTAGATGATCACATCGGGCGTCTGCCAGCCGAGCTGCTCGACGATCTCGTACCCCATCGTCTTCTTGCCCTCCAGCCGGTACGGCTCACGCAGCGTGCCGGCGTCGAAGATCGCCCCGGCGGACTCCGCGATCAGCTCGGCCACCTTCCGGCCCGCGTCGCTGATCAGCCCGTCGACCAGGCGCAGGTCGGCCCCGGCCGCCACGCACTCCCGCCGGCAGATGCTCGGCGCGGCCAACGGCATGACGATGGTGGCCCCCATCCCGGCCCGCGCCGCGTACGTCGCCCACGCCGATCCGGCGTTGCCGTTGGTGGGCATCGCGATCCGCTCGACACCCAGCTCGCGCGCCCGGCTCACGCCCACCGCGGCGCCGCGCGCCTTGAACGAGCCGGTCGGAATCAGCCCCTCGTCCTTGACCATCAGGTCGTCGATGCCGATCTCCGCGCCGTACGCCGGGGCGCGCAGCAGCGGCGTCCAGCCCTCGCCGAGGGTGGTGACGTGTCGGGGGTCGGCGACCGGGAGCAGCTCCCGGTAGCGCCACAGGTCGGCCGGGCGCAGTGGGAAGTGCTCCGGGGTGACCGCCTTCGCCACCGCCGCCAGGTCGTAGCGGGCCAGCAGCGGGGAGCCGCACCCGCACAGGTTGTGCAACTGGTCGGCGGCGTACTCCCGGCCGCAGCGCGGGCAGTCCAGATGGGTCAGGTACACGTCGCTCCTCGCCGTCAGACCGCGTCGATGCTGAGCCAGCGCCGGCTGCGCCTGCCCGGCTCGTAGACCGAGTCCAGCCGCTTGGCGACCACGCCGGGCAGGCCCTGCTCCCGCCCGGTGCGCAGGGCCTCGTCGCCGGCGCCGGGGAACCACGGCGGAGTCTGCCAGTGCGTACCGGTCAGCGCCAGCCCGTCGAGCAGCTCCCGGCGTTGCGCGTACGGCACGTCCACGCTGCTCACGCCCTCCAGCCAGAGCAGGTCGACGAGCAGGTACTGGGCACCGGCCGGGACCCGGCCGCTGGACGGGCGCGCGGGGCGGACCCGGCCGGCGGTGTCGATGCGGACCAGCACACCGTCCAGCACCGCCTCGGTCGGTGCCAGCGCCTCGGCCAGCGCGCGCAGCCACGGGTATCCGCCGGTGATCTCCTCGTCGGTCTCCGAGAGCAGCCGCAGCCGGCCGCCGGAGACGTACGCCATCGCCCGGACCCCGTCCCAGCGCAGCTCGTACCCCCACTCGGACCGGTCCCGGGGGAGCCCCGCGGCCGGCGTGGCGTGCATCGGGCGGACCAGCTCCGGCATCGGCGTCCAGCCGGGCGGGGCCGGGTCGGTACGCCGGACCATCCAGTCCTTGCCGCCGGTGGCGAACAGCACGTACCTCCCGGCGGTCCGCTCGCCGGCGAGGGTCACGATGACCTCGTCGTCGCGCCACTTCTCCGCGCGGTAGGTGCCCCGGTCGTGGATGACCATCCGGCCGCCGCCGTACTCCCCGGCGGGGATCTCGCCGTGGAAGTCGAGGTATTCCATCGGGTGGTCCTCGGTGTGCACCGCGAGGTGGTTGCGGCTGGGGTCGCGGGGCAGGCCGCGGGGCACCGCCCAGGACGCCAGCACCCCCTCGTGCTCGAGCCGCAGGTCCCAGTGCAGGCTGCGGGCATGGTGCTGCTGGATCACGAAGCGGCCCGTGCCGTCGCCCGCGGGGGCCCCGACCGGGGCCCGCTCCGGCACCGGCTCCGGTGTCCGGGCCGCGTCCCGCTTGCGCCGGTACTCCTCCAGCCGGTCCGCCACACCCGCATTCTCCGGCAAACCGAACCGGCGCGCTGGGCACCCGCGTGTCCGGTTCGGTCGCATGGCGGGTACGCAGCGGGGTAGAACGGTCCTCATGGACCACAGCGACCAGCCCACCGCACTGCTCCCCGGTGACGTGCGGATGCCCCTGCTCGGTTTCGGCACCTGGAAGGCCACCGGCCAGGCCGGCTACGACTCGGTGCTCGCCGCGCTCGACACCGGCTACCGGCATCTCGACACCGCCACCCTGTACGGCAACGAGCGGGAGGTCGGCCGGGCGGTCCAGGAGAGCGGACTGCGCCGGGAGGACGTCTTCATCACCACCAAGGTCCCGCCGGACCGGGTGGGTCGGGAGCGGGAGACGCTGGAGGCCAGTCTGGAGGCGCTCGGCGTCGACCAGGTGGATCTCTGGTTGATCCACTGGCCGCCGTCCGCCACCGACAGCATCCCGATGTGGCGGGAACTGCTGGCCGCCCGGGACGACAACCTGACCCGGGCGGTGGGGGTCAGCAACTACAGCACGGCCCAGATGGACGAGCTGATCCAGTCGACCGAGGAGAATCCGGCGGTCAACCAGATCCGGTGGGGCCCGATGTTGTACGACCGGCAGCGGCACGCCGAGCACCGCGACCGGGGCGTGGTGCTGGAGGGGTACAGCCCGTTCAAGACCACCGACCTGAGCAATCCCGTACTGACCGGGATCGCCGGCGCGCACGGCGTCTCGCCGGCGCAGGTGGTGCTCCGCTGGCACATCGATCACGAGATCGTGGTGATCCCGAAGTCGGTGACCCCGGAGCGGATCAGCGCCAACTTCGACGTCTTCCACTTCTCTCTGACGGCGGAGGAGATGCGCGAGATCGACGCCCTGGGCAGCGCCTGACGAAGCCACGTTCTGCCAAATTCCTTCAGCGGCCGGCCCGATGATGAAGGGTATCGACATCGACGCTCATGACGGTATAGCGTGCCCGTCATCACGTTCGTCGATCCGTTTCGAACCCGCCGTCGCTGGAGGATCGCCATGGCCCGGTCACCATCCATCCGTCTGCGCCGCCGAGGGATGCTCGCCATCCCCGCCCTGGTGGCCGCCGCGCTGACCACCGTCGTCCGGCCCGCCCCGGCGAGCGCCGCGCCCAAGCCCGAGTGCCTGGCCGACCTGCTCGGTGGGTCCTGATGGCCACCATTCCCTGGCTGGTGGACGTGCTGCGCGCCGCCGGGGTCCAGGTCGTCGTCGAGGGGGACTGGCTCAACCGGATGCGGCCCGGCTCCTTCGACCCGATCGGGGTGCTCTGGCACCACACCGCCTCGACCTCCAGCGCCAGCAACCCCCACCCCGCGCTCGGCATCTGCATCAACGGCCGACCGGACCTGGCCGGCCCGCTCTGCCAGGCCCTCGTCGACTACAACGGCGTCTTCCACGTCATCTCCGCCGGCCGGTGCAACCACGCCGGAGTCAGTGGCGGCAGCGGGCCGATCCCGGCCGGGGACGGCAACACGCTCATGATCGGGTGGGAGATCGACTACAACGGCGTCAACCAGGAGATGACCGCCGCGCAGTACAACGCGTCGATCGCCGCCACCGCCGCCGTGCTCACCAGACTGGGCAGGAACAGCAGCTACGCCCGGGGGCACCGGGAGACCAGCACCACCGGCAAGATCGACCCGTCCTTCATCGACCTGAACGTGATGCGGGCCGACGTGGCCGCCAAGATGACCGGCGGTGGCACCGCGTGGTCCTCCACGGTGGACAACACCACCGCCGGCCGCTTCACCGCCAGCGCCAACTGGGGTGTGTCGTCGTACTCCGGCCAGCGGTACGGCACCGACTACCGGTACGCGGACCCGGTCGCGGCCAGCGACGTCGCCTGGTACCGGTTCAACGTCCCGGCCACCGCCAGCTACCGGGTCGAGGCCTGGTGGCCGGCGAACTCCGGCTACAACAGTGCCGCGCCGTACATCGTCGCGACCACCACCGGCAACCAGACGGTCCGCGTCGACCAACGGATCACCGGTGGGCAGTGGCGGGTCCTCGGCACGTTCACGCTGCCCGCCGGCGACGCCAACCGGGTGGGCGTGAGCCGGTGGAGCAACTCGACCGGCCTGGTCATCGCCGACGCCGTCCGGCTCACCCGGGTCTGACCCGCACTGCCAGATCGACTCGATTTCCAAGAAGTCGGGGTATCCCAGGTGCGAGGATGCCCCGACTTCAAGGAACCCGAGTGGACATCACCGGTGGGGCGTGACCGGGTGGCCACGCCCCACCGTTGGCCGGTCAGGAGCGCGAGCAGGTCGCCCCGTTGAGCGTGAAGCTGGTCGGCGACGAGTAGGCCCCGCTCAGCGTGCCCTGATACCCGAAGCTGGCCGTGCCGCCAGGTGCGACTGATCCGTTGTGGCCCACGTTCCGGGCGGTCACCGTGGATCCGCTCTGGCTCACCGTGGCGTTCCAGGCGTTGGTGACCTGCTGCCCGCTCGGCAGGTTGTAGGTCAGCGTCCAGCCGTTCAGCGCGCTGGACCCCCTGTTGGTGATCTGCACGTCGGCCGTGAAGCCGTTGTTCCACGAGTTCGGCGTGTACTTCACCGCGCACCCGGCGCCGCCCGGCGGAGGAGTGGTCGGTGGCGGCGTGGTCGGCGGCGGAGTCGTCGGCGGCGGGGTGGTGGGGTTGCCGCCGCCGTTGACGTTGGCCGAGAACGAGGTCACCGCCAGGCCCGCGCCGCCCTGCCACGGCTCGAAGCCGGCCTGGATGCTGGTCAGGTACCAGGAGTTGGTGATCGCGCCCCGGTTACGGACGTCGTTGATGAAGTCCAGCACGCTGAAGTTCAGGCTGGTGATCGGCGACGGCGCGACGTACGAGATGACGTTGTTGGAGCCGTTGCTGCCCCGCCAGACCTCCCAGGTCCGGCCGGCCAGGGTCGTGGTGCCAACCACCGAGCCGATGGGCTGGATCGAGCCCTGCCGGTTGAGCCAGATCATGATCTCCATCTGGTTCACGCCGTCCCGTCGGGGCGTCGGGTCCAGCCAGATGTCGTACGAGGCGTTGTAGGTGGCGCCGCTGACGTACCGGTAGTTGATGCTGCTGGTGGCGCTGCTGATCTGGCTCACCTGGATCGGCAGGTTCGTGCCGGGGGAGCAGTTGGTGTAGTGACAACCGAAGAACACCGACGGGTACGCCGTCGGCGCGCCGTTGGTGGGGCTGCTGCCGTTCTGGGTGGTGATCTCGAAGCCGGTGTCGGTGACGTTGATGCACTGCTGGGCGGTGGTGCCCCAGCGGTTGTTCTGCACCACGTACCGGCCCTGGATGACGGTCGAGCCGTACTGCTCGCAGATCTGGGTGTCGGCGGAGGCGTTGCCGCCGAGTGCCACGGCGACGATCGAGCCGCCGAGCAGCAGGCCGGCGGCGACCAATGCCCGAAGTGGACGTTTCATGACGCTCCTTGACTGCGGCGCGTGCCGGGCGCCGGACGGGTCGGGGCGAGGACGGGAGCGCTCCCACGCTCAATGACACATTTACATGCCTGAAACTGCTGCGCAACCGTACGCGTCAAACTGGTGAAATGTGAGGATTGCCACGCCCGCGCCGGACGGCCGTCAGCGGACGTCCAGCTAACCGGTCCGGGCCGCTCAACGACCGGCTCCGGCCGGGCCGATCGGGCCCTGGTGTGCGCCGATAGCGCCGAGTAGCGTGTTGCCTCCAACGCGTGCCGCATCCCCTCCGGAGGCGTACACCACCATGGGTGGCTCCCCCCTGCGCATCCTCGTCGTCGGCGCGGGCATTGCCGGCCTGGCCGTGGCCCGGGCGCTGCGCCTGGCGGGCTTCCGGCCGGACGTCACGGACAAGCTGCCGACGGGGGAGTCCACCGAGACGGGCCTCTACCTGCCGGGCAACGCCGCCCGCGCGCTGCACCGGCTGGGCCTGCACGACCCGGTCCGCCCGCTCGGACAGGTGATCCACCGGCAGCGCTTCTTCGACGCCGCCGGCGCGCCGCTCTGCGAGGTCGACCTCGACACCCTCTGGGCCGGCGTCGGCGAATGTCGCGCGCTGCCCCGGGCAGACCTGCACCGCGTGCTGCTCAGCGGAGCCGGCGGCGCCGTCCGCCACGGTGCCGAGGTCCGCACCCTGGACCTGCTGCCGGGACGGGTCGGGGTCACCTTCACCGACGGCACCAGCACTGAGTACGACCTGGTCATCGGCGCCGACGGGCCGCGATCCTCGGTCCGCGCCCTGGCCTCCCTCGGCGGGCCGCCCCGCCCGGTCGGGCAGGTGGTCTACCGCGCCGTGCTCCGCGACGGCCCTCCGGTCACCGAGTGGACCGCCCTGCTCGGCCAGCGCTGCGGGTTCCTGATGGTGCCGATCGGCGCCGGTCGGCTGCACCTGTACGCCGACGAGGCCGGCGCCGAGGCGCCCGCCGAACCGCTGGCCCGGCTGCGGGAACTCTTCGCCGACTACCGCGGCCCGGTGCCCGAGGTGCTGGCGGCGCTCGACCGGGTGCACGTCGGGATCACCGACGAGGTGGAGCTGGGCCGCTGGCACCGGGGGCGGGTGCTGCTGGTGGGCGACGCCGCGCACGCCACCGCGCCGACGCTGTCCCAGGGTGCGGCGATGGCGCTGGAGGACGCCGTGGTGCTGGCCGAGTCGCTGCGCGCCGCGGGGAGCGTGGAGGCGGCGCTCGTCGCGTACGAGAGCCGCCGCCGCCCGCGTACCCGATGGGTGCGGGACCGGACCCGGGACCGCAACCGGACCCGGGACGTCCCGCCGGCGCTGCGCGATCCGCTGCTGCGCGGACGTGGCGACCGGATCTTCGGGGAGCACTACCGGCTGCTGGTCGGCCCGCTGTAGATCGTGTCCCGCCACCCCACGCGGCGCTGCGACCTGCCGGGGACTATCCTCCTTGCGGATGACGGCCCGCAGATAACCAGCGTGTGCCGAGCGGGACAACCGAGAACCGGAGGCCACTCGTGACCACCGTCGCACCCAAGCCGGTCGTGACCCGGCCCTGGCCGGTCCGGGAGCCGGTCAAGGGGTCGGCCATCGCGCGGCTGCTGCGTACCACGGACGCGAAGCAGATCGGGATCATGTACATGGTCACCGCGTTCGTGTTCTTCATGATCGGTGGCCTGATGGCCCTGATCATGCGGGCTGAGCTGGCCCAACCCGGGCTGCAGTTCCTGTCGCCCGAGCAGTACAACCAGCTCTTCACGATGCACGGCACGATCATGCTGCTGTTCTTCGCGACGCCGATCGTGTTCGCCTTCGCGAACTACATCGTGCCGATCCAGATCGGCGCGCCCGACGTCTCCTTCCCGCGGCTGAACAGCTTCGCCTACTGGCTGTACCTGTTCGGCGGCACGATGGCGACCGCCGGTTTCATCACCCCGGGTGGGGCCGCCGACTTCGGCTGGTTCGCGTACGCGCCGCTGAGCAGCGTCGAGCACTCGCCGGGCGTCGGCGCCAACATGTGGATCATGGGTCTGGCCATCTCCGGCCTGGGCACCATCCTCGGCGCCGTGAACATGATCACCACGGTGCTGACGCTGCGCGCGCCCGGCATGACGATGTTCCGGATGCCGATCTTCACCTGGAACATCCTGGTCACCAGCCTTCTGGTGATCCTGGTCTTCCCGCTGCTGGCTGCCGCGCTCTTCGCGCTCGCCGCGGACCGCATCCTCGGCGCCCACGTGTACGACCCGGCGACCGGCGGACCGATGCTCTGGCAGCATCTGTTCTGGTTCTTCGGGCACCCCGAGGTCTACATCGTCGCGCTGCCGTTCTTCGGCATCATCAGCGAGGTCATTCCGGTCTTCTCCCGCAAGCCGATCTTCGGCTACAAGGGTCTGGTCGCCGCGACCGTCGCGATCGCCGCGCTCTCGATGAGCGTCTGGGCGCACCACATGTTCGCCACCGGCCAGGTGCTGCTGCCGTTCTTCAGCTTCCTGAGCTACCTGATCGCCGTGCCCACCGGTATGAAGTTCTTCAACTGGATCGGCACCATGTGGCGGGGCCAGATCAGCTTCGAGACGCCCATGCTCTGGGCGGTCGGCTTCCTGGTCACCTTCCTCTTCGGTGGTCTCACCGGTGTGCTGCTGGCCAGCCCGCCGATCGACTTCCACGTGTCGGACTCGTACTTCGTGGTGGCGCACTTCCACTACGTGCTGTTCGGCACCATCGTGTTCGCCGTCTTCGCCGGCATCTACTTCTGGTTCCCGAAGATGTTCGGGCGGATGCTCGACGAGCGCCTGGGCAAGGTCCACTTCTGGCTGACCATGATCGGCTTCCACACCACGTTCCTGGTGCAGCACTGGCTGGGCAACGAGGGAATGCCGCGCCGGTACGCCGACTACCTGCCCAGCGACGGCTTCACCACGCTGAACGTGATCTCCACCATCGGCGCGTTCATCACCGGTATCTCCACGCTGCCGTTCATCTACAACTGCTGGAAGTCGTACAAGACCGGCCCCGTGGTCGAAGTGAACGACCCGTGGGGTCACGGCAACTCGCTGGAGTGGGCGACGAGCAGCCCGCCGCCGCTGCGCAACTTCGACCGGATGCCCCGCATCCGCTCGGAGCGGCCGGCGTTCGACGCGAAGTTCCCGGAGCTGGCCGCCGGCGGCCAGAGCCTGGCCGGCCCGCCGGAGGGTGGGTCCAAGCCGCTCACCAGCGAGTCCGACGGCGGTGCCAGCTACCGCGAGGACACCGCCAGCGACATCGACCGGCACTGACGCTCAAACAGCAGCAGTACGACGGGCGCCGCCCCCGGATCATCGGGAGCGGCGCCCGTCGCCATGTACGGCCCTGGTCAACTCGGCCTCGCCTCGTCCGGACCCGGCGCCAGCCCGGCGCCCGGCTCCCGGCCTGCCTGGCTCGGCCTGCCTGGCTCGGCCTGCCTGGCTCGGCCTGCCTGGCTCGGCCTGCCTGGCTCGGCCTGCCTGGCTCGGCCTACCTGGTTCGGCTCGCCTGGCTCGGCCTGCCTGGCTCGGCCTCCCTGCCTGCCTCCCTGCCTGCCTGCCTGGCTCGGCCCGGCTCGGCCCTGCTCGGCCTGCTCGGCTCGGGGTCGGCTAGACACGCCCTACTCGAGTTCCTCCCCGGCTCGTCCGGCCACCTGTCGCAGTAGAGCGTGATACCTCTGAGGCATAAATATGACTCAGAGGTATCACGCTCTTGAGTGCATGCCGCCCCGGACGTAAGCCGGAACGGCTGAAGGAATCACCGCCACGTCGGCGTGGGACATGTTGACCAGCGACTGCGCCAGGATCAGCGCCCGCCATCAGGCCCAGCGCCGGAGCAGTCGTAGCTTCGAGCCGAGGGCGGCGGCCGGTGGCCGTCAGGTGTCGGCAGTCGGCAGTCGGCAGTCAGCGGGCAGCGGGAGTGAGGTCGGCCTCGACGGGCGGGGGCAGGGTGGCCGCGTCCGCGGTTCGGCGTCGACGTAGCTCGATCGGGAGGACCACCAGGGTCACCAGCGCGCCCAGCGCACCGGTCACCACGAAGCCCCAGAGCGGGGCGCTGGCATCGATGACCGCACCGGCGAGCGGCGCGCCGACCGCGATGCCCACGGTGACCGCGGATCCGTGCAGGCCCATCGCCTCCCCGCGTACCTCGGCCGGGGCCAGGCGGCTGACCGCGTCGGAGGAGGCCGCGATGGTCGGCGCGCAGAGCGCCCCGGCCGGGATCAGCGCCAGGCAGAGCAGCCACCAGTGGGCACCGCCCAGCCCGACCGGAATGGTGCAGAGGCCGAGCGCCGCCGTCAGCACCAGCGGGGAGACCGAGCGGTGCACCGCACCGTAGGCGAAGCCACCGATCAGCGAGGCGACCGCCCAGCCGGCCAGGACCGCGCCGGTCCAGCCGACCTCACCACTCTCCCGGAGTACGGCGACCACCGCCACGTCGGTGCCGCCGAGCACGAGGGTCGCGGCGGCGCTGACGGCCAGGACAGCCAGCAGCCGGGGAGTCAGCCACTCCCGACGGGGCACCTTGCGTCGTGGGCCGGTGGGCTCGGCGGCGCCGCGGGTCGGTGGATTGAGCAGCCACAGCGCGATCCCGGCGGCGACGATGCCGGCGCCGACCAGGTAGAGGGTGGTCCGCGCGGAGATCGCGGTGACCAGGGCCACTGCCAGCGCCGGGCCGACCATGAAGGACAGCTCCACCGACATCGAGTCCAGCGCGTACGCCGGGCGGCGCCGGTCCTCCGGGACCAGCGCGGCGATGGACTGCCGGACCACCGAGAAGATCGGCAGGGCCAGCGAGCCGGCGACGAAGGCGGCCGGCAGCAGCAGCGCGTACGGCAGCGACGGCGCAGTGACCCAGAACACCGCCTCGGCGATCCCGGTGAGCACCAGGACCGGGCGCAGGCCACGCCGGTCCACCAGCCGGCCGAGCAACGGGCCACCGATCGCCGCGCCCACCGTGATGGCCGCGCCGACCAGGCCGGCCGCCCCGTAGCCCCGATCGAGGTCGAGCACCACGTGGAAAGTCAGCGTCACCCCGGTGGCGGTGAGCGGGATCCGGGCGAGGACGGCTACGAGCAGCAGCGACCGCAAGCCGGGCAGAGCAAGCGCTTCCCGGTAAGGCTTCATGTTCACGTGGGTCCGTACCTCCGGCGACATCCTCGACCGGCGGCGGACCGATGACCAACCAATTATCGCCTCATGCGGCCCTGATCACAGGTTGACCGTGCAGGGTCACCCCCGCGCCGTCCATCGCCCGCAGCGCCACGTCGGTGGTGTCCGGAGCGACCGCCGCCGTCAGTTCGAGCAGCACGGTGGTGGCGAAGCCCTCCCGGGCGGCGTCCAGCGCGGTCGCCCGGACGCAGTGGTCGGTGGCGATGCCGACCAGGTCGACCCGGTCCACGTCGTGCCGGCGCAGCCAGTCGGCCAGGCACTCGCCGTCGTCGGCATGCCCCTCGAAACCGGAGTACGCCGCCGCGTGCTCGCCCTTGTGGAAGATCGCCTCGACCCGCTCGGTCTCCAGGTCGGGGTGGAACTCCGAGCCGCTGGTGCCGACCACACAGTGCCGGGGCCAGGACTCCACGAAGTCCGGCGGATCGCCGAAGTGCGGGCCCGGGTCGATGTGGTAGTCCTTGGTCGCGACCACGTGCGCCCACCGGTCCGGCTCGGCGGCGAGCATTCGGGAGATACCGGCGGCCACCCCCGCCCCGCCTCCGACGGCCAGGGAGCCGCCCTCGCAGAAGTCGTTCTGCACGTCCACGATGATCAGCGCGTTCGCCATCGGGGGTTCCCTCTCATGGTCGGGCGGTGATGGTCCTGCTGGGCTCAGTCGGCGGGTACGACGGTGACCGGCACGGCCGGGTCGCCGGCGGAGAGCTTCAGCCCCTCCCACGGGATGGAGATCAGGCACTCCCGCAGGTGCTCCCGCGACTCGTCGAGGGTGGGCAGCGCCACCGGTTCGCCGTCGACCACGTACGAACGCTGGAGCAACCGGTCGTTGGGCTGCCGGTCCGGCACGCCCTGCGGGCAGATGACCTCCTCGGTGGCGGTGCCGGTCGGCTTGTGCCGGCGGACCGCGACCTTCCGGCCGCCGATGGTCGCCTTGTGCTCGGAGCGCTTCACCACCGCCCGTCCCTCGACCTCGACGAGCTTGTAGACCAGCCCGGCGGTGGGCGCTCCGGAGCCGGTGACCACGGCCGTGCCGGCGCCGTACATGTCCACCGGTTCGGCGGCCAGCGCGGCGATCGAGTATTCGTCCAGGTCGCCCGAAACGATGATCTTGGTTTCGGTGGCGCCCAGCGAGTCCAGCAGTTCCCGGGACTGCTGGGCGATCACCGCCAGGTCGCCCGAGTCGATTCGTACCGCCCGCAGCTCCGGCCCGGCCACCGCGATCGCGTTGCGGATGCCCTGGCTGATGTCGTACGTGTCGACCAGCAGCGTCGTGTCCTTGCCCAGCGTGGCCACCTGCGAGGCGAACGCGGCCCGTTCGTCGTCGTGGAGCAGCGTGAACGCGTGCGCCGCCGTGCCCGCCGTGGGGATGCCGTAACGCGCACCGGCGGCGAGGTTGGAGGTGAACCGGAAACCGGCCAGGTACGCGGACCGCGCCGCGGCCACCGCCGCCTCCTCGTGCGCCCGGCGCGACCCCATCTCGATGAGCGTCCGGCCGCGTGCCGCGGTCACCATCCGGGCCGCCGCGGCCGCCACCGCGCTGTCGTGGTTGAGCACGGAGAGCGCCAGCGTCTCCAGCACCACGCACTCGGCGAAGCCGCCGGAGACGGTGAGGATCGGTGAACCGGGGAAGAACAGCTCGCCCTCGGCGTACCCGTCGATGTCGCCGGTGAAGCGGTAGTCGGCGAGCCAGGCAGCCGCCGCGTCGTCGACCACCCCCGTCCGGCGCAGGAAGTCGATCTCCTCCGGGTCGAACCGGAAGTCGCGGATCAGCTCGATCAGCCGGGCCGTGCCGGCGACCACGCCGTACCGGCGTCCGGTCGGCAGCCGGCGGCTGAACACCTCGAAGACGCAGCGGCGGTCGGCGGTGCCGTCCTTGAGGGCCGCGCTGACCATGGTCAGCTCGTAGTGATCGGTCAGCAGCGCGGGGCGGAGGGTGCTCACCGCCCCAGCCTAAGGTTCAGCTCCCGTCGCCGCCCTCGTGGCCCGGGATCGATCGCAGCGCCGCCCACAGCTCGGCCCTGCCGGTCACGCCGAGCTTGGCGTAGATCCGCTGGAGATGGTTCTCCACCGTCCGCGCGGAGAGGTAGAGCCGCTCGGCGATGGCCCGGCTGGTCGCGCCGTGCGCGGCGAGCCGCGCCACCTGCCACTCCCGCTCGGTCAGCACCGGCGCCCCGGCGTGCAGCGCCGGCGTGCGGATCAGGTCGCAGCGGCTGAGCAGCCCGGCGAGGCGTTCCCGGGCGTCGCCGGCCGCCGTCGAGTGCTGCTGGCGCAGCCGGTGCAGGGCCTGGGCGGTGGCCTCGGCGGCGTACACGTGCAGCTCCAGCGCCGAGTAGTCGTCGGCGACCGCGAGCAGATCCGTGGCGGAGTCGGTCACCGCCGCCCGCGCGTGCCGGGCCAGCAGCGGCGGAAGCACACCGTCGACCTGCTCGGAGAGCTCGGCGAGGCGCTGCGCGACGGTGCGCCGGCCGCCGTCGGAGCAGGTGGGCCCGACCGGCGCGCCGGCCTGATCCAGCCGGACCAGGTCGTGCAGGACGTGCACCTCGTGCCCGGCGAAGCCGTCCCCGCGCAGCCGATCCACCAGGTCGTTGAGCTGTTTGATCGCGCCCGGCAGGTCGCCCGAAGCGGCGAGCACCGCGCCCCGGGCCTGCTCCAGCCACGGGTAGAGCACCGCCATGCCCGGTGCGTGGGTGCTGTCCGCCTCGGCCATCGCCTCGACGGCCTGCGCCGCGTCGCCGCGCAGCGCCGCCGCCTGCGCCCGTTCGGCCTGCGCCAGACCGGCGTAGACGCGACTGGTGGCCAGCACCGCGCAGGCGCCGAGCGACGTCCGCATCGCCGCGTCGCTCTGCCCGCGCAGTCGGGCCGCGTACGCCTGGAGGATGGCCAGGTATCCGGTGCCGAGCCGGAAGTCTCCCGCACCCGCGAGGTCGGCGAACTCGTCGGCGACGATCGCGTCGATGCCGGCCAGGTCGCCGGTGAGCATGAGCCGGGTGCCCCGGGCCAGCTCCAGGGCCAGTTGCAGGTACGGCATGTCGGTACGCCAACTGGCCGCCGCGGAGTGCACCTGGGCGATCGCCGTACCGCTGCGGGTCAGCTGGCCCTGCGCGGCCTGGACGTACGCGATGGTGCTGCGGGCCAGCTCGCGGGCGGCGACGCTGGCTGCCGGCCGATCGAGCACCCGCTGGCTGAGCCGGACGGCGGTGGACGTGTCCAGCCGGTGCAGTCGCATGATTGCCTCGAAGGCGTGCACTCGAGCACGGTCGGCGGAATCGCTGAGCTGCTCGACACGGGACGCGATCTCCTCCACCGTGGACTCGCGGCTCAGCCCCCAGTAGCTGACCATCCCTCGCACGGTCAGCCACCGGCAGAGTCGCCGCTCGTCGCTCGGGTCGGGGCTCACCGCGTCCAGGACCTCGATCGCCTCGTCCGGTCGGTCGGCGAACATCAGGATGGTGGCCAGCAGCTCCGCCGCGTCCGAGCCGCCGTCGGCGTCCAGCGCGGCGCGGGCCAGCCGGGTCGCCAGTGGCACGTCGTAGCGGGTGAACGCCTGCACCGCCGCGTCCACCAGCAGGGCCGGGTCCTGGGCGGTGCCCGAGTCGAGCCGCCACACCGCCACCCGTAACAGGTCGTCGCGGCGGCGCTTGCCGACCCGTTCGAGCAGTTCCGCGAGGCTCGCCTGGAGCCGCCGGGTGCGACTGACCGGGCAGCGGCGGCGCATCACCTCGCCGTAGAGCGGGTGGGCCAGCCGGACGTTGGTCCGCCGGTCGTGCTGCACCACGCTGATCAGCCCACGTTCCTCGGCGGTCTCCACGTCGGCCGGGACGGCGGCCTGGTTGAGCAGGTGCAGGCCCAGGGGCTCGCCGAAGGCGACCAGCTCGACGACCGCGCGAACGCCGTCGGTGAGCTGCCCGACCCGGGTGTCGATCAGATCGGTCAGGTTGGGCGCCAGCTCCAGCCGCCCGGTCCACTTCCAGATGCCGTAGGTGCGTTTGAGCTCCGCGCTGCCGTTGGCGGCGTGCACCAGCTCGCGCAGCAGCAGCGGGTTGCCGGCCGACAGCCGGCCGAGTCGGTCGGCGGAGCCGGCGTCGACCGGACCACCCAGGATCGCCGCCAGCAGCCCGGCGGTCTCCGCCGGTGGCATAGGGGTCAGCTCGACGTGCTCGACCAGATCGTCGGTCCAGAGTGCGCGGATCGGCAGCGGGATCTGCTCGCCGTCGCGCAGGGTGCCGACCACGGTGGCGTTCTCCGCACGGGCGACCAGGTGCACCAGCGCCGCGGAGGGCGGGTCGAGCAGGTGCGCGTCGTCGATGGCGAGCACGATCCGCCGGCCGGCAGCCTGCTGTTGCAGCACGCCCAGCGCCCAGCGCAGGATGCCGGCGGGCGAGAGGCCCTGGGGTTGCTCGGCGGGGAGGACCTGCACCAGCCCGCCGAACGGCAGCGCCGCCGTGGTGGCGCTGGCCGCGATGGTCCAGATCGCGTACCGGTCGGTGGGCAGCGTGCTCAGGCCCTCGCGCAGCAGCCGGCTCTTGCCGATGCCCGCGCTGCCGCTGAAGAAGAGCCCTCGGCCGGCCTCCCCGGTCACTGCCGCCAGCAGGCGGTTGAGCTCGTCGGTTCGGCCGACGAACTGCCATCGACTCATGTCCGCAGCATATCCATCGAAACCTGTCCGCGCCCGCACCGTCACGCACCGAAGTTGAGTAATCTCGTGATTACCGGTGAGTATTCGAAGTGTTCCGCCCGGTCACCGGGCCGCCCGTAGTCTTCCGGCATCCGGGTACCGTCACCGGAATTTCCACGCGACCGGACACCCGGTCGCCTGCACCGGGAGGCCACCCGATGAAGCAGGGCCCTCTCCCCTCGGTTGACTCGCCGGGCGACATGGCCGGCCCAGCTGACCTGCCGCGCTGCGGCCCGCTACCCACCCGGATCGGGGTGACGGGCCCCGCTCCGGAGGAGCCGCTCGGCGTGGTCGCCGTCGGTCCCGCCGGTGCCGAGCGTCGCGGGGTGCTCGCCACCCTGCTCGGGCTCGACCCGGTCATGCTCACCGTGCCGGCCGGCAGTTGGCTCGTGGTGCGACACGCCAAGGCGCCCACCCGTGCGGCGTACGTGCCGGGCTATCGCCAACCGCACTCCTACGGCGCGGACCGGGACGCCGCCGGTCCGGCGCTGGCCCGCCCGCCCCGGCGGGTCGAGCTGAGCGTGCCCGAGCCGCTGCTGCGGCACTTCACGCTGGTCGACACGCCGGACACCGGGACGCTCGGCGTCGCTGGCGGCCGGGTGCTGCTCGACGCCGTGGGCCGGGCCGGCGCGCTGCTCTTCGTGATCGCGGCCGATCAGGCGTTCACCGCCGCGGAGCTGAACCTGCTCGCCGAGGTGGCCCCGGCCCCGGTGAAGGTCGTCTTCGCGGTCACCCCCGGCGCGGCGGGCTGGGCTCCGCTGCCCGACGGCGCGGCGACGACGGAGGACGCGGGGGCGTCCGTCCCGCCCGCACGCGGTGTGCCGGGGAACGTGGACCCGGTCGCGGTGACCGTGGCGGCGCACCGCGCGGCGCTGCTGGCCGCGGTGCCTTCGCTGGCCGGCGCGCGGTGGTTCCCGGTCGACGACGCCGAGTCCGCCGCCGACCTGCGTCGGGCGCTGGTGGGTTGGGCGGCGCACGAGGGGTTGCAGCGGGCCAGCGCGGATCCGCCGGTGCTGCCGGGTCAGCACGACCGGGTGTCCGTGGTGTCCGACCCGGGGGACTGGTCCGAGCAACTCGACCGCCAGACCCGCTCCTGCGCACAGCGGATCCGCCAGCACCTCGCGCTGGAGTTGGCGAACGCCCACCTGCGGGTGGTTCAGGAGATCGTCTTCGGGGTCGGCTGCGCCGGCCTGCCGGAGTTGCTGGACCGGGAGATGGCGGCGCTGTCGCTGTTGGCCACCGCGCAGTGCGACCACGCCGTGCGGGGCATCGTGGCGGACGCCGCGGCCCGGGTGCTCGGCGCGCCACCCGCCGAGGGTGTGCGCCGCCGGATCGCCACCGCCGTGCAGTACGGCCTGACCGATCACCGGCCCGGCCGCGACCTGGACAAGGTGCTGTTGATCACCAGCACTGGCGGCGTGGCCTCGCTGACCGGCTCGGAGGCGATCGACGCGCTCGACGGCTATCCCCGGGCGTTCCGCGACGAGGTGCTCCCGCCGGTCGCGGTGGCGCTCTCCGGCGGGTGCTGGCAGCAGTGGCGTACGCCCGGCAATGACGACCACAACGCCGCGCGGGCGTGGTCCCAGCGGGCGTTGCGGGAGGTCGAGCTGGGGCTGTCCCGGGAGGTTTCCCGACGGTTCGAGGTGATCCGCCTCTCGCTCGGCGCGGTGCTCTCCGATGCAGTCGATCACGGCATCCTGCTCGCCTGACGGCGTGGCTGTGCCCTGCTTCGGCCTCGTGCGGCACCTCGCGTCCGACGGCGTTCGGGGCGAGGCCGGTGAGGCCGGGTTGGGTGATCCTCGCCGGGCCGGCGTTCCGGTTCCTCGGTTCCGGGAAACCGGTGGCACGATGGGGGGCATGGCGGCTCCGCAGGTTGCACCGGTCGAGACGCCGGCCACCCACGAGGTGCCGGCGTCCGAGCGGCAGTGGGTGACGATCGTGTGGGACGATCCGGTCAACCTGATGACGTACGTGACCTGGGTCTTCCAGAAGCTCTTCGGCTACAGCCGGGAGAAGGCCGAGGAGCTCATGCTGGACGTGCACCACAAGGGCCGCGCCGTGGTCTCCACGGGCGCACGGGAGCGGATGGAGCACGACGCGTCGCAGCTGCACGCGTACGGGCTGTGGGCGACGGTGGATCGCTCGTGAGCATGTTCCGCCGCCAGGCCGGTCGTTACGTCGCCACCTTCGCCGTCGACGAGGTGCGGGTGCTGCGCAAGGTCGCCTCCGAGGTGGTCGGTCTGCTCACCGACGGCTTCGATCACACCGACCCGGTCGTCGGCCGGCTCTTTCCGGCGGTCTACCCCGAGGACGCGGCCGGCTCCGCCGAGTTCCGTCGCTACACCGAGGGCGACCTGAAGACCGCGAAGATCGATCAGGCGGGGGCCATCCTGGCGGCTCTGCCCGACGAGGCGGGCGGCGAGGTGCGGCTGGACGCCGAGGCGGCCGAGGCGTGGCTGCGGGCGCTGAACGACGCCCGGCTGGCGATGGGCGTCCGGCTGGAGATCAAGGACGGCACGGACCTGGGTGAGGAGCTGGACGACGCGGTCGCCGAGGACCCGGCTTCCAGTCGGGTGTTCCAGCTGTCGGTCTACGCGTACCTCGGATATCTGCAGGAGTCGCTGCTCAACGCCCTGATCGACTAGGGCGTGACCGGCACCACTTCAGGGCGGTACCCGGCAGGCGTTAGGCTGGTGCACGTGCTGAGCATCGACCGGTCGATCATCGACGCGATCGTCGCCCACGCGCGCCGGGACCATCCAGACGAGGCGTGCGGCGTGGTCGCCGGTCCCGTCGGCAGCGACACCCCGACCCGGCACATCCCGATGGACAACGCCGCGCGGTCGATGACGTTCTACGAGTTCGACTCGATGGAGCACCTGCGGGTGTGGCGGGAGATGGACGACCGGGACGAGGAGCCCGTGGTCATCTACCACTCGCACACCGCCACCGAGGCGTATCCGTCGCGGACGGACGTCTCCTTCGCCGGGGAGCCGGGCGCGCACTACCTGCTCGTCTCGACCCGCGAGCCCGACTCCGAGGAGATCCGGTCGTTCCGGATCGTCGACGGCGTGGTGACCGAGGAGCCGGTTCGGATCGTGGAGGCCGGGGTCGACCCGCACGCCGTCCAGTCCTACATGTTCGGGCAGAGCCCGGCGACGGTCGACTACGAGTGTTCCGGCCGCTGATCCGTCAGCGTCCGCACCCGTTCCGTCCCGTCACCCTTGGCACACCCGAATGAGGAGCACGACATCATGGCCATCGAGGTTCGCATCCCCACCATCCTGCGCAGCTACACCGGCGGCGCGAAGGTCGTCGAAGGTTCCGGCGACACCCTGAGCGACCTGCTCGCCGACCTGGACTCCCGGCACGCGGGGCTCCGCGGCCGGCTGGTCACCGAGGCCGGCGCGCTGCACCGTTTCGTCAACGTCTACGTCAACGACGAGGACGTGCGGTTCCTCGGCGCGCTGGACGCCAAGCTCTCCGACGGCGACAGCATCACCATCCTGCCGGCCGTGGCCGGCGGCGCGTTCGGCTTCGCGGCGGCGGCGGCGATCAGCCAGCACAGTGCCGCGGCGGTCCGCCGGCAGAGCGCGACGGCGGTTGACGGCGACGGCCGTCGCGGTGCCGTCGCCGCCCTCTGAGGGCGGCCACCATGGCGCGGTACGACAGCCTGCTCGACGCCTGCGGGGGCACGCCGCTGGTCGGCCTGCCCCGGCTCTCTCCGACGGTGCCCGAGGGCGCCCCGCCGGTGCGGCTCTGGGCGAAGCTGGAGGATCGGAACCCGACCGGCAGCATCAAGGACCGGGCGGCGCTGTTCATGGTCCGCGCGGCGGAGGAGGCCGGGCGACTCCGGACGGGTGACACCATCCTGGAGCCGACCAGCGGCAACACCGGTATCTCGCTGGCCATGGTGGCGAAGCTGCGTGGCTACCGGCTGGTCTGTGTGATGCCCGAGAACGTCTCCACCGAGCGGGTCCAGCTGCTCCGGATGTACGGCGCCGAGATCATCTTCTCGCCGGCGGCGGGTGGCTCCAACCAGGCCGTCGCCACCGCCAAGCAGATCGCCGCCGAGCACCCCGACTGGGTGATGCTCTACCAGTACGGCAACGAGGCCAACGCCCGGGCGCACTACGAGACGACCGGGCCGGAGTTGCTGCACGACCTGCCCACGATCACGCACTTCGTGGCCGGGTTGGGCACCACCGGCACCCTGATGGGCACCGGGCGCTACCTGCGGGAGAAGGTCGACGGCATCCAGGTCGTGGCCGCCGAGCCGCGCTACGGCGAAGTGGTCTACGGCCTGCGCAACATCGACGAGGGGTACGTGCCGGAGCTGTACGACGCGTCGGTGCTCTCCCGGCGCTTCTCGGTCGGCACGCGGGACGCGGTGCTGCGTACCCGGCAGCTCGTCGACGTGGAGGGCATCTTCGCCGGCTTCTCCACGGGCGCCATCCTGCACGCCGCCCTCGCGGTGGCGCACGAGGCGGTCCGCGACGGCCGCCGCGCCGACGTGGCCTTCGTGGTCTGCGACGGCGGCTGGAAGTACCTGTCCACCGGCGCGTTCGGCGGCACGCTGGCCGACGCCGAGGATGCCCTGGAGGGGCAGCTCTGGGCCTGACCCGATGTGGTCTTTGCGTACGGGCCGTCGACGCGCATGTCGACGGCCCGTAGGCTGCTCGCAGCGCCGTGAGCGGGTGTCACGTTCGTGACAAGTTCCGTTGGATGATTCTTGCTGCCGCGTACCCCAGCGTAGGCTGCGCAGCGTGGCGTACGCGTCGGTAGAGATCATGGCTGAGACGACGGCCGGCACCGATGCTACTGACAGTGACAGCGAGACAACTCGATGCGACTGACTGTCCTGGGTAGCGCCGGCAGCTTTCCCGGCCCCGAGTCGCCGTGTTCGGCCTACCTCGTCGAGGCCGACGGCTTCCGACTGCTGGTCGACTTCGGCTCAGGTTCTCTGTCCAGCCTCCAGCGGTACGCGGGGCTGCACGCCCCGGACGCGATCCTCCTGACCCACCTGCACTGCGACCACATGTTCGACGCCGTGCTGTACGTGGTGGTCCGTCGGTACGCCCCGGACGGCCCCTATCCGGCGCTGCCGGTGTACGCGCCCTCCGGCGCTCCGGACCGGCTCAGCGCCGCCTACGGCGACGACGGCACCGTGGAGGACGTCTACCAGTTTTACGCCCTCGAACCGGGCACCTTCCCGATCGGCCCGTTCTCGGTCACCGTCGACCGGGTCAACCACCCCGTCGAGACGTACGGCGTGCGGCTGGAGCACGACGGCCGGTCGCTCTGCTACTCCTCGGACACCGCGCCCTGCGACGCGCTGCTGCGGCTGGCCCAGAACGCCGACGTCTTCCTCTGCGAGGCCAGCTACCTCGACGGCGTGGACAATCCACCGGATCTGCACCTCACCGGCCGGGAAGCCGGTGAGGCGGCGACCAAGGCAGAGGTCGGTCGGCTGCTGCTCACCCACCTGGTGCCCGCCTGGGGCAGCGAGGCGCACACGCTGGAGTCGGCGGCGTCCGCGTACACCGGGCCGCTCGAGGTGGTCCGGGCCGGCGCCAGCTACGACGTCTGACCCGGCTCGTCCCCGAGGTTCGGGGGCACCCCAGGGCAGGTGCGGCGCCGTACCGCATAGGGTGCAGGCATGGCGCGACCTGACGGGCGAGGGCCCGATCAACTTCGACCGGTGACCCTGACCCGGGGCTGGAGCACCCATCCGGAGGGCTCGGTGCTCGTCGAGTTCGGCGGCACCCGGGTGCTCTGCACGGCGAGCGTCACCGAGGGGGTGCCCCGCTGGCGCAAGGGCTCCGGGCTCGGCTGGGTGACCGCCGAGTACGCGATGCTGCCCCGGGCCACCAACACCCGCTCCGACCGGGAGAGCGTCAAGGGTCGGGTCGGTGGCCGGACCCACGAGATCTCCCGGCTGATCGGCCGCAGCCTGCGCGCCTGCATCGACCTGAAGGCGCTCGGCGAGAACTCGGTGGTGCTCGACTGCGACGTGCTCCAGGCCGATGGCGGGACCCGGACGGCCGCGATCACCGGCGCGTACGTGGCGCTGCACGACGCGGTGGGCTGGTTGGCCGCCCGCAAGGCGTTGGCCGGGAAGCCGGAGAACGTGATGCACCGTTCGGTGGCCGCGGTCAGCGTGGGGATCATCGCCGGGGAGGCGCGGCTCGACCTCTGCTACGAGGAGGACGTCGCCGCCGAGGTGGACATGAACGTGGTCTGCACGGGCGCGGGCGACTTCGTCGAGGTGCAGGGCACCGGTGAGGCGGGCGTGTTCGCCCGGGAGCAGCTCGACACCCTGCTCGACCTGGCCGTCGCCGGCTGCGCCGAGTTGGCCGAAGCCCAGCGGAAGGCACTGTCATGAACAAGGTCCTGCTCGCGACCCGCAACCGTAAGAAGTTGGTGGAACTCCAGCGGATCCTGGACGCTGCGCTCGGCGCGCACCGGATCGCCCTGCTCGGGCTGGATGACGTCGAGCAGTACGAGGAGCTGCCGGAGACCGGCCTGACCTTCGGCGAGAACGCGCTCATCAAGGCGCGGGAGGGCTTCCGGCGTACCGGGTTGCCGACCATCGCCGACGACTCCGGGCTCGCGGTGGACGCGCTCAACGGGATGCCGGGGGTGTTCAGCGCCCGCTGGTCCGGCCGGCACGGCGACGACCAGGCCAACCTTCAGCTGGTCCTGGACCAGATCTCCGACGTGCCCGAGGAGCAGCGGGCCGCCTCGTTCGTCTGCACGGTGGCGTTGGTGCTGCCCGGTGGCAAGGAGCACCTGGTCGACGGCCGGCAGTCCGGGCGGGTGCTGCGTGCCCCGCGCGGCGACGGTGGCTTCGGCTACGACCCGATCTTCCTGGGCGACGGGCAGGACCGGACCAACGCCGAGCTGACCCCGAATGAGAAGGACGCGATCAGCCACCGCGGCAAGGCGCTGCGCGAGCTGGCCAAG
Organism: Micromonospora sp. BL4; assembly: GCF_003667505.1. Classification (GTDB taxonomy): domain Bacteria; phylum Actinomycetota; class Actinomycetes; order Mycobacteriales; family Micromonosporaceae; genus Micromonospora. Next base: position 34,090 of record NZ_RCVJ01000085.1, read on the forward strand.
CTGGTCGCGAAGGTGCTGCCGCCCAGCCAGGCCTGAGGCCGGGACGGTCCGGTCTGCGCCCACGGGGTGGCCGGGCGATCGGACGATGGCATGTACTGAGTCCGGGAGCCCGGGCATCCGGGTCGGCAGGCGGGCGAGGAGACGGGATGGCGTGGGCCGGTAGGCGCGGCGTGCTGGCGGCACTGATGGGTCTTGCCCTGCTGGCCGCCAGCGGTGGTGTCCTGGCCTTCTCGACCAAGACGCCGGAGGGCGAGGCGGCCGGCGCGTGGGTCGTGGAGCCCATCCCGCCGGCGCCACCGCTGACCGAGTCGCGCGATGCCCGCAGTGGTTTCGTCCACCCTGGCGTGCTGGTGCGCAGCGAGCAGTTGAACTTCGTGAGCCGGAAGGTCAGGGCTGGTGAGGAGCCCTGGCGCTCGGCGTGGCTCGCCATGCAGCGCAGCCAGTACGCCGAGCTGTCCTGGCGCCCCCGGCCGGTGCCCGTTGTGGACTGCGGGTTCTACTCCCAGCCGGACAGCGGATGCACCGCCGAGGCCGAGGACGCGGTGGCCGCGTACACCCAGGCGTTGATGTGGTGCTTCACGCGTGACCGCAGGTACGCGGAGAAGGCCATCGACATCATGGACGCGTGGTCCGGCGTGCTCAAGAAGCACACCAACTCCAATGCGCCGCTGCAGGCGGGGTGGGGCGGGGCGACGTTCGCGCGAGCCGCGGAGCTGATCAAGCACACCTACACCGGCTGGCATCCGGACTGGTTGGCGCGTACGGAGCGAATGCTCCGCACCGTCTACCTACCGACGGTGCTCGCCGGCACGAATGCCTCCAGGGCGGGCAACTGGGAGCTGATCATGCTCGACGCGGCGGTCGGCATCTCGGTCTTCCTCGACGATCGCCCGTCGTTCCTGAAGGCCGTCGAGAGGTGGCGGCTGCGGCTGCGGGCGTACGTCTATCTGAGTGGCGACGGACCCCTGCCGTACGCGCCGCCCGGTGATGCCCTCACGACGCCACAGCTGGTCCAGTACTGGGGCGGGCAGACCTTGCTCGTCGACGGGTTCGCCCAGGAGACCTGCCGGGACTTCCTGCACACCGGGTGGGGTCTCGCGGCGGCGGCGCATGTCGCCGAGACGGCGTGGATCCAGGGGCGGGACCTGTACGCCGAGGCACGGGAGCGGCTCACCCGTGCGCTGGAGTTCCACACCGGCTTCGAGCTGGGCAAGCCGGTGCCGCCGTGGCTGTGCGGCGGCAAACTCGTCACCGGGCTGGCGCCCCCACCCGAGATCGCCCTCAACCACTACGTCACCCGGATGAAGATCGACCTGCCGAACACCCGGCGCGTGGTGGAGGCCGAACGGCCGGCCGGGCCCCCGGCCTACTTCTTCGCCTGGGAGACGCTGACCCACGCCGGTAACCCGAACTGAGCCCGCGGCGGCTCTCCCGTCCCCGCGCCCGGCTCTGTCCACTGTGTCGTAACTCCTCCGGGCTGACACGCACTGCGCGGTCCGTTGACCGTCCCCGGATGGAGTAAGGGCGTCACGGCCGTATACCCTCGCCGTCGCCGCCAGTGCGTGGCGGTGTGGCCGGTACGCGCCACCCTTACCCCTACCGCCGTGGTGAGGCACAGTGAGCGACTCGAAGCCGACGACTCGTGGGCTGCTACGGCCGGAGATCCAAGCACTGCGGGCGCTCGCGGTCCTCCTGGTGCTGCTGTTCCATTTCTGGCCGCACCGGATCCCCGGCGGATACGTCGGTGTCGACGCCTTCTTCGTGATCAGCGGCTTCCTCATCACCGCGCACCTGGTGCGGGAGGCGGAGCAGTCCGGCTCGGTCCGCCTCCGGGCCTTCTGGGCCCGCCGGATCCGGCGTCTGCTGCCGGCCTCTCTGCTCGTCCTCGTCGCGACGGCGGTGGGCGTCTTCATCTGGGTGCCGCAGCTCTACTGGCCGCAGATCCTCCGCGAGATCGCGGCGGCGACCATCTACGTCGAGAACTGGCAACTGGCGCACGACGCCGTGGACTACCTCGCTGCGGAGAACGTCCGGTCGCCGGTGCAGCACTACTGGTCGCTCTCGGTGGAGGAGCAGTTCTACCTGGTCTGGCCTCTGTTGATCGTGCTCGCGGTGGTGATCGCCGGCCGGCTCCGGCGGACGGACCCGATGCGCGCGATCCGGGTCACGCTCGCCCTGATCGTCGCGGTCTCCTTCGCCTACTCCGTCTACGAGACGTCCGCGAACAGCGCCGCCGCCTACTTCGTCACGCCCACCCGGGCGTGGGAGTTCGGGGCCGGCGCGATGCTCGCGACCCTGCCGGGACTCGGTCGGTCGGCCGGGGAGCGTACCCGGGCGGCGGTCTCCTGGCTGGGTCTGCTCCTGATCGGTGTGGCCGCCTTCGTGCTCCATTCCGGGACACCCTTCCCGGGCTACGCCGCGGCGCTGCCGGTGGTCGGCACGCTCGCCGCCATCTGGGCGGGCGCTCCCGGCCCGCGCTGGTCTCCTTCCGGGCCGATGGCCTGGGCGCCGGTGCAGAGGCTCGGCGACTGGTCGTACTCCGTCTACCTCTGGCACTGGCCGCCCATCGTGATCTTCGAGCTGACCACCGGCGACCGGATGACCTGGCCGGTGAAGCTCGTCGTCATCGCCGGTGTGGTGGTGCTGGCCGCGCTGACCAAGCGCCTCGTCGAGGACCCGGTACGGTTCGGTCTGTTCACCCGCGGGCGCCGGCTGTGGCCGCAGTACGCGGCCGCGGCGATGTCGATGGCACTGGTCCTGTCCGTCGTCGTCGCCGGAAACCGGCTGCTCGAACAGAGCAGCCAGGCGAACACCTCGCGTCTCGATCAGTTGTTGGCGGCGGGCACGCCGTGCCTCGGGGCGGGTGCCAGGGTCGAGCCGCAGCGCTGCGCGGACGGCGCTCTCGGCCGGGAGCTGTTCCCGGAGATGTCGATGCTCACCAAGGACACCGGCTCCGCGTACCGGTGTTACGACCAGGAGCCGGGCTCCAGGCTCACGTCGTGTCGAATCGGATCGCAGCGGCCCGACGCGACCCGGGTCGCACTCGTCGGAGACTCGCACGCGGCGATGCTCATTCCGGCGATCGAGGGTCAGCTCGACGCCCGGAACTGGGCGGTCGACACCTACGTCGCCCGTGGGTGCATCTGGGCGAAGGTGGAGGCCGCAGACCAGTCCGACGCGTGCTACGCGCGACGGCAGGCGATGGCCCAGCGACTTGGTGAGGGCCCGAAGTACGACCTCGTCATCGTCAGCGGGAGGCGGAACGCGAGCGCCGACCCCCGGGCGGCGGGCGGCCAGATCCGCAAGTACGTCGAGGCGTGGCGTCCGGTGTTGGAGCGGGGAACCAGGATCGTCGTGGTGGTGGACAATCCGGGGCTCGGCGCGGCCGACCTCGGCTGCCTGGTCGACGACGCGGCGAACGGCGGGGACCCGACGGGGTGCGCCGTCGACCGGCGGGCCGCGCTCGGCACCCGGGACGCCCTGGAGGAGGCCGCGAAGCGGACCGACGGCAAGGTGCGGATGGTTGATCTCACCGACCTGTTCTGCACCGCGACCCGGTGTCCGCTGGTGATCGGCAACGTCATCGTCTACCGCGATGCGCACCACATAACGGCGACCTACGCGCGCACCCTGGGGTCCCACCTCGTCGAGCGCGTCGCGGCACGCCTCGCGCTGTAGGGGCGAACCGCGACCGGTAGGGGCGGTTCACGTGGAATGCACCGGCGACCGCGGTCACCTCAAACAGTTATGACGCTCGCGTATAGTGCCCCGAGGGATAGCGCTGAGAGGATCATGAAATGGACATAATGCCTCGAAAGGCGGCGACTGTCCCGACCGTGGGCAGTGGCCGGCGACTCGGGCGTTATCCGTGGGCCGCCGCCCAGATCATGGCCGTACTCGCCATGGTAATGATCGGCGTGAAATCGTTCTTCGACATTTTCGGCGAAAAGGTAGCGGCGGACACCGTGGACGCCGGCATGGTGGCGACGGTGATTGGCGCCGTTTTCATGGTGGGGTCCTTTGTCGCCCTCGTCGTGGCGATGAAGCGTTTCCCGACGGATCTGGCGCCCTCCATGGTCGCGCTGCTGGTTCTCGGCCTGTTCTCCATCATCGGCCTGCTGGCGATATCCGCGCGGGAGGACTTCCTCCAGATCTTCACCACGGCCGACGTGGTCGCGCTCTTCGGTCCGGACGTCGCGCCGAAGAGCGGGGTCATCACGCAGGGCGCCCAGCTCGCGGTCGGGTTCGCGCCGATCGTGCTGTTGGCGGTCGTGTTCCTCAAGCCGGACTGGTTCTCCGCCGAACGGCTGCGGTGGGTGCTGCTGCTCGTGGTCCTCGGCGCCGTCGCGCATTCCGTGATCGCCTGGCTGCAGGTCGCCGGAGTCGTCCCGTACACCTACTTCTTCAACCTCATGAGCGGCAAGGTCGGACGCGCCTCGGGCGGTTACTTCCACCCGGCATCCCTCGGGCGACTCCTGATTTTCGCGGTGTTCATCCTCTACGCCGCCGGTAACCGGCTACGGCTCAGTCCGGTGGTCCGCTACGCCGCCGTCGCGCTCCTGGCCGCCACCGCGGTCGTCAGCACACACCGGATCACCATCCTCTGTGTGGCGTTGGTGATCGTCGCGTTCGAGCTGCGCCGGCTCCCCGAGCTCCTCCGGCAGATCTCCGACCTGCCGTTCCGCACCGCCGTCTGGGGAGCGGTCGTCCTCGTCGTCCTCGTGGTCCTGGCGGCGATCCGTTGGGGCGCCCACCTGTTGGATCGTGCGCTCTTTCTCGTCACGCAGATCGGCTCACTCAATCCGACCAACGACGAGTTCCTGCACGGTCGAGGGCAGATCTGGTTCCGCGTAGCGGAAGTGTGGCAGGACGCGCCGTGGGACGTCTGGCTCATCGGGCTGGGCTACGAACCCTGGAACACCCACGCCGATCCGTTGCGCGTCTTCGTGGTGTGGGGATTGCTCGGGCTCATTCTCATGACGATTATCTTCGTCAACCTGTGGCGGGTGACGAAGCGGGCCATCGCAGTCGAGGCGAGGTGGATGCTGACCATCCTCTACGTCCTGACCGTCATCTCCGCTCTCACGCAGAAGCCGACCTCGTACTCGTACTTCATGTGGTTGTTCTTCCTCTCCCTCATTCTTCTCGTCCGGTTCTTCCCTCTTTCGAGCACGCCGGTCGGCGCGCCGACCGATGCTGGTGGTGATCACAGATGAGCTCCCCCCTGTTCATTTCGTGGAAGCGTTATCAGCGTCGGTCCGATGTGCTCGCGGAGGCGTTGGGCGCCGAGGTGGCGTGGCGTCCGTCCAAGGCGACGCCGAAGATCCTGCGCCCCTTCGACTACGTCGCCCACACGTGGAACGACCTCAAACTGCTCCGTACGCGTCGGCCATCGTTCGTGGTCGCGCAGGCACAGCCCCACCTGTCCGCGCTGGCGCCCTATCTCGGCCGGGTTCCGTACATCGTCGACGCCCACAACGGGCAGTTCCAGTCGTGGTGGCGCCGGGTTCCCAGCACCGCGTCGATCCTGCGTGGGGCTCAACTGGTCCTGACCCACACCGAAGAGGCCGACGCCATCGCCCGTGCGGAGTTCCCGGGCCTGCGCACGCTCGTCGTGCACGACCCACTTCGGGAGATCCCGCCGGCCGCACCACGGGACTGGGTGTTCGTCGTGGCCACCGTCGCCCCGGACGAGCCGATGGACGTCCTCATCGACGCCATCGAGGCGATGCCGGACGTCACCTTCGCGACGACCGCGCCACTGCACCGGCTGCCGCCGCCGCTTCGCGAGCGCGCGGAGCGCCTGCCCAACTTCACCACCCTGGGCTTCCTCGACCTCCCCGACTACGAGGCGGCCGTCGCCGCCTCGCGCGCGGTTGTCGTGCTGACCGACCGGGACGCCACGCAGCCCAGCGGCGCGTGCGAGGCGCTCAGCGCGGGTCGGCCGTTGGTCCTGTCCCGCACCCGGACCACCGAGGCTCTGTTCGGGAGCTTCGCCACGCTCGTCGCCAACCAGAGCGACGCCCTGGTCGCCGGTGTCCGGGAGGCCATCGCCGAGGATCCGGCCGCGGCCGGGCGGATCGCGGCGGCCCGCGAGGCGTGGATGAGTCGCACGGAGGCGGAGCTGGAGACGTTGCGATCGCACGTGCCGGCCAGAGTGACCGCATGACGGTCGGACGATGACCGGAGTCGAGGTGCGGACCGGCACGGCGGCAGGCGGCCGGTCTGGCAGCGGCATGGCGCGCCGCCTCCGCCAGCTGGGCCTGCTCGGGATCAGCCAGGCCGGCGTCACCGTGCTCGCGTTCCTCACCCAGGTGCTGCTCGCCCGTAGCCTGCCCAAGGCGGACTTCGGTGCCTTCATGTCGGTCATGTCCCTGGTCACGCTGGCCGGGCCACTGGCCATCTTCGGCGTCGCCGAGTTCTGGCTGCAACGGTTCGGACGCGAGGGGTCGCGGGCGTTCCGTTGGGTACGGCCGTCCATCGCGCTGGTCACGGTCACGTCCGGGCTGCTGGTCGTCGCGCTCGTCGGCTGGGGACTGCTCGACCGGCATGATCCCGGCACCGGCGACCTGCGGATCGGGCTCGCCCCGATCATCCTGTCGCTCGTCGCCATGGCGCTGTCCGGGTCGGCGCTCCAGCTGCAGGGCGCCTACGGGCGGCTCGCGGCTCTGCAACTGGCGCCGCAGGTCGGTCGACTTGTCGTGGCCGTTCTGACCCTGTCCTTCGGGCTGTCGGCACTCATGGTGGCGCTGGGCTACGCCCTCGTGGCCGCCGTCACGGTGGCCATGAGTGTCCTGATGATCGCGCCGTTCTGGTACGGGCGGGCGACGCTGGAGGGCCACCCGCCGGCGCTCCGTCGCCCGACGCGGCCACCCCGGGCCCGCCACCTCGTCGCCGCCACGTGGCTGTTCCTGCTGGGCAGCCTCTTCTACCAGCTCGGCATGCAACTGGGCATCGTCGTCTCCGCCGAGTTCCTGAGCTCGGAGTCCGCCGCGGTGCTCGCCGTGCCCATGACGCTGTTGACCGCGATCTACCTGCTGCCGCGCATCGTCTACCAGCAGTACTTCCTGGCGAAGCTGCACCGGTGGTCCCGCTCCAACCGCAACGCGGTCCTCATCGCGTACCGCGCCGGCACGGTCGGGATGATCGGTCTCGGGTTGCTCCTCGGCGCCGTCGTCGCGCTGGTCGGGCGTTACGCCATTCCGCTGATCTTCGGCGCGGAGTACCGGACCTCCGTACCGGTGATGGCCATCCTCGCGCTGGCGATCCCACTGCGCTTCGGTGCGGCGAGCGTCGAGTCGCTGTTGATGAGCGGCGGCCTGGTGCGGCAGAAGGTGCTGTATCAGGGGCTGGGCTCGCTCGCCTACCTGGCCGCGCTGGCCACCGCGATCCCGCTGTTCGGGGTGGCTGGCGCCGCCTGGGCGACGGTGCTGTCCGAGGCGATCGTTCTCGTGCTGTTCTGGTCCCGAGCGAAGCGCGACGTCGTGGCGGGCGCCGAACTTCCCCCCTGGGCGGAGATCCGGCGGACGGTCCTCAGGAGCTGAGCCGGGGTGACCCAGCGGCCCCGACGTCGGTCGTCGGGGCCGCGAAGGGTCAGGCCAGCGGACCGACCTCGCGTTCGATTGCGGTACGCAGGTCGCGGTCGGACACCGTACGGCGGGCCGCCTCCATGGCCGGGGCGAGGAAGATGTCCGGGCCCGGCTCGCCGGCGAACGCCCGTACCGCCTCGACCGCCGCACGGCCGGCCGGCGACGGCACCAGCGGCGCGCGCAGCTGAAGGCCGCGCACCGCGGCCAGCAGCTCGACCGCGAGAACGCTGGACAGGTTGTCCAGCACGGTGCGCAGCTTCTTGGCCGCCGCCCAGCCCATCGAGACGTGGTCCTCCTGCATCCCGCTGGTGGGCAGGGAGTCCACCGAGGCGGGCGCGGCCAACCGGCGGTTCTCCGCCACGATCCCGGCCGCCGTGTACTGGGCGATCATCAGCCCGGAGTTGACCCCGGCGTCGGGGGAGAGGAACGCCGGCAGCTCCCGGTTGCGGGCCACGTCCAGCAGCCGGTCGACCCGCCGCTCGGCGATCGCCCCCACCTCGGCGGCGGCGATGGCCAGGAAGTCGGCGGCGAAGCCGAGCGGAGCACCGTGGAAGTTTCCGGTCGACTCGACCCGGCCGTCCGGCAGCACCACCGGGTTGTCCACCACCGAGACCAGCTCCCGGTCCGCCACCGTCCGCGCGAACTCCAGCGTGTCCCGGGCGGCCCCGGCCACCTGCGGCGCGCAGCGCATCGAGTACGCGTCCTGCACGGCGTGCGCCAGGTCGTCCCGGTGCGAGTCCATCACCCGGGAGTCCTGGAGCAGCCGGTGGATGTTCGCCGCCGAGGCCGCCTGTCCGGGGTGCGGACGGATGGCGTGCAGCTCGGGCAGGAAGGGCCGCTCGGAGCCGAGCATCGCCTCGATGCCCAGCGCGGCGGTGACGTCGGCCATGGTGAACAGGTGCGCGGCGTCGTCGATGGCCATCAGCAGCATGCCGAGCATGCCGTCGGTGCCGTTGATCAGCGCCAGCCCCTCCTTGGCGGCCAGCTCGATCGGCTTGAGCCCGGCGGCGGTCAGCACGTCCGCCGCGTCCTGACGCTCGCCGGTCGGGCCGAGCACCCAGCCCTCACCGAGCAGGACCAGCGCGCAGTGCGCCAGCGGCGCCAGGTCGCCGGAGGCACCCAGCGAACCGTGCTCCGGCACCCAGGGCGTGATGTCGTGGTTGAGCAGGTCGAGCAGTGCCTCGGCGACCAGCGGGCGGACGCCGGAGTGGCCGAGCGCGAGCGAGCGGACCCGTAGCAGCATCATCGCGCGGACCACCTCGCGCGGCATCGGCGCGCCCACCCCGGCGGCGTGCGAGCGGATCAGCGCGTGCTGGAGCTCGGCCCGGCGCTCCGGGGCGACGAACGTGTTGGCGAGCGCCCCGAACCCGGTCGACACCCCGTAGACGGGGCGGCCGGACGACTCGATGCCGTCCACGATGGCCCGGCTGGTCGCCATCGCGTCGATGGTGGCCGGGTCGAGAACGACCTTGGCGGTGCCGCGGGCCACCGCGAGCACGTCGGCGGGGGAGACCCCGGTGGGCAGAATGGTCACGGTCGTCATTGCGGAACTCCGTTGAGCAGGACCTGGCGGATCAGTGGAACACCGGGCCGGTAGGCCAGGTGCAGGTACGACGGCGCTTCCAGGACGACCAGGTCGGCCCGGGCGCCGGGGGTGAGCACACCGATGTCGTCGCGGCGCAGCGCCCGCGCGCCGCCCAGCGTCGCGGCCCGGACCGCCTCGGCCGGGGTCATCCGCATCTCGCGGACCGCGAGGGCCACGCAGAACGGCATCGACGAGGTGTACGACGAGCCGGGATTGCAGTCGGTGGCGAGCGCGACGGTGACACCCGCGTCGAGCAGGCGGCGGGCGTCCGGGTACGGCGAGCGGGTGGAGAACTCGGCGCCGGGCAGCAGGGTCGCCACCGTGCGGGTCCCCGACCCGTCGGGGTGGGCGGTACCGGCCAGCGCGGCCACGTCGGCGTCGCTGAGGTGGGTGCAGTGGTCGACGCTGGCCGCGTCCAGCTCCACGCCGAGCCGCACGCCGGGGCCGGGGCCGAGCTGGTTGGCGTGCACCCGCACGCCCAGCCCGGCGGCCTGCCCGCAGGCCAGGATGGCCCGGGCGTGGTCGACGTCGAACGCGCCCCGCTCGCAGAACACGTCGATCCACTTCGCGTGCGGCGCGGCGGCGGCCAGCATCGGCCCGCACACCAGCCCCACGTAGTCGTCGGGACGGTCGGCGTACTCGGCGGGCACCACGTGCGCGCCGAGGAAGGTGGTCTCGGCGCTGGCCTCGGCGGCGATCCGCAGCGAGCGGGCCTCGTCGGCGACGGTCAGCCCGTACCCGCTCTTGATTTCCATGGTGGTGGTGCCCTGCCGCAGCGCCTCCCCGCGCAGCCGGCGCACGGTGGCGCGCAGCTCGTCGTCGGAGGCGGCCCTGGTCGCGCCGACCGTGGTGCGGATGCCGCCCCCGGTGTACGGCTCGCCGGCCATCCGGGCGGCGAACTCGGCGGCCCGGTCGCCGGCGAAGACCAGGTGCGCGTGGCTGTCCACGAAGCCGGGCAGCACGGCGGCCCCACCGGCGTCGACCCGCCGGTCGGCGGCGGGCGCGTAGGCCGCGGGCCCGACCCAGGCCACCCGGCCCTCCTCGATGAGAACGGCCGCGTTCCGGCGGATGCCCAGCGGGCCCTCGCCGGCGCCGTTGGTGACCAGCTCCCCGATGTTGTCCACCAGCAGGCTGCTCATGAGGGAGTCACCGCCTCGATCGAGGCCGACAGTTCGGCCGGCACGTCCACCGTCAGGTGCCGGCCCTTGGCCACCACCACCCGGCCGTCCACCACGACCTGTACGACGTCCGCCGCCCCGGCCGCGAAGAACGCGCCGACCGGCGGCACCCCGGCGGTGCGGGCGCTGTCCAGCCGTACCGTGACCAGGTCGGCGCGGGCGCCGACGGCGATCCGCCCGGCGTCGGCCCAGCCCAGCGCGGCGTGCCCGGCGGAGGTGGCGGCGATCAGCAGCTCGGCCGGGCTGAAGTGGCCGCGGCGCCGGGTGCGCAGCCGCTCGTCCAGCTCCACCGCGCGGGCCTCCTCGAAGAGGTCGATCACGGCGTGGCTGTCGCTGCCCAGGCTCAGCCGGATCCCCGCGTCGGCCATCAGCCGGGCCGGGCCGATGCCGTCCGCGAGGTCCCGTTCGGTGGTCGGGCAGAGGCACACCCCGGTCCGGCTCTCCCCGAGCAGCGCCAGGTCACCGCTGGTCGGGTGGGTGGCGTGCACGGCCGTGGTGTCCGGCCCGAGCACGCCGTGCTCGGCGAGCAGCGCGGTGGGCGTACGCCCGTGCACCGCCCGGCACTCGTCGTTCTCGGCGGGCTGCTCGGAGAGGTGCACGTGCAGCGGCGCCCGCCGGTCCCGCGCCCAGTCGGCCACCGCGCCGAGCTGGTCGGCGGGGACCGCCCGCACCGAGTGCACGGCCGCGCCGACCCGCGCGTGCCCGTCCGTCGGCTGGAACGCCGTCGCCCGTTCGGCCCAGCGGGCCGCGTCGCCGTCGCCGAAGCGTCGCTGCGGCCCGGCCAGGGCCCGGCCGTCCACGCCGGCGGTCAGGTAGCAGGTGTCCAGCAGGGTGAGCCGGATCCCGGCGTGCGCGGCGGCCTCGACCAGCGCCTCGCCCATCGCGTTCGGGTCGTCGTAGGCGCCGCCGTCGGGCCGGTGGTGCAGGTAGTGGAACTCCCCGACGCAGGTGATCCCGACCAACGCCATCTCGGCGTAGACCGCCCGGGCCAGGGCGAGGTACGTGTCCGGGTCCAGGCGGTCCGCGACGGCGTACATCCGGTTCCGCCAGCTCCAGAAGTCGCCCCGGCCGCCGTGGGTACGCCCGCGCAGCGCCCGGTGGAACGCGTGCGAGTGCACATTGGCCAGGCCGGGCAGCGTCAGGCCTGGCAGTCGGGTCGCGTCCCGCAGCACCTCGACGCCGGCGGCCGGGCTTCCGGCCCCGACGAGTGGCGTGCGCGCCGTGATCCGGCCGTCCTCGACCTCGATCAGCACGTCCGGCGTGGGCTCGGCGTACTCGGGCAGCCAGGCGTACTCGGCCAGCCAGCGGGTCACCGGCATGTCAGCTCCTCAAGGACCCGGGCCAGCGCCACCACGCCGGCGGCGCAGTCCGCGTCGGTGGCCGCCTCGGCGGGGGAGTGCGACACCCCGGTCGGGTTGCGCACGAAGAGCATCGCGGTGGGCAGGTGCGCGGCCAGCACCCCGGCGTCGTGCCCCGCGCCCGTCGGCAGCACCGGCGCCCCGAGCAGCGTGGCCAGCCGGCCGGCCAGCCCGCCGTCGAAGGCGACCAGCGGCGTCACCGACTCCTCGGTCACCGTCACCGCCGTACCGTCGCGGCGCGCCCGCTCGGCGAGCTTGCCCCGCACCGCGTCGACCAGCCCGGTCAGGGTCTCCGGGTCGGCGGCGCGGGCGTCCAGCCAGCCGGTCACCCTCGACGGGATGGCGTTGGTGGCGTTCGGCTCGACGGCGACCCGACCCACCGTGGCGTGCGCGCCGCGCAGCCGGGCCTCCTTGTTGGCCGCCAGCACGGTGAACGCGTAGGTGAGCATCGGGTCGCGGCGGTCGGCCATCCGGGTCGTACCCGCGTGGTTGCCCTCGCCGACGACGTCGAAGCGCCACCGCCCGTGCGGCCAGATCGCGCTGGCCACCCCGACGGGCGCGTCGGTCTCGACCAGCGCGCGGCCCTGCTCGACGTGCAGCTCCACGAAGGCGCCGAACCGGCCCAGCAGGTCCGGGCGGGCGCCCGCGGGCTGGTCGCCGAGCGCCTCGGCGAAACTCACCCCGGCCGCGTCGCGCAGCCCGGCCGCGCGGTCGGCCGGCAGCGCCCCGGTGAGCAGCCGCGACCCCAGGCACGGTACGCCGAAGCGCGCGCCCTCCTCCTCGACGAACGCGGCCAGCACCAGCGGTCGGCCCGGCGTGACGCCGGCGGCCCGCAGCTCGTCCACGGCGAGGAACGCGCTGACGATGCCGAGCGGCCCGTCGTACGCCCCGCCGTGCGGCACCGAGTCGAAGTGGCTGCCGGTCAGCACCGCGTCCCCGGCCTCCGGGTCGCCCCAGTGGGCGAACAGGTTGCCGTTGCCGTCCTCGGTGACCGGCAGGCCGCGCTGGTCAGCCTGGGACCGGAACCAGGTCCGCAGCTCGAACTCGGGCTCGGTCAACGCGTAGCGCAGGTAGCCACCGCTGCCGGCGTCCCGCCCGACCGGCGCGATCTCGTCCCACAGCTTCCGGAACCGGGCGGCAAGGTCGTCGGTCACGCCGGGCCCTCTGCCATCGGGGTACGGACGCCGGTGCGGGTCGCGACCTCGCGGGCGATGTCGTAGCCGGCGTCGACGTGCCGGATGACGCCCATCGCCGGGTCGTTGGTGAGCACCCGCTCGATCTTCTGCCCGGCGAGGGCGGTGCCGTCGGCCACGCAGACCTGCCCGGCGTGGATGGACCGGCCGATGCCCACCCCGCCGCCATGGTGGATGGACACCCAGGAGGCGCCGCTGGCCGTGTTGACCAGCGCGTTGAGCAGCGGCCAGTCCGCGATCGCGTCGGAGCCGTCGGCCATCGCCTCGGTCTCCCGGTACGGGCTGGCCACGCTGCCCGCGTCCAGGTGGTCCCGGCCGATGACGACCGGCGCGGAGAGTTCTCCGGAGGCGACCATCTCGTTGAACCGCACGCCCGCCCTGTCCCGTTCGCCGTAACCGAGCCAGCAGATCCGGGCCGGCAGGCCCTGGAAGGCGACCCGCTCGCCGGCCAGCCGGATCCACCGGGCCAGCGACTCGTTCTCGGGGAACAACTCCAGGATGGCCCGGTCGGTGGCGGCGATGTCGGCCGGGTCACCGGAGAGCGCCGCCCACCGGAACGGGCCCTTGCCCTCGGAGAACAGCGGCCGGATGTACGCCGGCACGAAGCCGGGGAAGTCGAAGGCCCGCTGGTAGCCGGCGAGCTGCGCCTCGCCCCGGATCGAGTTGCCGTAGTCGAAGACCTCCGCGCCGGCGTCGAGGAAGCCGACCATCGCCTCCACGTGCCGGGCCATGGACGCCCGGGCCCGGTCGGTGAACTCGGCCGGCTTCGCCGCCGCGTACTCCCGGGCGTCGGCCAGGTCCACCCCCACCGGCAGGTACGACAGCGGGTCGTGCGCGCTGGTCTGGTCGGTCACGATGTCGATCGCGACGCCCCGGCTGAGCAGCTCGGGGAACACCTCGGCGGCGTTGCCGACCACGCCGACGGAGAGCGCCCGCCGGTCCCGCTTCGCGGCCAGCACCCGCCGCACCGCGTCGTCCAGCGAGTCCGCCACCTCGTCCAGGTAGCGATCGTGCACCCGGCGGTCGAGGCGGGTCCGGTCGACGTCCACGATCAGGCAGGCGCCGCCGTTCATGGTGACGGCGAGCGGCTGCGCGCCGCCCATCCCGCCGCAGCCGGCGGTCAGCGTCAACGTGCCGGCGAGGGTGCTCTGGAACCGCTTGGCGGCGACGGCCGCGAACGTCTCGTAGGTGCCCTGGAGGATGCCCTGGGTGCCGATGTAGATCCACGAGCCGGCGGTCATCTGCCCGTACATCGTCAGGCCGAGCTGTTCGAGGCGGCGGAACTCCGGCCAGGTCGCCCAGTCGCCGACCAGGTTGGAGTTGGCCAGGAGCACCCGGGGCGCCCACTCGTGGGTGCGCAGCACACCGACCGGGCGGCCGGACTGCACCAGCATCGTCTCGTCCTCGCGCAGGTCGGTCAGCGTGCGGACCAGCGCGTGGTACGACGGCCAGTCCCGCGCGGCCTTGCCGGTGCCGCCGTAGACCACCAGGTCCTCGGGGCGTTCGGCCACCTCGGGGTCGAGGTTGTTCATCAACATCCGCAGGGCGGCCTCCTGCTGCCACCCGCGGGCGGTGAGCTGGCTGCCTCGTGCGGCACGGACGTGCTGGGTCATCTCTGATCTCCTCCGGGTCAACCGAGGAACAACTGACGGCGGGCCGCGGAGGCTTCGAACGCCTCCAGGCGGCGCTGGGTGTCGGCCGGCGCGGCGTCGCAGATCGCCTGCAACAGCACCATGGCCAGGGTCATCGGGGCGGTGTGCAGGTCGAAGACGAGCTGGGCGCCGACGGCTGCGGGGAGCACCACGTCGGAGTGTTCGGTGGCCGGGCTGACCGGCGAGTCGGTGATCGCCACCACGGTCAGCCCGGCGGCCCGCGCGTCGCGCAGCGCGTCCAGGGTCTCCCGGGGATAGCGGGGCAGCACGAAGGCCAGGACCGCCGAGGCGCCGGCCTCGGCGGCCTGCTCCAAGCGGTCGGCGAGCAGGCTGCCACCGTCGTCGAGCACCCGGACGTCCGGGTGCACCTTGGCGGCGAAGTAGGCGAAGTACGCGGCCAGCGGCGCGGCGGCGCGCAGGCCGAGCACCGGTAGCGGGCGGCTGGCGGCGAGCAGCCGGCCGGTCTCGGCGATCCGGTCCCGGTCGGCGAGCTGACCGGCGAGTCGGTCCAGGTTGCCCATCTCGGCGCGGACCGCCTGCTGGAGTTCGTTGCCGGCGTCCGCCGGGCCGCCGGGGGTGGCGGTGGTGAGGTCGCGCAGCCGGCGGCGCAGCGCCGGGTAACCGTCGTGGCCGAGCGCGACGGCGAACCGGGTGACCGACGGCTGGCTGACCCCGGCCAGCTCGGCCACCTCGGCCGCGGACAGGTACGCCACGGCGGAGGCGTGCTGCACCAGGCAGTGGGCGATCCGACGCTGGGTCGGGGTGAGCCGCACGCCGTGGAACAGGTCGAGCACCCGCTCGGTGGGCGCGGCGACAGCTCCTTCATTCACGGCATGACTCTATGCATGAAAACTTTCAGAGGGCAACCGTTCCTTCGCCACACGTTCCACTGACCGGTCGGTGGGCCGACCGGTGGGCGACCGGGCGAGCGTCCCCTCTGTAGGATCCGCACGGCGGTCGAGCAGAGGAGTGCGCATGCAGTCGGTTGGCCCGTACCGGTTCACCCACATGTTGGGCACCTGCCCTGTGGGCAAGGCCTGGGCTGCCATCGACGAGCAGGGCCGTTTCGTCACCGTGGCGGTGCTGGACGCCGTGGCCGCGAGCACGCCGGGGTGGCGTGAAGCCTTCGCCGGGACAGCCAACGCCATGTCGCAGAGGCCGGGCGGCCAGGCTTTCGCGTACGCCGACTTCTTCGCCGCCGAGCCGTGGGCTGCCTATCCGGCCGAGGCCGGCCAGGGCGCCGAGAAGTTGTTCCGCGCGCTGGGGCAGGAATACCACCCGGCGCCGACGGAGAACAGCGGCTCACCCGAGGACGGCGGCTCGACGGAGCCGGTCACCGGGGTGCCGCGGCAGGTCTCCGGACCGCCGCAGTCGGTGTCCGGCCCTCCGCAACAGGTCTCCGCGCCACCGCAGCCGGTGTCCGGCGCCCCGCTGCCGACGTCCGGAGCACCGTTCGCGCCGTGGGCGCTGCACGCCGGCGGGCTGCCGACCGTGCCGCCCGCACCGACCCCGTCGCCCGCCACCGACGCGCCCCAGTCACCCGCGCCGGTGTCCGCCGCTCCGGCGGATCCGCCTCCCTACGACCCGTTCAACGCCTCGGCCCGGCGCATCAAGCCGTCGGAGCCGCCGCCGCGCCGTACCGGGCTCTGGGCGGGGCTCGCCGCGCTGGTGCTGGTGGCGGCCGTGGGCAGTGGAGTGGCCATCTGGTCGATCGCCGGCAAGGACCAGCCCGATCCCTACACTCCGCCGACCGCGATCGCCACGGCGTCCTCCGGTGACGCCGCGGCCGAGCCGGCCCTGAAGCCGTGGGCGCAGGCCACCCTGTACAGCCCGGAGGAGCACGCCCTCGCGGTCGCCGCGCCGTCGCTGGTCTTCATCGAGGCGGTCTTCACCGGATACGTCCGCGACACCAGGACGAACGCCCTGGTGTACCCGCGGCCCGTCTCCTTCATCCGTCGGTGCAGTGGCTTCGTGGTGAGTCCGGACGGCCACGCCGTCACCAACGGGTCCTGCGTCAAGCCGACGGAGGGGCACGCCCGCTGGCTCGCCGTCGACGCGCTGGCCAGGGTGCTCGTGCAGGAGAAGAAGCTTTCCGCCGCGCAGATCTCCACCTACATCGCGACCAACCTCGCCAAGGTGCGGTTCACCGGCGTGGAGCCGACCACCGAGCCGACCAGCGCGGTGTACGGCCAGCTCAACACCGCGAAGGGCAACGTGACGGAGGCGCCGGCCATCCCGGCCGAGATCGTCCGGAGCCTGCCCGAGGACAGCGGCAACACCGCACTGATCAAGCTCGCCCAGGGCGGTCTGCCCGCGGTGGAACTCAACCCGTCCGCCAGCCTGGCGGCGGACGCCTCGGTGCGCATCCTCGCCTTCACGACCACCGACGTCGTCTTCCGCAACGCCACCTACCGTCCCCAGTCCAAGCTGGTGACGATCACCGGTACGAGCGAGCGCGGACCTGTCTCGTTCTACCTCATCAACGAGGATCTCGGCACGGTGTCACACGGGGGCATCGCCCTCGATCCCGCCGGTCGGGTGGCCGGCCTGATCTACCAGGATCAGGCGAGTCCGGACCGCGCGAACCGAGCGGTGCTGCCGGCGTCGACGATCGCCGCGCTGCTGGCCGAGGCCGGGGTCGGAAACGCGCTCGGCGACTCCGACAAGCTCTACCGCGGCGGCCTGGACGCGTACTTCGGCGGCGACTCGTCGAGCGCCATCACCCAGCTTGAGGGCGCTGCCGCCGCGTCGCCCGCCAACCTGCTCGCGCAGGCCTACCGGCAGAACGCCGCCGAGCGTCAGCGGTTGGAGAGCGCGTCGCGGGCGCAGTCGGACACCCTCGTCCTCGTGCTGGTCGGCTCCGCGGCCCTGCTGCTCATCGCCCTTGTCGTCCTGGTCGTGATGCTCGTCCGTCGTCGCCACCACTGAGCGACCGACGACCGGACAATTTCGCCGGATCGGACACATCGGAATATAAGCGTTGATGGTCCCGTCTCGGCGATCACTCTCATTGGTCATTCCCGCAGTGAAAAAACCGTGCCGCCCAAAAAGTCAGATGTTCGGGTGAACTCGAATCCACCGGACGGTGTGCCGTGGCCGGCCGGCCCTTGCCAGGGTCTGCACGTGGGCTGATCCGAGCGGTGACCAGCGAAATCCCTTGGTGGGCAAGCGATTTCCGCTCGACATCACGACGCCCGGCAGGTGATGGTGTGCCGATGCGGCGATCGCTATACTCCGTCTTGTTGCGCGATGGATCTTCATTGTCGTCGATCGAGGGAACGGTCCTGCGAACGCGTCGCTGAAAATCGCTGCGAATGGTGGCTTTCATGGGGGTGGCGAAGGTGAGCGTGTCGGATCGTCGTGTCTTGTGGACTGGCGGGGCTGGCCGGCTGAGCGGTCAAGGCAGTCCGGGCGGGCTGCGAAACGGCGTCCGTCCGTGACGAACCACCCCGCATACTCGCCCCCCTCCTTGCGTGACGCCGCTGGCAGCACACTCCCCTCCGGCGACCGGCCTCCGCTGCCGATGATCGATGGGCCCACGGTGCCGTCGATGCCGGCCGTCGGCGCCTCGACCCTCCCGCTCACCCGTGTGGCGGACCAGGTGACCCCGGCGATCTCGGTCTGCATCGCCGTCCGGGACCGGCCCGAGCTCCTGGTGAAGTCCATCCAGAGCGTGCTCGCCGGCAGTTTCGACGATTTCGAGCTCATCGTGGTCGACGACGGTTCGGCCGTACCCGCTCAGGACGGGTTGGCCGAGGCGGGCCTGCTCGCCGACCGGCGGATCCGCCTCGTCCGGCAACAGCCCACGGGGATCAGCGCCGCGCGCAACGCTGCCCTGCGCGTCGCGCGCGGCAGGTTCATCACCGTGCTCGACTCGGACGACGAGTTGGCCCCCGACGGTCTGGCCCGGATGCAGGAATTCATCGCCCGGACGGGTGCGCGCTGGGTCTACACGGACTACGAGGAGATCGTCGGCGGTTCGGCGAAGGTGATCAGGCTCCCCTCCTATCCGGATGCCCGTCGCATGCTCCGGTCCGTGCTGACCCGGCCCCGGCTGCCCTTCAAGCACTCCGGCATGACCATCGACCGTGAGCTGCTGCTACAGCTCGGCGGGTACGACGAGCAGATGTCCATCAAGGTGGATGTCGAACTGGTCCTGCGCGCCCTCAGCAACGGGGTCCACCTGCGGCGACTCGACGAGCCGATCGTTCGATTCCATCGGCACAGCGGCAGCATCAGCCGGCGGCGCATCGCCGGCCTCGTCGCTTGGCGCAAGATGATCAAGATGTACAGCCGTCCGCGTGTTCCGGGGCTCGCCCTGGCCGTCGTGACGGTGCGCGCGGTGAGTGAGATCGGCAAATGGTTGGTCACGGCCCTCGGGCGGTGATCCGCCCCCGCACGGGACGGCGTCGTCGACCGCATGGATCGGCTCCGCCGTCGATGGCTCCACGCCGGTCGAGCGGCACCGCGAGAAGCCGACTCATGACGCTCTGACATCCCGGAGCTGTCGGCGTGGCGCGACACCTCGAAGGACTGATCGGATCACAGCAGGAGCGCCCGAACCGCCACTAGGCAGGACGCCTTTCTGCCGCATAGGGTGCACGTCGCGATCTCCCGACGGGGGCGATGTGGGAAAGGAAGGTCGTGTCCGCGCACACTCAGTTCCTCACGGCTGTCACGCCACAGCAGACACCGAGGTTCGACCCGGATCTGGGGGTGATCACGCCTCCCTCCAACGGCATGGCACGGTCCGTGTTCGCACGCCCGGTCGCACCACGGGCCAACTGGCGACGGCGCTACGTGGCCTGGCTGGTCCTGCTCGACGCGCTCGCGGCCCTGGCCGCCAGCCGGACGGTCGTCGCCCTGCTGGCCGAGGCCGACGCCGGCTTCTGGGATCAGCGGGTGCTCGGGAACGTCAGCTCCTTCACCCTCGTGGCGAACATCGGCGTCCCCCTCGGTTGGTTGCTCCTGCTCGTCGCCGCCGGGGCGTACGACCAGCGTGCGCTCGGGCTGGGCACCGAGGAGCTCAAGCGGGTGGCCCGGGCCAACCTCGCGATGGCCGCCACGGTCTCGTTCCTCGCCCTCGGCTTCAAGAAGGACCTGTCCCGGGCGACGGTCGCCGCCATCATCATCTGCCTGCTGCTCTACACCCTGGTGGCTCGCTTCGCCGCTCGGGTGGTGCTGCGCCGGATCCGGCGCACCGGGCGGGCGTCGCAGAAGGTGCTGCTGGTCGGCCGGCTCTCCGACGCGCTCGCGCTGCACGAGGTGGTGACCCGCAACTACGGTGCCGGGCTCCACCCGATCGCCATCCACCTGCCACATCACCCCCGACCGGGCGAGCGGGTGAACGCCCCGGTGCCGGTATACGTGGGCTGGGACCTGGTGCCGCTGGTCCAGCAGCTCGGCGCGGACACCATCGCGGTCTGCGGCCCCGCCAGCCTGGAGTCGTACGAGCTGCGCAAGCTCGCCTGGCAGTTGGAGGGCACCGGCCTGAACCTGGTGGTGGTTCCCCAGGTCACCGACGTCACCGGCCCGCGCATCCACGTCCGGCCGATCGAGGGCCTCCCCCTGCTCAATGTGGACGAGCCCACCATCTCCGGCCTGTCGCTGCTGGCCAAGACCGTGCTCGACCGGGTCACCGCACTGCTCGGGCTGGTGCTGCTGAGCCCGGTGCTGCTCGCCATCGCCCTGGCCATCAAGTTCAGTGACCCGGGGCCGGTGATGTTCCGGCAGACCCGGATCGGTCACGAGGGCCGCGCTTTCAAGGTCTGGAAGTTCCGGACCATGTACACCGACGCCGAGCAGCGGCTGGCCGCCCTGCAGCATCGCAACGAGAGCGACGGCCTGCTGTTCAAGATGAAGGACGACCCTCGGGTCACCCCCATCGGCCGGCACCTGCGGGCGCTCTCGCTGGACGAGCTGCCCCAGCTGATCAACGTGCTGCGGGGGCAGATGTCACTGGTGGGCCCGCGCCCGCTGCCCACCGAGGACGACGACTACCGCGGTGACGTCCGCAGGCGGCTGCTGGTGCGGCCGGGCATCACCGGCCTCTGGCAGATCTCCGGCCGCTCCGACCTGACCTGGGACGACGCGGTCCGGCTGGACCTGCACTACGTGGACAACTGGTCGCTGGTGTACGACCTCGCCATCCTGTGGAAGACGGTCAGCGTGGTGCTGGCCCGGCGGGGCGCGTACTGATCCGGAGTTCCGGAGACGTCGACGGGCGGTGGCCTTCCGGCCACCGCCCGTCAGTGTTCGTGCCGCCGCCCGCCACCAGCAAAGCGCCGGCGGGCGGAGGGACCTACGGCTTCTTCGCGCCGGCGAGGATGTCCGGGACCGCGTCCCGGCGCACCGCGTCGTAGAACGACTTGACCCGGTTCGTGTCGGCCAGGACGACGCTCTCCGAACCGATCCGGCCGGTGCCCTTGGTGGGGCTGGTGACGAAGGTCAGGTTGCTGCCGCGGACGCCGCGCATCTGGTTGGCCGTCTCCAGCAGGGACAGCTCCTTGTCCACCGACACCGAGTTCGAGGTGGCCTTGAGGAACGAGTTCAGCTTGCCGGGGTTGGTCAGGAGGCCACCGGAGGAGGCCTTGTCGATGATCGCCTTGATGACCTGCTGCTGGTGCCGGATCCGGGCGAAGTCACCGTCCGCGAACTGCTTGCGCTGGCGTGCGTAGTCGAGCGCCGCCTCGCCGTCCATCCGCTGCATTCCCTTCTCGAACGTGCGGAACGGCGCGTGGATCGAGGTGAACCGCTTCTCCGAGTTGACCTCGATGCCGCCCAGCGCGTCGATGATTTCCTTGAACCCGGCGAAGTCGATCAGAGCCACGTGGTCCACCCGTACCTTGGTGAACGACTCCACGGTCTGCACCATGAGCGGCACGCCGCCCCAGGCGTACGCGGCATTGATCTTGGCGTCCCGGCCGCCGTTGTTGCCGTCCGCGGATCGCGGCACCGACACCCAGGTGTCCCGGGGAATCGAGATCAGCTGGGCGCTGGACCGGTCCTTCGGCAGGTGGGCGAGGATGATCGTGTCGGTCCGCGAGCCGGAGGTCTTCTCCGGGTCACGAGAGTCGCTGCCCAGGATCATGATGTTCATCGCGCCCTCGACCGCCGCCTGCGGGCGACCCTCCTCCGGCACACCCTGGAACGCGTCCACGCGATCGATGTCACCCTCGACCGAACGCAGGTAAAGGCCGCCGGCGATCACCCCTCCGCCCCCCACCAGCGTCACCACCAGCAGGCTGATCAGGAGAATCCGCCGCCAGCGGCGTCGTTGGGGTGGCTGCGGGCCAACCGGCTCGCCGTCGTCCACTCGCAGTGGCTGGCCGGCGGTCCCGGTCGAGTAGTACGCGCCGGGCTGCGCGGTCTCATTGTGACGTGGCATGGCGCGATGCTACTGACTCGGCTTTCGGCCCGAGTACCCTCGTCCGGCCGGCACCGCCCGCCGACGGGTTGAACTGTCGACCGAACTCAATGGCAACAACCCCTGCCGCAAGGCCCGCCGGCCTGATAAGAAGCTCCGGTGGACGCAACGAAGCTCCGACGGGCCATCGCCCGCACCCCGCTCGCGCCCGTCGCCGCCTTCCCGAAACGGCTGGCCCGTGTCGCCCGGCACGACGCCAAGGTGCTGCGCACCTCGGCCCGATGGCTGGTCACCTCGCGGGAACACCACAACTACACCTACGACCTGACCAAACTCAGCCGCCACCACCTGGCCTGGTTCGTCAGCGTGATCTGCGACCGCCCGGTCGAGCAGGTCCGCGGCTGGTTCGACGAGGTCGAGTCCGACCAACCCCTGCGACAGCACATCGAGCAGGCCACGGCGGGCTCCGCCCGGCGGGGGCTGGCCGACCGGCAGGTCCGCTACGCCCGCCGGATCGGCTGGTACGCGATGGTCCGGGCCACCCGCCCCGCACACGTGGTGGAGACCGGCGTCGACAAAGGGCTGGGCAGCTGCGTCCTGGCCGCGGCGCTGCTGCGCAACGCGCAGGAGGGCCACCCGGGCCGGGTCACCTCACTGGACATCAATCCCGAGGCCGGCTACCTGGCCCGCACCGCCCCCTGGTCGAAGGTGGTCGACCTGGTGATCGGCGACTCGATCGCCTCGATCGGCGCTCTGGACCGCCCCGTCGACCTCTTCCTGCACGACAGCGACCACAGCCGGGCACACGAGAAGCGCGAGTTCGACGCGGTGGAGCCGAAGCTCGCCCCCGGCGCGATCCTGCTCACCGACAACGTCACCAGCACCAATGTGCTCGCCGAACACGCCGAGCGCACCGGCCGGCGGTTCCTCGCCTACCGGGAGAGCCCCGCCAACCACTGGTACCCCGGCGACGGCATCGGCGTGGCATGGTAGCCCCGTGCGGCTGACCTCGATCCACACGTACCCCGTCAAGGGCTGCCACCGGCTCGACCACGACGACGCCCTCGTGCGGCCGTGGGGCCTGGCCGGCGACCGGCGCTGGATGGTGGTGGACGCCGACGGCGTCGGCGTCACCCAGCGGGAGACCACCCGGCTGGTCGGCCTGCGCGCCACCGTGCGCCCCGGGGGTCTCACGCTGCGCGCCGACGGTCAGCCCGACCTCGACGTGCCCGAGCCGGCCGACGGTGACCCGGTGGACGTGCGCACCTTCCGCAACCGGAAGCTTCCGGTGCCCGCGCTGCCCGCCGGCCCGGCGGCCGACGCCTGGCTCGGCGCGCTGCTCAGCCGGCCGGTCCGACTGGTCTGGTTGGCCCGGCCGACCCGACACCTCGCCGCCGCGGATCGCGAACACGACACCGGCGACCAGGTCAACTTCGCGGACGCCTACCCGCTGCTGCTGACGAACTCCGCCTCCCTCGACGCGCTCAACGACTGGCTCGCCGAGGCCGGGGAGGAACCGGTGCCGATGGCCCGGTTCCGGCCCAACCTGGTCATCGACGGGGCCCTTGCGTGGGCCGAGGACGGCTGGGTCGGCCGGTCGCTGCGCATCGGTGACCTGCGGTTCCGTGCCGCCGGGCCATGCGACCGCTGCGTGGTGACCACGACCGACCAGGAGACCGGGGTACGCACGAAGGAGCCGCTGCGCACGCTCGGCCGGCACCGCAACGTCCACCAGAAACTCCTCTTCGGACTGCACCTCGTGCCCGTGCACGGTGGCCCCGTGGCCGTGGGCGCCCCGGTCGTCCCGGAGGCGTGACCGGCCCAGCGCTCGCCCGGAGTGGGCACCGCGATCACCGTCCGTCGACACTGTCTTAGCTTTCGCTTAGCCGGCTTGTCCGGTCGATGGCGGTTCGGGCAGCATCGCGGCGTGACGGACGGAAGCGCTCCCGGCGGCGTCGACATCGACATCGACCTCGATCTGGACCGGGCTCCGGACGACCGGCCCACGCCCTCGTCCGGCCCGATCCCCTGGCTGGTCGCCAGCGGCGTCACCGTCCTCGCGGCGGTGCTCGGGCTCACCCTGGCGCTGCGCTCCGGCTCCACTCCGGCCTGCGCCGCCGGCCGCGCGCTCGCCGCCCCGCCCACCGGCACCGCCACGCACAGCGGCAAGGCGACCTTCTACGACTCGAACGGCGCCGGCGGCAACTGCTCGAACCCGGCCGCCCCGGCCAACCGGCTCTACGTCGCGCTCGGCCCGACCGAGTACGCCGCCGGCGCCGCCTGCGGCGGGTTCCTCGACGTGACCGGTCCGAAGGGCAGCGTCCGCGTCCTGATCATGGACCAGTGCCCGGAGTGCGCACCCGGGCACCTCGACCTGTCCCGCGAGGCGTTCACCCGGATCGCCGACCCGGTCCAGGGCCTCGTACCGATCACCTACCGCGCGGTGGTCAACCCGCCGCTCCCCGGTCCGCTCACCTTCCGGATCAAAGAGGGCGCGTCGCAGTTCTGGTTCGCCGTCCGGATCGGCAATCACGGCAACCCGCTGCGCGCCGTCGAAGTCCGGCAGCGCGACAGCGGCCCGTGGCAGTCGACCGCCCGGCAGGACTACAACTACTGGCTGATCCCCTCCGGCGCCGGCGCCGGCCCGTTCACCATCCGGGTGACCGACGTGTACGGCAACCGGGCCACCGTCGCCGGCATCCGGATGGCGCCCGGTCAGGTGCAGACCAGCACGGTCCGCATGTACGGGCGCGGCGCGGCAACCGCCACCTCGCGTCCGTCCGCGTCGGCGCGGCCGTCCGCCAATCGACCCGCGGCTACGCCGACGCCGGCCCGCCGCCCGGCCGAGGTGGCGAAGGCGAGCGCGTCGGTCACCGCGGTGGCCAACCCGCCGGGCACCCGGCCGGCCGGGGCCACGGCCCGCTGGTGCGCGAGCTGACCGCTCAGTCCGTGGACGTCAGGTCCAGCCACATCAGGATCTCGTCCCGGTCGTCACCGGGCGCCACCCGCAACGCGCGCGGCAGGCGACCGATCTCCCGGTACCCCAGCCGGCGGTAGAACGCGTCCAACCCCAGCCCGTCCCGCACCGTCACGTGCAGCGCCTCGTGGCCCAGCTCCCGGCCCAGCCGGGCGGCCTCGCGCATCAGCGCCGAGCCGTAACCGGCACCCTGGGTGTCCGGGTGGACCATCACCCGCTTCAGCACGCACCAGTGCGCCTTGAGCGGGAACCGGTTGTCGCAGAAAATCGCTACACCCACCAGCCGGTCGCCGTCGTATCCGACCAGCAGCCGGTCCGGCCCGTCGGCGATGCCGGCGAAGGTCGGATCGGCGGTGGCGCGGACGTCGGCCGCGGTGACCGGGGGTACGAAGCCGACCGCGCCGCCGGCGTTGCTGACATCCACCCAGAGGGCGACGATCTCGGCGCGCAGCTGCGGGGTCAGCTCGGGATCGAGGACGAAGCGCAAAGTCACGCCCGCCATCCTGACTCCGCGACCAGGGCGCCGGCCCGTGATCGTGACATGCACGACGGGGCGCTTTGATCGAGCTGGGTGCCTCGTCCCGCGACGATGACGTGGGGCCGACGGGATTCGAACCCGCACTGGTACGGACCTAAACCGTATGCCTCCTGCCGTTGGGCTACGGCCCCTTGATGCTGTACTCCACCAGCGTCCACGGCCATTCTTGCCGACGAGGCAGTCGTCTGCCTATCGGGAAGCCGGTTGGAGTGACAGCGTCAGGATCGTAAACCACCCCGGGCTCCACGAGGGCGGGCCGTCGCTGACCAGCGTAGGTGGAGGTCTGGCTGTGACAGTTAGGGCACAGCAGCCGGAGGTTTCGTGGGCGGTTGTCGAGGAAGTCGCCGTTGATGTGATCCACGTGCAGCGTCAACTTGCCTCCTTGCCATGTCGAGCCGGTGCCGCAGACCTCGCAGTTCTCGGGAAGACCGATCGTGGCGAGAGCGCGCCTCAGACGAACACCAGGGATTCGGCGGGAGCCCTCGGGAAGCACCACCAGCAACTCTTCCGGCGATGTCCGCCGCCAACGGACGCCTCGATTGTGCGCCTGGCCGGTGAAGTGGGACGTGTCGACGCCGAATCGTTTGAGCTGACGACTGATGTGCGCGTGGGAGCCGCCGCTGACCCGGATGCCGAGCAGCCGCATCACCTCGGTGATGTTGCGAGCCGCGGCCGCCGCCGCGGCCAGCGCCTCGGGCGTGTACTTGTATCGAACCACTGACGGAACGTAGCCGCCCGGTACGACAGGTCAGTCGAGGCCGAGGTCGCGGCGGAGCTTGGCGACGTGCCCGGTGGCCTTGACGTTGTAGAGCGCCCGCTCGATCTTGCCGTCGGCGTCGATGACGAAGGTCGAGCGGATCACGCCGGTCACGGTCTTGCCGTACAGCTGCTTCTCGCCGTACGCGCCGTACGCGGTCAGCACCGCCTTGTCCACGTCCGACACGAGCGGGAACGTGATGGCGTCGCGGTCGCGGAATTTCGCCAGCTTCTCGGGCTTGTCCGGGGAGATGCCGATCACCTCGTAGCCGGCGGCCTGGAGGGAGGCGAGCGAGTCGCGGAAGTCGCAGGCCTGCTTGGTGCAGCCGGGGGTCATGGCCCGACGATACCGCCGGGCGAGCCGGTGCCGCCGCAGGCGACGCGCGGAGCGGTCGCGGCCACTGGTCGGCGGCGCCCCGGTCCCGAAGGGTGATCAACAACATGCCTTGTTGCCAGGGTATGGCAACAACAGGGTTCGGGAAATAGGCTGACTTCCGCCGGCCCCGGACGGGTCCGCTGACGCGTGGGAGGTCGCGTGGAAACCTTGGCGATGCACATCTCGAACGGGATCATCGATGGTCCCGTCGCAGCGGTATTCGCGGCGCTCGCCCTGGCCGCGCTCACCGGCTGCGTGCTGCGCGGTCGGCGCGACCTCGACGACCGCCTGGCCCCGATGGCCGGCCTGGTGGCCGCGTTCATCTTCGCCGTCCAGATGCTCAACTTTCCGATCTTCACGGCCGGCGTGAGCGGCCACCTGCTCGGTGGCGCGCTCGCCGCGATGCTGGTCGGCCCGTGGGTCGGCGCGCTCTGCGTGTCGGTGGTGCTGGTGGTGCAGGCGCTGGTCTTCGGCGACGGGGGCGTGGCGATGCTCGGCCTCAACATCACCAACATGGCGCTGCTCGGCACCGCCGCGGCGTACGTGCTGATCGCCGTGCTGCTGCGGGTGCTGCCCCGCACGCCCGCCGGCTTGGCGGTCACCGGGTTCGTCGCCGCGATGCTCAGCGTGGTGGTCGCGTCCCAGGGCTTCGTTCTGCAGTACTGGCTGGGCGGCACCACCGACCTGGGCGGCAATCTGGCCAGCCTGGCCGGCACGATGGCCGGTGTCCACCTGCTGATCGGCATCGGTGAGGGTCTGATCACTGCCACCACCGTGGTCACCGTGGCGAAGGTGCGCCCCGATCTCGTCTACGCGCTGCGCGGGCTGCGTCCCGCGACCGTACCCACCGTTCCCGCCGTCGGAGGTGTCCGATGAAGAACCGCTCCTGGGCCTTCCTGGCCGGTGGCCTGCTGGTCGCCCTGCTGCTGGCGGGGGTGGTGAGCAACTACGCCTCGTCCCACCCGGACGGGCTGGACTCGTCGCTGCTCAAGGGATGCACCGTGGACGCCGATGACAACATCGTCGGCGGAAGCTGCCCTGCCCAGCAGGCCCGGGACCACGAGTTGGGGGACAGCCCGCTCGCCGACTACGGGGTGCGGGGCGTGGAGAACAGCTTCC
Source organism: Micromonospora sp. BL4 (assembly GCF_003667505.1). Lineage (GTDB taxonomy): Bacteria > Actinomycetota > Actinomycetes > Mycobacteriales > Micromonosporaceae > Micromonospora. The sequence continues at coordinate 61,777 of NZ_RCVJ01000085.1, forward strand.
TTTCCACCGGCCTCTCCGGGGTGCTCGGCGTGCTGCTCACCTTCGCGGTCGGCGCCGGCGGCTTCTGGTTGCTGCGCCGCCGTGGCGCCACGACGCCCGCCGAGGGCGATGTCGAAACGTCCGCCGACGACCGGCGCCACGCCGACGCCAACGGCTGAGCAGGGGTACGCGGATGGGTGCCGGTCACGGGCACGTGCTGTACCGGGAGTCCGACTCGCCGGTGCACCGGCTCCCACCCGAGGTCAAGATCGTGGCGATGGTGGTCTTCACGGTCGCCGTGGTGGCCACCCCGCGCTCCGCGTTCTGGGCCTTCGGCGCGTACGCCCTGCTGGTGGCGGTGGTGGCGGCGCTGGCCCGGGTGGGGCCGCGGTGGCTGCTCAGCCGGGCGCTGATCGAGCTGCCGTTCGTGCTGTTCGCCGTCGCGTTGCCGTTCCTCGGTGCCGGCGAGCGGGTCGAGGTGCTGGGCCTGCGGCTGTCCGAGGATGGGCTGCACGGCGCGTGGAACATCGTGGCCAAGGGCACCCTGGGCGTCCTCGCCTCGCTGCTGCTTGCCGCGACCACCACCACCCGGGACCTCATCGTCGGGCTGGACCGGCTGCACTGCCCGCAGGTGCTCACCCAGATCGCGACGTTCATGCTGCGCTACCTCGACGTGCTGGTCGGCGAGGCGCGGCGGATGCGGGTGGCCCGGATCTCCCGGGGTGACGATCCGCGTTTCCTGTGGCAGCTGCGCGGCTTCGCCGCCGGGATCGGGGCGCTGTTCCTGCGGGCGTTCGAACGCGGTGAGCGGGTCTACCTGGCGATGCTGTCCCGGGGGTACTCGGGGCGGATGCCCGAGGTCTGGCAGGGCGACGGCGCGGCGACCACCGGCCAGTGGCTGGTCGCCGCGACCGTGCCGGTGGTGGCGGCCTCCATCGCCGCCACCGCCGTCGTGCTGACATGATCGGTGTCGTGCAGACCGCTGTCTCGCTGGACGTTCGTGGCGTTCGGTACGCGTACCCGGACGGGCATGTCGCCCTGCACGGGGTGGACCTGACCGTGCCGCGCGGGGGCCGGGTGGCGTTGCTCGGGCCCAACGGCGCCGGTAAGACCACGCTGGTGCTGCACCTCAACGGCATCCTCACGCCGACCGAGGGCACGGTGAGCGTCGGCGGCCTGACCGTGACGCCGGACCGGGCCACCCTGTCCGAGGTGCGCCGCCGGGTGGGCATCGTCTTTCAGGACCCGGACGACCAGCTCTTCCTGCCCACCGTGGCGGAGGACGTCGCGTTCGGGCCGGCCAACCTGGGTCTGCGCGGGGCGGAGCTGGCCGCCCGGGTGGACGAGGCGCTCGCGGCGGTCGGGATGAGCGAGCACCGGAACCGGGCGCCGCAGCACCTGTCGTTCGGGCAGCGCCGCCGGGTGGCGGTGGCCACCGTGCTCGCCATGCACCCGGAGATCCTGGTGCTGGACGAGCCGTCGTCGAACCTGGACCCGGCGGCCCGGCGTGAGCTGGCCGAGATTCTGCGCGAGCTGCCGGTGACGCTGCTGATGGTGACCCACGACCTGCCGTACGCGGCGGAGCTGTGCGAGCGCTCGGTGATCCTGGACGGTGGCCGGATCGTCGCCGACGCCCCCACGCTGGACCTGCTGGCCGACTCCACGCTCCTGGCCAGCCACCGCCTCGAACTTCCGTACGGCTTCGCTCCGCGCGCCTGACCGGCGCGGGTCAGGTCTGGGCGGGGGTGGCGGTTCGGGAGGCGGCGTGCAGGCGCAGGATGCCGGCGGCGGTCGCGCCGGCGCCGGTGATCAGCACCAGGGCCACCATCACCCGGGCGACCTCGGCCGGCCAGGGCACCGGCGCGACGGACCGGGCGAACACCGCGGCGTTGGCCACCCCGGCGAAGAGCGCCAGGCAGGCCCCGGCCAGCGCCACCGCGAAGTCGGCGGCCGGGCGGCGGGCCAGCGCGTAGCAACCGGCGGCGATCGCGCCGAGGCCGGTGAGCAGCGACCAGACCTGTCCGGACAGCAGCCCGGCCAGCACCCCGCCCACGCCCTGGGCGCCGGCGTCCAGCTCCCGGCCCACCGGGTAGAGCACGGCGACGACGCCCCCGGCGACCAGCAGCACGCCCAGCGCGGACAGCGCCCGGGCGCCGGCGGGCGCGGCGGCGGCGAGCAGGCCGAGCGCGCCCACCGCGAGCAGCCCCACGATGGTCACCGCCCACCAGGTGTACGCGTCCGGCGGTGGCAGCCAGTCCAGGGTGCCGCGGATCTGCGCCGGTTCGGCGCCGTCGCGCAGCGGGATCGTCCAGTCCCGGACGCGGTGCTCGCGGTCCGGGGCGGCGCGTACCGCGTCCGGCGGTGCCGACTCCCGCCACAGCGCGCGCTGGTCGTGCCAAAGGGCCGTGGTCCCGCCGGAGATCCGCTGCCAGGACGGCGCTGCCGCCGGGTCCGCCTCGGCGGGCAGCGTGGTGTCCCCGGCGATGGTGCGGTTCAGGTACGTGGCGGGGGAGCGGGTGTTCTCGAAGATCCCGTCCGGGCCGATCCGCAGGTACGGCTCACCGGAGTAGCCGATCACCTCGATCGGGCGGCCGCTGCGGTTGGTCAGCTCCAGTCGGGCGCCCGCCTCGACCACCCGTACCTCCAGCCCGGGTCGGGCCGGGGTGACGCCGGTGGTCCGGGTGCGGTAGTCGCTGCCGTCCGGGGCGTCGGCGCCGTGCGCGGCGGCGGGCGCCGCGGTGAGCAGGGTGGCCGCGCAGGCGGCGGTGGCGACCAGGCCGGCGCGGGCCAGCAGGGTACGGATCACCTGCCGGCCGCCGCCACGGCCGCGGTGAGGCCCTGCGGGCTGCGGTCGGCGAGTGGCTGACCGTTGACCAGGATGGTCGGTGTGCCGGTGACGTCGCTCCGGCTCGCCTCGTCGGTGACGTGCTCGGTCCACGTCCGGTACGTGCTGTCCTTGACGCAGACGCCGAACGAGCCCCGGTCCAGCCCCACCCCGGCGCCGATGTCGATCAACTGGTCGTCGGTGAGCCCGGCGCTGCCTTCCGGCGGCTGCTGGTCGAAGAGCGCCTTGGCGTACTCGCGGAACTTGCCGCCGGCCGCGGCGCAGCCGGAGGCGGCCGAGGAGCGGGTGGAGTATTCGGTGGTGGAGAAGCGGTTGAGGTACGCCACCGGGTGGTAGACCACCTTCGCCTTGTTCTCGGCCACCAACTGCTCCAGGGTCGCCCCGCTGGTCTGCTCGAACTGTTTGCAGGCCGGGCAGAGGAAGTCCTCGTAGACGTCGACGGTGACCGGCCCGCCGCCGGTGACGATGCCGGTGCCGTCCGCGTTGGCGCCGGGCGGGGTGGTGAAGTCGTCCGAGCGCTGGCTGGACCAGACACTCCAGCCGATCAGGCCGGCGATGACCAGCACGGCGACGGCGGCGGCGGAGACCCAGAGGGTGCGGCGGCGGCGCCGCTCGCGGGCCAGCTGCTGGCGGACCACCCGGGCCGCGTCCCGCTGCCCCTTGCGACTACTCATCCTCGTCCTCCACGGCGGGTTCACCGGACAACCACCCGTCCACCGAGACGGGCGTACGCGGCCAGATCAGCAGAAAACCGGCCAGCACCAAGAATCCCAGGTCGCGCAGGATCTCCGGGAGGTAACTGGGTGCCTGCCCCTCGGCGAGCTGCCCGCCGCTGCCGAAGCAGCCACAGTCGATGGCCAGGCCACGCGCCCAGGCCGAGGCGATCCCCGCGACGAAGACCACCAGCAGGGCCGCCGAGACTCCCGCGCTGAGCCGGGTGGCCAGCCCGAGCAGCAACAGCACGCCCAGCGCCAACTCGACGAAGGGCAGCGCGGCGCCGACCACGGTCGCCACGTCGTACGGCAGCACCTGGTAGGCGTTCACGGCCCGGCCGGAGGCGGCCAGGTCGCCGACCTTCGACGCGCCGGCGACCAGCCAGACGGCGGCGAGGCCGAGTCGGGCCGCGACACCGAGCCAGGGCCGGACGGCGGCCCAGCGACCGGCGCGGGTCAAAGGTGCTGTCACGGTCATTTGTCGTCCCGTCGTCGCCGGAAGTTCCCGCTCAGCCGGTCAGGGCGTCGCCGACCGCCTCGACCAGGTCGTCGCGTGCCCGGGCGACCCGGGATCGGATGGTGCCCACCGGCACCCCCTCGACGGCGGCGGCCTCGGCGTACGACAGGCCGAGCAGTTGGGTGAGCACGAACGCGGCGCGCCGCTCGGCGCTCAACCGGCGGACCAGGTCGGCGGCGCCGAGCTGCCCGGCCGGGTCCGGGTGCGGGCGGTCGGTGTACGCGTTCGCCGCGAGCCGCTCGTCGAGCCGGCGACGGCGGATCACCGTGCGCAGGTGGTCGGCACAGGTCCGTCGGGCGATGCCGAGCAGCCAGGTGCGGGCGCTGGAACGACCCTCGAACGCGGGCAGCGCCCGGAACGCCCGCAGGTAGGTCTCCTGCGTCAGATCGTCGGCGCTGTCCGGGTCCACCAGGGCGGCGGTGAAGCGCCAGACCTCGGCCTGGGTCGACCGGACGAAGGCCGCCTGGGCGGTCGGGTCGCCGTCGCGCGCGGTCAACGCCCACTCGGTGGCCGGATCCCGGGCACCGCCTTCCGCCGGGTCGGCCGGACCGGCGGCACCGGTGTCACGCGGGACGGGGATCACGACAAACCAGGTTACGCGGCGCCCGGCGCAACGGCGGAGCCCTTGGGCTCATGAATGTTCTGCGCCACGTCGGGAACTTTTCCCCGCCATGGGCCGACTACCCCGTCATGACTTGCGACCACGTGCGCGCGGCGCTGTCGGCGCGCCTGGACGGGGAGGACTCGCAGACGTCCCCGGCGGCGCTGGACGCCCACACCGCCACCTGCGCCGGTTGCCGCGCCTGGCTGGCGAGCGTCGAGCAGGTGACCCGGCTGGCCCGGGTGCAGCCGGTGGAGGTGCCCGACCTCACCGCGGCGGTGCTGGCCGCGGTCGCCGCCGATTCCGCCCACCGGAGCCCGGCCGTCGTCCGGCGGGCCCGCCGGCAGGTGCTGCGGATCGCGGTGGCGGTGGCCGCGGTGGCGCAGTTGGCCATCGCGCTGCCGATCCTGCTCGCCGGGCTGGGCGTGTCGGTGGACCCGCACACCAGCCGGGAGATGGCCTCGTTCGACGTGGCGCTGGCCGTGGGCTTCGGACTGGCCGCCTGGCGGCCCGAGCGGGCACGAGCGTTCCTGCCGGTGGCTCTGGTGCTGGCGGTCTGCCTGGCCGGCACCAGCGTGGTGGACATCGCCAACTCGACCACCGCGCTGATGCACGAGGTCGGCCACCTGGCCGCCGTGGTGCAGGCGGGTCTGCTGTGGGCGCTGGTGCGTACCGGCGGGGAGGACCGGCCGCTCGCGCCGGTGCTGGCGGTGGGGCGCGGCTGAATGACTCAGCAGACTCGGGTCGCCGAGATCCACTCTCGTCGGCGAGCATGGCCAGCATGACTGTCGCCCCCCGCCGCTGGCTCGCCCGGTTGGCCGCCACCGCCGGCCTTATGGTCACCGTCGTCCTCCTCCTGATCGCCCCGGCCACTCCCGCCAGCGCGCACGCGGTGCTGCAGAGCAGCAGCCCGGCCGCCTCGTCGGTGGTGCCGAGCGGGCCGGCCGAGGTGGTCCTCACGTTCAGCGAGTCGGTCCGCAAGGTTCCCGGCAAGATCCGCGTCATCGCACCGGACGGCTCCCGCGCCGACCGGGGTGAGCCACGTTTCGACGGCAACGCCGTCACCATCCCGGTCGATCCGGCCGGCGAGCGCGGCACCTACCTGGTCAGCTTCCGGGTGATCTCCGCCGACAGCCACCCGGTCTCCGGCGCGTTCACCTACTCGGTCGGCGCGCCCTCGACGCCACCGGCCGACACCGGTGACGAAAGCCGGGCCAACCCGGTGGTGGGCAACGCGGTGAAGGTGGCGCGTTTCCTCGGGTACGCCGGCCTGGTGCTGCTGGTCGGCCCGGCGCTGGTGCTCGCCGCGCTGTGGCCACGACGGCTGTCCCGGCGGGGACCGGCCCGCCTGGCCTGGACCGGCCTCGGTCTCGTGGCGGTCGCCACCCTCGCCGATCTGTGGCTGCAGGTGCCCTACACCGCCGGCGGTGGCCTCTTCGAGGTGACCGGCGAGGGGTTCGGCAGCGTGTTCGGCAGCGCCTTCGGCGCCGCCCATTTGGTCCGGCTCGGCCTGCTGGCGGCCGCGGCGTTCCTGCTCCGGCCGCTGCTGACCGGGCCGTCCGGGCGCACCGACGCGATCATCCTGGCCGTGCTCGGCGGCGCGGCCCTGCTGACCTGGCCGCTGGCCGGGCACCCGGCGGCCTCCCCGGCCCCTGCGGTCTCCGTGGTGGTCGACGCGGTCCACCTGGGCAGCATGGCCGTCTGGCTGGGCGGCCTGTTGATGCTCGCGGGCTTCCTGCTGCGCCAGGCCGACGAGCGGGAGCTGGGCGCGATCCTGCCGATCTGGTCGCGCTGGGCGGCGCTCGCCGTCTCGGCGTTGCTGCTGGCCGGCACCGTCCAGGCGCTGATCGAGGTGGCCACCCTCGATGCCCTGATCAACACCACGTACGGGCGGCTGCTGCTGGCCAAGATCGGGCTGTTCGCGCTGGTGATCGCCGTGGCCGCGTACTCCCGGCAGCTGGTGCGCCGACGCACCGCGGCGCAGCGGCCGGCGCCGGTGCGCCGGGCGGTCCTGGTGGAACTGGCCGTCACCGTGGTGGTGCTCGGCCTGTCCGCGACCCTGGTGCAGACCACGCCCGCCCGCACCGCCGTGGCCGAGCCGTCCGGCACCCAGGCCGGTCTCTTCTCCACCACCCTGTCCAGCCCGCTCTTGACCGTCCAGGTCGAGTTGGACCCGGCCGAGCGGGGCAACAACTCGATGCACCTGTACGCGTACACCAAGGACAACCAGCCGCAGCCCGTGGTGGAGTGGCAGGCGACCGCCGCGCTGCCCTCGGCCGGGATCGAGCCGATCGAGGTCCCGTTGCTGCCGCTGACGGACAGCCACGCCTACGGGGACGTCAGCCTGCCGGCCGCCGGCGACTGGCAACTGAAGATCACCGTTCGTACGTCCGACATCGACCAGGCCACGGTGACCGCCACCGTGCCCATCCGCTAGAAAGGCTCCCGAAACCCATGACCCGTCTCCGGCGTACCGCAACCGCCGCCACCGCCCTGGCGTTCACCGCCGTCGCGACCGCCGTGCTCGGCTTCGCCGGGCCGGCCTCCGCCCACGTCACGGTGAACCCGAAGGAGGCGACCCAGGGCGGGTACGCCCGGGTGGCGTTCCGCGTGCCCAACGAGAGCGACAGCGCGTCGACCACCAAGCTGGAGGTGGTGCTGCCGGAGAACGCTCCGGTCGGCTCGGTGTCGACCATGCCGGTGCCCGGCTGGACGGTGGCCGTGGAGAAGCGCAAGGTCGACCCGCCGATCGAGGTGCACGGCAGCCCGATCACCGAGGCGGTCTCCAAGCTGACCTGGACCGCGACCGGTGACGCGGGTGTGAAGCCGGGCCAGTTCCAGGAGTTCCCGGTCTCGATGGGGCCGCTGCCGCAGGTCGACTCGATGATCTTCAAGACCCTGCAGACCTACTCGGACGGCAACGTGTCGCGCTGGATCGACGAGCCGACCGCGGGGGGCGAGGAGCCGGAGCACCCGGCGCCGGTGCTCACCCTGACCGCCGCCGCGGCGTCGGGGTCGGCCGCGCCGTCCGCGCCCGCTGCGGCAGCCGCGGCGACGACCGACGATGACGACGACGAGGGCGAGGGCGTCGCGGTCGGCCTCGGCGTCGCCGGTCTGGTCGCCGGCCTCGCCGGGCTGGTGCTGGGCGGGCTGGCGTTCGTCCGCACCCGTCGGGAGCCGGTCGCCAAGTCCTGACCCGCCGCTCACCCGCTGGCCCGCCGGAGAATCCGGCGGGCCAGCGTGCTTTCCCCGGGACGGGACCGACCGTGCGGCGGATATCCCCTGATCAGACGGTGTACGTCGGTAAGGTCGGCCGGGTATCTGGCTACGGAGGGGGACGTTGCGAATGCGTTTCGTGCGGGGGATCGCTGGGGTGCTGCTGTTGGTCATCGGGATTCCGGCAATCTTCGCCGGTGGCGCGCTCTGGCTCGTGACCCGGCACGCCGACCCCGGTGGGACCTTCGCCGCCCGGTTCGAGACCGTCCGCACACCCGGCCACGCGGTCGTGGTCACCGACCTCGACCGGTTGCTGCGCCAGGAGGCGCCGTTCGCGCGCACCGCGCAGACCCGGCTGGAGTTGGACGCGCGCACGCCGGACGGCCCGGCCTTCGTGGGGTTGGCGCCCACCGCCGAGGTGCGCCGCTGGCTGGAGCCGGTGCCGTACGCCTCGGTCCGCCGGGTGGCACTGGCGCGGGGTCCGCTGCCCGTCCGGCTCGATCCCGCCGGCCCGGCCGCCGGCGCCCCGACCACCGCCGGGCCGGTGACCCCCCTTGGTCGCCCGTTCTGGGTACGCGAGGGGATCGGCTCGCTGGAGTGGAGTGCGGACGACCTGGCCGGCGAGCCGATGAGCCTCGTGGTGATGCGGCCGGACGGCGGCGGCGACCTGGCTCTGGACCTGCGCGCCGAGTTGCGGGCCGGGTGGACCACCCCGGCCACCTGGGGGCTGCTGGCGGTCGGGGTGCTGCTGGTGGTGGGCGCGGCGGTGCTCCTGCTGCGCCCGCCGCGCCCCCGCGAGGTGGTCTTCGTGGTCGAGCCGGATCAGGTGCCGGTGCTCGCCGGTCGGCTCGGGGTCAGTTCGTTGAGTGGACTGGGCACCGCGCCCGCCCCGGACGTCGCGGTGGCACGCTCGCTGCCGGCCGGGCGGCAGCTCACCCCGGTCGGTTCCGGCGCGGACGCGCGGCCCCGGTCGGCGATCGGCGCCGAACCGGCCCGGCCGAGCACCCTCGCCGACCTGGAGGCGCCGGCCCGGCTGCCCCGTCCCCCGGAGGTGGCGTTGAGTCTGGCCTGGCCGCCGGCCACTGCGGCGCCGACGGCCCGACCGGTCACGGTGGACGAAACGGCGAGCGGCCCTCCGCGCTGCCGACGCGGAGGGCCACCCTCACCGGGGGATCGGTGCTACCCGAGCGACGCTTGAGGTAGATGAGGTCAGATTAGCGCCAATGGTGGCTAGTGGGGAGGCCTGTCCATTTGGTGCGATTTTTCCTCAGAGTGCTTGGAGCGCACCGGTAGCGCGGCCAGCAGCAGCAGGCTGAGCAGCACGTACCCGTTCTGCAGGACGAAGTCCACCGGATCGCCGGTGCGGACCACCGCCGTGCCCCACTTCTGGAACGTCACCATTCCGTAGATGATCACTGCCGTGGTTACCAGCGCCAGCCCGGCCAACCACCGACGCCGGCGTGCCTCGTCCGGGCGGTCGGCACTCAACGCGGCGTCCACGAGCAGCACCACCGCCGGCACGAACCAGTAGATGTGGTGGGTCCAGGTGATCGGGCTCGCCAGGGAACCGACCAGCCCGGTCAGGGTGAGGCCGGTCAAGGCGTCGCCGGCCCGGGCCGCGCGGGCCGCACGCCACAACCCGTACACGGCGACGACGGCGACCACCAGCAACCAGAGCAGCCGCTCCGGCTTCTCCGGAGCCGTGAACCGGCTGAGCAGGCCGAACAGCGACTGGTTACCGACGTAGTCGGTGCGCCCGACCCGATCAGTGTCCCACAGCTCGTGGGTCCAGAACCGCCACGAGTCGCTCGGGGCGATCGCCGCCGCCAGCAGAGTCGCCGCCGCCGCTGTCGCGCTCGCCACCACCGCGGCCCGCCACCGCCGGGTGGCCAGCAGGTACACGATGAAGATGCCGGGAAAGAGCTTGAGCGCCGTCGCCAGGCCGATGCCCACCCCGGCCCAGCGCCGCGCCTGCGGCACCGCGAACAGCAGGTCGGCCAGGATCAGGACGACCAGCAGCATGTTGATCTGGCCGAAGGTGAGCGTCTCGCGGGTGCTCTCCACCGCCAGCACCAGCAGCACGGCGACGCACAGGGTGAACGTTCGCGGCAGGTTGTGCCGGGCGATGACCGGCATCACCAGCCACCGGGTGGTCAGCACCACGGCCAGCACGGTGAGCACCGTGAAGATCGTCACGGTGGTTCCGAGCTTCAGCAGCCCGAACGGCCACAGCAGCAGAGCGCTGAACGGCGGGTACGTGAAGTACAGCTCGCCCTGCACCCGGTCAGGTTGGACGTAGTCGTAGAGGGGGTGGCCGACGCGCCACCAGTCCATCGCCGACATGTAGATCTTCAGGTCGAAGAAGTTGTGCACCAGGCCGGGCAGGTAGAGCGCCGGCAGCACGGCGATCAGCGCCACCACCGCGACGAGCCGACGGACCGTACGGCCGCCGGGATCGTCGTCGGTGACGGCGGGCGGTGCGACGGGTTCGGCTGGCACTCCGAAACCCTAGCGGGCCGCTCGGTCGAGAGCGCGCAGCCGCGGGTCGTGGGCGGCGCGTAGGCTGTCCCGGTGGCTGATCTCCTCGTCTGGATCGACTGTGAAATGACCGGTTTGGACCTCGGCAGGGACAAGCTGATCGAGGTTGCGGCACTGGTCACCGATCCTGACCTCAACGTGCTGGGTGACGGCGTCGACGTGGTGATCCACGCCGACGAGGCCGCGCTGGAGGCGATGCCGGAGATCGTCCGGACGATGCACGCCAAGTCCGGCCTCACCGAGGAGGTGCGCCGCTCCGCGGTGACCCTGGCCGAGGCCGAGGACCGGGTGCTGGAGTACGTCAGCGGCTTCGTCAAGGATCCGCGTACCGCGCCGCTCTGTGGCAACTCGATCGCCACCGACCGGGGCTTCATCGCCCGGGACATGCCCCGACTCGACGCGCACCTGCACTACCGGATGATCGACGTGTCGTCGATCAAGGAGTTGTGCCGCCGCTGGTACCCCCGCGTGTACTTCGGCCAGCCGCAGAAGGGCCTGGCGCACCGCGCGTTGGCCGACATCCGGGAGAGCATCCGGGAGTTGGAGTACTACCGGCGGACCATCTTCGTCCCGCTGCCCGGCCCTGACGTGGAGACCGCCAAGGGAATCGCCGCCGACCTCTGACCCGCCGCCGGGGTGAGCCGGCAACCCGCTGGACGGGGTCCGGCGCGGTGTGGCTATTATTGGTCCGCACCCCGCCCGGGGCGATCGACCGGGCGACGGCGGCATGGTGGCTGTAGCTCAGTTGGCAGAGCACCGGGTTGTGGTCCCGGTTGTCGTGGGTTCAATTCCCATCAGTCACCCAGCTAGTGGATCTCAGGCCCCCTCCCACGAGGGGGCCTGAGCCGTATGTGGGACTGACGGTCAGAGGACCACGGGCGGATCGGCGCCCATACGAAAGCCCCCTCCGCCACGGAGGGGGCTTTCGTCGTTTCGGCTGCCTCAGGCGGTCGGCGTGGGCGTCGGGGTGCCGGCGTCCGGGGTCGGCGAGGTGTCCGGGTCGGCGGGCGGCTCGTACGGCAGCGCGCTGCCCTTGACGTACTCGTCCCAGCTCATGTTCCAGTCGGTCCAGCCGTTGCCGTTCTGGAGCTTCCGCTCGGTGCCCTTGACGGTGATCGGGTCACCGACCCGGGTGTTCTTGAACAGCCAGTCGCCGTTGGCCATCGACACGTTCACACAGCCGTGTGAGACGTTCGTGGTGCCCTGCTGCCCCTCGGACCAGGGCGCGGCGTGGATGAACTCCCCGCCCCAGGTGAGCCGCTGGGCGAAGTCAATCTTGGTGCGGTAGCCCTCCTCGGGGCCCAGCTCCTCCATGGTGTCGAAGACCGTCTTGCGCAGCTTCTCGATCACCACCATGGTGCCGCTGGACGACGGGGTGCTCTTCTTGCCCAGGCTGACCGGGATGGTCTTCACCACGGAGCCGTTCCGGGTGACCGTCATCCGCTTGGTCTTGTTGTCCACGGTCATGACCACCGCTGCGCCGATCTTGATGTCCACGGTCAGGTCGGCGCGGCCGTACCAGCCGTCCCCCATCGGCAGGCCGCCGGCCTGCACCCGGTAGGAGACCTTGCTGTCGGCCTTCCAGAACTGCTTCGGCCGGTACCGGATCTCGGTGGGGCTGACCCAGTGCCAGATGCCCTCCTGGGCCGGCGTCGAGGTCACCGTCATCCGGCGCTGCACGTCGTCGCGGTAGTCCTCCGGGATGGCGCGGCTGAACTTCACGATCAGCGGCATCCCGACCCCGACCACCTGGTTGTCGCCGAGGAAGCTGCTCACCCGCACCTGCTTGCCCGGCTTGGCCATGGTGGTGAAGGTGCTGGTCGCGGTGGCCGGACGGCCGTCGTCGCCGGTGGCGGTCACCGTGGCGGTGTAGCTCGTGCCGTACTCCAGTGCCCCGGCCGGCAGCCAGGTCTTGCCGTCCGCGCTGACGGAACCCTCGACCGCCTTGCCGGCCGCGTCCTTGAGCTCGACGGCGGTCTCGACGGCGTCCTTCGTGGTGAAGGTGATGCCGGTGGACGCAGGCACGTCCTTGGCGTCGGTCGCCGGTTCGCTGATGGTCGCCGCCGCCTTCGGCGCCGGACTCTCGCTGCCGCCCTGCCACGAGGACGGCTTACCGCCGTCACCGTCGGTACAGGCGGAGGTGAAGGCCAGTGCCACGGCGAGAAGCCCCGCCGCGAACACGCGGCGTCGCCCACCGGGCCGGATCAGCTGGTCCTGGCTAGCTCGCATGATTCCCTCACAGTCGTGGTCCCTGACCCATCGTCTCCTACTGACGCACCAGGACCGGCCCTGGTTGCACAGGGTGAACCGGAACACGCCGACGATGATGCCGGAATTTTGTTAAAATCCGGCGTTTCGTGAGTCTGGCTCGTCTCCGTGCCGGGACTGAGGGGTCGCCGCGGGCGCCGTCGCGCCGCGGGCAGTGCAAGGGTACGCGCCGGCCCGCGCGGTCGCACGGGCCGGCGTGCGGCCGGAGTACGGCTCAAAGCGCCGGGCCGGACCCACCCGCGGGCACCGGCAGCGCACTGCCCTTGACGAATTGCGACCAGCTCAGGCTCCACGCCGTCCAGCCGTTGCCGGCGGCGAGCCTGCGCTCGGTCCCCTTCACCGTGATCGGGTCACCGATCCGCGTCTTGCCGAACAGCCACCGGGCGTTCGCCGTCGACACGTTCACGCAGCCGTGCGAGACGTTCTGCCGCCCCTGCACGTGCTCCGACCAGGGCGCGGCGTGGATGTACTCGCCACCCCAGGTGAGCCGCTGGGCGAAGTCGATCTCGGTGACGTAGCGGTTGGCCGGGTCCGGGTCGTCACGGGTGTCGAAGACCGTGGACTCCTTCTTCTCCATCACCACCATCGTGCCGCTGGACGACGGGGTGCTCTTCTTGCCCAGGCTCACCGGCACGGTGCGGACCAGCGTGCCGTTCTCGTACACCGTCATCTTCTTGGTGGCGTTGTCGACCTTCATCACGAACGACCGGCCGATCTTGGCGGTGGCCTTGCGGTCCACGTCGCCGTAGCGGCCATTGCTCAGCGGCACCCCGGCCAGGGCGATCCGTACGGTGAGCGTGGTGCCCGGCTTCCAGTACTCCGGCGCCCGGTAGTAGGCCTGCGTGCCGTTGTCGACCCAGTGCCACGCCCCCGGCTGCGGCGGGTCGGTGCGGACGAACATCCGCTTCTGCACCGCCGCCCGGTCCTTCTTCGGGATGCCCGGGTGGAACTCGGTGACCACCGGCATGGCCACGCCGTAGCTCTTGTCGTCGAAGAGGTAGAGGCCGGACCCGATGGTCGACCTGGGCTTGGCCATCGTGGTGAAGCTGCTGGTGCCCTGGCTGCTCGTCCCGTCGGCCCCGGTCGCCGTCACCGTGGCGGTGTACCTGGTGCCGTACTTCAGCGGGGCGTTCGGCACCCAGGCGGAGCCGTCGGTGCGCAGCGTGCCCGCGACCGCGCCGCCGCTCGCGGCGGTCAGGGTGACCGTGGACACCTTCGCGCCGTCCGGGAGCTTCGCGCTGATCTCCGTACTCACCGGCTTGTTCTTCGTGCCGTCGCCCGGGCTCAGCGCGAGCGCGGGCCCACTCGGCGCGGCCGGCGTCGTCGGCTCCGCCGCGCCGGGCTCGGCGCTCGCGCTTGCGCTCGGACCGGACCCGCCGACGAACTCCGGGTTCTTCTGCTCGTCGCCGCAGGCGGTCAGTGCCAGCGACGCCACCAGGGCCAGAGCGCCCACCACCGCCCCGGCTCGCGTGAACCGTGCCATCCCCACCTCTGTTCTCGCGTACCTGGCGGACATCGTGCCGCATCACCGCCTTGGCAGACGGTCCCGTCCTCGTCGCGCGGGCCGTTTTGAGACCTTTTGCCCGCTAAGCTCGACCGAAGGGGGGACCCGGGCAACCGGATTGGAGCCCGGCTCGGCGGGGTGCTAATGTTCTCTCCGTTGCCGACGAGCGCCGCTAGCTCAACTGGCAGAGCAGCGGACTCTTAATCCGCGGGTTCGGGGTTCGAGTCCCTGGCGGCGCACCAGCAATAATCTGGGCATTCACCCTCACGGGTGGGTGCCCAGATGTGGTTTCGGGGGGAGTGACGCGGGTCCGGGCGTGGTCGCCAGGCATCCTCATACCTCAGAGTCATATTTATGCCTCAGAGGTATACGGCTCTGTGCCAACTGTCCCGCCCCCGTAGCGGTCATCGCCGCGGCTGCCGGACTGCCCCAGGCCGGCTGCGACGACGACGTGCTCCCGATGGTCCCGTGACTCGCGCCGGGCAGGGTGCTCTTTCGAGACGTTCAACGCAGCCAGCGGACGCGCTCTTCGATTCCGCCGATCGCTGTCCGCCACACAGCGCTGAACAGCCCGCCCTGGAGGGACGCGAGTTGGCGACGGGCGCCCCAGCCGGCGACTGGCCGGTCGGCGACCCGAAACAGGTCATCGAGGTAATCCAGGGGCGAACCCACGGCCAGGTGCTTCAGCACACCGTCGAGCTCGAACGCCTCCGAGATCTCTCGAATGAGGTCACGGTTGGCGATGAACAATGTCGGGACCCACTGCGCCGGCGGAAACCTCAGGCTGTAGGTGATGAGGTCGAAGTCGAAGGTGTGTTCATCGTCAGGCTCCGTCGCAGTGCTGCCCATGCCGTCCAGGAAGCTTTCCCACCCCTCGATGGAAGCCAATTCATGGGTTTCGGTCCTGGTCACATACTTGCGCATGGATTCTGCGGATCTGAATAGGAGCAGGTGACTCTGAGCGCCGAGGAATGCCGCGTCGGTCTGTTGGTCGTCGAGGTGCGCGCGAAGCGTGTATCCCCTTTCGCCGGACCGAAGTGTGATGGCAATCGGGTGAATAGTTGAACGCGGGTCAGCTGAGGTGACCGGCCGGCTCGCGCCCGGGAAGCCCGGGTGCGTCCACTGTGCTCTGGGATTCTCGCGTTCGCGGGTCTCGCGTTCCCGATCCTGACGTTCCCGGGCTTCCCGTTCGCGGCTCTGACCCTCGCGCTTCTGACGTTCGCGGTCCTGGCGTTGGCGGTTTTCGCGCTCGCGGTCCCGGCGTTCCCGGGTCTGACGCTCGCGGTCGTGATGTGCGCGAGTGTGGACATCTGTCAGATGCTGGTACGCCGCGTTGATCCGCTGCATTTGCCGGGTGACTTCCTCCCGGACCTTCGCGGAGCTCGACTGATGTCTGTCCGGATGCCAGATCTGCGCGAGAACGAGGTAGCGTTCCCGAATCTCCGCGACCGACGATTCACGTGTCACGCCGAGAAGCGTGTACGGATCCTGTCCGTCAGGAAACATGGTATCCACCGGATCTTATAAACAATCGGGGCGCGTGCCCGTTGATCATAACAGCAATTGTCGATACCTACGCGCCCCGGCTCCACCGCCCGCGGCGAGTCGTTACCGCTGTCTGTGGGAGTACATCCGCGCCGGATAGGTTCGCGTGTGGTGGGTAGACGGCGCGCGTGCCCGCGAACCAGGAGGCGACAGCCGACGTCGACCCGGCGCCGCAGCGGCGGTCCCTGGTTGGCCGGACGTTCGCTGGCCTGCGGGAACGTGGGCAACGCCTGGTACGCGCCCGCGCCTGGCGGTTACGCCTGTTCGGTCTGCTCGCTGTGCAGGCCGGCATCGCGGCGGCGATCGCCTGGTTCGTGGCCTACCAGTTCCTGGACAACTCCAGCCCGGTCTTCGCACCGACCACCGCGGTCGGCATCGTGGCCGCCGCGATGGGCTCACGCCTGCGCCGTACCGCTGAGCTGCTGGCCGGGGTGGTCCTCGGACTCGCTGTCGGTGACACGCTCATGCCGCTGTTCGGCATCGGGCCCTGGCAGACCGGCTTGGTGGTCGTGTTGGCGATCATCGTCGCCATCCTGCTAAAGGGCGGTGGTTCACTGCTCACCCAGGCTGGTGGTACCGCCGTGCTCATCGCCACCCTGGAGCCGCCGGTGCGTGACCTGTCCGTTCCCCGCTTCGTCGACGCCGCGGTCGGAGGGCTGATCGGGCTGGCGGTCGGTCTGCTGCTGGTGCCCATCCACCCGCAACGGACGGTGCAGCGGCTGGCCGAACCCGTCCTCGATCCGGGTATGGCCGCCATGCACGACCTGGCCGCCGCGCTACGTGCGCGTGATCTTGGTGAGGCTCAGCGGAGCCTACGACGACTGCGTGACCTCGACCCCCGGTTGACCGCGCTGGAGGAGGGGCTCAGCGCGGCCCAGGAGGTGGTGCGATTAGCGCCACTACGCTGGCGCGACCGCACCTCCCTGGCCTTCTACACCGAGGCCGTCCGGCACCTGGAGCGCACCCTGCACAGCTGCCGGTCGATCGCACGCCGACTCACGACAGCCCTCAAGGATGATGAACCGATACCCGCGGAGCTGCCGGCGGCCATCGACCTGCTCGCCGACGGTGTGCAGACCCTGCGGTCCAGCATCCGTGCCCGCGAGGGGCCCCACAAGGCGCGCGAGCAGATCCTGATGGCCGTCGAGATGGTCGGACGGGCGCGGGGAGAAGCGGGGTTGGACCCCACCCGCCCGCACACCCACCGGTTGGGCTACTCCGGGCTGATCGCCGTGGGTGAGTTCCGGACAGCCGCGCACGACCTGCTCATCGCCAGCGGGTTGGACGCCGACCCGGCGGCCGAGCTGGTGCGGCGGGCCGTCGATCAGGACGAGCAGGACTGAGGCGCGGGGGCTGACTCGAACAGGCCGGCGGGCGGCAGGTGGCGGCCTTCCATGACGTGCGAGTAGTCGCGAGCCTCGGCCACGAGGCCGGCTTCGTCGAAGCGCAGCAGGGTGCAGCCCGAGATGGTCGTGGCCGCACCCTTGACGTAGATCACCGACCAGTACTCCACGGCGGCCGCCTGTCCGTCGACCTGCGGCTCGGCGAACCACACCTCCGCCGGGTGGGACTCCTCGGCGAAGCACTCCGTCAGGTAGGCACGGAGGCCGGAACGCCCCCGGTACGGGCGGAACATCGAGGCCCAGTGGTCGCCGTCCGCACTCTGCAGGGCTGCGATCGCCTCGACGTCCCGGACCGGCCAGGCTTCGGTCCACGTCCGGGCCCACCGCTGGGCCAGCTCCCGAGTGTCCACGACCGTCTCCTTCGCCCACCCGCATTCGCTCGTCACCGCAGTGGTATCAGGGACCCCTGACATCCCCACGGGGCACGGTCTGCGCCTGATCCGCGAGCCGCGCGACCGTCCGGGCCAGGATCTTCGCCCGCGTCTCGGGTGTGCGGGCCTTGAGCAGCGGCAGGATCACGGCGTACCGGGCGGAGCGGCCGAGCCGTTCGAAGGCGGCGGTGGCGCGGGGTTCGCCGGCCAACGCGGCCGTCAGATCGGGCGGGACGGCGGCGGCACGCTGAGACTCGTACGTCACGCCGACCTCATGGACGAGAGGACGTCGAGGTAGTGCGGGTTGCTCATGACGCCGAGCACGTTGCCGAACGGGTCGACCACCGCCGCGGTGACGAACCCCTCGTCGCCGTGCGGAGTGATCGGCTGGTACTCCGTGGCGCCCATCGCCAGCAGTCGCTCGACGGTCGCGTCGAGGTCGTCGACGTGCCAGTGCATGACGGCGCCGCCGGGGCCGGTCGCGCCGGGCGGCGCGTACCGGCGGTCGATGATGCCCAGCTCCGCCTGGTAGTCGCCGACACGGAACTCGGTGTAGGCGGGGCGTCCGTCGGGGCCGGTGCGCAGGAAGTACGCCTCCAGCCCCAGGAACTCCGCGTACCAGTCGGTCGCCGCTGCCACGTCGTCGGCCCAGATGTTGAGTGTGGCGAATCCTCGCAGGCTCATCAGTCTCCCCTCGTCGATGGGTTCTGCGGCCACGCTATCGGCGATTGCGGAAGCTCCCGTTCCTCAATGGCAGCCTCGTCAGAACAGGGTCAGGGGCCCGACCGGTATCGGCTCGGGTAGGGCTTCGAGCTCCGGTACGCGCGCTCGTACCTCATCGTGGAAGCGGCGCGCGAGCACGGGCGCGTCGGCGTTGTCCGGGGTGTGGACGAACATCGTCGGTGAGCGGCCCTCGCGCAACCATGCGGCGACGACGTCGACCCAGCGCTGCCACCCTTCGACCGTTCGCGTGGTGTCGTCCCGGCCGAGGTAGCGGACGATCGGCCGGTCGGTCAGGGCGAGCGAACGGAGCGGCACGCGCGGCTTCTTGAGCCAGGCGTCCCGCTCCGCGTCGCTGGTCGGTGGGCTGGCGAAGAACGCGGTGGTGTCGAAGGGGACCCACTCCGCGGCCGCGACGGTGAGGGCCTCGGCCAGGAGCCGGGCCGCGCGCGGTTCGGTGAAGAACGCGGGATGGCGGACCTCGACGGCGTACCGGTGGGAGCGGGGGAGCCGGCCCAGAAAGCGGCTCAGGGTGGGGACGTCGGCGGGCGAGAACGACCCGGGCAACTGGATCCACAGCGCATGGGCGCGTGGGCCGAGCGGCTCGATCGCGTCCAGGAACGCACGCAGCGGCTCGTCGGCGTCGGTGAGCCGGCGTTCGTGGGTGACGATCTTGGGAAGCTTGAGGACGAACCGGAAGTCGGGATCCGTCTGCGCGGCCCAGGACGCCACGGTGTCCCGGGACGGGGTGGCGTAGAACGTCGTGTTGCCCTCGACGGCGTCGCACCAGCTGGCGTAGTGCCGTAGGCGCTCGTGCGGCGGAAGTGGATGCGCCAGCAGCCGGCCCTGCCACGACCGGTGGGTCCACATCGCGCATCCCACGTGCAGACGCACAGCGGCTATCCGACGATCAGGTCGAGGGTGGCGAGGTCTGCCGGGTCGGCCACCACCTCGATGCCGATGATCCGGTCGGTGACGATGAAGCTGAGCGCGAGCCGGACGTTCCCGCCGCGCTCCACGACCGCCCCTGGCAGGCCGTCGACGTACGCCGGAGTCGCGCCCTGGGCCCGGCCGTTGAAGAAGCCGGCGATGGTGGCCGAGCCGCGCGACTCGGCGACCGACCCCAGGCTCGCGGCCACCGGATCGGCGCGCATCACGACGTGCGGGTCGAGCAGGCTGACCAGGTCGTCGAACCGGCCCTCGCGCGAGGCGGCGAGGAAGGCCTCGACCACTCGCCGTTGACGTGCCGGGTCCGCCTCCCGGACGGTCCCGCCCTGGTTGACCCTGCGGCGGGCCCGGCTGGCGATCTGGCGGACGGCGGCGGGACTGCGGTCGACCACCGCGGCTATCTCCTCGAACGAGACCGCGAACATGTCGTGCAGGACGAAGACGAACCGTTCGGTCGGCGCGAGGGTGTCCAGGACGACCAGGAGCGCCCGGCCGACCGACTCGGTCAGCACCGCCTCACGCTCGGGGTCGACCGGGGCGCCGTCGGTCGGGTCGGGCTCCGGTGCGGCGGTGTCCCATGGCTGCTCCGGACGGGCGGTACGCGTGCGCAGCCGGTCCAGGCAGACCCGGCCGACCGTGGTCGTCAACCATCCCGGCAGGTTGTCGATGCCCGCGACATCCGCTCGACTGAGCCGCAACCAGGTGTCCTGGACGGCATCCTCGGCCTCCGTGCCGGAGCCCAGCATCCGGTGGGCGACCGCCCGCAGCCGCGAGCGGTTCTCCTCGAAGCGTCGGGCCAGCAGATCCGCCTCGATCATGATCTCCCCACCCCCGGGCGCTCCATGACTGCGTTGTGACCGCCGCCACATCTGTCACGCCGTCGGCTGCCCGGCCGACATCCCAGTGACAACCGGGACGGCCTCGTACCGCGACGCACGCCGGGCAGCCTAACAAGACGGGACGACCGACATGATCATCGAACCGCGCCTCCAGAACCCCGCCAGCCTGCTGCCGGACATCGTGAAGGCGATCAATCTGCTCTACAAGGCCGCGCATTCGGCCGGGGTGCCGGGCAGCACGTTGGAGCTGGTGCACCTGCGGGTCAGCCAGATCAACGGGTGCGGCGCCTGCGTCGACTCTGGTGCCCGGGGCGCCCGGAAGGCGGGCGAGACCGAGGAGCGGCTGTTCGCGGTGGCCGCCTGGCGGGAGACTCCGTACTTCACGGAGGCGGAGCGGGCCGCGCTGGCGCTCGCGGAGACCGCCACCCGGCTGGCCGACCGGGCCGACGCGGTGCCGGACGACGTCTGGGCCGAGGCGGCCCGGCACTTCGGCGAGAAGGAGCTCGCCGCGATCGTGCTCTGGGTGGCCACCAGCAACTTCTTCAACCGGCTCAACGTCACCACCCGCCAGCCGGCCCCGCAGAACTGGGGCTGACCGCCTCTGGGCTCGGTCACCTGATGCTCCATGTTGCTGGGCATCAGGTGACCGGTCGCTCTGATCGTCAACTTGTGGTTGACGCCGAGATGGCGTCAACCTATGGTTGACGCATGACGGATCCTCTTCAGATGACCAACCCCGTTCGCCTCGACGACCTGATCCAGGCGATCAAGAAGGCGCACAGCGACGCGCTCGACCAGCTCACCGACGCGGTGATCGCCGCCGACCACCTCGGTGACGTCGCCGACCATCTGATCGGTCACTTCGTCGACCAGGCCCGGCGCTCGGGCGCCTCCTGGACCGACATCGGCCGCAGCATGGGGGTCAGCAAGCAGGCCGCACAGAAGCGCTTCGTGCCGAAGGCCTCGACCGAGGCGGCGGCGCTCGACCCGAACGCCGGCTTCGGTCGGTTCACCCCCCGGGCCCGCAATGTGGTGATGGCCTCCCAGGAGGAGGCCCGCGCCAGTGGCCATGCCGAAATCGGCCCCGAGCACCTGGTGCTGGGCCTGCTGGCCGAGCCGGACGGGCTGGCCGCCAAGGTGCTGGTCGGCCGGGGCGCCTCCCCGGAGGCGGTACGCGAGGCGGTGGGTGCCGCCCTCGGGCCGCCGGCCGACCAGGTCCCGGACCTCATCCCGTACGACGCGCGCGGCAAGAAGGCGCTGGAGCTGACCTTCCGGGAGGCGCTGCGGCTCGGGCACAACTACATCGGCACCGAGCACATCCTGCTGGCCCTGCTGGAGCAGGAGGGCGGCGCGGGCGTGCTCACCAACCTCGGTCTGGAGAAGGCGGCCGTCGAGGCAGACCTGTCCGCCGCCCTCGCCGCGGCCGTCGCGCAGAAGTGACCTCCCGCGATCAGGGCGTCGGGAAGCCGTAACGCAGGGCGTGCTCCGGATCGGTCGGGTCGATCTGGCGCACGCCCGCGTCGGCGAGGCGCTTGTTGACCTCGTCGAGCTGCTCGCGCACCAGCCGGGCCTCCTCCTCGGTGACCCGTCCCCGATGTGGTTTGCCGGCGTGGTCCAGCGTCCCGTAGTCGATCTTCTCGGCGCTCCTGCGGGCCTTCGGCGGGCGGACCCGCTCGGCCGTCTTCAGCAGTTGCGCCATCGGCACGTCGGTGGCCATCGCGTCGAACTCGCTGGCAGTCAGCACCACCCGGCGCGGCTCGCCCCCACCGTGCCGGTCGTGGATCTCGACCACCGCGACGTCCAGCGCGGCGTCGTCGATGTTCTCCACCTCGGTCGGGGTGGCGTCCAGTTGCACGGGCCCGGCGACCAGGTCCGGGTGCTCCAGGACGACGACGCGGACCACCTCGTCGTCGTCCTGCAGGACCGTGCCGGTGAAGTCGGAGACGTGGATCGTCTTCTTGCCCATGCGCGGAGCTTCTCCTGTCGTAGGCCGGATTTCGGACCAGAAGAAGTTACCCGACAGGTGTGCGAAAGCCCGCGTTGGACAGCCCGGGTGTGTCGTGGCCGGCGCCGTGGTGGGTCAGCGGGTGTTGAGCCCCCGCCGTGCGGACCTTCCGGCCGGCAGCTTGTTCAGCTCTGACCAGGACAGGGCGTCCGCGCCTCCCGTCGTACGGGTCCCGCGGTACCGCGGCTGGGCCGGGAAACGGCCAGCGGGCTCCGTTGCCCGCCAGAGTCGCTCGGGGTCCTGGTGGTAGCGGTCGTTCGGCTGAATCGGCATGACCATACCGTCCCAAACAAAGGTGTCCATGTATGGAAATACCTATGACGGTCGATCAGTGCCGGGGGTTCCGGGTGCGCGAAGAGTGGTCCACGGCCCGGCCCTTGACGGATCGCCCGCCCGCCGGGGCCGCCCGGCGTACGGTGATCCACGACGGGCCGGCTGACGGGGAGGTGCGCATGCTCGACCGGCGGCTTCAGCTGCACCTGGCCACCTGGCTCGGTCAGTGGCCGGCCGGGCCGGGGCTGCACGTGGTCGCCTCGCACCGGCGGGCGCAACCGGCCTGGGACGGCCGGCTGCGCCCGGCGCTCGCCGTGGACACCGGGCAGAGCGCCGTGCTCTCCGTGCCGCCGGACCGGTTGGCGGCGGTCCGCGCTCTGGTCCGGCGTGCGCCGGACCGGCTGCTTCCGGCGCTGCCGGAGACTGTCGGGCTGCCGGACTGGTGCGTGCACGACGGCCCCTTCCGGTGGACCCTCAACCCGGCGCCGCTGCCGGACGTGGGGGAGTGGATTGAGTCGACGGCCCCCGGGCTGCCGCCCTGGCTGCGGCTGTTCGACCGGCCGGTGCTGGTGGTCCGCGACCCGGACGGCAACTACCTGGCCGGGGCCGGGGTGAAGCGGCACGACGCGTACGGGCGCGAGCTGGCCGTCGGCACCGTGCCCGCCGCGCGCGGGCGCGGCCTCGCCCGCCGGCTGGTGGCGCAGGCGGCCCGGCGCGTGCTCGACGAGGGTGCGGTGCCCACCTACCTGCACGAGCGGGACAATCGCGCCTCGGCCCGGGTCGCGGAGGCGGCCGGCTTCCCGGACCGGGGCTGGCGTGCCTACGGGGTCTATCCGCGCTGAGATCGCTGTCGCAGGGCGCGGACCGTGGATCCCGGGCCGGATCCACGGTCCGCAACCTTCCCCCAGGTCCCGGTTTTCGGGCGACCGACCGCGGTGGACGGGCCGGTACGTGCCGATCACGCTACGTATCGAGGAGGCTCGGTGCAAGGTGCGAGCTGTCGGTTCGGAGTGTCGAATAGCGGACTTGACCTGGATCGGAGCTCGCCGAGCGGCCGGTGCAGTGTGGTGACGCAGAGTGCAGGTAGGTCTGTCTCAGCCGGCCAGGCCGAGCGCCTCCGCGGCCGCGCGACCGTTGGCGTGACTCGCGCCGTACGTGGTGACGAAGGCGCGTACGCCGGCCGGCCGCCACTGCGCCGGCCAGCCCATCTCCACGACGGTCACCGGATGCTCCGCGGCCAGGCCGGCGATCAGCTCCGGGCCTCCGGGCAACCGGTGCAGGTGCCGCCCGACCAGCACGATCGGTCGCTCACCAGCCAGCTCCCGCAGCGTCGCCCGGTCGGTCTCGGCGGCGATCACCCGGATCTCCTGCACGCCGTTCAGGTGCGGGCCGAGGCCCCACGGCACCCGCCCCTCGGCGATGGTGGACTCGGTGTGCAGCTGCACCACCAGCGGCCGATCCAGGCCGGTGAGGATTCCGTCCACCTGGACCGCCCGACGGGCCGCCGCGTACCCCAGGTCGGTGTCGGGGACGGCCGGCGACTCGCCGGCGGTCCGGGTCCAGGCGGCGAGCGCGGCGGCGCGGCCGGCCGCCTCCTCGACGCGCGAGGTTGCCAGGCGACCGTCGGTGAGCGCGTCGACGATCTCGGTGGCCACCCGCTCGACCAATTCAGCGTCGACCTTCGCGCCGATGCAGAGCAGGTCGGCGCCGGCGGCCAGGGCCCGGACCGCGGCGGGGCCCACGCCGCCGGCGGCCACTGCCGCCCCCTTCATCTCCAGCGCGTCGGTGATGACGGTGCCGGTGAAGCCGTACTCGGTGCGCAGCAGGTCGACGAGGACGGCCCGGCTGAAGGTGGCCGGACCGGCGCCGGTCAGCGCCGGCACGCGGATGTGCGCGGTCATCACCGCTTGCGCCCCGGCGGCGACGACCGCGGCGAACGGCGGCAGGTCCCGCTCACGCAGCAGGGCGAGCGGAACGTCCACGGTGGGCAGCTCGTGGTGGGAGTCGGTGACGGTGGCGCCGTGGCCGGGGAAGTGCTTGGCGCAGGCGGCGACGCCGGCGGCCTGCAGGCCGGCCACGGCGGCCGCCGAGTGGGCGGCCACCCGCACCGGGTCCGCGCCGAACGACCGCGTACCGATCACCGGGTTGTCGTCGGCGGTGTTCACGTCCACCGTCGGGGCGAGGTTGACGGTGACGCCGAGGGCGGCGAGCTCGCCGCCGATCGCCTGGTAGACCCGCCGGGTGAGC
Source organism: Micromonospora sp. BL4 (assembly GCF_003667505.1). Taxonomy (GTDB): domain Bacteria; phylum Actinomycetota; class Actinomycetes; order Mycobacteriales; family Micromonosporaceae; genus Micromonospora. Next base: position 86,309 of record NZ_RCVJ01000085.1, read on the forward strand.
GCCACGTCGCCGATCGCGCCGAGGGCGGCGTTGCCGGGGTACGGGCTGCCGGTGGCGTGGGCCAGCCGGGTCACGTCACCACCCTCCTCGTCGATGGCGATCAGCACGTCCGCCCGGCCGGCGCGCAGCGCGGCGGTGCTCGCCGCCACCTGGGACGGGTCGTGCACGTTGGTGCCGAACAGGGTGTGCCCGGCGAGCCCTTCGGCCACCAGGTCGACGGCCCAGTCCGGGGGGACCGGTCCCGGGTACGCGGCGAGCAGCGTGCCGAGCGCGAGCCGGCGCAGTCCTGGATCGAGCCCCACGTGATCTCCCCCTTCGGTGCCCACGGGTACGAATGTCGTACCGGCGGTGGTCATCGCCCTGCCGAGTCGGCCGAGCGCTCCGCCTCCGGGTGGCCGTTACGCTACGGCTACCCGTTCGCAGGTCGGTTTACAGTTAGCAAAGTTTACTAAAACTAGAGGACGTGGCATGAGTGCGACCCGGCTGCCCGGCACCCCCCGCCTGTTGCGGGCGCTCAACGACCGCGCCGCGCTGGAACTGCTCCTCGAACGAGGCCCGCTGACCCGGGCCCGGCTCGGCGAGCTGACCGGGCTGTCCAAGGTCACCGCCTCCCAACTGGTCGAGCGACTCGAGGAGCGTGGCCTGGTCACCCGGGTCGGCGAGCAGGCCGGCGGGCGCGGCCCGAACGCCCAGCTCTACGCGGTACGCCCGAGCAGCGCCCACGTGGTCGGTGTCGACGTCGGGCCGGACCGGGTGGTGGCCGCCTGCGCCGACATCACCGGCGCCGTGATCGGTCGGGTGGAACAGTCCACCCGGGACACCGACGACCCGGTGGGCGTGGTGCACAACGCCGTGGTGCAGGCCGCGAGCAGCGCCCAGGCGCAGCTGAGCAGCGTACGGCGGATCGTGCTCGGCACGCCCGGTCTGGTCGACCCGCACACCGGCGACATCACCTTCGCCTTCAACCTGCCGCGCTGGCACAGCGGTCTGCTCGCCGCGCTGCGCGACGACCTGCACACCCCGGTGGTCTTCGAGAACGACGTCAACCTGGCCGCGGTGGCCGAGGCGCAGTCCGGCGCCGCGCAGGGGCTGACCGACTTCGTACTGGTCTGGGTGGGTGCCGGCGTCGGCCTGGCGATCATGCTGGGTGGCCGGCTGCACCACGGCAGCAGCGGCGCGGCCGGTGAGATCGGCTACCTGCCGGTGCCCGGGGCGCCCATCCCGCGGGACGTCTCCCGACGCGCGAAGCCGGCGTTCCAGCAGTTGATCGGCGGGGACTCGGTGCGCGCGGTGGCCCGCGAGCACGGCTACCCGGACGCCGACGCCGCCGAGGCGGTGCGGTCGGCCGTGGCCGACGGCGACGCCGGCGCGCCGATGCTCGACGAACTCGCCCGCCGGCTCGCGCTGGGCGTGGCCAGCACCTGCGTGGTGCTCGACCCGCCGCTGGTGGTGCTCGCCGGGGAGGTCGGGCAGGCCGGCGGCGCCGCGCTCGCCGACCGGGTGCAGCAGGAGGTCGCCGCGATCACGCTGGTGCGGCCCCGGGTGGTGCCCACCGGGCTGACCGAGGAGCCGATCCTGCGCGGTGCGCTGCGCACCGCACTGGACGCCGTCCGCGACGAGGTGTTCGGCTCGACCGTCGGCTGAGCCCGCTGGGGCGGTCATGTGAAGGAATTCTTCACCGCTGGCCGGCCTGCTGCAACCTCCTGCCGTGGCAGCCCCGGCCCGCCGGGCCGCCCGCGCCACGGCGGGCGGCCCGAGCCGTGACTCAGATCAGGTCGCGGCGACGGAACACGGCGAACGCCGCCGCGGTCAGCCCGCCGGTGAGCACGAGCAGCACGACCAGCCCCGGCGCCCAGGACATGGTGTAGAAGCCGTCGCAGTACCGGCCGATCTCCGTCCCGGTGCAGAGCTGGCTGTCGTAGAACCGCGCCTCACCGCTGAGCCACGCCCCGATGTAGCTGGAGAGCATCAGCTGGTCCGGACGGCGGGCGTCGACGATCTCCAGCACCAGCCGGGCGCCCAGTTCCCAGACCACCGCGTACGCGGCGACCGCGCCGAGCGCCGCCGAGGTGTGCCGACCCAGCGTGGCGATGGCGAAGCCGAGGGCGCTGGCCAGCAGCACCAGCACCATGCCACGGCCGTGCACCGCGCCGAGGGAGCGCCAGAAGTCACCGCCCAGCTCCCCGCCCAGCCCGGCGGTCTGCCCGATCACCCAGAACGTCGCCAGATAGAACACCGAGGCGACCACGGCCAGCGTCAGCACCCCGCCGAGCAGGGTGCCCAGCTTCGCGCCGAGCACCGTCAGCCGGCGCGGTCGCCAGAGCAGCAGGTTCACCACGCCGCCGGAGTTGAGGTCGGCGCCGATGTAGGAGGCGCCCACCAGGAACCCGAACAGCACCAGGAACGCGATGAGGAAGTAGAGCAGCGGGCGCGCCTGCTGGGCGAAGCTGAACACACCGGGGAGGAAATCGGCGGCGATCGGCAGCCGGTCCCGCAGCGTCGGATCGATCTCCGAGCAGTCGGAGGGGAAGTACTGCTCGCTGTCGCTCGGCGGGAGCGTGCCGTTCTGTCGGGCCAGGCACTGCTGGAAGGTGTCCTCCATACTCTGCCGCGCCTCGGCGGCCTGGCTCCGCGCGGAGCTGAGCTCCTCCGCGGTCGGCTTGTGCGAGCCGGCCAGGGTGGTCGCCGCGGTGACACCGAACGCCAGCACCAGCAGGACGACCATGAGTTGCACGAAGCGACGCGCGGACAGCCGCTCCACCTCGGCACGGACCAGGTTCACGCGTCCACTCCCCGTACGTCGAGATCGATCTCAGCATCGCCCGCGCCCGGCGGCCGCCCCGAGTCGTCCACCTGCCGGGGCACCGACGGATGCCCGCCGGCGCCGGTCAGCTCCAGGAAGACGCTCTCCAGATCCGGCCGCAGCGGGGTCAGCTCACCCACCCACAGTCCCTGTTCACCGAGCACCCGACTGATCACCGTCGGGTCGGCCACCCCGCCCACCACCAGCGCCGCGCCGTCCACGCTCGCCGTCAGCTCGGCCTCGTGCAGCAGTTCCACGGCGCGCTCCGGCTCGGCCACCCGGACCAGGAACTCGTGCCGGTCGTGACCGGCCAGCACCTCGTCCACCCGGCCGGTCGCCACCCGCCGGCCCCGCGAAATGATCGTGACGTGGTCGCAGATCAGTTGGATCTCGCCCAGGATGTGACTGGACACCAGCACGGTCACCCCGGCCGCCGCCAGCTCCCGCATCAGGTCCCGCATCTCCCGGATGCCGGCCGGGTCCAGCCCGTTCGCCGGCTCGTCCAGGATCAGCAACTGCGGGTCCTTCAACAGTGCGGACGCCACCGCGAGGCGCTGCTTCATGCCCAGCGAGTAGCCCTTCACCCGCTCGTCGCCCCGGTCACGCAGGCCCACCGTCTCCAGCACCTCGTCCACCCGAGTGATCGGCACCCCGCCGGCCCGGGCCAGCAGCCGCAGCGTGCGGTAGCCGGTGAAGTTGCCGAAGAACTGCGGGCTCTCCACGATGGCGCCGACCCGGCCGGCCACCCGGGGCAGCCGCTGTGGCGACGTTTCACCGAGCACGCTCATCCGCCCGCTGTCGGCCCGCACCAGCCCGAGCAGGGCACGCAACGTGGTGGTCTTGCCGGAGCCGTTCGGGCCCAGGAACCCGTGGACCTGACCCGCCTCGACCAGCATGTCGAACCCGTCGACCGCGATCCGTCGGCCGTTCCGCAGGCTGTGGAAGGTCTTGCGCAGACCCTCGATCTCGATGACCGCGCTCATCCGCGCGGCTCCGTACCTCGACGGGGCATGGACCGTCCTCCGAGTATGGTGATCAACGACACGGCGCCTCACCCTATGACCGGGACGCCGCCCGTGGGGGGCAACGCGGCGCTGCGTGGTTGGATGGTCCGGTGACTGGTGACCTGATCCCCGGCGCTGCCGGCGCCGCGCCTGCCGCCGCACCCGTGGACCCGGATCTGGTGGTCAGCCTCGACAGCGTCGGCGTACGCCGGTCCGGCACCGCCCTGCTGCAGGATCTGACCTGGCGCGTCGAACTGGACGAGCGCTGGGTGGTGCTCGGTCCCAACGGGGCCGGCAAGACCACCCTGCTCAACCTCGCCGCCGGCCGGCTGCACCCCACCACCGGTGTCGCGCACGTGCTCGGCGAGCGGATCGGGCGCACCGACGTCAACGAGCTGCGTACCCGGATCGGGCTCTCCACGGCCGCGCTCGCCGAGCGGCTGCCCGCCGAGGAGCGGGTCAGCGACGTGGTGGTGACCGCCGCCTGGTCGGTGGTCGGCCGTTGGCGCGAGAGCTACGACCGCGGCGACGAGGCGCGGGCGCGGGCGCTGCTGAGCCAGCTCGGCATCGGCGGCCTCGCCGAGCGCCGCTACGGCACCCTCTCCGAGGGTGAGCGCAAGCGGGTGCAGATCGCCCGCGCGCTGATGACCGACCCGGAACTGCTGCTGCTCGACGAGCCCGCCGCCGGCCTCGACCTGGGCGGACGGGAGGACCTCGTGGCGCGGCTGGCCGAGCTGGCGTACGACCCGGACGCCCCGGCCCTGGTCCTGGTCACCCACCATGTGGAGGAGATCCCACCCGGGTTCACCCACGCGCTGCTGCTGCGGGAGGGCGGGGTGGTCGCCCAGGGTCTGCTCGCCGAGACGCTGACCGGCGACAACCTCTCCAAGACCTTCGGCCTGCCGCTGGTGGTCGAGCGGTCGGGCGACCGTTACACCGCCCGCGCCTCCTGAACGTGGGACCGGGCGGGAGGTGACCGTGCCGCAGACCCGGGTGGTCGTGGTGGGCAGCGCCAACATGGACCTGGTCGCGATGGCGCCCGGGCTGCCCCGGCCGGGCGAGACGATGCTCGGCACCGACTTCGTGATGGTGCCCGGCGGCAAGGGCGCCAACCAGGCGGTCGCCGCGGCCAGGGCCGGCGCCTCCAGCACCTTCCTCGGCGCGATCGGCTCCGACGCGTTCGGCGTCACCCTCCGGGCGCGGATCACCGCGGCCGGCGTGGACACCAGCCACCTGCGAGTGGTCTACGGCGCCTCCGGGGTGGCACTGGTGATGGTCAACGCGCAGGGGGAGAACGCCATCGTGGTGACCCCCGGCGCGAACGACGCGTTGACCGGCCTCACCGAGGAGGAGTTGACCACCGTACGCGGCGCGGACGTCCTGGTCGCCCAGCTGGAGATCCCGGTGCAGACCGTGGCGGCCGCCGCGGTGGCCGCCCACGCCGCCGGCACCCGGGTCGTCCTGAACGCCGCCCCGGCCCGGGATCTCCCACCGGAGCTGCTCGCCGCCGTGGACCTGCTCGTCGTCAACGAGGGTGAGGCGCAGGCGTCCACCGGCCGGGGTCGGGACGAGCCACGGGCGCTGCTCGACCTGGTGCCCCGGGCCGTGCTCACCCTCGGTGGCGAGGGCGCCTGGTACGTCGACCGCGAGGGCACCGAGGTGCACGTCCCGGCCGTCCGGGTCGACGTCGTCGACTCCACCGCCGCCGGTGATGCGTTCACCGCCGCGCTGGCCGTGGGCTGGGGCGAGGGACGGGAGCTGGTCGACGCGGTGCGCTGGGCGTCGGCGGCCGGCGCGGCCTGCGTCCGCCGCCTCGGCGCCTCGGTGGCGCTGCCCCGCCGCGCCGAGATCGACGAGCTGTACGCCCCGGGCTGACCCCGCCGCCCTACGCCGGTCGGCCGGGCGTCGCCCTGATGCGAAAGGCCCGGCGGTACGCCGACGGCGAGGTCGACATGACCCGGCCGAAGTGGTGCCGGTAGGTGACCGGCGTGTCGAAGCCCACCGCCCCGGCGATCTGCTCGACCGGGGCGTCGGTCTCCTCCAGCAGCGCCAGACTGGCCCGGACGCGCTGGTCGATCAGCCAGCGAATCGGGCTGGTCCCGGTGGCGCGGGCGAAGTGCCGCAGGTAGGTCCGCGGCGACATGTGCGCCTGCCCGGCGAGCCGGGCCACGGTCAGCGGTTCGGCGAGGTGCGCGAGCGCCCAGTCGATGCTGCCGGCGATCCGGTCGTCGTCCGGGTCGGTGGGCACCGGCGCCTCGACGAACTGGGCCTGCCCGCCGTCGCGGTGCGCCGGGATCACCAGGCGGCGGGCGACCGCGTTGGCGATCGCCGCGCCGTGGTCCCGCCGGACCACGTGCACGCAGAGGTCGAGCCCGGCGGCGCTGCCGGCACTGGTGAGCAGGTCGCCGTCGTCGAGGTAGAGCACGTCCGGGTCCACCTCGACCCGCGGGTACCGGCGCGCCAGCAGGTCCGCGTACCGCCAGTGGGTGGTGGCCCGTCGGTCGTCCAGCAGCCCGGCGCCGGCCAGCGCGAACGCGCCGGAGCAGATCGACATGATCCGTGCGCCGCGCTGGTGCGCCTGGCGCAGTGCGGTCACCAGTTCCGGCGACGGGTCGGCGGTCACGTCCGGCACACCGGGCACGATCACCGTTTGCGCCGCCGCCAGCTCCGCCAGGCCGTACGGGGTGTGCAGGCTGGCCCCGCCGACCACCGGCACCGGCCCGGGCTGCTCGGCGCAGACCACCAGGTCGTACCAGTCGACGTCGAATTCGGGCCGGGGCAGCCCGAACACCTCGGTGACGATGCCGGTCTCGAACACCGACATTCCCGGGTACGCGAGCACGGCGACCCGGTGACCGGCGGCCGGGCGCCGGGAGGTGGGCACCGGAAGCGGCTCGGTCGCCACAGCGGGGATCGGCATGGCGGGATGTTAGCGCAGGACGTCGTTCCCGCCACTCGTTCCGGGTGGTGACGCCGGCCAGGATCGGTCCATGACCTTCACCTTCGCCGTCCCCGCCGCCGATCCGGCTGCCGCCGCCGCCCACTTTCTCGCCCGGCTCAGCGTCGAGACCGACGTCAGCGACGTGCACGCCGACCTGTCCGCCCGTACTCCCGGCCTGGTGGTGGTCGACTCCCGCGGGGAGGCCTCCTGGAGGCAGGGACATCTGCCGGGGGCGGTGCACCTGCCCACCGCCGAGATCGCCAGCCGGGCGGCCGAGCTGATCCCGGCCGGCTCGGCCGTGGTCACGTACTGCTGGGGGCCTGGCTGCAACGGCGCGACCCGGGCCGCGCTGGAGTTCGCCCGCCTCGGCCACCCGGTCAAGGAAATGCTCGGCGGGTTCGAGTACTGGGTGCGGGAGGGACTGCCGGTGATGACCGGGACCGGGCTGACCCGCCGTCCGGTCGACGACCTGACCGCGCCCCGCGCCACGATCACCTGCGACTGCTGACCAGGTCGAGCAGCACCACTCCGGTCGTTCAGCCGACCAGGTCGTCGCTGAGCTTCTCGCCCCGCCGGCGCAGCATGCCCAGCCCCGGGATGCCGGCGACGGCGAGCTTGAGGTCGCGGGTGACATCGAGCAGGTCGTGCAGGTCGGGCCCCACCCGGTCCAGGGTGGCCAGGATGGGCAGGATGTCCGCCGTCAGGTGCTGCTTGAGCTTGGGCAGCTCGTCGATCAGGCGGATCGCCGCGGTGACCTCCTCGTGGCTCAGCTCCCCGACGAACCGGTCCGCCATCGGCGCGGCCCGCCGCAGCGCCGGCTCGTACGCCGCCAGCAGCTCGGCCGCCGTGGCCGCCGCCTCGGCCGCGGTGCCCACGGTGGCCGCGGCCCGGCCCGCGACCGTCTCGGCCTCGGCGACCACCGTGCCGGCCAGGCGAGAGACCTGGTCGGCCTCCCGGACCACCACGGCTGCCGCCGTCGCCACCTCGGTGGCGGTGTCGATGGCGGTGGTCGCGGCGGCGCTGATCACGGCCACCTCGCGGACCGCCGTCTCGGCGTCGGTGAGCACCCGGTCGGTCCGGTCCAACGTCGTCTCGATCCGGTCCACCACGCCGTTGATCCGGGCCAGCAGCGCCTCCACCCCGTCCAGCACCGCGAACGCGCGGACGGGCACGGCGGCGAACGAGGCGGCCGAGCCGAGCGCCTGGTCGAGAGCGGAGCGGGTCAGGCCGACCACCGCGGAGGGTGTGGGGAGAGGAATCGCCATGCGATCAAGTGTGCGCCGACCGCACCACAACCGCCCGACGGCGGCCGGCCGGCGCGGTGGCCCCCGCCCGGCGGGTGGTCATCGGTGGTCCCCCTGCTGCTCGACGGCGCGCTGCACGGCCCGGTAGATCTGCCCGAACCGCAGCGCATCCGGAGTACGCAGCAGCAACTGCTCCCGGCCGTGGTGCTGCACCCACAACTCGTGCACGTGGCTGCCGCGCTCGTAGGAGCGGTCCAGCCAGCCGAGGGGGATCTCCAGGAACGGGGTCAACGCCAGCGCCCCCACCGCGCAGGCCGCGAGGATGATCAGCGCCATCTTCCAGTTGCCCCGGTCCTGCGCCGTGTAGGCCAGCGAGAGCACACAGACCAGCGCGACCAGCGGCGGCAGCGAGAGCAGCAGGACCAGGACGCCGCGACCGAGCACCCGGCCGCGTACGGCGAGCGTCTTCGGGCCGCGCGCGTGCCAGACGTACGTCACGTCGGAGAGGGCGACCAGGTGACCGCCCGCCCGGATCGACTCGGAGGTCACCTGCACCGCGTCGTCCCGGTAATAGAGGGTCATCACTAAGCCTAACCACCGGCAGGCAACCCACCCGTCCGGTGCGTTCCGCTCAGATCTTGGACAGTTGCCGTCCGCGCCGATCGACAAGTGTCCAAGATCTGAAAGCTGGCTAGCGGTGCGCCGCGCGCACGCGTCCGACGGGTAGCTTGTCGAGGCATGGTGCAGCAGGAGCGCAACGTCGAGGTGGTCCGCCGCTACCTGCGTACGTTCGTCACCCGGGACCTCGTCGAGCTGCGGGCGGTGGTCGCGGAGGACGTCCGGATCTACGGGTCAGGCACGAGCGTGCGGGGTCGGCATGTCGTGGAACAGGCCGTTCTCTCGCCCGGGTTGACCGTGCTCGACCAGCAGGTCATCGAACTCTTCGCGGCCGAGGACCGGGTCGTCGTCTCGCTGGCGCAGACCTACCGGCGGGACGCCACCGGCGCCACCGCCGTACAGAGCGCCTGCAAGATGTACCGGCTGGCGCAGAGCCGAATCGTCGAGTTCTGGGGCGAGCAGGACCTGTACGGCCTGTTGCGCGGGCTCGACCTGGTTCCGGACGAGCCGATCCGGTTCTGACCGTCCCCTAGCGGCGGGTGGCCGGGCGGGCCGGCTGGCTGCGCTCGACGGCGCGCTGCACCGCCCGGTAGATCTGACCGAAGCGCAGCGCGTCGCCGGTGCGCAGCAGCCGTACCGGCTGGCCGCGCCAGCGCGCCCAGATCTCCAGTTGCCGGCTGCCCCGGGCGTACGAGCGGTCCAGGTGTTCGAAGAGGAAGTCGGCGATCGGGCCGACGGCCAGCCCCACCAGCACCGACGCGCCGACGATCGCGATCGTCACGGTGGTGGAGCTGTGCAGCCAGACGGCCACGCCGATGCCGAGCACGGCCGCGACCAGCGGACCGGCCAGCGCGGCGCCGATCGCACCCCGCCCGACGAGCACCCGCCAGGAGCGACTGCCCCGGCGGTGCCAGATCATGGTGATGTCGGCCAGCGCGTAGCTGCGGCCGTCCACTCGGACGGCGGTGGAGGTGACCTGCACCGACCTGTCGTCGTAATAGGTGATCATGGCTGGACTCCCGCCCGCGGGGCTGACACCAGACTACTTACCCCAACGAGCCGGGTCGTAAGGTTGGCACGCGACTTCGACGAGGAAGTGAGGGCAGCGTGGGCGAGTTCGTTCGGCTGGAGACCAAGGACGGCATCGGCACCATCCGGCTGGAGCGGCCGCCGATGAACGCGCTCAACACCCAGGTGCAGGAGGAGTTGCGCGCCGCCGCGTCGGCGGCCACCGCCGACCCGGAGGTCCGCGCCGTCATCGTGTACGGCGGAGAGAAGGTCTTCGCCGCCGGCGCGGACATCAAGCAGATGGCCGAAATGTCCTACGTGGACATGGCCGACCGGGCCGCGAACCTGTCCAGCGCGCTCGGCGCGATCGCCCGGATTCCCAAGCCGGTGGTCGCCGCGATCACCGGCTACGCCCTCGGCGGCGGCTGCGAGCTGGCGCTGGCGTGCGACTGGCGGGTGGTGGCCGAGGACGCCAAGCTCGGCCAGCCGGAGATCAAGCTGGGCATCATTCCCGGAGCGGGCGGCACGCAGCGGCTGGCCCGGCTGGTCGGCCCGGCCCGCGCCAAGGATCTGATCATGTCCGGGCGGATGGTGGACGCCCAGGAGGCGTTGCGGATCGGCCTGGCCGACCGGGTTGTTCCGGCGGCCGAGGTGTACGAGGCGGCGGTCGCGCTGGTGCAGCCGTACGTGACCGGGCCGGTGCAGGCGCTGCGCGCGGCGAAGCTGGCGGTCGACGGTGGCCTGGACATGGACCTGAACTCGGGCCTGGCCTGGGAGAGTCAGCTCTTCGCGGCGCTGTTCGCCACCGATGACCGCCGCGAGGGCATGGCGGCGTTCGTCGAGAAGCGCAAGCCGGGCTTCACGGGCCGCTGAGTGGCTCGGGCCGGCGGTCCGCGCCGCCGGCCCGACAGTGAGCCGAGAACGGTTCACATTCTGCCTACCGGCCAGTAGCGTGGGCCTCCGGTCTGAAGCGACGAAGGGGAGCGGCGATGACGGAGCGGGTCGAAGGTCACGGCGGGGAGCTCGCGCTCGCGGCGCTGCGGGCGCACGGGGTGCGCGAGATGTTCACCCTCTCGGGCGGGCACGTCTTCCCGCTCTACGACGCCGCGCACAAGACCGGCTTCCCGATCTACGACGTCCGGCACGAGCAGTCCGCCGTCTTCGCCGCCGAGGCGGTGGCCAAGCTCCAGCGTCGTCCCGGCCTCGCCGTGCTCACCGCCGGTCCCGGCGTCACCAACGGCATCTCGGGCATGACCAGCGCCTTCTTCAACGCCTCCCCGGTGCTGGTGCTCGGGGGCAGGGCGCCCGCGTTCCGCTGGGGCTCGGGCAGCCTCCAGGAAATGGACCACCTGCCGCTGGTGGCCCCGGTCACCAAGCACGCCGAGACGGTGTTCAGCACCGACGACATCCCCCGCGCGGTGGGCGCGGCGCTCACCGCGGCGCTCACCCCGCACCGCGGCCCGGCCTTCCTGGACTTCCCGCTGGAGACGGTCTTCTCGGTCGCCGAGGCCGACGTGTCCGCCCCGGGCGGCATCGACCCGGTCGAGCCGGACCCGGAGGAGGTCGCCCGGGCCGCGACGCTGATCGCCGGGGCGCAGCGGCCGGTCATCATCGCCGGGTCCGACGTGTACGCCGGCGACGCGGTCGCCGCGCTGCGTGAGGCGGCCGAGGCGTTGCAGGTGCCGGTCTTCACCAACGGGATGGGTCGCGGCTCGCTCCCGCCGGAGCACCCGCTCGCCTTCGCCAAGGCCCGCCGGGCCGCGCTCTCCGGCGCCGACGTGGTCGTGGTGGTCGGCACCCCGCTGGACTTCCGGCTCAGCTTCGGTGACTTCGGTGACGCCAAGGTGGTGCACATCGTCGACGCGCCCAGCCAGCGCGCCGGGCACGTGCAACCGGCCGCCGCACCCGCCGGCGACCTGCGCCTGATCCTCTCCGCGCTGGCCGACCACACCGGCGACCGCGCCGACCACACCGACTGGATCGCCGACCTGCGCACCGCCGAGGACGTGGCCCGGGCCCGCGACGCGGCCGAGATGGCCGCCGAGACCGACCCGATCCGTCCAGCCCGGATCTACGGCGAGCTGCGTCGGGTCCTGGCCCGCGACGCGATCACCATCGGCGACGGCGGTGACTTCGTCTCGTACGCCGGTCGGTACCTGGAGCCGGCGCAGCCCGGCACCTGGCTGGACCCGGGCCCGTACGGCTGCCTGGGCACCGGCATGGGCTACGCGATGGGCGCCCGGGTCAGCCACCCGGACCGGCAGATCTGCGTGCTGATGGGTGACGGGGCCGCCGGCTTCTCGCTGATGGACGTCGAGTCGCTGGTCCGCCAGAAGCTGCCGGTCGTGATCGTCGTCGGCAACAACGGCATCTGGGGTCTGGAGAAGCACCCGATGCGGGCCATGTACGGCTACGACGTGGCGGCCGACCTCCAGCCGGAGCTGCGCTACGACACGGTGGTCAGCGCGCTCGGCGGCGCGGGGGAGACGGTCGCCAAGGCCGCCGACCTCGGGCCGGCCCTGCAGCGGGCGTTCGACGCCGGAGTGCCGTACCTGGTCAACGTGCTCACCGACCCGACCGACGCGTACCCCCGGTCGTCGAACCTGGCCTGAGTCGCACCCGCCGCCGCGCCGTCGCCCCAGCGGGCGGCGGCGCGGCGTCGTCCGGCAGCTAAATCAGCGGAATGTCGGCGCCGGTCGTCGTAACGTCAGCCGGGGACCGGCGGGGATGTCAGACCTGTCGCCCATGGTGGTGTCACCACCGGAGACGACAGGGAGTTGCGATGGACTACGCGATCCGCGCCGAGGGTCTGGTGCGGCGTTTTGGCGCCACCACCGCCCTCGCCGGCGTTGATCTGGCGGTCCCGACCGGGACCGTCTTCGGCCTGCTCGGGCCGAACGGCGCCGGCAAGACCACCGCGGTGCGGGTGCTCGCCACCCTGCTGCGCGCCGACGAGGGCCGGGCCACGGTCGGCGGCTTCGACGTCGTCCGCGACGCCCATCAGGTGCGTCAACTGATCGGCCTGACCGGCCAGTACGCATCGGTCGACGAGACCCTGACCGGCGCGGAGAATCTGCTGCTGATCGGCCGGCTGCTCGGGCTGGGCCGGGCCGACGCCAAGCAGCGCGCCCGTCAACTGCTCGCCGACTTCCAGCTCAGCGACGCCGCCGACCGGGCCGCGAAGACCTTCTCCGGCGGCATGCGGCGCCGGCTGGATCTCGCCGCCAGCCTGGTCGGCCGGCCGCAGGTGCTCTTCCTCGACGAACCGACCACCGGCCTGGATCCGCGCAGCCGCAACGACCTGTGGGACATCGTCCGCGCCCTGGTGTCCGACGGGGTGACGGTGCTGCTCACCACGCAGTACCTGGAGGAGGCCGACCAGCTCGCCGGGGAGATCGCGGTGGTCGACCACGGGCGGGTGATCGCGCAGGGCACGCCGGAGGAGCTGAAGGCCAAGACCGGCGGTCAGACCCTCACCGTGCGACCGGCCGACCTCGCCGACCTGGGCGCCGTGACCACCATCGCCCACGCGGTGTCCGGCGCGTCTCCCGAGGTTGCCCAGAACGCGGTCACCGTCGCGGTGAACGATCCCGGTGTGTTGCCGGCGGTGGTGAGTCGCCTCGACGCGGCCGAGATCGCGGTCGCCGAGCTGGCGTTGCGCGGCGCCAGTCTGGACGAGGTCTTCCTCTCTCTCACCGGCCACCGGGCCGAGGACGCCCCGGCCGGCACCGACCTGGAAAGGACGCCGGCATGACGGCCGCCACTCTCGCCCCTGCGTCGACGCCGGCCCGCCGGCTCAGTCCCGTCGCCGGGTTGCGGCACACCTTCACGCTGGCCTGGCGCAGCCTGGTGCAGATCAAGCACAACCCGATGGAGCTGCTCGACCTGAGCATCCAGCCGGTGATGTTCGTGCTGCTGTTCACGTACGTCTTCGGCACCGCCATCGCCGGGTCCTCCGGCGAGTACCTCACCTTCATGCTGCCCGGCATCATGGTGCAGAACGCGCTCTTCGCCACCATGACGACCGGGTTCGGGCTGAACAACGACCTCACCAAGGGCGTCTTCGACCGGCTCCGGGCGCTGCCCATCGCCCGGTGGGCGCCGCTGGCCGGCCGGATCCTCGCCGACACCGTCAAGCAGGCCTGGTCGATCGCGCTGCTGCTCGGCGTCGGAGCGATCCTGGGCTTCCGGGTCGGCAATGGGCTGCTCGGGGTGGTCGGGGCGTTCGCGCTGCTGCTGGCGTTCACGCTGGCCGCGTCCTGGATCTCGGTGCTGGTCGGGGTGCTGGTGAGCGAGCCGGACAAGGTGCAGATCTTCGGCTTCATGGTGATCTTCCCGCTGACCTTCACCAGCAACATCTTCGTGCCCACCGACCGGATGCCCGGCTGGCTGCAGAACTGGGTGGAGGTCAACCCGGTGACCGTGGTGGCCGACGCGCTACGCGGCCTCCTGGTCGGCGGTCCGGTCGCCGGCCCGGTGCTCCAGACGCTGCTCTGGGGCGCCGGCATCGCGGTGATCTTCGCTCCGCTGGCGGTGCGTGGGCTCAAGCGTCGGGTGTGACCCGCGGGCGGGTCTCACACCTCCGGCCGGTCACCCTCGCGCGGCGGCTCGCCGTCGCGGTGGCGCAGGTCGTCCTCGCGCCGGCGCAGGTCTTCCTCCCAGCGGCGGAAGAGCTCCTGGTCCTGCTGCTGCGAGCGCTCCTGCACAGAGCGGAGGAACTCCGGGTCGTCGTCGGGGGCGACCGGGCGGCGGCGCTCGGCGGGGCGGTTGCCGGTCGGCCAGGCCTTGCGGGCGCCGGAGCCGGGCTCCCGGCCGGCGACGAACCAGGCGATCGAGCCGACCAGCGGGAAGAACAAGATGATCAGCACCCAGGCGATCCGGGGCAGGGCGCGGATCTGGCCCTCCTCGGCGGAGAGACAGCTGATCAGCGCGCAGACGGCGAGGACGATCTGCACCAGGAAGAGGAGTACGTACAGCCGGGCCATGCACCCATCATGGCGCACCCGGTCCCGTCACCACAGTCCGCGGACCACCAGCAGCGCACCGAGCAGCGCGAGCCCGGCGATGGCCAGGGCGACCAGGGGCAGTGTCCGACCGCCGGTGCGCGCCGGTCCCGTGCCGGTGCCTCGCGGCCAGCACAGCACGAGCACGGCCCCCCAGAGCAGCACGGCGGCGCCGGCGATCAGCGCGCCGCTCGGGTCGCCGGTCGAGCCCAGCCGGACGGCCAGCGCGGTCACGACGGTCAGCGCCAGCGCCGTCCGTCGCCACGCCAGCCGGGTCCGCTCCGGTTGCAGCCCGGGGTCGCGCCCGCCGTGCGCCGCCCGGCCCGGCTCGCCGGTCACGATTCGCCGATCGCCCGGACCAGCACCGCGACCACCAGCAGCGCCGCGCCAGCACCGACGGCGAGGGCGAGGATGGCGGGGAAACGGGAGGCGGGCAGCTCCTGACCGAGCCGGATGGCCCGTTCGGTCCGCGCCCAGTGGTCCACCGCGCGGACGGCGACGGCGCCGCCGAGCAGCAGCAGCGCGACGGAGATCGCCTCCCGCAGGTGGGCCAGCGGCAGCGGCGGCAGGAACTGCGCGGTGGCCAGGCCCCCGCCGACCAGCGCCAGGCCGGTGCGCAGCCAGGCGAGGAAGGTGCGCTCGTTGGCCAGGGAGAAGCGGTAGTCGGGTGGTTCGCCGACCGAGCGTAGGTCCGCCGGGTCGAACCACCGCCTGATCGCTTCCCGCACGCTGCCGATTATCCGCTTGTCCTGCCGCTTAACCTGAGCCGGTGACCGACCTTGACGTGATGACCTTGCGCGCCGCCTACGACAACCAGCTCCGCCCGGAGATCCCGGACCCGGTTCCGGCCGGGGTGACGGTGGAGCGGGACGGGCCGTTGGTCCGGATCATCGGGCTCGACGCCGGTGGCTTCCTCACCTACCGCGACCTGGGTGGGTTGACCGGCGACGCGCTGGACGAGCTGATCGCCCGTCAGGTGGAGCTGTTCCGCCAGCGTGGCCAGTCGGTGGAGTGGAAGCTCAACGAGCACGACGAGCCGGCGGACCTGGCGGACCGGTTGCGCGCCGCCGGCTTCGTGGCCGAGGAGCGGGAGACCGTCGTGGTCGGGCCGGTCGCGCCGCTGGCCGCCGCGCTGCCGGTCACACCCGAGGGGGTACGCCTGCGTGAGGTGACCTCCCGGGCCGACCTGGAGCGGATCGCCGCCATGGAGGAGGAGGTCTGGCAGGAGGACCGCTCGCACCTCGTCTGGGGGCTGGCCAAGGAGATCGACGCCGACCCGCACTCGATCACCGTGGTGGTGGCCGAGACGGACGAGACGGTGGTGAGCGCCGGCTGGGTGCGCTTCCCGGCGAACACCGGCTTCGCCACCCTCTGGGGCGGGTCGACCCTGCCGCAGTGGCGTCGCAAGGGCATCTACCGGGCGCTGGTCACCTACCGGGCGCGGCTGGCCGACCAGCGGGACCGGACGCTGCTGCAGGTCGACGCGTCCGAGGACAGCCGGCCGATCCTTCAGCGGCTCGGCCTCGTCCCGGTCACCACCACCACCCCGTACGTCTACACTCCGTGATCATGGAGCAGCGGTTGACGGACGAGGAGCGGCTGATTCTCAAGACAGGCGCGTTCGGGGCCGTCTTCCTGGTCTCGAACGCCGATCCGGGCATGCTGGGCGTGATCCGGGAGAGCGTCGCCGCCTCCGGCGCGTTGGCCGACGCCAGCGGGGTGGTCAAGGAGGCGTTGACCAGCGGTCCACTGCCCCGGCTGCCCCGGGATTCCCAGTTGGAGATCGAGTCGGTGGTGCTGCCGGCTCTCGACCGGGCGTTGCGGATCCTGCGGGAGAAGTCACCGGCGGACGTGGACGCGTACCGGGCGGTGGTGTTGACCGCGGCGGACCGGGTGGCCCGGGCGCACGACGGGGTGGCCCCGGAGGAAGCGGCGGTCATCGACCGGATCCGGGGCGCGTTGGCCGACCCGGCCTGACCGGCGCGCGCCGCTGTCGGCATCGGTGAGCTGTGTCACTCTGAGTGCCTCGGGGGCGGCAACCTACTGGCAGGTAACATTGCGCCGTGGGCAACCGCACAGCAGCCTGCGGTTGACCGGGCGTCGACCGACGCGCGAGGCTGCGCCCGAGACCGGGCGAGCCAATCGCAACACCACACAGGAGGGTCGTCGAAGCGCGATGAATATCGTCGTACTCGTCAAGCAGGTGCCTGATTCGGGCGCGGACCGCAACCTGCGCAATGACGACAACACCGTCGACCGCGGTTCGGCGAACAACGTGATCAACGAGATGGACGAGTACGCCATCGAGGAGGCGCTGAAGATCAAGGAAGCGCACGGTGGCGAGGTCACCATCCTGACCATGGGTCCGGACCGGGCGACCGAGTCGATCCGCAAGGCGCTCTCCATGGGCCCGGACAAGGCCGTGCACGTGGTGGACGACGCCCTGCACGGTTCCTGCGCGGTGGCCACCTCGAAGGTGCTCGCCGCCGCCCTCGGTCAGCTCAACGCCGACCTGGTGATCTGCGGCGCCGAGTCCACCGACGGCCGGGTCCAGGTCATGCCGCACATGATCGCCGAGCGACTGGGCGTCGCGGCGCTCACCGGCGCCCGCAAGCTCACCGTCGACGGCGCCACGCTGACCGTCGAGCGGCAGACCGAGGAGGGCTACGAGGTCGTCACCGCCTCCACCCCGGCCGTGGTCTCCGTCTGGGACACCATCAACGAGCCGCGCTACCCCTCGTTCAAGGGCATCATGGCGGCCAAGAAGAAGCCGGTGCAGTCGCTCTCCCTGGCCGACCTCGGTGTCGCACCGACCGAGGTGGGCGTCGACGGCGCCACCAGCGCCGTGATCGAGCACACCAAGCGCCCGCCGCGCTCCGGCGGCGCCAAGATCACCGACGAGGGCGAGGGCGGCGTCAAGCTGGTCGAGTTCCTCGCTACCGAGAAGTTCGTGTGAGAGCGGGGTCTGGACATGTCTGAGGTTCTCGTCGTCGTCGAAGCCACCAAGGAATTCGGCGTCAAGAAGGTCACCCTGGAGATGCTCACCCTCGCGCGCGAGCTGGGCACCCCGAGCGCCGTGGTGCTCGGCGGCGCCGGCGCCGCGGAGGCGCTGAGCGCCAAGCTGGGCGAGTACGGCGCGGAGAAGATCTACGCCGCCGAGGGTGACGAGATCGACGGCTACCTGGTGGCTCCCAAGGCCACCGTGCTGGCCGAGCTGGTCCAGCGGGTGCAGCCGGCCGCCGTGCTGCTGGCGTCGGCGCAGGAGGGCAAGGAGATCGCCGCCCGGCTCGCCGTCAAGCTGGACAACGGCATCCTGACCGACGTTGTCGGCCTGGACGCCGACGGCACCGCCACGCAGGTCGCGTTCGCCGGTTCCACCATCGTCAAGTCCAAGGTCACCAGGGGTCTGCCGCTGGTCACCGTCCGGCCCAACTCGGTCAACCCGACCCCGGCGGCGGCCACCCCGGCGATCGAGCAGCTCACCGTGTCGGTCACCGACACCGACAAGCTGGCGAAGGTCGTCGACCGGGTCGCCGAGCAGAAGGGCTCCCGCCCCGAGCTGACCGAGGCCGGCGTGGTCGTTTCCGGTGGTCGCGGCGTCGGCAACGCCGACAACTTCAAGCTGGTCGAGGAGCTGGCCGACCTGCTCGGCGGCGCCGTCGGCGCGTCCCGCGCCGCGGTCGACTCCGGCTTCTACCCGCACCAGTTCCAGGTGGGCCAGACCGGTAAGACGGTCTCCCCGCAGCTCTACGTCGCACTCGGCATCTCCGGTGCCATCCAGCACCGCGCCGGCATGCAGACCTCGAAGACGATCGTCGCGGTCAACAAGGACGGCGAGGCGCCGATCTTCGAGCTGGCCGACTTCGGCGTGGTGGGAGACCTGTTCAAGGTCGTCCCGCAGGCCGCCGAGGAGATCCGCAAGCGCAAGTGACGCGTACCGACGAAGCCGCCGCCCGTGCTCCGGGCGGCGGCTTCGTCGCGTCCTGGTGGGAAAGGGAGCTGATCGGCGGGCCGGGGAGCTGAGCCGGCCCGCCGATCAGCCCGTCAGGGTGCCCCTCAGCAGGCTGTCGCCGGAGTGGGCGGGCTTGTTGTCGTACTGCTCGGCGGAGACGTCGACCACCGAATAGCTGCGCAGGTCGACGTTCGGGGGCAGTGGGAGCAGGGCGTCCGAGCCGCCGCCGAGAGTGCCGACCGAGAACATCTGCATCGTCGTCGGGTTGATGAGCCAGACCTCGTAGTACCCCGGCACGCGCGGGAGATTCGCCACGTGCAGATGTAGTTGGCCGTTCTGGAAAACCCGGGCGTCACCCTCGGCCGTCGGTGGCGTCGATCCGTACGCCGCCAGCGGCGCACTGGCCACCACCGCCTGCGTCGGTGCGGGCGTCGGCTCGTCCGATCCCAGCACGGCGACCGTGCCCAGCACACCGATCGCCGCGGCGGCGGCCGCGGTCGCCGCGGTGGCCGCCCAGCGGGACCAGCCACCGCGCCGGCGGCCCCGGGACCGGCCCGCCGTCCCCGTGCCGGCCGGTCCCGGCGGCGTGCCCGTGCCGGCCGGTCCCGGCGGCGGCGTCGCGCCGGCCGACCGGTCGTCGACCTGCTGCCGGTGGGTCAGCGACGGCAGGCCCTCCGCCGCCCTGATCTCCGCCGTGATGCCCTGCCAGACGTGCTCCGGCGGGTCGGGCAGGTCGGCCAGCCCCTGCGTCTCCGCGCCGAGCCCGGCCACCTGCTGGAGGGTCTCCATCTCCAGTCGGCAGTGCGCGCAGGTGTCGAGGTGAGTGCTCTCCCCGTTGGCCGCCTCGCTCTCACCGAGCGCCAGAAAGACCAGCCGGTCGTGGTCCAGGTGCTGCACCGTCCACCTCCCATCTGCGTTTCAAGCTCGCCATGCCGCGCCGGATGTGACTCTTCACGGTGCCCAGGGGCACGCCCGTCACCGTGGCTATCTGCTGGTGTGTCAGGTCGTCGTAGAACGCCAGCTCCAGCATGCGTCGTTGGTCGTCCGGCAGGCGGGCCAGCTCGTCCGCGACCACCAGCCGATCGACCACCCGGTCCGGATCGGGACCGGTCTGCGCCGGCTCGGGCAGCTGACGGACCGTCTCGACCACCCGGGTCTCCCGGGCCGCGGCCCGCATCCGGTCGATCACCTTGCGCCGGCCGATGCCGAGCAGCCAACCGATCAGCGAACCCTTGGCCGGATCGAAGGTCTCCCGCCCCAGCCAGGCGGCGACGAACGTCGCCTGGGTCACGTCCTCGGCGTCGCTGCGGTTGGCCAGCATCGAGGTGGCCAGGTGCAGCACGGCCCGGCCGTACCGGTCGTACGCCGCGCGGAGCGCGACCTCGTCGCCAGCACAAAACCGGAGGGCGAGGTCGTCCACCGGGGGGTCCGGTTCCTGTCCTGACGCCGTCATCGAGCAGCTCGCCTTCGATGGGGCATGCCCGACTGTAACTCCCACAGCCTCCGCCCCACTCTCCCCGTCGATGTCATCTCACCCAGCTCTTCGTCCGCCGGGGCCCCTGCGGATGCGGACGGGGCCGGAAAAGAAATCACCTCCGGGTCGCATCCACCCGTCGCGGAGCCGGCGTAACCCGTTCTGCAAGCCAGGCCTGACGAATCAGCACCAATCACCAGGAGGCAGACATGAAGCTCTCGTACTTCCGTCGGGTCGCCGCAGGTGGCGCCGTCGCCGCGCTGGCATTCACCGGCGTCGGCTCGTTCACCGCCACCCCCGCCTACGCCGCCACGTCGAAGGTCTCCGTCGTGCACGGCATCCCGGACACCCCGGTGGACGTCTACGTCAACGGCGAGAAGACCCTGGACAACTTCAAGCCCGGTGACGTGGCCGGCCCGCTCAACCTGGAGGAGGGCGCGTACGACATCGCGCTCACCAAGCCCGGCGAGCCGGTCGGCAGCGCGATCCTCAAGGTCGACAACGCCGCGGTTCCGGGTGGGGCGAACATCAGCATCGCGGCCCACCTCGACGCCGCCGGCCAGCCGAAGATCACCCCGTTCGTCAACGACGTCTCGAAGGTCGACGCCGGCAAGGCCCGGCTGATCGTCCGGCACACCGCCGCCGCCCCGGAGGTGGACGTGCGGGCCGGTGGCACCCCGGTCTTCGAGGGCCTGACCAACCCGAACGAGGCCAAGGGCGACGTCGACGCGGGCAGCGTGCAGGCGGACGTGGTGCTGGCCGGCACCGACACCGTGGCCATCGGCCCGGCGGACCTGAACCTCAAGGAGGGCACCGCGACGATCGTCTACGCGATCGGCTCCGCCGAGGGCAAGACCCTCGACGTGGTGGCCCAGACCATCACCGGCCTGCACTCCGCCCCGGGCGGCGTGCCGAGCGGTGACGGCGGGCAGGCCGGCACGGGCGTGGACACCTGGTGGTACGGGCTCACCGGCGCCGGCGTCCTGCTGCTGCTCGGCGGCGGTGTGCGGATGGCCTCCGCGCGGACCGGCCGCAAGTGACGGTGCGCAACCGCGGCGCGCTGGCGGCCATGGCTGCCGGCGTTGCCGCGCTCACCGTCGCGACCCTGGTGGCGTGCGGCTCCCAGCCCGCCGACGACGTGGGCACCGAGGAGGCGACCGCGCTGGCCAGCGCCACTCCGAGCCCGCCGGCCGCCGCCGCTGTCCCGTCCGTCCCGGTGACCACCGGGGAGTTGCCGGCCGACGCGGCGACCGTCCCGCCGGTCCGGCTGGTGATCCCGCAGCTCGACGTCACCGCCACGGTCAACGCGGTCGGCATCAACGAGCGGACCGACGAGTTCGAGGTGCCGCCGAGCGTCGACCAGATCGGCTGGTACCGCTACGGCCCCGGCCTGGAGGCGGACGCCGGCTCGGTGGTCATCGCCGGTCACGTGGACAGCGCCAAGCAGGGCAAGGGGGCGTTCTTCCGGCTGCGCGAGCTGGACCAGGGCGACACCCTGACCGCCACCGGCAGCGACGGCAGGGCACGTCAGTACCGGGTCGTCGCCCGGGAGGAGTACGCGAAGACGAAGATCCCGTTGGACCGGTACTTCGCCCGGGACGGCAAGCCGCGCCTGACCCTGATCACCTGCGGTGGGCCGTTCGACGCGGAGACGCGCCGGTACCGCGACAACATCGTCGTCACCGCGGTGCCGGCCTGAGCCCGGACGGCTTCTCACGTGCCTGCCGGGGCGGGGCGGGTTGTGCCCTCCCCGCCCCGGCATCACCGCGTCGAGCGCGGGCCGCGGGCGCGCCGTTCACCGGGGTCCCCTCCGCCATCCGGTCCCCGCCCGGTCAGCCGTAGGCTGAGCGGTGATGGCTTACCTGGATCACGCGGCGACCACTCCGATGCTCGACGAGGCACTGGAGGCGTACGTCGCCACCGCCCGCGAGGTCGGCAACGCGTCCTCCCTGCACGCGGCGGGTCGCCGTGCCCGCCGCCGGGTCGAGGAGTCGCGCGAGCGGGTGGCCGCGGTGCTGGGCGCCCGGCCGTCCGAAGTGATCTTCACCGGTGGCGGTACGGAGAGCGACAACCTCGCGGTCAAGGGCATCTTCTGGGCGCGGCGCGGAGCCGGCCCCGACCGCCGGAGGGTGGTCTCCAGCGCCGTCGAGCACCACGCGGTGCTGGACGCGGTGGACTGGCTGGCCCAGCACGAGGGGGCCGAGGTCGGCTGGTTGCCGGTGGACGCCGCCGGTCGGCTCGACCCGACCGACCTGCGTGCCGAGCTGGCCGCGCACGCCGACCGGGTGGCCGTGGTCACGGCGATGTGGGCGAACAACGAGGTGGGCACCGTCCAGCCGGTGGCCGAGCTGGCCGCCGTCGCCGCCGAGCACGGTGTGCCGTTCCACACCGACGCCATCCAGGCGGTCGGGCAGGTGCCGGTCGACTTCGCCGCGAGCGGGGTCGCTGCGCTGACCGTCACCGGGCACAAGCTGGGCGGCCCGACCGGGGTGGGCGCCCTGCTGCTCGCCCGGGACGTGGCGGCCACGCCGCTGCTGCACGGCGGCGGGCAGGAACGCGACGTCCGCTCCGGCACCCTGGACACCGCCGGCATCGTCGCCTTCGCGGTCGCCGTCGAGGCGGCGGTGAAGGGCCAGCAGGAGTACGCGGCCCGGGTGGCCGCGCTCCGCGACGACCTGATCGAGCGGGTCCGCCGCGCGGTGCCCGAGGTGGTCTACAACGGCGACCCGGTCGACCGGCTGCCCGGCAACGCGCACTTCTCCTTCCCCGGCTGCGAGGGCGACGCCCTGCTGCTCCTGCTCGACGCCCAGGGAATCGCCTGCTCGACGGGTTCGGCCTGCTCAGCAGGGGTGGCCCAGCCCTCGCACGTGCTGCTCGCCATGGGCGCCGACGACGACCGCGCCCGCTCCTCGCTGCGCTTCACCCTCGGCCACACCAGCACCCAGGCCGACATCGACGCCCTGATCGCGGCCCTCCCGGCCGCCGTAGACCGCGCCCGCCGAGCCGCCGCCCTCCGCACCCCCCGCTAA
>NZ_RCVJ01000090.1 GCF_003667505.1 Micromonospora sp. BL4
GGCGGGTGCCGGCCCAGCGGTGCCGCGGGTGGCTGCGCCGGGGCGGTTCGGTGCCGCCGGGATGAGATGCTCTGTCGTCCGTGGACATCATTCCCCCGCTCGTGGCGCGTGTTCGCGCCGTCCCCTTGTCAACGAGGACCGGCGCCTCGGCGTCGCTGTCGACGACCGGATGGAATCGGCCGTCGGGGCCGTGCGGCGGGCCGGTTCACATGCCCCGCCGGGGCAGCGGCAGGTGGCCGGGGAGCAGGTCGGGGGTGAGTGTCACCCCGGTGGCGCGCAGCGCCTCGATCAACGTGTTCTGCACCAGGTAGGAATCGGGGAGCTGCCAGCGGGCCTGCTCCGGCGCGACCGCCCAGCGGACCGTGCCCTCGGGCAGTCGGGTGGGCGGCGCCGGGATCCACGAGCCCGGCCCGTGCCGGACCACGTGGAAGCAGTGCTCCAGCTCCGGCCGGAGCGGATCGCCGGGGCGGACGAGGAACATCCAGCGCCCGGTGGGGGTGACCAGCACCGGCCCGCGTACGCCGGTGCCGGCCGGGTGGGTCTGCACCGCGCCGAGCACCTGCCGGCCGAGGTGGGCCGGCACCTCCAGCACGTCGAAGGCGCGACCGGTGGGCAGCAGCACGCCGTGCGGGCGGCTCCGCCACCAGGTGGCCACCCGGGCCGGGTCGGCGCTGGCCGCCAGCTCCCAGTTCTCCAGCGCCGGGTGGCAGCCCACGGTGGGACAGCCGGCACGGCCGCAGACGAACCGGCTGCGAGCGAGGCAGGCCCCCGGCGTCACCTCCCACCCGTGCGCGGCGTACCGCACGGCGACCCGGCGCAACCGGACCCGTTCCAATGGCGACAGTTCGGCGACGCGCGGTCCGACGTTCCCCCACATGTGTGCCATCTCCCCTCATCGGGCCCGGCGAACGCCAGGTCGCATGTCGAGCACCGTCACTGCCGTAACCCACGATCGTTGAGGTTGACGAACGGCTCGTGCAACTTGCACGAAAAGTACGAGGACTGGCTGTACGGCTGACGCACAGGCTGTGCGACCAGCGAAAACCTGAAGATGAACGGGAATCGCCGCACCCGCGGACATCGTCCCGGCCCGATGGCCGGGGCGGCAGGGGGAGGGATGGGGAGATGGACGAGCTACCCATAGGGCGGCGAGTGGCCTACTGGCGGGGGCGACGCAAGATGTCGCAGCAGGTCTTCGCGGACCGGTTGGGCAAGTCGAAGAGCTGGGTGGACAAGGTCGAGCGTGGCGTCCGTCGGTTGGACAAGTTCTCGGTCCTCTACGAGATCGCCGACATCCTCCAGGTGGACGTGCAGCTGCTGATGGGCAAGGACCCGGAGCGGCGGACGGACGCGCTGAACTGCATCGACCAGGTCGAGGTGCAGGAGATCAGGGCGGCGCTGGAGCGGTACGACTCGATGAGCGCGTACTTCGACGCCGCGCCGTACCCGCCCCCGCTCGACGACATGCGCAAGGCCGTCAACCACGCCTGGCTCACCTACCAGTACGGCCGCTACGGGATGCTCACCCGGGCGCTGCCCAAGCTGCTGCGCGACGCCCAGGCGGCCGACGCCGGCTACGGCGGCGAGCAGGCCCCGGAGGCGGCGCACCTGCTCGGGCAGGTCTACCAGATCGCCTCCTCGGTGCTGCGCAAGCTCGGCGAGTGCGAGCTGGCCTGGCTGGCCGCGGACCGCTCGATGGCGGTGGCCCAGCGGGCCGACGACCCGCTGCTGGCCGGCATCGCCACCACCCGGGTGTGCAACGCGCTGGTCGCGATGGGCCGCGCCCGTCCGGCGCTGGAGCTGAACGTCACCATCGCCAACCGGCTCGCACCCGGTGGCGGCAACGACGCCTCCCCGGACCGGCTCTCCGTCTACGGGATGCTGCTGCTCCAGGGCGCGATGGCCGCCTCCCGGATCGGTGACTCGGCCACCGTCGACGACCTCATCAACGGCGCCGAGGAGGCGGCCACGCTGCTGGGCGGCGACCACAACCACTACTGGACCTCGTTCGGCCCGACCAACGTGGAGCTGCACCGGGCCGCGGCCGCGGTGGAGCTGGGCGACGGCGGGCGGGCGGTGGAGGTGCACCAGCTGCGCATCGTGGAGCCCTCCTTCAACGCGCTGCTGCCCGAGCGGCGGGCGCACCACCTGCTCGACATCGCCCGCGGTTTCGCTCAGGTCGGCGACGTGGCGAACGCCGGCGAGATGCTGCTGCGCGGCGACCGGCTCGCCCCGTCGGAGATCCGCTGCCGGCCCATCGCGCACGAGGTGATGTCCGACATCCTGCGTCGCACACGTGGTGCGCCGCCTTCTCCGGTAGCGGAGTTGGCTGAGCACATGGGAGTAGGGGTATGAGCGCGGAGCCGGTGTGATGGCCGGTGCGCAGCGCAGCAGCGGGCACCGCGAGGTGCTCTACATCATCGCCTGCGGTTCGCCGCTGGCCCGGCACGTCGGCCGCCTGGTCGACCTGGCCCAGCAGGACGGCTGGGAGGTCTGCGTGGTCACCACGCCGGACGGCGCCAAGTTCGTCGACAGGTCCGCCCTGATCCGGCAGACCGGCCACCCGGTGCGGACGCACTACAAGAACCCCGGTGACCCGGACGTGCTGCCGCCGGCCGACGCCATGATCGTCTGCCCGGCCACGGTGAACACGGTCAACAAGTGGGCGGCCGGGATCGCCGACACCCTCGCGCTCGGCCTGCTGGTCGAGGCGCAGGGCAAGGGCGTCCCGATCGTGGCGGTGCCGTACACCAACGCCGCGATGGCCGCCCACCCGGCGTTCCGGGCCGGCGTGGCCCGGCTGGCCGAATGGGGCATCACGGTGCTCTTCGGTGATCACGTGGTCGCCCTGCACCCACCCGGAACGGGCGAGCAGCACCTGCACGCGTTCCCCTGGCAGATGCCGCTGGACGCGCTGCTCGCCGGCTCCCGCCGCGCCGCCTGACCGCCGAGGAGCTCTCCGGCCCGGTCGCCCGGTCGGCGCGGCCGGGCCGGGCGTCGCCGCCCGGCGGCCCGCGCGACGGTAAGCTGGCCCGCCGTGAGCGTATGCGGATCCACCCCCACGGTGACCGACGTGGTGGCCGAGCTGGAACGGCGCTACCCGCCGGTCTGGGCGGAGGAGTGGGACCGGGTGGGTCTGGTGCTCGGCGAGCCGACCGCCCCGGTCCACCGGGTGCTCTGCGTGGTCGACGTGGTGCCCGAGACGGTCGCCGAGGCGCTGGCCGCCGGCGTGGACATGATCGTCGCGCACCACCCGCTCCTGCTGCGCGGGGTCTCCTCGGTCGCCCCGACGACGTTCAAGGGGCGGATCGTCCATCAACTGATCCGGGCCGGGGTGGCGCTCTACGTGGCGCACACCAACGCCGACGTGGCCTCCCCGGGCGTGTCCGATGCCCTCGCCGCCCGGTTCGGGCTGACCGGGCTGCGCCCGCTGCACCGGCCCGCGCCCGGCTCACCCGCGTACGGCGACGACCGGGGTATCGGCCGGATCGGCGAGTTGCCCCGCCCGATGACCCTCGCCGAGCTGACCCGGCACGCCGCCGCGGTGCTCCCCGTCACGTCGTGGGGAGTTCGCGCCGCGGGGGATCCCGGGCGTATGGTTCGTACCCTCGCCGTCAGCGGCGGGTCGGGGGACAGCTTCCTCGGCGCCGCGACCGCTGCCGGGGTGGACGCGTTCCTCACCGCCGACCTGCGGCACCACCCGGCCGGCGAGCACCTCGCCGCCGATGGTCCCGCCCTGATCGACGCCGCCCACTGGGCGACGGAACGACCGTGGCTGGACGACCTGGCCGCCCTCCTGCGGGAGGCGCCGGGCGTCGAGACGCTGGTGTCCGACCTGGACACCGACCCGTGGACCGTACACGCCGCCGCACCCGTTGTGGACGACAAGGAGCCCGACCGTGAAGGCTGACCCCCAGGTGCAGCGCCGCCTGCTCGACCTCCAGGCGATCGACACCAACCTCGCCCAGCTCGCCCACCGCCGGCGTTCGCTGCCGGAGCGGGCCGAGCTGGAGGCGCTGGCCCGGGAGCTGTCGTCGCTGGAGGACGACCGGGTTCGCGCGCAGGTGGCGGTCGACGACCTGGACCGGGACATCGCCCGGCTGGAGAAGGACGTCGACCAGGTCCGGGCCCGCAAGGAGAAGGACCAGAACCGGCTGGCCGCCGGCACCGGCCCGGCCCGGGAGCTGGAGGCGCTCCAGCACGAGCTGGTTTCGCTGAACCGGCGCCAGGGCGACCTGGAGGACGCCGAGCTGGAGCTGATGGAGCAGCGGGAGACCGCGCAGGGCGTACTGGACGGCGTGGAGCAGCGGCTGGCCGAGACCCGGGACAAGCGGGCCGCCACCGAGCAGCGCCGGGACGAGGCGCTGGCCGAGATCGCCAAGGAGGAGGAGTTCAAGCGGGGGGCCCGCCAGCCCCTCGCCGCCGACCTCCCGAGCGAGCTGGTCACCCTCTACGACAAGATCCGCCAGGACACCGGGCTGGGCGCCGCGCTGCTCACCGCGGGCCGCTGCGGCGGCTGCCGGTTGGAGCTCTCCGGCGCCGACCTGGCCCGGATCCGCAAGGCCGCCCCGGACGACGTGGTCCGCTGCGAGGACTGCCGGCGGATCATGGTCCGCACCAACGAGTCGGGCCTGTAGATCGTGGCGCCGCGCGTGGTCGTCGTCGAGGCCGACGGCGGGTCCCGAGGCAACCCGGGCCCGGCCGGCTACGGCGCGGTGGTGCGCGACCCGGAGACCGGCGAGGTGCTCGCCGAGCGCTCCGAGTCGATCGGTACGGCGACCAACAACGTCGCCGAGTACCAGGGGCTGATCGCCGGGTTGACGGCCGCCGCCGAGCTGGGCGTCGCCGAGGTGGACGTCCGGATGGACTCCAAGCTGGTCGTCGAGCAGATGTGCGGCCGCTGGCAGATCAAGCACCCCGGCCTGCGACCGCTCGCCGCCAAGGCGGCCGGGCTGGTGGGCCGGTTCGCGGCGGTCCGGTTCGCCTGGATCCCGCGCGAGCAGAACCGGCACGCCGACGCGCTGGCCAACGCCGCCATGGACGCCGCCGCCGGCCGGCCCGCTCCGGCGACCACCGCCGCCGCGATGGACGCCACTGCCGGCCGGCCCGCGGCGACGACCGCCGGCAGCGACCCGGCGACCGCGCCGGCCTCCTGGGAGCCGCGACCGAGCTTCACCGCCACCCGGCTGATCCTGGTCCGGCACGGCGAGACCGCGTACACCGAGCAGCGGCGCTACTCCGGCCGGGGCGACGTGCCGCTCTCCGAGCGCGGTCGGGCCCAGGTCCGGGCCACCGCCACCCGGGTGGCCGCGCTGGCCCCGTCCGTCGCGGCCGTGCTCAGCTCACCGCTGTCCCGGTGTACGCAGACCGCGGCGGCGATCGCCCGGGCCATCGGTGACGTGCCGGTGCGCACCGAGGACGACCTGATCGAGTGCGACTTCGGGGACTGGGAGGGGCGCACCTTCGCCGAGGTGCGCGCGCAGTGGCCGGGGGAGATGGACGCCTGGCTCGCCTCACCCCGGATCGCCCCGCCGGGCGGTGAGTCGTTCACCCAGGTGGCCGAGCGCTGCCACCGGGTGGTCACCGGGCTGCTTTCGGCGTACCCCGGGGAGACCGTGGTGGTCGTCTCGCACGTCTCGCCGATCAAGCTGGTGCTGCGGGACGCGCTCGCGGCCAGCGACGGCTTCCTGCACCGGCTCTTCCTGGACGCGGCCGGCATCTCGGTGCTCGACATGTGGCCCGACGGTGGTGTCGCGGTGCGCACGGTCAACGACACCGCCCACCTCTCCGCCGGCTGAGCCGGCCGGACCTCCTCGCCGCGTCCGGCCGACCGGTCGTGCCGTTCGGCGCATGCCGTCGGCCGCTCGGCGCAGCACCCTCCGCGCAGCGCGCGTGACAGCGGTCACAGAGTCGTAGCCTCCGGCCGTTACATCGCGAGCCACGACTTCCCGGAGGTGTGTCACATGGCTGCACCGGAACCGGAGGCGCCGACCACGGCGCCGTCCAGGGCGAAGGATCACAGCCCCTGGAACTGGTTGCTTTTCATTCCCATCGTGGTGCCGCTGATCCCGGCCTTCTTCAACGGAGACTCGCCCCGGATCTTCGGTTTCCCGCGCTACTACTGGCTGCAACTGGCCTGGATCCTGCTCGGTGTGGCCACCACGACGCTGGTCTACCAGATGACGAAGAAGCGGGGTGAGCGCTGATGTGGCGTGACCATCTCACCGAGATCATCGTCTTCTCCCTGCTCTTTCTGCTGGTCAGCGCGATGGGCTTCGTGGCCGCCCGCTGGCGCGCCCCGAAGGACATGGCCCACCTCGACGAGTGGGGGCTGGGCGGGCGCAGCTTCGGCGGCTGGATCACCTGGTTCCTGGTCGGCGGTGACCTCTACACCGCGTACACCTTCGTGGCGGTGCCGGCGCTGATGTTCGGAGCCGGCGCGGCCGGGTTCTTCGCCGTGCCGTACACCATCGTGATCTATCCGATGGTCTTCCTGGTGCTGGTCCGGCTCTGGTCGGTGTCGCACCGGCACGGGTTCGTCACGCCGGCCGACTTCGTCCGTAAGCGCTTCGACTCGCCGGTGCTGGCGCTGCTGATCGCGATCACCGGCATCGTCGCCACCATGCCGTACATCGCGTTGCAGCTGGTCGGCATCGAGGCGGTGCTCAAGACGATGGGGGTGACCGGCGACAACGCGCTGGCCCGGCACCTGCCGATCATCATCGCGTTCGCGATCCTGGCCGCCTACACCTACCAGTCGGGGCTGCGCGCGCCGGCGCTGATCGCGTTCGTCAAGGACAGCCTGATCTACATCGTAATCCTGGTGGCGGTCATCTACCTGCCGTACAAGCTGGGCGGCTGGGGTGACATCTTCGCCGCCGCGGACGCGAAGTTCGACGCCTCGCCCAACCCGAACGACGGGATCCTGCTCAACGGCAACAACCAGCTCCAGTACGTCACGCTGGCGTTCGGGTCGGCGCTGGCGCTCTTCCTCTACCCGCACAGCATCACCGGTGTGCTGGCCAGCAGGAACCGCGACGTGATCAAGCGGAACATGTCCGCGCTGCCGGCGTACAGCCTGCTGCTCGGGTTGATCGCGCTGCTCGGTTACATGGCCATCGCGGCCGGCGTGAAGCCGCTGCCCGGGGCGAAGGAGGGCACGGTCGACAGCAACACGGTCGTGCCGTTGCTCTTCGACCAGCAGTTCCCGGACTGGTTCGCGGGCGTGGCGTACGCGGCGATCGGCATCGGCGCGCTGGTGCCGGCGGCGATCATGTCGATCGCGGCGGCGAACCTGTTCACCCGCAACATCTACAAGGAGTACCTGAAGCGGGACGCCAGCCCGGCGCAGGAGGCGAACGTCTCGAAGATCACCTCGCTGGTGGTGAAGGTCGGCGCGGTGGCCTGCATCGTGTTCCTCGACCCGCAGTTCTCCATCGACCTCCAGCTGATCGGCGGCGTGATCATCCTCCAGACGCTGCCGGCGGTGGCGCTGGGTCTCTACACCCGCTGGTTCCACCGCACCGGGCTCATCGTCGGCTGGGTGGCCGGCATGGGGCTGGGCATGTGGATGCTCTACCAGGTGGCCAGCCCCACCCGGAAGCACTTCGGTGGCTCGGCGTTCCCGCTGTCGGAGTTCGGGTTCGACACCCCGAAGACGATCTACGTGGGCATCGTGGCGGTGCTGGTGAACCTGGCGGTCGCGGCGCTGGTGACGCTGGCGCTGCGCGCCGGCAAGGTGGACGAGGGGGTCGACGGCACCACGCCGGACGACTACTTCGCCGACGAGGGCGACCCGCGGGTCACCCCGGGCGCCGAGCGCGACGCCGACTCCGCCCGCGAGCCGGTCGCCTGACGTCCGTCCTCGGCCGTCCTCGGCAGGAAGGGCCCCCTGGTGACGCCAGGGGGCCCTTTCTCTGCTGTGGCGTGCGGCGTGCGGAGGTGGCTCAGCGGGGGCGGTTGCGGGATATCAGGGCCTCGTTGAGGCGGCGCAGCAACTCGGCGAGGGTGTCCCGGTCCTCGGCGGGCCAGTCGGCCAGCATGTCGCCGTAGAGGCGCGTGCGAGCGGCCCGCACCGCGTTCATTCGTTGCAGGCCGGCTGCGGTGGGGGAGATGACCGTGCCCCGGCCGTCGGACGGGTCCGGGGTGCGCGTGATCAGGCCGTCGCGCTGGAGCGCGGACACCTGCCGGGTTACGGTCGAGCCGTCCAGGTTGAGCCGGGCGGCCAGCGCGGAGACGTTCTGCGGACCGGCGTCGTCCAGATGACGCAGGATCACGTACGCCGCCCGGTCGAGCACCCGGTGCTCGGCGGTGCCGGTGGCCCGTCGGGTCGCCTCGCCGAAACGCATCAGCAGGGCCACCTCGGTCTCGATCCGGCCGAGGGTGATCTCGTGGTCGTCGGTCATAGCTGTATGATACAAGATAAGTACCTGTAATATACAGCTAATTGGGGAGTCGGAGTGGATCGGCGTTCCGAACCGAACCGCAGTGCCATCTACGCCACCACGCTGGTGGCCTTCCTCGCGATCGCCGGCATAGCCGTCGTCGACCCGATCCTGCCGGCCATCGGCGACGCGATCGGGGTCACCGCCTGGCAGGTCGAGCTGCTGTTCACCGCGTACATCGCGGTCATGGCCCTCGGCATGATCCCGGCGACCCTGGCCAGCGGCCGGTTCGGCTTCAAGCCGGTGCTGATCACCGGGGTCTCCGTGGTCGGCCTGGCCGCGATCCTCGCCTCGTTCAGCGACAACATCGTGCAGCTGTCCGTGCTGCGCGGCGTCTGGGGGCTGGGCAACGCGATGTTCTTTGCCACCGCCATGGTGGTGCTGGTCAACCTCGCCGTCGACCGCGAATGGGTGGTCGGCCTCTTCGAGACCGCCCTCGGTCTCGGCTTCGCCGTCGGCCCGCTGATCGGCGGCCTGCTCGGCGAGGTCAGTTGGCGACTGCCGTTCTTCGTCTGCGGCGTGTTCATGGTCCTGGCGCTCGGCGTGGCCGCCCGCAAGCTACGCGAGCCCACCAACCGGCAGGCGCCCGTACGCGTCGGTCAGATCTTCGCCACCTACCGCCGTCCCGCATTCATCGCGCTCTGCGTGGTGACCGGCACGTACAACTTCGTCTTCTTCGTGGTGCTCGGCTACACACCGCTCTTCCTGGGCCTGGACGTCATCCCGCTGGGGCTGGCGTTCACCGGCTGGGGCCTCGGCCTGGCCACCGGCATCCTGGTGATCGGCCACCGGCTGGCCCACCGGATCGGCGCGGTGCAGACCGTCGGCGTGGCCATCGCCGGGCTGCTGGTCTGCATGGTCCTCTTCGCCACCTCCACCAGCACCACCGAGGCGCTCGTGGTGCTGGTGCTCGCCGGGCTCTGCATGGGGTTGGCCAACGCCAACCTCACCGACCTGGCGCTCGGCCTCGGCTCCAGCGACCGCCGGGTGGCCACCGGCGCGTTCAACCTGGTCCGCTGGGGCGCCGCCGCGCCCGCGCCGATCATCTCCGGCAAGCTCGCCGAGCACTCGCTGTCGATGCCGTTCTGGGTCGGCTTCGGGGTGCTCGCCGTCGGCGTGCTGGTCTACCTGGCCTTCGCGCACGTGATGGCCGCCGGCTACGGCGAGCGGGTGCTCTGGTCCCGGTGGAACCGGGCCGCCGCCGCCACCGAGCACGCCCCGGAGGAGCCGGTCGGCGAGGCGTACTGACCGCGCCGTCCCCGTCGCCGCCGGTGTCAGCTCAGGGCGCGCCAGAGCAGGTAGAGCCCGATCACCGTGCCGAACACCACGATGATCGTCTTGAGCAGCACCGGCGGCAGCCGGCGGACCAGTCGGGCGCCGACGTACCCACCGATCAGGGTGGCCGGGGCGACCACCGCGACGGCGGCCCAGTTCACCGGCCCGAACAGGGAGAACACCACCAGCGTCGTGAACCCCACCACCGCGGACAGCAGATTCTTGATCGCGCTCACCCGGGCCAGCGTCGCGTCCAGCACCAGCGCCAGCCCGGCGACCAGCATCACGCCCAGCGCGGCGCCGAAGTATCCGCCGTACACCGCGCCGAGCGCGACCATCGTCTGGACCGCGACCGTCCGCTGGCGCGGCGACAGGTCCCGGGGATGGCCGACCAGCCGGCGCAGCGGATCCTGGAAGGCGAGCACGGCGGTCGCGCCGAGCACCAGGAACGGTACGACCAACTCGAACGCGCGGGCCGGCGTGGCCAGCAACAGCAGCGCACCGAGGATGGTGCCGACGATCGTGGTGGGCACCAACGTGGCCAGCGCACGTCCGCGCGGAAGATCCGCACGGCTGCCCGCCACGCTGGACAGGTACCCGGGGAAAACGGCGACGGAGTTGCTGACGTTCGCCGGCACCGGGGGCAACCCCACCGCGATCATCGCCGGGAAGGTGATCAGCGAACCGCCGCCGGCCACCGCGTTGACCGTGCCAGCGGCGAGACCGGCGGCGAGCAGCAGCGCGGCGTGGGAGAGATCCATAGCCCCACGAGGCTAGACCCCGCGCGGTTGGGCGGGCACGCCGGACTCCCCGCCCGGCGACCGCCGTGACCGCCCTGAGCTGCGCGATCTTGACCAGGCGGGGTGGCAATACCAGCGGGTCGGCCGTCGTTAGGATGAGAGCGCGACGGACGAGTCGACCGGGCGGCCGCGTCGGCGGGCTTCGGCCCGCCGCCGAGGAACGTCCGGACTCCACAGGGCAGGGTGGTTGTTAACGGCAACCCGGGGTGACCCGCGGGACAGTGCCACAGAAAACAGACCGCCGACCCCAACGGGGACGGTAAGGGTGAAACGGTGGGGTAAGAGCCCACCAGCACCCCGGGTGACCGGGGTGGCTCGGTAAACCCCACCCGGAGCAAGGCCAAGCAAGGGCCGTCACCGCAAGATGACGACCCGGCGCAGACGCTTGAGGGCTGCCCGCCCGATGTCTGCGGGTAGGCCGCTGGAGCCTGCCGGCAACGGCAGGCCGAGATGGATGGCCGCCGCCGGCGCACATCCTTCGGGGTACGCGCCGCGCACAGAATCCGGCGTACAGGTCGACTCGTCCGTCGCCCACCAGCTCAGCGACCTGATGACGGCGCTGAGCTGGTTGTTCTTTAGGTGCCGGTGGTTGACCTTGGTCATCGTTGAGGGACTTCGAAGGCCTCGCCACGGCCTGGGACGGCGACTTTTTGCTGACAGGGTCTGTGTATCGCGTACGTAGGGGGCATGATCGGCTGCATGCAAGGCCGATCAGTATCGGCAGACGGCGGAGGAAGGCGAACGCTGACTGTCCGTGAGCAAGATCGCCGGCGACGCGTCCCAGCGCCTGACGGACCACCCACACGGCAGGATCGGCATGCCCAATTTGCGGATAGGAGGTTATCTGCGCACCGACTAGGGTGTCCACATTGCTGAGAGCTGACCGGCCAAGCATGTAGCTACTACTGGCAGTCGAGCGATCAGCCGACCAATCCCGGCGAGGAGGACGCGATGCGGCCAGACAATGCTGACGTTGTGCGAGACACTGTCACGTTCGTGGTTGCGTTGGACGATGCGCAGGAGGGCCGGCCGGCAGACAAGGGAATCTTTGGTCGCGGCGGTGACCAGCTGTCGGTCCGAGAAGTTCCTCTCCAAGCCTTGCGCAATAACATCACGGAGACGGTACGGCAGCTTCGAGAGCTGTTCGTCGACGTCATCACGGATGTTGAGAGCCTGCCTCTCCGAGAAGTTCAGGTGGGGTTCGAAGTCACCGCCACCGGAAAGATTGCCCTCGTTGGAACGTCAGTTGAGACAAGTGGCAAGGGGGCCATCACCCTGACCTTCGGGCGGTGAGCGGGACTATGCAGTTCCATGCCCTCCTCATCGGCGTGCCGTCCTACCAGGACGCCTTGATTTCCGATCTGCCGTTTATCCGGAGCGACCTCAGGGAGCTGGACGTTGCTCTCCAAGGCGTCGGATACCACACAACGGTTCACGATCCGAATTCCACGGACGCTCAGAGTATCGACTCAGCGGTGGAGATTTTCCTGGCAGATGCGCCCGAAGCTGCGACCGTGCTGATTTTCCTTAGCGGGCATGGCATTCATAACGACGGCATGGATTACTTGGTGCCCGCCGGAGCCCTGACCCGGTCATATAATTTCCCAGACCGATGCGTACCAATCAACTTCGACGGATACATCGAGCGCAGCCGTGCCGGCAATGTGATCGTGGCGGTCGACGCCTGCCGCGAAGGAATCCACGTCAAGGAAAAGGGCGTGTACAACGCGGTCGCCTGGACCAACCGCAAGATCAACGTCGTAGCTGGACGCACCATTGCCTATGTCTACGCATGCTCCCCGGGGGAAAATGCGCGGTACGTGGGAGATGGCAGCGGTGAGTTCAGTCTATTTTCGCGAGCATTTAGCCAGGTTGTTGCCGCACCTACTGGCCCGTGCACGCTGGCCGATCTGGCCAAGGCCGCCCAGCAGATCCTGGACAAGCTGACGACGGATCACGACTGCCCACGGCAGAATGTCCGGGTAATTGGAGACGGCGTAGACCGTCTCCAAGTGCTCGATCGTCCACCTGCAACTGCAGCGCTCTCGGTCTTTGAACACCCGTGGGTTATAGCCGCCGAGTCGCATCCGGCTTGGGAGAAGATTGCAGACAATCGGCACGGGCCTAGCAAGCTGCGCGAGCGTACAATTCAACTCGTCGCACACCTGGCAGCTAGTTATGATGCGGACGGCAGGGCGGACGTCGGTGATATTGATCCCTGGCAAGATTCCCATCTCGCCGTGCGGATGACGGCCCGCATCCGGTGGTTCCTAGCGCACGTTTTGAACCCCGACAAGCTGACGTTGTCGGCAGCCGAGGCCGCGTATCTCGTATTAATACCATTCATACACGCCGCACTCTGGTCCAGAAATGTCGTCCGTATTGCAGCCGTCGTCCGGCCAGGATCTCTGGCGCAAGATGACGGCCCGGACCTTTCCGCAAGGTTCGAAAACTTTGCGGAAACCTATAGCAGGCTCATGCGTCGCGCCCGTCAGCTAGCACGGAAGGGGGACGGCGTGGGGGTCAACGCCATTCGGTGGTGGATTTTCCACCGCTGGCTGGCGCGGAACCCGTCATGCTACGACGATGAACTAGTGCGAAACCTTGTTTCGCCCGTTTACGAGTGGGAGCGGGCAGACGGCGAGCGGTTTCTAACCGAGGTTCTCACTCCGCAGAACGTCGCAACCACCTTGCGGTCGGTCCGGGCCGACATGGCATCCCTGACGATCGGTGCCGATGAGGCCGGCCCGGTGCGCCTTCGTCACATCGTAAGCGCCACGGAGTTTGAACAGCCACTGCGGGAGCAGATGGTCTCTTGTTTGTCTGCGGCGGCATACCGCTTCGCGATCGATCCCACCATGCTGCCCGAGGTTGTGGTGGACCACATTGGTGTCACGTACGAAGTTCAGGTTAGCGAGGTGGTCGAGGCCATCAGGTCAACTACCTGGGAGGGCCGGGGCAGAACTCGGATCCTGTCCGCCCAGTGCCCACACGCCGCCCTCGACGTTGCTCTCAGGGAGATCGTCCTCGCAGTAGATGATCTGCTGGCCAAGTTCGACCTGACTTCGGAAACCGACGCGTTGCTCGCCCCCTTGGCCGATATGCCAACTCACGCCGCAGCCGACGGGGTCCGGTCAGAGGTCAGAGAGGGACGCCGGCGGTACGACTCGACAGGTTTGCGGTTCCACCTAGCAGACGACCGCATCCAGGAGTTGCTGATGGGTGAGCAGCTCTACGGTGATCCCGCCCTCGCGATCCGGGAGCTTTACCAGAACGCATTAGACGCGTGCCGTTACAAAGAAGCACGGATTCGGCATTTGAAGGCGAGCGGAGCAAGCGCGCCCGGGTGGAACGGTCGAATTTCAGCCGTTCAAGGTGTCGATGATCGCGGACGGCGGTACATTGAGTGTGCCGACAACGGCATCGGTATGGGAATGCGCGAGTTGGCAGAGGTTTTCTCCCATGCCGGCTTCCGTTTCGCGGACCTGCCGGAATACATCGAGGAGCAGGCTGAGTGGAAGCGGTACGGCATTGAACTCTTCCCGAACAGCCGCTTCGGCATTGGGGTACTGAGTTACTTCATGCTAGCCGACGATATTTCGGTCACCACGGCTCGGATGCACCGAGATGGGCACCTCGGCAAAAAACTCCTGGTCCAGATAGCGGGTCCCGGGTCACTCTTTCAGATTCAGGATCTGGGGCCAGCGGAAGATTCCGGCACCTCGGTACGATTGTATCTAAAAGAGGGCCTCACCATCTCAGTCCTCAATATGTTGGGGCGCGTACTGTGGCTCGCGGATTATGCGGTCGAGGCACGCAACGACGAGGAGCGGCTTATATGGGAGCCCGGTCTGCTATCAAAGGAAGGGTTAGCGAGAGTCAATCGTCAGACTGAGTCATCAGCACTTGGGGACAAGGTGCCTGTTCCTGCATTTTGTCCTTCCTCATCGCAGGCAGTGTGGTGGTGTCAGGGCGTAGGAGCGATCCTTGCGGATGGGCTTTGGGTAGGAACGCCAATTCACGGTGCCGTCGTAAACCTAACAGGTCGATTTGCCCCGAGTCTCACAGTTGACCGAAAAGAGATTCTCGCTTACTCGCATGATGACGTATCCACGATGCTCCACGCCGAATTGGACTCGCTAGTTGGCTCCGCCCCTGACACCTTCTCCCATTCCTGGTTGAGGACCTTGGTGAGGTCAAACCCAGGCCTTGCAGATGCGGCCTTCCGGAGAGCTCTGGACCGAGGTGTGTCGAGTTGGCATCTGGAGGGGCGGCAAGCTGACTTGCAACGACTGGGAGTCTTCCCACCGGACACTAGCCTCTTGTCGCTCCTTCGACAAGGCGACAAATACAGTCGACGGCACTTGACCGAAGGTCTGCCCACTAAGTCGCTGCTTGAATGGCGCATTGCTGCCTGGCTAGCTGCCGGCCTCTTTCCAGGATTCGGCTCTCCTGGCCGAAACCTTCCTGTCGCCGTCCCTTCTGATGTCTATCTTTTCTCCGACTTCATCGGCGGCGTAGACCCCCGAGGCATTGACCTTAGCGAGCAAATTGAGTACGAGTATCACCTCGGCAGTCGTCAGGCCTGGCTTGGGGCAGATCAGATCGTCTCGCCGGGGCACATCATTTCCGTATCCCTCGTAACAGGCAGAAGTCCGGCCGAACTCGCTCGGCGCCTCATGGCTGTTGGATATTCGGTTCCTCCCATTGAGGTATTGCCGGAGAACCCAACTGAGGCCGACGTTGACCTGCTCCGCACGGATGGACGGCAATGGCTACATCCCGAGGTGCCTGCTCCCATAGGGTTCGTCCTCGCTAAAGCGCAGCAGTTCGATCTGCCATCACAAGAAATTGCCGAAAAGCTTGCTGTTTTCGGATTCGAGGTAGAGCAACCGCTTCCGGTCAGTTGGTCACCGGAGGACCTAACAATTATCAGTGATGATCTGGACGGACGTTACCCGTACCTGAGCAATGCCGATCCAGTGCCCTATCACCACGTCTTGCTTGCGACTGATCGCCTTGGATTGAGCGCTACAGAAGTGATCGACAAACTGAACTCCTTGGGATTCGACACTTCG
This sequence comes from Micromonospora sp. BL4, assembly GCF_003667505.1. Lineage (GTDB taxonomy): Bacteria > Actinomycetota > Actinomycetes > Mycobacteriales > Micromonosporaceae > Micromonospora. The sequence continues at coordinate 15,598 of NZ_RCVJ01000090.1, forward strand.
CTTGTCAACTTCATGAGGGATCGCCACTATGATGGACACGATCTGGTTCTCGCTTCGAGGAATTCTGATGGAGAACCACCGTGGCTTCAGCAGGGATCTAATGTCGGACTAGCTCGCATCTTGAACGGAGCTACGACTGGGGTTGAGCCATTTTCTGTATCAGAGAGATACCGTAATCTTGGCTTTGACGTGCCGAGGATTCAAAACATCAGGGGGGGCGACCACGAGGAGCTCATTGCTCTACTCGGGGGGCGAACCTACGCGGACGCTGTCGACATCTCCGGCCCGGTTCCAAATATATGCATGATCCGGGCTGCTTACGATGAGCGACTGCCCGTCGGCGTAGTTCGGGATAGACTACTGGAATTGGGCTTCCAGGTCCCCTCCGATTTGATCGAAGAGGGCCATCCGAGGGATTCCCTTGTTAAGCTCCTGAAGGTTCCGGGCGGCGAGTGGCTGGACCTCGCCGAACCGGTCCCCCCACAATACATTCTTCGGCTGATGGCAGAACTCCGACTGACCAAGTCAGATGCCAAGTCCTGGGTGCAGCGAGTGGGACTTGATCCTGGAGCGCCCCCCTGGCCTGAGCAGCTATCAGAACAATCCGCGCGGATCGTCGTATCTCTCCTTAGTCGCCCCGGGCACGCAGGCTACCCGGCCCTTATTGGAAGCCAGGGCCGGCCGGTTGGGCCTCTCGAAGTATGTTACGCCGCCTTGCAATGCGGCGAGTCCATTGGTAAGGTCCACGATGAACTCGGAGCGCTCGGTCTTGCGGCATTGTGCGTTCTTCCTGACGACCTTAAACCGAGCGCCGACGATCTAGATTTCTTGCGCGTCATCGGCGGCGCGAAGGGCAAGAAAGTCATTTCGGCCGCAAATATCGTCATTGCTACCCACTCCCTCCGGAAGTCCGTCGGCGAGGTGATCGAGTCCGCTCGACGATTGGGCTTCCAGCCGCCTGTTGGTGTCGAAATTCCCGAGCGGCTAAGCTCCGACGTCATCAAGATCCTGAGTAGGGATCTTGATGGCGACCTACCTTGGGTTCGCGGTGACGAGCCAATCGGAATGGGTCATCTCTTCGGTTGTGTGGCCGCAACAGGCTGGGAATTGTGCCGGATCGTCGACACCCTAGCGGCACTTGGGATGGCACTCCCTGAGCTAATAACGACTAGCAGAAGTTCCTATGAGCGCTCCGCCGGTTTACAGGACGAGGGGCGACGCATGCGGCTGTCGGCCGGTGACGAATGACACTCCGAAAACGACGTGGCATGTGGTCAGACGAGGTCATGGTGGGGATGCGGCGCGCGTACCCCCGGGCAGGACCATGGCTTGCCGACAACGCCGGCCCGAGGGGTCGCAGAGGCGGCGGGTCAAGGCGGTTGGTGGTTCGGCGCGTAGCGACCCGGAGCCCTTGACCTGGAAGGGCTTCCCAGCACCCTAACCGCCGCATCCCCACCACGGCCGGCGAATGAATCGCCTTGTGGCGCGGTGCGACGGCCTCCGCGCCCCGGCCGGCCCACTACTCTCCGTCCAGCTACTAGTCCTTCTCCGGCGGGCGAGCCTGCATACTGTGACTCGAACACCTGTACGGTGCGGGTGTGGGGGACGTGGCGAGGCGTTGATGGAACGGGATCTGGGCGCTTGGGCTGCCGGGAGGTTGGCTAAGCCATTGGTGATCAACCAGTCACAGCCCGAACCCACCACGTCACTCGCGAAGACGATCTCGGTGGAAAGCAACAGCTTTCGCCACTGCGACCTCGTCAATGGATCCCCGCAGTCCAGTGCCTCTTGCAGCCTGGGTCCTCGCCGTGGTGAAGGTTCACCCGGTCCTAGGAGCCCATAGCCTGGCGAGATCATTTGGGTCACGCGACCCCAGCGCGTCGTGCCCGTCCCCCCCCGCACCGGGCGCGGCGCCTGGGCGCGTCCGGCGTCGGTTAGGGCCGCTCGGCGACCTGGGCGACGAACGTTGCCCAGGCTGCCGGGGCGAAGGTCAATGCCGGCCCTGCGGCGTCCTTCGAGTCGCGGACGGCCACGACACCGGGCAGGTTGCTTGCCACCTCGACGCAGTTCCCGCCGCTCGCGCCGCTGCGGGTGGACTTGCGCCACCGGGCGTTACTGAGGTCCATGATGGCTCTCAACTTCCTTCAGCAGGTCGATGGACTGCCGGCGTGGTAAAGCCTCGTTCCGGACGCTCTCCCACCTTGCTTGAAGCGTAGCTACATCATCGTCCTTGTCGATGACGTCCCCGCCAAGCTGGTTTTCGAGGTGGCCAACCCACACGCCCTCGCTGGAGCGAGCCAGGGCGAACGGTCCGGACAGCCCGATGTGCAGGCCGCTGGCGATCGGGATGACGTGGACGTGAACGTGCGGAAGTTCGGCCATCGCGACCAGGTGAGCCACCTGCTGGGCCATGATCCCGCCCAGACCATCACCCGTGCGCCGGATCGCGGCTTCGTCCAGCACGGCGACGAACTGCGGCCGGCGCTCGCCGGTCAGAATCGCCTGCCGGCTCATGCGCCCCTGCACGCGTTGCTCAACCTCGTCATCGGTGAGGCTTTCGACTGTCCGCAGGACGGTTCGGGCGTAGTGCTCCACCTGTAGAAGTCCGGGGATCAGGTTGGGCTCGAAGTAGCGAAGCTGTGTTGCTTCGCGCTCGGCGTCCAGCCAGGGCAGGAACCACGACGGTGCGCCGAACTTCGCCGCCAGGCGTTCGAAGAGTCCGCCGTTGTTCAATGCCCGGTCAGCGCCCTTGATGAAGTCGATCGTCAGCGCTCGCGTGCCGCTCTCTACGGCGCTGACATGTGAGGCACTGAAGCCCGCAGCGCGGCCGAATGACTCTTGCGTCATGCCGGAGGAGCCTCGTGCGCGGCGGATCTCGCCAACGATGAACGCCGATAACGGCCCTGGTACGTCAGCCATACAACGCCCCTCAACTCGAAGATCGACTACCCGAGGTGCCACACGTCGGGAGCCTGTCAGGCCAGGTCAACCCGGACATCGGTAGCACCTTCCGAGCGTAATGGCCTCCACAGCAGAGTGTCACCAGGCGGCGCGCCCGGCAGGCCCACGAGATCCGGCGGTCGCGTTCGTAGCGGGGCCGCTCCCGACGGGCGAGCACTCACGGGAGCGGCCCCTTCCCAACGGCACCAAGGGGAGACCGTGCCCGACGACAAACCCGAGAAGATCGGGAAGATGAAGGGTGGCGACATGGTCCACCTGACCGCCGCGGCGAGCGTGCAGTTCCTGCAACCGATCTTCGTGCGTGTCATCCGTGAGCTGCCCGAGCGGCACACGTACGACGGTTGGGTCTGGATTGAAGGCTACGAGCTGAACGCGGCAGGCGACGCGGTGGCGCGGCGCGAGTTGTACGTCATGCGCGCGGGCGTGCGGTTGCAAGCTCTGCCCGTCAAACCGATCAGGCCAGCCAAACGGCGGCGGGTTCCGGTGCGGGTCGGATGACCGCCCGCCCTCGCCCGCACCTGCCGATGCGCCCGGCGTGGCTGTGTCGCAACTGCGCCGCGCCCTGGCCGTGCGGCCCGGCGCAGCTCGCACTCGTGGCCGAGTTCTACGGTCATTCGATCGCGCTGGCGTTCTACCTGGCCGCGTCGATGCAGGAGGCGATCGACGACGTGTACGGCCTGGGGATGCGCCCGGACCTGCCCGCGATGCACGCCAGGTTCCTCGGCTGGTTGTCCCTGGCCCGCCGGCCTCGCCGGTCACATCGACTCTGAGTTGAGGGCGGCCAGCCAACGAACCGGCCGAGTGGGTTGCCCCACCCGGCCGGTGTCCGGATCCCTGCAAACAGGCTCTAGTGCTTCTTGAACACCGGCATGGTGTCCAGCGTGGTGGTGATGTTCTGCGTGGTGCCGCCCCGGTACGTCTTCCCGGTAAAGATGTCGGTCCAGCTGTTGCCCGGCGGGAACCACACCGACGTCGTGGCGGTGTTGCCGGGCGTCGTCACCGGTGCCACCAGGTAGTCCGGGCCGTAGAGGTACTCGGAACCGGCGGTGGCGTACGCGGCCTGCTCATTCGGGTACGCCAGGTACATCGACCGGACGATGGGCGTACCCGTGCGGGTGGCCTCCTTGGCGGCGGCGTAGGTGTACGGCAGCAGCTTCTCCCGCAGGTTCAGGAACTTCTTGGCCGACGCGTTCGCCGCCGGGCCGTACTGCCAGGGGAGCCGGTCGCTGTGGTTGGAGTGCAGCCGGTCGATCGGCTGGAACGTGCCGAACTGGACCCACCGGGCGTAGAGGTCGTCGGGCAGTTTGGTGCTGCCCGGTTCGTTGCCCGGCTCCTGGAGGCCGCCGGTGTGCCCGCCGATGTCGTGGCTGACCGCGGCCAGCCCGGTCGCGGCCGACTCGCCTGGCGTGTAGCCGACCTCCATCTGCAGAGTCTGCCAGTCGGAGGTGGTGTCGCCGGTGAAGTGCAGCGTGGTGCGCTTGTCGGCCCACGGGCCGGTCGACACCGGGGTCGGGCTGCCGTAGCCGCCGGCCTGCAACGAGCCGTACGCGCGGGAGAACGCGAAACCGGTCTTGTCGGCGTACTGCTGGTTGATCCAGGCGTCCGCGGTCACCCCGGCGAGCGACGACTTCGTGTTGTCGCAGCACCAGTCCAGCCACCACAGGTCCGGGCCCTTGCTGCCCTTCGGGAGCATCTCGTCGTGCAGCTGCATGTACGCCTTGAGCTGGTCCGGGTCGCCGAAGTCGAAGGCGTAGCAGTCGGGGCCGCCGTTGCAGCCGACGCGCTGGAGCTTGCCCTTCGCGGTGGCCTGCGCCTGCGCGAACTTCGGGTCCGAGCCGAGGATGCTCGGGTGGATGTTGATGCCGGTGTGCAGGCCCTGCTTCCTGGCCCAGTCGAAGAACGCCTTCGGATCGGGGATGCGGGTGGGGTCGATGCTCCAGCCGTTCCACTTATCCGGCGCCTTGATGTCGGTGTCGAGGACGAGCACGTCCAGCGGCACACCCTCGGCCTTGGCCCGGGCCACCAGGTTCTGGAACTCGGTCGCGGTGCGGTCGTAGTACTCGGAGTACCACACCCCGTACGCCCACTTGGGCAGAAGCTTCGTGGGCCCGGTCAGGGTTGACAGGTCCTTCAGAGCGCGGGTGAAGTCCTGCCCGTACGCGAAGACGTAGCCGTCCTGCTCGGCGGCGGGCCGGGGCTTGGTGTTGCTCAGGGCCGAGGCCGAGTCGTCGAGCAGGTACCAGCCGTCCTGGTAGAGCAGGCCCGGGGCGGTGAGTGCGGAACCGCTCACGCCGTCCAGGCCCCGGCGGTAGCCGCCGAGCGGTGCGTGTGGGGCGAGCAGCGGGGAGTCCTTGCTCGTGACGGCGACCGTGTCGACGTTGACGTTGCAGCTGGCGTCCGTGGGGCACCCCAGCATCACGGTGTTGGTGCCGCGGTTGAGGTGCACCGGGACGGAAACGGTGTTCCAGTAGTCCCACCCGCTGGTCGGTGGAAGGGTCGCCGTGACCGGCGCCGCCGTTCCCGCCGTGACCGACATGGTGCGCGCCTGGCTCGGCTGGGCGCCGGCCTGGCCGTTGGCGTACCGGATCTGCACCTGGTAGTCACCGGCAGAAGGAACATCCGTCACGGTGAGCGTGTCGGCCGACGTGGTGCTCTCCAGGCCGGCCAGGAATCCCGTACCGGAAGCGCCGTTGTGGTCGTTCGCGGGCCTCGCGCCGCCGGTCAGCGCGCCGGTCTCGGCCTCTCCCAGCGTGCCGAACCGCAGGGGCTGCGGCTCGGGCGTGGCCGGCGCCGGGAACGAGTCACCCGGGTTGACCACCGCGAGGCTGTCGACGTTCACGTTGCCGGAGTCGTTGGGACCTCGCACGACGCTGATCTCGTGCCGACCCGCGGTGAGGTCGACCGGCACGCTGGCCGTGCCCCAGGTGTCCCAGTTCGCGGTGGGCGGCAGCGTCAGCGTGCGGCCGGTGTCGCCGTCGACCTGAACCGTCAGGGTGCGGGCCACGTTCTGGCCGTCGCCGCCGGTGCTGTTGGCATAGCGGACGGTGAGCTGCTTCGTGCCGCCTTCTGGCGCGTCGAGCGCGAACGTGACCGAGTCGCCGGACGAGGCGAAACCGGCCGCGAAGCCGCGTCCGGTGAACCCCTGGTGGTCGGTGGCCACGCCGGGGCCGTTCAACTGCAGCGATTCGGCCTCGCAGAGCGCGCCGAACGCGCAGGCCGGGGCAGTGTGGCCGGCCCAGGGTCGGCCTTGCACGACCTGCTTGCCGGTCTTGAGCTGCACGGTGAGGTTGTCGGCGGTGAACGCGCCCGAGCCGACCCGGTAACGCAACGTCATCGCGCCGGTGTCGATGGTGAGCCAGCCGTGCTCGATGCGCTTCGTGAACCGCGTACGGGGGAAATCGTCGCGCCCGATGGCGTTGAACGTGGCGGCGTCGGTGAACCTGTCGTCCTGCTGGTACTCGGTGCGGATCAGGGTCGGGGACAGCACCTCGAAACGTGCGTCACCGGACCGTACGGCTTCGTCCTGCGCCTGGTGGTGGCTGGCCTGCGCCGGCCCGGACGGAGCGAGCGCCAGCCCCGTGATGAGAATGCCGGCTGCGGCGGCTGCTGTCGCGCGGCGGCGCTGTGAGTTCCGATAGAGCAAGGTGCGCTCCTCGTCTCATATGGAGGAAATGAGTCGATGACAACGCTGTCACTAGCCTGAAACGCATGTCAACGGACCTTGGAGGGTGTCGCTTCTCTCTTTCGTCAGCGGCCGTGCTCGTCCGGCAGGCGCCGCGGCCCTCGCCCTCGCCATCAACCCGGCCGAACGCTCCCTCCTGGCTCGGTCAGCAGCGGGGTCGGTCGAGTGGAGCGGCGCCGGCGAGCGCTTCGACTGTCGTCGTCGGTGCGAACGACTCGGCCGGGGTCGGTGAGGGCGGGGCGGCACTCACCGTGGGGCTCGGTGGGGCTGCGGG
>NZ_RCVJ01000235.1 GCF_003667505.1 Micromonospora sp. BL4
GGGTAGGGCTTCGATCATCTCCCGGGGCAGATTGAGGGTGTCCGCGATGACCTGGGGTGGCGTGTTCGCCATCCACTGGGTCAGGGAGATGTCCTCGAACCGGGGCTTGCGGAACATCTCCAGGAAGACCAGCGGCTCGTCGCCGAGGTTCTCGATGTAGTGGCCGTAGGCGAACGGCACGTACCCGACGTCGCCGGAGCGCATGTCGAAGGTGCCCGCCACACCACTGCTCGCGAACACGCCCATCCGGCCGTGCCCGGAGAGGTAGTACTGCCACTCGTCGTCGGTGGGATGCCAGTGCAGCGCCCGCATCCCACCCGGGTCGACCTCCACCAGCGCGGCGCAGATGGTCGTGGCCGCGGCGAACTGGGACACGTCGGCGATGCGCACCTGGCCACCCGGGAACCGCTGCGGCTGCTGCGCGAGCAGACGATGGCTCAGCGTGCGGGGCACGTCCCCGGTCGGGCTCACCACCCGGTCCCGGTCCAGCGGCGGCGGCACCTCCCCGGCGAAGATGTACTTCTCCCGCTCCGGGATCGAGTCGAGCTGCTCGGGCCGCCAGCCGAAGTTCTTCGCCAGCACGTCCTTCGGGGTGTGCGCGAAGAAGTCGCTGATCAGGAACGTGCCGTTCTCGGTGAACGCCCCGTCGTCGAAGACCAGCAGGAACTCGACCCCCTCGTCGAGGGCCTGGATGTGGTGCGGCACCCCCTGCGGGAAGAACCACAGGTCGCCGGCGCGTACGTCGTCGAGGAAGTTGCGACCCTCCTGGTCGACCGCGCTGATCCGGGCGCTGCCGCGCGACACGTACGCCCACTCGGACTGCTTGTGCCAGTGCAGCTCCCGGTACGCGCCCGGTTCCAACGCCATGTCCACGCCGCACAGCTCGGTGGCGACCGGCAGCTCCCGCACGGTGACCTCGCGGGTCCAGCCGCCCCGCTGGATCCGGGTGTGCGCGTCGGAGAAGGAGAACCGCAGATTGGGCAGCGTGCCCGCGTCCGTGCTCGGCGGCGTCAACAGATCCCGGTTCTGCCGGTCCCGGACCACGTCACGCGGCCCGGGATCCTGCCACCCGGCCTGTCCCCTCTGCGGCTGTGGCGTCGACCTGTCCCCGCCCGTCATCGCTCGCTCCCCCTCCGTCGGACCTGCCCGAGGCCGCCGGGCTGCGCCGGTGCGGGCCTCCGGTGGCCGGCGACGGTTACCCGGCCCGCTGGCCCCGTCGGGCCAGCGCTGACCTGACCGGGCCAGCAGGAATCAAGCCGGGCCAGCGGCGATCGGGCCGGATCGGCAGGGATCGGGCCGGGCCAGAGGTGACCTGACCCGGCCAGCAGGGATCGGGCCGGGACGGCCGGGATCAGGCGAGGAAGATGAGGGCGAGCCAGCCGCCCACGATGAGCGCCAGCGTCAGGGCCAGCACCCAGGTCGGCACGGTGTACTCGCCGCGGCGGTTGCGGTCGATCTCGGCGCGGATCTTGTCCCGCCGGCGTTCGACCCAGTTCTGCCGCTCGGTGCCGCGCTCGGGGCGGTCGGAAGGTCCAGAAGTCGTCATGGCGCGCCCAGCCTACCGGGCCGGCCGGCCCCGACGGCGGACACCACCGTCGGGGCCGGCACACCGGTCACATGCTGGCGATCAGCCGCTCCACCCGCTCGTCGTACGCCCGGAACGGGTCCTTGCAGAGCACGGTGCGCTGCGCCTGGTCGTTGAGCTTCAGGTGCACCCAGTCGACGGTGAAGTCCCGCCGCTTCTCCTGGGCGTGCCGGATGAACTCGCCGCGCAGCCGGGCCCGGGTGGTCTGCGGCGGGGTCTCCTTGGCCTCGAAGATCTCCGGGTCGGTGGCGACCCGGTCGACCTCGCCGCGGCGCTCCAGCAGCCCGTAGAGGCCACGCCCGCGGCGCACGTCGTGGTACGCCAGGTCCATCTGCGCCACCCGGGGGTGGGACAGCGGCAGGTCGTGCTTGCGCTGGTAGCGCTCGATCAGCCGCAGCTTGCTGACCCAGTCGATCTCCCGCGAGACCGGCTCCAGGTCACCGGTCTCGACCGCGTGCAGCACCCGGCCCCACAGCTCGACGACCCGCTTGGCCGCCTGGTCGCCACCGCGGCGCTCCACGAACTCGGTGGCCTTGGCCAGGTACTCCTGCTGGATGTCCAGCGCGCTGACCTCCTTGCCCGAGGCCAGCCGCACCTTGCGCCGGCCGGTGATGTCGTGCGACACCTCGCGGATCGCCCGGATCGGGTTCTCCAGCGACAGGTCGCGCATCACCACCCCGGCCTCGATCATCCGCAGCACGATGTCGGCCGTACCGACCTTGAGCAGCGTCGTGACCTCGTTCATGTTGGAGTCGCCGACGATGACGTGCAGCCGTCGGTAGCGCTCGGCGTCGGCGTGCGGCTCGTCCCGGGTGTTGATGATCGGACGGCTGCGGGTGGTCGCCGAGGAGACGCCCTCCCAGATGTGCTCGGCCCGCTGCGACAGGCAGTAGACCGCTCCGCGTGGGGTCTGCAGGACCTTGCCGGCCCCGCAGATCAACTGCCGGGTGACCAGGAAGGGGATGAGCACGTCGGCGAGTCGGCCGAACTCGCCGTGCCGGGAGACCAGGTAGTTCTCGTGGCAGCCGTACGAGTTGCCGGCCGAGTCGGTGTTGTTCTTGAACAGGTAGATCTCACCCGCGATGCCCTCGTCGTGCAGCCGCTTCTCCGCGTCGACGAGCAGGCCCTCCAGGATCCGCTCGCCGGCCCGGTCGTGGGCGACCAGGTCGGTCACCGAGTCGCACTCCGGTGTGGCGTACTCCGGGTGCGACCCGACGTCCAGGTAGAGCCGGGCCCCGTTACGCAGGAACACGTTGCTCGACCGACCCCAGGACACGACGCGACGGAACAGATACCGCGCGACCTCGTCCGGGGACAGCCGCCGCTGCCCGCGATAGGTGCAGGTGACGCCGTACTCGGTCTCGAGGCCGAAGATTCGCCGCTCCATGGTGTGACATTAGCCGCCCGGAGGGCCCGTTCGTCACTGTCGGACCACAGGACGTGCCCGAGGGGCGGTCACATACCGGCTGAGTGCGACATTCCGTCCGGCCGCAGACGGGCCGGCCAAGCCGGTGACCGGGTACGGCGCGCAGGCCCAGCGGGATGCCGGCTCGCGTAGAGTGCTGAACCCGTGAGAGTCCTCGTCACCGGCGGAGCGGGTTTTGTCGGGTCGGAGTATGTGCGCATGCTGCTGGGCGCGCCGGGGGGCGACGCGGCGCCGCCCGTGAGCGAGCCGGACGTGGTGACCGTGCTGGACAGCTTGGCCTATTCGGGCAACCTCGCCAACCTCGCCCCGGTGCGCGACGACGCCCGGCTCCGCTTCGTGCACGGTGACATCCGCGACCCCGCTGTGGTCGACGAGGTCGTCCCCGGACACGACGTGATCGTGCACATCGCCGCCGAGTCGCACGTCGACCGTTCGATCGCCAGCGCCGCACCGTTCGTCACCACCAACGTGCTCGGCACCCAGACGCTGCTCGACGCCGCGCTGCGGCACGGCACCGGCCGATTCGTGCACGTCTCCACCGACGAGGTCTACGGCTCGATCGAGTCCGGGTCCTGGACGGAGACCTGCCCGGTGGCGCCCAACTCGCCGTACTCGGCCTCGAAGGCGGGCTCCGACCTGCTGGCGCTGGCCTACCACCGCACCCACGGCATGGATGTCGTGGTCACCCGCTGCTCCAACAACTACGGGCCCTACCAGTTCCCCGAGAAGCTCATCCCGCTGTTCGTCACCAACCTGCTCGACGGCGACACCGTCCCGCTCTACGGCGACGGCGGCAACGTCCGCGACTGGCTGCACGTGCACGACCACTGCCGAGGCATCGCCCTCGTACAGCAGCAGGGCCGGGCCGGCGAGGTCTACCACATCGGCGGCGGCACCGAACTGACCAACAGGCAGCTCACCGCCCGGCTGCTGGAGGCCTGCGACGCCGGCTGGGACCGGGTCGTGCCGGTCGCCGACCGCAAGGGCCACGACCGCCGCTACTCGCTCGACACCACCAAGATCTCCACCGAGCTGGGGTACGCCCCAAGCATCGACCTGGAACGGGGACTGGCCGCGACGGTGCAGTGGTACCGGGACAACCGGGCCTGGTGGGAGCCTCTGCGGCGGACGCGAGCCCGCTGAGCCGTCCGTGCACGCCGACGGCGTGGACGCGGCGGCAGCCAGGCCCCCGGCGCTGTCGGCCGGGACGGATCTACTCGGCCCCCTGCGTGCCCGACTTGTCCTCGAGATCGGCCGACCCGGCGGACGACGTGGGCTTGTGCGCCTCCTCGGTCGGCGACGTCGGCGTCTCGGCACGATCCCCGGCCGGCGGCACCTCGGCGCCCCCGTCCAGCAGCGACGTCAACGCCGCGCCGGTGATCCGGCGGAAGGTCCGCCCGACGCGCCGGCGGTCCAGCACCGCAACCTCAAGCTGGTTCGCGGCGATCGTGCGGGCGGCGCCGCCCTCCCCGCCGACGGTGCTCAACGCCTGCACCGCCACCTTGACCGCCTCGCCGAGCGACATGTCCGGTCGGTGGTTGGACTTCAGCACGCCGGTGATCGCCTCGGCCTGCCCGCCCATCGCCATCCGCCCCGGCTCGTCGTTCACCGAACCGTCGTAGGTCAGCCGGTACAACTCGTCGTCGTCCGCGCTGGCCCCGACCTGCGCCACGCAGATCTCCACCTCGAACGGCTTCGACTGCTCGGTGAAGATCGCGCCCAACGTCTGCGCGAAGGCGTTGGCCAGGGCCCGGCCGGTGACGTCCCGCCGGTCGTAGCTGAGCCCGTTGAGATCGGCCATCCGCACGCCGGCCCGCCGCAGGTTCTCGAACTCGTTGTACCGGCCGACGGCCGCGAAGCCGATCCGGTCGTAGATCTCGCTGACCTTGTGCAGGGCGCTGGAGAGGTTCTCCGCGACGAAGAGCACCCCGCCGGCGTAGCTGAGGACCACCGCGCTGCGACCCCGGGCGATGCCCTTGCGGGCCAACTCGGAGCGGTCGCGCATGATCTGTTCGGGCGAGGCGTAGAACTGCATGGCCACGGTGGCGGTTCTCCTTACGGCGCTGTGCTGACGACTGCTGACTGGTGGGGTGGGCGGGGGTCAGCCGCCCGGGTTCTCCATCCGGCCGGAGACCACGCCCTCGGCGATCGCCGCCGTCTCGGCGTCGGTCAGCCGACGGGTGCCCTCGGCGGTAGCGGTCATCACCACGGGGTAGATCCGTCGGGTCAGGTCCGGGCCGCCGGTCGCGGTGTCGTCGTCCGCGGCGTCGTAGAGCGCCTCGACCGCCAGCCGGGTCGCGTCGTCGACGGACAGGCCGGCCCGGAAGCGCTTCTTCAACGCGGACTTGGCGAAGAGCGAGCCGGAGCCGATCGCGTCGTAGCCGGTCTCCTCGTACGGGCCGCCGGTCACGTCGAAACTGAAGATCCGGCCGGCCCGCGCCGGGTCGGCGCAGGCGAGGTCGAAGCCGGCGAAGAGTGGCACGACCGCCAGCCCCTGCATGGCGGCGCCCAGGTTGCCCCGGATCATCGACGCCAGGCGGTTGGCCTTGCCGTCCAGCGAGAGCATGGCGCCCTCGATCTTCTCGTAGTGCTCCAGCTCCACCTGGAACAGTCGCATCAGCTCGATGCCGATGCCCGCGGTGCCCGCGATGCCGACCAGCGAGTACGCGTCGGCCGGGTGCACCTTCTCGATGTCGCGCTGGGCGATCAGGTTGCCCATGGTGGCCCGTCGGTCGCCGGCCATCACCACACCGCCGTCGGCCGCGATGGCCACGATGGTGGTCGCGTGCGGCGCCAGGTCGGCGGCCATGCCCGGCGGCAGCGGCCGTCGACCGGGCAGCATCTCGGGCGCCACCCGGCTCAGGAACGTGGTGAAGGAGGACGTCCCCGCGTTGGTGAACACATCTGGTAGACGCCCGGATGGATCAAAGCCCGCTGCCACGTGGTTCCTCTCAGGTACGTGATCGCCCTGGCCAGCCTCATGGGACTGTCACGGAACTGGCCAAGACCACCGTTGCAGTTGAAGCAGAGTATCCCGCGCACCCATCCGGTGCGATGATCGTGGTCCAGATGTTCCGGATCGGGGCGCTCACAGATGGCGCACACCCCGCCCTGCTCGGCGAGGAGCTCATCGAACTCCTTCTGCCCCACGCCGTAGCGCCGCTGCAGGTGATATTCGCGCGTGCCGCCGTACAGCCGCTGCGCGGTCTCCTTGCTGCGGTCATTATGGCAGGGTTTGCAATAGCTGTGCCGACCACTGGCCTTAGCCCTGGTAGTGGGAAAATCCGCCAGCGGCTTGATCTGCTCACAATCCGGGCACCACTTGAGACCCTGGCGAACGGGCGTCGCCGACCGTCGCTGCGGGGAGACGCCTCGCTTGCGGCGACTGACCTCCGACCGGGCGTTCGCGCACGACTTACAGTAGAAGGCGAGCCCGTCCGACCGTCGACGGTCGCTGTGGAACTCGGTGCGTGGCAGTAAGCGCTTGCAGTCCGGGCATATCTTGTCCGATCGATCTGGCAAACCGGACATATGCCTCATTGGCCGCCTTTTTGGACGTAACCCCTCACAAATTCCTCTGCATTCTCCTCAAGGACGGAGTCGATTTCGTCGAGCAGGTCGTCGACGTCCTCGGTGATCTCGGCGTGCCGCTCGGCCACCTCGGGGTTGGCCTCGGTGGTGACGTCTTCGATCTCCTCGCCCTGCCGGGACTTGCCGGACTGCGACTGACCGCCGCTGTCACGAGTGGCCATAGCTGCCTCCTCTAGATCGCCTGGCATGAAATCTACCCCGTGGAAGCGACAGAAAGCCCCCGCGTCAGCCGTGTTCGGGTGGCACCGATCGCCGACCCCCGGCGGGCACGGCGCCGCTCACCGGCCGGTCAGCGTCTCCAGCAGGTCCTTGGCGCTGGCGCAGCGGTCGAACAACGCCCCCACGTGCGCGCGAGTGCCCCGTTCCGGCTCCATCATCGGCACCCGGACCAGCGACTCCCGGCCCACGTCGAAGATCACCGAATCCCAGCTGGCGGCGACCACCTCGGAGGCGTACTGCGCCAGGCAGCGACCGCGGAAGTAGGCCCGGGTGTCGTCGGGCGGCTCGGTCATCGCGGTGCGCGTCTCCTCGTCGGTGAGCAGCGTCTTCATCGCGCCCCGGGAGACCAACCGGTGGTAGAGGCCCTTCTCCGGCCGGACGTCGGAATATTGCAGGTCGACGAGCTGGAGCTTGTGCGCGCCCCAGCCCAGCTTCTCGCGCTCCCGGTAGCCCTCCAGCAACCGCAGCTTCGCCACCCAGTCCAGCTCGTCGGCGCAGAGCATCGGATCGCGGCCCAGCCGGTCCAGAACGCTCTCCCAGCGGTCGAGGACGTCGGTGGTCTGCTCGTCGACGTCCGTGCCGTAGCGGTCGTCGACAAAGGACCGGGCGCGCTCCAGGTAGGCCCACTGCAGGTCCAGCGCGGTGAGCCGGCGGCCGTCGCGCAGCCGCATCCGGTGGGTCAGGGACGGGTCGTGGCTGACCGCACGCAGCTCACTGACCGGGTCGGCGATGCCGAGGTCCGAGCCGAGTGCCTTCTCCTCGATCATGCTGAGGATCAGCGCGGTGGTGCCGACCTTGAGGTAGGTGGAGATCTCCGAGAGGTTGGCGTCGCCGATGATGACGTGCAGCCGGCGGTACTTGTCGGCGTCGGCGTGCGGCTCGTCCCGGGTGTTGATGATGGGGCGCTTGAGGGTGGTCTCCAGACCCACCTCGACCTCGAAGAAGTCGGCGCGCTGGGAGATCTGGAAACCGCTGTGGCCGCCGTCCTGGCCGATGCCGACGCGGCCGGCGCCGCAGACGATCTGCCGGGTGACGAAGAACGGCGTCAGGTACGCCACGATGTCGGCGAACGGGGTCTGCCGGCGCATCAGGTAGTTCTCGTGCGCGCCGTAGCTGGCGCCCTTGTTGTCGGTGTTGTTCTTGTAGAGATGGATCGGCTGGCTGCCGGGGATGGTGGCGGCCCGGCGGGACGCCTCGGCCATCACCCGCTCGCCGGCCTTGTCCCAGCGCACCACGTCGCGCGGGTTGGTCACCTCGGGCGTGGAGTATTCCGGGTGGGCGTGGTCGACGTAGAGCCGGGCGCCGTTGGTGAGTATCACGTTGGCCAGGCCGAGATCCTCGTCGGCGAGGGCTTCGGCGGGGTCGTAGGCGGCCCCGGAGTAGGTGAAGCCGCGGGCGTCGCGCAGCGGCGACTCCTCCTCGTAGTCCCACCGGGCCCGCCCGCCCCGGTTGAGCTCGGGGCGTGCTCCGTACGCGTTGACCACCTGGGATGAGGTGACCATCGGGTTGGCTCCGGCCTGGCCGGGCACGGAGATGCCGTACTCGATCTCGGTGCCCATGATCCGTCTTACGCTCATCGACCTACCCGCTTCGCTCGCCCGACCCGGTCCACCGTCATGGTCGAGCGTAGTCCGACAGTTCGGGGACGGGGGCACGCCGCTGCAGCCGTGTCACCGGTGTCGTCGCCGCGCCCGCGTCCACAGGAAACGGCCGGGGCCCGGAACGCGTCGCGTTCCGGGCCCCGGTCGTTGCTACCGGTGGCTCAGAGGTACTGGCCGGTGTTGCTGGCGGTCTCGATGGACCGCCCGGCCTCGGCGCCCTTGCCGCCGGAGACGAGCGTGCGGATGTAGACGATCCGCTCGCCCTTCTTGCCGGAGATGCGGGCCCAGTCGTCGGGGTTGGTGGTGTTGGGCAGGTCCTCGTTCTCCCGGAACTCGTCGACGCAGGCGTCGAGCAGGTGCTGCAGGCGCAGACCCTTGCGCCCGGAGGTGAGGAACTCCTTGATTGCCATCTTCTTGCTCCGGTCGACGATGTTCTGGATCATCGCGCCGGAGTTGAAGTCCTTGAAGTAGAGGACTTCCTTGTCGCCGTTGGCGTAGGTGACCTCGAGGAAGCGGTTCTCCTCGGTCTCCGAGTACATCCGCAGCACCACGGCGTCGATCATCGCCGCGACGGTGGCCTGGGGGTCGGCGCCGTGCTCGGCCAGGTCGTCCGGGTGCAGGGGCAGCCCGGAGAGGATGTACTTGGAGAAGATGTCCTTCGCCGCTTCGGCGTCCGGCCGCTCGATCTTGATTTTCACGTCGAGCCGACCGGGGCGCAGGATCGCCGGGTCGATCATGTCTTCCCGGTTGGAGGCGCCGATGACGATGACGTTCTCCAGCCCCTCCACGCCGTCGATCTCGCTGAGCAGCTGCGGGACGATCGTGTTCTCCACGTCGGAGGAGACACCGGAGCCACGCGTCCGGAAGATCGAGTCCATCTCGTCGAAGAACACGATCACCGGGGTGCCCTCGCCGGCCTTCTCCCGGGCTCGCTGGAAGATCAGCCGGATGTGCCGCTCGGTCTCACCGACGTACTTGTTGAGCAGCTCAGGGCCCTTGATGTTGAGGAAGAAGCTGGTGTGCTTCTCCTTGCCCTGCCGCTCGGCGATCTTCTTGGCCAGCGAGTTGGCCACCGCCTTGGCGATCAGCGTCTTGCCGCAGCCGGGCGGCCCGTAGAGCAGGATGCCCTTGGGCGGACGGAGCTGGTGCTCACGGAACAGGTCCGCGTGCAGGAAGGGCAGCTCCACCGCGTCGCGGATCTGCTCGATCTGCGACTGGAGGCCACCGATGTCGGTGTAGCCGACGTCGGGCACCTCCTCCAGGACCAGCTCCTCGACCTCGCTCTTCGGGATCCGCTCGTACGCGTACGCCGAGCGGGGCTCGATCATGAGCGAGTCGCCGGCCCGGATCGCCGAGCCGATGAGCGTCTCGGCGAGGTGCACGATGCGCTCCTCGTCGGAGTGGGAGACCACCAGCGCCCGGTCACCCGGCCCGCCGCCCGGCCCCTCCAGGATCTCCTTGAGCATCACCACCTCGCCGACCCGCTCGTAACCGAACGCGTCGACGATGTTGAGCGCGTCGTTGAGCAGGACCTCCTGGCCACGGCGCAGCTCGGCCACGTCGAGCGAGGGCGAGACGGCGACCCGGAGCTTGCGGCCACCGGTGAACACGTCCACCGTGCCGTCGTCGTGTTTGGCCAGGAAGACGCCGTAGCCACTCGGCGGTTGTGCGAGGCGGTCGATCTCCTCCTTGAGCGTCACAATCTGCGTGCGAGCCTCCTTGAGGGTGCTCACCAGCCGGTCGTTGTTCTCGGTCAGCCGCGCCAACTGTGCCTGGGTGGCCGCCAGCCGCTCTTCGAGCTGCCGGACGTGTCGGGGGCTTTCGGTCAACTTGCGCCGCACCAGGGCGAGTTCCTCTTGAAGAAACGCGACCTGCGTGGAGAGATCGTGGGCTTCCTTCTCCCACCGTGCGGCGCGCGAGTCCGCGTCGTCGCTGCGTGCCACGTCCCACCTCCCCGGGGGGCTTGAACGTTCTGCCCTAACACTAGCCGCTATGAGGCCGATTCGGTCCCACGCAACACCCTCGTCACCGAACCTTGATCGCCAAGGGTGGCCTGGCGGGCCGGTACCGGCGTTCGGGTACCGTCGGACCGTACGACGGGAGAACATGGGGGGTGCTCCGGTGGCCGAGGTCGCGACCGACCAGTTGCAGGTCTGGGTGGACCAGGATCTCTGCACGGGCGATGGGCTCTGCGTCCAGTACGCGCCAGAGGTGTTCGAGTTCGACATCGACGGCCTGGCGTACGTCAAGGGCGCCGACGGTGAGCTGCGGATGGCGCCGGGCAGCCGGGTCGACGTGCCCGAGCACCTGCGGCTCGAGGTGATCGACTCCGCGAAGGAGTGCCCGGGCGACTGCATCCACGTCGTGCGCGGCGACGGTGTCGAGGTCGCCGGCCCCGACGCCGAGGACTGAGCCACCCGCCGGGTGCCGGCCGCCGGCGCGGCCCCGGGGGGGTGACGCTCAGAGCATCGGTCGGCCGACCACCGAGGCGACCAGCCGGGCGAACTCTTCCAACCGGGCGATCTGCCCGGCCCCGCCGTCGTCGAGGGTCTTGCCGAAACGCAGCGCGTCGTGCCGCGGCGCGCCGACGATCTCCTCGCTCGGCGGCGCCTCGTCCAGCGAGGTGAGCAGCAGGTACACGTCGATGCTGTCGACCCGGATCTCGCCGCTGTCGGTGCGGTTGAGCCGGCGACGACAGCCGACCTCGGTGACGGTGGAGACCGGCACCACCCGCAGCGACGACGTCATCGAACCCGGTGGGCCCTCCGTGGGCGGCACGTCCTCGCCGTGCCAGAGGATCAGCCGGCTGCCGTCGCAGACCACGACCTCCTGCCACACGCCGTTGACCTCGTTGACGAAGCGTTCCAGGGTGAAGCCGAGCACCGACGCGCCGCGCAGCACCCCGCCGAGCGCCTCCAGGGCCACGTCCGGGTCGCGCAGGTAGGCGCGCGCCGCCGACTCCAGGTCCTGGTAGGGCGACCAGTCCGGAAACACCGCGGGCAGATCCCCGCCGCCGTAGCCCGGTCGGCTCATGCCGCCGCCTCCCCCCGCTCGGCGACGCCGACGCCCGGGCGCGGGCCACGCCGGTCGACCAGCGCACCCACACCGACCAGCGCACCCACACCGACCAGCGCACCCACACCGGCCCGCCCGCGTACACCGGCCCGGGCGCGCACACCCGTACGCGCGCTCACGCCGGCCCGCCCAGCTCGATGGTCACGGCCTGTCCTTCTCCCCCGTCGCGTCGGGCTCCACACCTGCCGCCTGCGCGGCGGCCGCCTGCCGGGCCGCCTGCGCCTCGCGCAGGTCCTGCCGCCGCTGCACGTACGCCTCGGTGCCCTTGCTGGGCTTGCGGCGGCGCGGCGGCGCGGTGACCCCGGGGGCCAGCTTGCGCGCCGAGACCAGGAACGCGGTGTGCGCGATCATCCGGTGGTCCGGCCGGACGGCGAGACCCTCGGCGTGCCAGTCACGCACCAGCGACTCCCAGGCCCGCGGCTCGGTCCAGCCACCGCGCTCGCGCAGCGCCTCCACCAGCTCGGAGAGCTGGGGGGTGGTGGCCACGTAACCGATGAAGACGCCGCCGGGCACCAGCGCCCGCTCGACCATGTCGAGGGTCTCCCACGGGGTGAGCATGTCCAGGATGATCCGGTCGAAGCCGGTCTCCTGGCACTGCGCGACGTCGCCGACGTGCAGGTTCCAGGCCGGGTGCGGCCCGTTGAAGAACGCCTCGACGTTGCGGCGGGCGATCTGGGCGAAGTCGTCACGCAGCTCGAACGAGTGCAGCTCGCCGTCGGTGCCGACCGCGCGCAGCAGTGAGCAGCTGAGCGCGCCGGAGCCGGCGCCGGCCTCCAGGACCTTCGCGCCGGGGAAGATGTCCCCCATCGCGACGATCTGGGCCGAGTCCTTCGGGTAGATCACCTGGGCGCCGCGCGGCATGGACAGCACGTAGTCCGACAGCAGCGGCCGCAGCGCCAGGAACGCCGTACCGCCGCCGGAGGTGGTCACCACGCTGCCGTCGGGCAGCCCGATCAGCGCGTCGTGCGCCAGGATGCCGCGGTGGGTGTGGAACTCCTTGCCGGGCTCCAGCGTCACGGTGTGCATCCGCCCCTTCGGGTCGGTCAGCTGCACCCGGTCGCCGGGCCGGAACGGCCCGCGGTGCACGGGTGTCAGCGCCGGGGAGGCGGCGTCGGCCGGGACGGTGGAGGGAGTTGCGGTCACGATGTCATCTTCCGGTTGGGTTCGAGGAGCTGCGCGAGGTCCGCGATGTGCAGAACGCCGACGACATCTTCGCCTGCCGTCACCACGTACTGCGCGCCCGGGTGGCTCTGCACGGCCTCCACCACCTGTTCGCCGTCCAGCCCGACCGGCAGCGCGGGGAGCGTGCCCAGCGAGCGGGCGACGGCGTCCACGGCCAGCCACGGGCGGCGGTCGACGGGCACCGCCTCGGCGGCGGCCGGGTCGACCAGCGCGACCGGCCGGCCGGTGGAGTCCGTGACCAGCAGCGCGGCGGCGGGCTGCCCACCGTCGGCGCGCCGGCGCTGGGCCTCGGACAGCGGTGTGCCGGTGGTCACCGGCCAGACCGGCCGGGCCAGGCGGGACAGGTCGATCAGGGGGAACCGGCGACTGACCCGGGCGGACCGGATCGACTGCCCGGCGCCGCGCCAGAGCGTGACGGCGACCAGCAGCATCAGCGGCAGCGCCAACGGCGCCAGGTAGTCGATCACGGTGAGCAGCACGACCAGGGCGACGGTGCCGACGGCGACCATCCGGCCGGCCCAGCCGGCCACCTCGGTGCCGCGATGCCGGTCGCGGGTCAGCCCCCAGACGGCCGCGCGCAGCGCCCGGCCGCCGTCCAGCGGCAGGCCGGGCAGGATGTTGAACAGCGCGACGATGACGTTGCTCACCGCGAGCTGGAAGGCGAGCTGGTGGGCCACGGTCCGCTCGGGCAGGGCGAGCGTGGCGGCCACCGCGATGACGCCGAGCACCGCGGAGACCGCGGGGCCGGCCAGCGACACCAGCAGGTCGACCCGGGGCGACGGGGAGTCGCGGTCCATCTCGGTGTAGCCGCCGAGGAGTTCCAGGGTGATCCCGCGCACACCGATGCCGTACCGGCGGGCGGTGAGCGCGTGGCCCAGCTCGTGCAGCAGCACCGAGCCGAGCAACGACACCACGAACCCGAAGCCGATCAGGTAGCCGCTGACCTGCGGCAGGTCCAGCTGCCGGCGGGCGAACTCGGCGTACAGGACGGCGACCAGCGCGGCGAGCAGGAGCATCGAGGCGTTGAGGTGCAACGGCACCCCGAAGACCCGGCCCACGTTCAGGCCGCTGCGCCGGTCGGGTCGCCGCGGCGGTCGGGATGTCTGCTCCATCGGGACGATGCTACGGACCGGCGGCGCCCGGGGCGGGTGGCGGTCGGTGTCACACCGGTGCCCTAACCTTTGCCGACATGACGGCGGAACCGGTCACCACCCACCAGTCCCCCTCCCCGGCGCAGGCGCCGCCGACGGTGCGGGCCTCGCTGTCCCCGTCGCGGGCGGCGGATTTCAAGACCTGCCCGCTGCTCTACCGGTTTCGCAGCATCGACCGGCTGCCCGAGCGCACCACCATCGAGCAGGCCCGGGGCACTCTGGTGCACGCGGTGCTGGAGCGCCTGTTCGACCTTCCGGCCCAGGGCCGCACGCCGGCCGCGGCCGGTGACCTGGTGGCCCCGCAGTGGGACCGGATGGTCACCGAGCAACCGGAGCTCGCCGGGATCTTCGACGGCGCGGAGCCGGCCGGGCCGGTGGAGTTCCTGCGTTCCGCCGCCGGTCTGCTGGAGGGCTACTTCGCGGTGGAGGACCCGACCCGGCTGGAGCCGGCCGAGCGGGAGAGTTTGATCTCGGCGGTGGTCGACGAGGAGCTGCTGATCCGGGGTTACCTCGACCGGCTCGACGTGGCGCCGGACGGCGCGCTGCGGGTGGTCGACTACAAGACCGGCGGCGCCCCGCGGGAGGCGTTCGAGGCGCGGGCGCTGTTCCAGCTGAAGTTCTACGCGCTGGTGCTGTGGCGCACCCGGGGGGTGGTGCCCAAGGTGCTGCGGCTGCTCTACCTGCGCGACGCCGAGGTGCTGGACTACGCGCCGGACGCCGATGAGCTGGTCCGCTTCGAGCGCACGGTGGTGGCGCTGTGGCGGGCGATCGAGCAGGCGACCGCCCGGCAGGATTTCCGGCCCCGGCCGAGCCGTCTCTGCGACTGGTGCAGCCACCAGGCGCTGTGCCCGAGCTTCGGCGGCACCCCGCCGCCCTTCCCGGTCGGGGTGGCCGGGGCCGATCCCCTGCGCGACGCCCGGTCCGGTCCGGTGGCGCCGGGCGCCGACGACTGACCTCCGGATCCCCTCGGGTGAGACGCCCACCCGTTCCCGCGATTCGCGCCGGTCACGGCGCCTCCTGACCGGTCGCGTCAGGGCCCGCCGGCGGCCTCCCCGCCCCGAGCCCCGGAAAACTCGACCGGACCGGTGCCGCGCCGATCGGGACGCGACGGGCGGCCGACCTCTACGGTGGTCCGCGACACATCGGCGGCGGGCGCGCGGACGACCCGCGCGGCAGCACGACGTCGGCGCGGGACAGGGAGGCGAGATGACCGAACGGGCGGCCTCGACGCGACCGGTGCGGATCCTGCTCGCCGACGACCAGCCGCTGCTGCGCACCGGGTTCCGGATGGTGCTGTGCGCCGAGGGCGACCTGGACGTGGTGGCGGAGGCCGGCGACGGCCTGGAGGCGGTGGAGCTGTCCCGCCGGCTGCTGCCCGACGTCGTGCTGATGGACATCCGGATGCCCCGGATGGACGGGGTGGCCGCGACCCGCGCGATCGTCGACGCCCGGCTGCCGGTGCGGGTGCTGGTGCTGACCACGTTCGATCTGGACGAGTACGTGGTGGGCGCGCTGCGCGCCGGCGCCAGCGGGTTCCTGGCCAAGGACGTGCCGGCCGAGGAGCTGATCGCGGCGATCCGCACGGTGGCCGGCGGGGACGCGGTGGTGGCGCCACGGATCCTGCGGCGGCTGCTGGACCGCTTCGCCGACCTGCTGCCCGACCCGGCGGCGACGCCGTCGTCCGTGCTCAGCACGCTCACCGACCGGGAGCGCGAGGTCCTGGTGCAGGTGGCCCGTGGGCTGTCCAACGCCGAGATCGCGGCGGTGCTGTCGGTCAGCGAGACCACCATCAAGACCCACGTCGGGCACGTGCTGACCAAGTTGCGGCTGCGCGACCGGGTGCAGGCGGTGGTGCTGGCGTACGAGTCGGGGCTGGTCCGTCCCCGGGCGTAGCCCGTCCCGACCGCTACCTCCCTCGACGTACGCACAGATCCCTCCGTGGGGGGACGGCCTGGTTGCCGCGCTCACCTACCGTGACCGGGGATGGCTTCGCGCGGTTGACTCTCTCGTCGGGTCAGGGGCAACCCTGAGCCGGCATGGGGGTGCACCCGCAGCGTGAAATCCGCGCCGGATCCCCCCGTGGGCGGACGGGATGGGCGTGTGCAGCGCCGATGATTGACGTGCCGGACCAGCGGGGGCGGCGCGTATTGGCAGAGACGGAAGAGGTAGATGACGTGACCGCGACGGTAGGCCAGCAGGCGCAGGCCGCGGCCCGGGCGAACGACGTGTGGAAGGTGTACGGCAGCGGCGAGGCGCAGGTCATCGCGCTACGCGGGGTGAGCGCGGAGTTCGAACGCGGGCACTTCACCGCGATCATGGGCCCGTCGGGTTCCGGCAAGTCGACGTTGATGCACTGCCTGGCCGGTCTGGACTCGGTGACCCGGGGGACGGTGGCGATCGGTGAGACGACGGTCACCGGGCTGGGCGACTCGGGGCTGACGAAGCTGCGCCGGGACAAGGTGGGCTTCATCTTCCAGCAGTTCAACCTGCTGCCGACGCTGACGGCGAAGGAGAACATCCTGCTGCCGCTGTCGATCGCCGGGCGCAAGCCGGACCCGGCCTGGTACGACACGGTGATCGACACGGTCGGCCTGCGGGACCGGCTGGACCACCGGCCGGCGCAGCTCTCCGGCGGGCAGCAGCAGCGGGTGGCGTGCGCGCGGGCGTTGGTGTCCCGCCCCGAGGTGATCTTCGCGGACGAGCCGACCGGCAACCTGGACTCCCGCTCCGGCGCGGAGGTGCTCAACTTCCTGCGCAACTCGGTACGCGAGCACAACCAGACCATCGTGATGGTCACCCACGACCCGACGGCCGCCGCGTACGCCGACCGGGTGGTCTTCCTCGCCGACGGGCAGATCGTCTCGGAGCTGATCGAGCCGACCGCCGACACGGTGCTGGACACCATGAAGAAGCTGGACACTTCGGCCGAGGTGGGCAACTGATGTTCCGCGCGACGCTGAAGAGTCTGCTGGCCCGCAAGGTCCGGCTGATCCTGTCCGGGCTGGCGGTGGTGCTCGGAGTGATGTTCGTCTCCGGCGCCTTCGTACTCACCGACACCCTGGGCCGCTCCTTCGACTCGGTCTTCGCCGACGGCTTCTCCGAGATCGACGTGAACGTCGCGGCGAAGCCGAAGGTGGAGGTCAGCGAGGTCCAGGGCGAGCAGACCGCCAACCCGGTGCCCGCCACGGTGGTGGACCGGGTGAAGCAGGTGCCGGGGGTGGCCTCGGCGACCGGCATCGTCAACGCCGACGGCGCCCGCGTGATCGGCAGCAACGGCAAGGTGGTCACCTCGTTCGGTCCGCCGCAGTTGGGCGAGAACTGGACCGGGGAGAGCGAGCTGCTGCAGCTGCGCGAGGGCCGCGGGCCGCAGGCCGAGGACGAGATCGTCATCAACAAGTCGCTCGCCACGGCGGCGAAGCTGCAGGTCGGCCAGAAGGTCGGGGTGCTCACCGCGTTCGAGTCGAAGAAGCGCGACTTCACGCTCGTCGGCATCCTCGGTTACAGCGGCGACCGGGACTCGATCGGTGGGGTCAACGAGGTCTTCTTCACCACCCCGGTGGCGCAGCGGTTGATGCTCGGCGCGCCGGACGCGTTCAGCAGCATCACCGTACGCGCCGCCGACGGGGTCTCCGACGAGACGCTGCGCGACGACGTGGCCCGCACCCTGGGCGCGCAGTACGAGGTGAAGACCGGTGAGCAGGTGGCCGCGGACGCCGCGGCCAGCCTCAAGGAGGGTCTCTCCTTCTTCAACAAGATCCTGCTCGGCTTCGCCGCGGTGGCGCTGCTGGTGGGCACCTTCCTGATCCTGAACACCTTCTCGATCATCGTCGCCCAGCGCACCCGGGAGTTGGCGCTGATGCGGGCCATCGGGGCCAGCGGCCGGCAGATCATCGGCTCGGTGGTGCTGGAGGCCATCGCGGTGGGGCTGATCGCCTCGGTGCTCGGCCTGGCGGCCGGCATCGGCGTGGGCGCGCTGCTGGCGTTCCTGTTCGGCAAGCTGGCCGGTGGGCTCACCCTGGCCGGGATCGGCGTGCCGGCGGCCGCGGTGATCGGCTCGTTCGCCGTCGGTCTGGTGATCACCGTGGTGGCGGCGCTGCTGCCGGCGCTGCGGGCGTCCCGGATCCCGCCGATCGCCGCCATGCAGGATGTGGCCACCCCGGACCGGCCGTTGACCAAGATCACGGTCGCCGGGTCGGTGGTCACCGGCATCGGCGCGGTGCTGCTCTTCCTGGGGCTCAGCGGCAACGCCGGCGGTCAGACGCTGCCCACCATCCTCGGTGGGGTGCTGTTCGCCTTCATCGGCGTGGCGCTGCTGACCCCGCTGATCAGCCGGCCGGTGGTGAGCCTGCTCGGCGCGATCTTCTCCTGGTCGGTGCCGGGCAAGCTGGGCCGGCTGAACTCGGGGCGCAACCCGCGCCGCACGGCGATCACCGCCGCGGCGCTGATGGTCGGCATCGCGTTGGTCACCGGCGTCACGGTGATCCTCGACTCGGCCAAGGGCAGCATCAGCGCCCTTGCCGACGACACCATCAAGGCCGAGCTGGTGATCTCCGGGGTACAGGGCGGCCCGCGACCGCCGAGTTTCGACCCGGGGGTGCTGGACCGGGCCAAGACCCTGCCCGGCGTGCAGATGGTCGACGGCGAGTACGGCGACATGGCGAAGCTCAACGGCGAGAGCACCTGGGTCGCGGCGAGCAGCGACGTCGCGTCGCTGCGGCAGATCTTCGGCGCCAAGCCGACCGCCGGTGACATCGACCGGCTCAGCCCGACCCAGATGCTGGTCAGCTCGGACACCGCCGACTCCCGCGGGCTGTCGGTTGGCTCGACGGTGAACGTGCAGCTGACCCGTGGCGAGGCGCGGACGTACACGGTCAGCGGCATCTACGAGTCCTCCCAGCTGACCAACCCGGTGGTGCTGCCGGTGACGGCGGCGAAGGACTTCGCCATCCCGCAGCCCATCCAGGGCTTCATCCAGCTGGCTCCCGGCACTCGGGTCGCGGACGTGCAGCCGCAGGTGGAGACGCTGCTCGCCGACAGCCCCGAGGTGTCGGTGGCCGACCGGGCGGAGTTCATCAAGCAGCAGACCAGTCAGCTCGACGGGCTGCTCACGATGATCCAGATTCTGCTGGCGCTGGCCATCGTGATCGCCGTGCTGGGCATCATCAACACCCTGGCGCTGTCGGTGCTGGAGCGGACCCGCGAGCTGGGTCTGCTGCGGGCGATCGGCCTGCGCCGCGGGCAGACCATGGGCATGATCACCGTGGAGGCGGTGGTGATCTCCGTGTTCGGCGCGCTGCTCGGCGTGGTGGTCGGTAGCGGCCTCGGCGCGGCGGTGGTCGAGGCGCTCAAGGACGAGGGGATCACCGACCTGATCCTGCCGTGGGGGCAGATGGGTGTCTTCCTCGGTCTCGCCGCGATCATCGGGGTGGTGGCCGCGGTGCTCCCAGCGGTGCGGGCGGCCCGGATCAACGTCCTGGGCGCGATCGCCCACGACTGACCGGTCACCACGAGACCCCGGCGCCGTGCGTGGCGCCGGGGTCTCGTGCTGTGCGACCTGGCCGAATGTCCTCGGACGCGGACGTCGAGCTGCCAGGATGACCGTGCGGGCCGGAAGGGGTGACATGACCGACCAGGATTCCTACCAGCGGGCACTGGACAACGCCGAGCGGCTGCTCGGCCAGCCACTCGCGCTGCCGCTGGGCGACGGCGAGCCGCCGGTGGGGCAGGATTTCCGCCGCCTCGCCACCGTGCAGACCTTCGGCGAGGCGTGGCCCCGCGAGGGGTTGGACCTGCGCAGCCGCTGCCTCGTCTCGGTGGCGATCGCCGCAGCCCTCGGCACCCACGAGCCGCTGCGCGGCCAGCTGCGCATCGCCCTGCACTCGGGGGTGACCAGGGAGGAGATCGTCGAGTTGTTCATCCACCTGGCCGCGTACGCGGGGGCCGCCCGGGCGTTCGACGGCTACCAGGTGGTCGCGGCGGTCTTCGCCGAGCGCCCCTGACCCGCGCCGGCTCCGGTCAGCCGGTCGCGCCGGCCCGGTTGACCACCAGCGCGGTGAGCAGATCCAGGTCCGCGCCGGTCAGGCTCTCCACCTGGTGTACGCCGGGCATGTCCGGCAGGGGCGCCTCCGCGGGTACGGCCAGCACCGCCGCACCGGCGGCGAGCGCGCTGGCCACCCCGGTCGCCGAGTCCTCGATCGCCACGCAGCGGCCGATCGGCACGTCCAGCAGCCGGGCGGCGGTCAGGTACGGCTCGGGGTGCGGCTTGGTCGCGACCACCTCGTCGCCGCAGACCACCGCGTCGAAGTTGTCCCGCCCGAGGGTGTCCAGGGCGATCTCGACCAGTGGCCGCACGCTGGAGGTGACCAGCGCGGTGGGGATGCCCGCCGCCCGGACGGCGCGCAGCAGGGCGAACGCTCCCGGGCGCCAGGACAGCCCGGTGCGGAACAGGTCCAGGATCCGGGCGTTGATCCACGCCGCGCTGGCCTGCGGGTCCCGTTCGGGCTGACCCAGGTCGTCGTGCACGATCCGCATCGACTCGGCCATGCTGGTGCCGACGATCGTCCGGCGGGCGGCGACGGAGAGTTCGCCGCCGTACTCGCGCGCGAGCTCCTGGAGGGCGACGTCCCACAGCTTCTCGCTGTCGACCAGCGTGCCGTCCATGTCGAAGAGCACGGCGGCGGGGTGATGGCTGCTCAGCGGATCCTCCAGGGTTGGTGCGGTACCGCACCGATTCTCCACCGCCTCCCGTCGACGGGTGTCCGATGGTCGACGCCGGGAGACGTAGGGCACGTCCCGGCAGCCGCACCGGACGAGCGTCAGGAGACCCGGCGGTGGCGGCGGCGACGGCATTTGAGCGCCCCCGGCGCTGGGCGTTGCCGGGTCACGACAGGCCTGTGCCCCTAGGTCAGGTCGCAGGCCTGCAGGGAGCGCTCGTAGCCACGGAAGAACGACTCGGTGCGCTGCTCGGAGGTGCCGTGCGAACCCTCGGCGAACCAGGGCTGGTCCGGGTCGTCGCCGACCGCCGCCACGCCCTCGCGGAACTCCTCCAGGTCGCCCTCGGCCAGGCTCAGGTCGCCGGAGCGCACCGAGTCGCCCAGGTACGCCCCGGCCATGCAGTCGGCCTGCAACTCCTGCTGGATGGTAAAGCTGTAGTTGATGCCGAGCCGCACCTGGATGCCGTGGGCGTACTCGTGACCGAGCAGGTAGAACACGAACGCGTCACCGACCTGGCGGAACGCCGCCACCGACCAGGCGATGTCGTACGCGATGAAGTCCCCCTGTGAGCAGTAGACCGCGTTGTTGCGCGGCAACGCCTGGCCGCCGCACGACACCTCGCCGGCCCGCTGGTACGGGGTGATCCGCCGGATCGGCTGGAAGCGCTGCCCGGACGCCTTGAACTGGGCCGCCCAGTACCGCTCGGCGACCGCCTGGGCGTCGGCGACGTCCTGCTCGAACTCGGCGACGCTGGTGGTGCTGTCCGCCCGGGTGGTGCTCGGCCCCGGCGAGGCCGCCGACCCGCTCGGCGCCGGGCGCTCACCCTCCGGCTCGGCCAGCCCCCCGCCGGCGCACGCCGCCGACACCAGCGCGGCGATCAGCAGGCCCACCAGCGGACCCCGGGCATCGCGTCCTGATCGTGCCCCCACTGTGCCTCCCCTGGCGTGCGTGCTGAGCTTCGCAGTACCCCGACGATACGGTCGCCATGCCCACCGCCACATTTCACGTGCGCGGCCCGCCCGGTGGCTCACGGCTCCCGCCGGTTCACGGCGACGGCGCCGAACCGCCACAATGGACCGGGGCGGGTGTCACCGTCCGGTGAGGAGGGTCGTCGTGCACGTGCTGGGTAGCCGCCGGCGCAGCCAGCCCGCCCCGCCGCACATCGTGTGGCGCTCGCTGCGCGACCCGTACGAGGCCGGCAGCCGGCCCTGGCTGGAGCTGCGCGACGACGAGGTGGCGCCCCGGGTGGTGGCGGGCTACGCGCCGGTGCTGCTGATCTGGTCGTCGCTGTGGCCGCACCGGCCCCTCGACCGGGTCCGCTTCGACCTGGCTCGCGAGCCGTCCGTCCCGGACTGCGCGCTGCGCTGGACACTCACCACCGACGGCGAACTGCCGAGCGAGAGCACCCTCGGGTACCTGCGACACCGGCTCAACTACCTGATCAACAACCGGCTGCGGCTCTCCTACGGGCAGTGACCCGGTCACCCCGTGCTGTCGCGGCCCCGCTGCCACACGTCGCCCTGCTCGGCGTGCCTCTCCGCCTCGTACCGCTGCTGGACGGCCCGGGCGTTCCGCCCGGCGGCGTCGTCGTCGCCGGAGCGCAACCGCGCCCGGTCACGCCACGCCACCAGTCCGAACGCCCCACCCCCCAGCGCGGCGAAGACCCCGACCACCAC
>NZ_RCVJ01000035.1 GCF_003667505.1 Micromonospora sp. BL4
TCCGTGATCCGGTGGCGACCCGCGCCCGACCCACGACCCGGGTCCTGCGGGGCGGGGTGAACGGCACGGGCCGATCCTCGGGACATCGGAGAACATCGTCGCGGCCGGGGTGGCCGAGCCCATCGTAGGGGGAGCGGCCGGCGGGGTGAAGGTCAGCCGAGGACGCGGTGCCCGGCGCGCTCCAGCGCGGCCGTGCCCTCGGTCAACCGCACGGCCGGCACCAGCAGGTAGTCGGTATCGAAGGTGGAGAACGTGACCACGCTGACCCGGGCCTCGGCGAGCGGGTCGACAAGCGCGGCCAGGGTGTTGGTGCCGGCCACGTCGACCGGGCTGGTGACCCGCAGGCAGCGCCAGACGGTCTCCACCACGGCCTGCGCGGGGGCCCGCTCGGTCGGGCAGATCACCGAGATCCCGTCGGCGGTCCAGCTCACGGTGACCACGTCCGCGCGGCCCAACCCGCTCGACAACGCGTACGGCAGGGTGGAGCCGGCGGCCAACCGGCACACGGCGTACTCCCCCGGCAGCAGAGCGATATCGAGCATGAGGGCACCTTACGGCCTGGGTGCGGACGCACCCCAGCATCGCCGCGTGCGGCGAACGACACACTCCGTCGCAGGTCAGACCTCGGAGAAGAAGGTGAGTGAGCCGGCCACGGCGCCGTCGGCGAGCACCGGGGTGGAGATCGCGTCGACGGTCGCGTCGGAGCTGTCCGCCGAGGCCGCCTGCACCCGGAGCAGACCGCGGGCGAGCCGGCCGGACGAGAGCGCCAGCAGGGGCGGAATCTTGTCGATCTCGGCCTCGGTCAGCTCGCCCCGGTTGGCGGTGAAGTCCAGCAGGCGCAGCCCGCCGTCGAGCAGTGGCCGCCCGATCAGGCCGTCCGGCTCGCCCAGGCAGAGCAGCTCGCAGCCGGCGGTGGAGATGGCCACCACCCGGCTGGCGGCGTCGATCAGCAGGCACGGCTCATCGGCCCGGCCGACAGTCGAGGACCACTGGCCGAAGTTGTCGGACTCCGGCTCTGTCGAGGCCCGCGCCGTCGGCACGAACACTTCCGAGAGCGAGAGTTCGACGTGGGCCACCGAGCCTCCTATGTACACCGACGGACTGTCCACGCTAGCGCGGTCGCCGACGGAACCACCGAGCGCACCGGGCCACCGGCCGCACTGCCTGAACCGGGGCGGCCGGTGACGGCGCGGAAGCCGGTGGGGTGGACGGGGACCGCAGCCGCGTGGCGTCGCCGGTGACGTTACCGGCGGTTGGCCGGCTTGTCAGCGGCCGTTCGGCCCTCGTCATACCACCGGTAGTCGGCGGTTGGACGGTACGTGCCGTTCAGCCAGGTGCCCGGGTGCTGCGCGACCCGGGACAGCTTCTCGGCCGTGGCGGGGCTGATCCGGCTGCCGCCGGCCACGAGGAGACGGTCCAGCTCCCGGTGCGTGGCCATCAGGCAGTCCTTCGGCAGGCCGTAGACGCTGATCACGCCGGAGCCGACGAAGGTCAGCACCGGCGTCACCGGCACGGGCAGCCGCACCGCGGCGGAGAGGGCCTTGCTGGCCCGCTTGGCGTCCCGGCGGGCCTCCGCCACGTACGGCGGTCGCTTGCCGTTGATCTGCACGACGTCCCCCGCGACGAGCACACGGGCCCGGCCGTGGTCGGCGATGGTCACCGCGAACAGGCCGCTCGGCCCGATGGCGAGGAACCCGGCGCGCTCGTCCTGGCCACGGTCGAGCAGGACGTCGGCCACGTCGGTGCGGGGCCACTCGATGACGTGCCAGGCCGGCCCGAGGTGGTCGAGCTGGCCCAGGGCCCGTGCTCCGGCCGCCTCCAGCCTCCGGGCGCCCCGCTCGGCCCGCCGACGGCGGGCCCATTCGAGCGGTGTCGGACGCACCGGTGCGAGAACCCCCGGCGACTCGACGCGGGGGTGGGGCACCGCGACGGGCGGCAGTGCCCGGGCGGACGGTACGACTCGTCGTGCGGGAAAGACAGTCATCGCGACCTCCGGCAAAAGGTCCCTCGAAGTTATGTCCCCACTACCCTACGTTGACACTCCCCGTGTTCGGCAAGCCGGAACGCCGGAGTGACTGTGGATGAATGCCATATTCATCCACAGTTCTTTTCTCGGATGCCGCCAAACCCTGCCCTACGCTGCTGGGGTGACCCACTACGTCGACAGCGAAGTCGGCCGGCTCGGCACCGTACTGCTGCACCGGCCCGGCCCGGAACTGGCCCGGCTCACCCCCCGCAACAACGACTCACTCCTGTTCGACGCGATCCCCTGGGTCGGCCGTGCCCAGGAGGAGCACGACGCGTTCGCCGCCTCGCTGCGCGAGCGCGGCGTCGAGGTGCTCTACCTGGCCACTCTGCTGGCCGAGACGTTGGCCGTCGCGGACGCCCGGGCCGAACTCACCGAGCAGGTGCTGCGTTCGCGCCGGCTCGGCGACACCCTGCGCGCCCGGGTCGCCGACCACCTCTCCTACCTGGACCCGGTCGCGCTGGCCGACGTGCTCACCGCCGGGCTGGCGCACGAGGAACTGCGGATCAGCTCGGAACGGCCGGGCGGCCTGGTCTACACCCTGATGGACCGGCACGACTTCGTCATCGACCCGCTGCCGAACCTGCTCTTCACCCGGGACTCGTCGCTCTGGATCGGGGACCGGGTCGGGGTCACCAGCCTGGCCATGCCGGCCCGCAGCCGGGAGACGACCCTCACCGACGCCATCTACCGCCACCACCCGCGCTTCGCCGGCACCGAGTTCGTCTACCGCCCGCACCTTGAGCACCTGGAGGGCGGGGACGTGCTGCTGCTCGCCCCCGGGGTGCTGGCGGTCGGGGTGGGTGAGCGGACCACGCCGGCCGGCGCCGAACGCCTCGGCCGGCAGGTCTTCGCCGCCGGGCTGGCCCACACCATCCTGGTGGTGCCGATCGCCCAGGAGCGCGCCACCATGCACCTGGACACCGTCTGCACGATGGTCGACGTGGACGCCGTGCTGATGTATCCCAACGTCGCCAGCACGCTCTCCGCGTACACGGTGATCGCCGGCGCGGACGGCGAGGACCCGCGGGTGGACGGCCCCGCGCCCTTCCTGCGGGCCGCCGCTGACGCGATGGACCTCGACCAGCTCCGGGTCATCGACACCGGGCTCGACCCGGTCACCGCGGAACGCGAGCAGTGGGACGACGGCAACAACACCCTCGCCCTGGCGCCCCGGCTCTGCGTCGGCTACGAGCGCAACACCGAGACCAACGCCCAGCTGGAGCGGGCCGGCATCGAGGTGATCCCGATCGCCGGCTCCGAACTGGGCTCCGGCCGGGGCGGCCCGCGCTGCATGTCCTGCCCGATCACCCGCGACCCGCTGCCCGTCGCCGGGTGAGCGGGCCAGCCGCGCTCAGCGCAGGGTGAGCTGGCGACCGAGCAGCCCCTGACGGGCCCGCCGGCCGGCGGCGTCCAGCGGGTCAGTGGCGGCGAGAGCCTCGGCGTACCGCTTGGCGAACTGCG
The DNA here is from genome assembly GCF_003667505.1 of Micromonospora sp. BL4. Lineage (GTDB taxonomy): Bacteria > Actinomycetota > Actinomycetes > Mycobacteriales > Micromonosporaceae > Micromonospora. The sequence continues at coordinate 3,491 of NZ_RCVJ01000035.1, forward strand.
CCACCGGGTCCTCCCAGTCCGCCGCCGGAGTCTCCTCCGGCAGGTCCCAGACCGGCACCAGCCGACCGTGGGCGCGGAACATGCCGGCGAACCGGGTCTGCTCGCCGAGCGGCAACGTGCCGGCCGCGCCGAGCCGGGCCAGCGCGTCGAGGGCGGTGTCCTCCTCGTCCGGCAGCACCCAGCGCACGTGCGCCTTCTCCGGCACCTGGCACCAGTACGCGGCCTTCGCCGCGGTCAGCCGCACCGTCGGGTAGATGGCCGCGTTGGCCCGCTCCAGCGACGCCTGCACGGTCGGGTCGTCCGTGGCGCCCGGGTCGAGCCAGAACTCGAACCCGTCGTGCATGGTGATCTCCAGTGGGCCGTCCACCAGGACGTCCTGCAACCGCGGGCCGGGGCCGGGCAGCGGCGGCACGGCCACCTGGCCGCCCGGCTCGGTCCGCAACGCGCAGAGCAGCGCCTCGGCCAGGTCCCGGGAGACGTCGCCGGACTGCTGGTGGCGCTGGAGACCGATGAGCACCCGGCCATCCGGCTTGGTGATCGCCGGGGCAGCCATCGGCAGCACCGTGGCCAGCGTGACCGGGCGGTCCCCGAACTCCTCGACGAGGGCGGGCGCCAACCGCAGCGGCGCGGAGGCGGCGGGCACCAGCTCGCGCAGCGCGATCCACTCGGGCTCGTCGACCAGCCCCTCGAACGGTCGGGGCACGAAGATGTCCCGCACCTTGTCCCGACGGGGGGCGGTGTCCGCTGCGGCGCGCTGGCCTTTTCGACGCTTGCTCACGGCGTCACAGCCTAGAGGCCCGACCGGCTCGTCGTGGGTGGGACCCGCCCCCGGGCCGGTGTCGAAGCCCCGGACCGTTGCTCAGCCCGTCGTCACCAGGCCGGGCCGGGCTGTCGGCACCGGGTCGAACTCCGCCCAGACGCGCTGGCCCAGGCCGTCCCGCTCGACGCCCCACCGGGTGGCCAGGCCGGCCACGATGTGCAGCCCTCGGCCATCGGCCGCGTCGGGGTCGGCCGTCCGGATCCGTGGCCCGGTGCCCGCGCCACCATCGGTCACCCGCAGCTGGATCCGCGGCCCGTCGGCGGAGGGCCGCATCCGCCAGGCCACCCGGACCACACCGCCGGGCAGCGGGCGGGCGTGCCGCACCGCGTTGCCCACCAGCTCGGCGAGCACCGCGATCAGGTCCGCGAGGAGCCTCGGGGATACGACCTCCGCCAGATCGTCGGCGAGCCGGTGCCGGGCCAGTCGGGCTCCGGTGGGGTGGTGGGGGACCACCACGCACCACGCCCGTTCCTTCGCTGCCACCGCCGCCTCCACGTCACGCCACCGCCGGTCAACCGCGCGGCAGCCGCACCTCTGCGACCGTACCGCCGCCGGCCCTCGGACGTAGGGATACCCATCCATTCTGCTGTTCAACGATCCGGCGGACGAGATAGAGACCGAGCCCCGCGCCCGGGTAGCCGCGCCGGTCGCCGGACTCGCCCTGCCAGAACCGGTCGAACGCCCGCTCCACGTGCTCCGGGCGGATGCCGATGCCCCGGTCGCTGACCCGGAAGGCCACCAGTTGACCGTCGACCGCGGCGGTGATCTCGATCGGCGCATCCGGCGCCGAGTACTTGCCGGCGTTGGTCGTCAGCTCGGTCAACACGGTCACCAGGCTGGGCCGGTGGCCGAGTGCCTTGGGCAGGTCGGCCGGGAGGCGGAGCACCAGCCGGCGGCGCAGCTCCGCCGGCAGGTCGACGACCGCGGAGCGCAACGCCTCGCCGAGGTCGAACGGGGTGGGCGGGTCGTCCCCCGGCCCCGCCTCGGCGGCCGAGGAGAGCAGTCGGTCGACCAACCGGGCCAGCTCGTTGGCGCGTTGCCCGATCACCCGGGCGGCCTGCCGCCGGTCGGACTCGGTCAACGAATCCCAGTGGTCGGTGAGGGTGTCCGCGTATCCCTTGATCACGGTGACCGGGGTGCGCAGCTCATGGCTGGTCACCGCGACGAAGAGTTCGCGGTCGTGGTCCCGACGCTGCTGGTCGGTGATGTCGCGGAAGGTGACCACCCGCAGCGTGCCCGGACCGGGCAGCTCGCCGGAGGTGATCCGCAGCCAGCGCCCGTCCGGCAGGCGGTGGTCGCGAACCTGGCCGGACGGCGGCAGCGGAAACGGCAGCGGGCGGCTCAGAGCCTGCTCGGCCGTCCGGCCGGTGACCTGGGCGGCGGCCGGGTTCCAGAGGCGGACGTGCCCGTCCCGGTCGACCACGGCCAGCCCGTCGGCGAGCGCGGCCACCACCGGCCCGTCGCCGTGCACGGGCAGCCCGGTCTGGTCGCCGTACATGTGCGCTATGCAGGAGGCGAGGTAGGCGACCACCCCCTGCTGCTCGGCGCCCGGCTCGTCGTCGCCCGGGTAGAGCGCGTGCAGGCTGCCGACGGTGTGGCCGCCGATCTCGGCCCTGGAGACCACCATCCGGCGCAGGCCGCAGCCGGCCAGCTCGTCGGCGAGCTTGCCGCTGAGGTGGGCGACCCGGGCCTGGCGGACCCGGGGACCGGAGAGCAGGCAGACGGTGTCCGGGTCGTCGGCCGCCAGCGGGCGGCCGAGGATCCACTCCGCCGCCCCCGTCGCGGCGATCACCCGACCACCGGTCGGGCCGAACTCGGCGAACGCCATGCCGGCCGCGCCGAGCGCCGGCTGGGCCACCCGTAACAGCTGGGTGAGGACCGGCAGGCCGGCGTCGCCAGAATTGATCATCTCGATGACGACGGTGTGGCCGGCGATGAGAGCGGGGAAGTCGATACGCTCCGGCATGTGCCGAGTGTGCCCCGCCGGCCCGGATTTCGGCACCCCTGCCGGGTCGGCGCCGGTCAGCGATCCAGCCGGGCCAGGGCGTGTGCGGGCCGATCGGTGATGATCCCGTCCACCCCGGCGGCCAGCACCAGCTCCAGGTCCGCCGGGTCGTTGACCGTCCAGACGTACACCTCGTTGCCGGCCGCACGCAGCGCGGGCAGCAGTTGCGGGCGAGCCCGGACCAGGCCGATGCCCGGGCCGGCGATGCGGGTGCCGAACGGCAGCCGGCCCAGGCGGAGCCAGCGCGGGAGCACCTCCAGCAACAGCACCGTGGGCAGCGTCGGGGCCAGCTCGTGGACCCGCCGGACCGCCAGCGGGGAGAACGACATGACGGTGACCTGGACCGGGTCGTCCGGCGCCGGGTCGGCCAGCCCGTACTGGCGCAGCAGGGCGACCAGCCGCCGTTCCACGTTCGAGCCGTAACGGGACGGGTGCTTCGTCTCCACCAGCAGCCGGACCGGGCGGCCGGCGGCCAGCACCGCGTCCAGCAGCCGGGTCAGGGTCAGCAGCCGGGTGTGCGACTCGTCGGGCGGCAGATCACCGCTCGGCGCGCTGCCGGGATGCCAGGAGCCGAAGTCCAGCATCTCCAGCTCGGCGAGGGTACGCGCGCTGACCAGGCCGCTACCGTTGCTGGTGCGGTCCAGTCGCCGGTCGTGCACGCAGACCAGATGCCCGTCCCGGGTCAGCCGGACGTCGCATTCCAGACCGTCGGCGCCCTCGTCGAGGGCGCGCAGGTAGGCGGCGAGGGTGTGTTCCGGAAGGTCGTACGAGGCGCCGCGGTGCGCGAAGACCAGAGGCCCGCCCATCCCGGCCGCCTTCAGATGACCTGGCCGGGCTGCCCGTTGGCGTCGACCACCGGGCGGCCGACGGCGGCCCACTGGCGCATCCCGCCGTCGGCGTTGCGCACCTGCTCCCAGCCGTTGTTCACGAGATAGGCGACGACCTGGGCGGAGCGCCCGCCGGAGCGGCAGATGACCGCCACGTCCCGGTCGGTCGGCACCTCGGCCAGCCGCGCCGGCAGCTCCATCATCGGCAGGTGATGGGCGCCGGGAGCATGGCCGGCCGCCCACTCATCGTCTTCCCGCACATCCAGCAGGTAGGTGTCGTCGGCGATCTCGGTCACGGGCACGGTGGGAACCTGGGGTCCGAACACAGGTACCAACACTAGATCCTCACCGGCCGGATCGGCATCGACCCGGCCGTCGGCACCATCACAACCGGGTCACCCACCGTGGGTTGGCCTGAGCCCAGGCGGGCACCCTGGTGCCGCGTACGGCCTCGAAGAGCCCGTTGCCGCCGTTGTCCAGCACCACGTACGAGACCTCGCCGATGGTCTGTGGGGACGAGGGCACCTGGACGCCCCGCATCCCGTCCGGCGGCAGCGCGCGCAGCGCGAGGAGCAGGTCCTCCAGGGGTACGCCGTTGGTGTCGACGGTCAACGAGCCGCCGACGGCCCGGAGCACCTGGTCCAGCTTGACCGGGTTGGTGCGCAGGTCCGCCTGACCGGCGCGGTCCAGCATCGCCCGGAGGAGTTGCTGCTGGTGGTGCTGGCGGTCGTAGTCGCCGCCGGGCAGGTCGTAGCGCTGCCGCACGTAGTCCAGCGCCTCCGCTCCGTTCATCTGCTGGCAGCCGGTGGGGAAGACCCGGTTGGTGTGGATCGAGCGGACCTCGGTGTCCACGCACATCTGCACCCCGCCGAGCAGGTCGATCACCTTCCGGAAGCCGGAGAAGTCGATCAGCGCGGCGCCGTCGAAGCGGATTCCGGTGAGTCGGGTGAGGGTGGTGGAGAGCAACCGCGTGCCGGCCTGGCCGCCGCCGCCGTGCTCGTACGCCGCATTGATCTTGTCCTGGCCGCCGGGGAAGCCGTTCGTCGGCGGAATGGCTACCAGCAGGTCACGCGGGATGGAGACCAGGTACGCCTCCCGGTGCCCGGCGGGCACGTGCACGATGAGGATGGTGTCCGAACGTTGGTCCGGCCTGTTCTCGCCGGGGCGGCGGTCGGTGCCGACCAGCAGGTAGTTGAGCGGCCCGTCCACGTCGGTCCGGTCGGTGCGGGCGTCGAGGTCGAGCAGGATCTCCTTGGCGACCGCGCGGTCGTACCGGTGGCTGAGCGTCTTGAGCCCGGCCAGCGCGAGCCCGGCCAGCAGGACGAGAGCAAGGCCGATGCCGAGCAGGATGCGCGACCCACGGGCGCGGCGCGGACGGGCGGATGGGGCCTCGTCAGCCCGGTCCGCCGCGTTCCGCCCCGACCTGGACGTGTCCGCCTCCCCGCAGCCGATACGTGAAACGTGCTCACGTCAGGCTACGGTCAGTAACCGGAGGGTCGCGGGCTTTCCGGGACTTTCGGCCGGAGGCCGCCTTGCGGGCGACCCGGGCGGGCGTCGCCCTGCAAGCGACCCGGGTGGACGTCGCCCTGCAAGCGACCCGGGCGGGCCGCGGCGGTCACTTACGGCTGGACATCATCTCGGGGTGAGCGAAGACGAATTCGCCCAGCTTGTCCTGCTTCATCGCCCGGAACATCTCCAACGTCTCCTCGTTCAACGCCTCGCGCTTGTTGGCGTTGCCGTTGAACGTGCCGTTGTTGGTCTTGAGCATGGTCAGATCGTTCGCGGTCACGCCGCGCATGGTGAAGATGAACTTCTCAATCGGCACGCCGCCGGTGTCCAGCACGAACGCCTTGCCGGCCGCCTTGATCAGCTGCTGGAGCTTCGCCGGGTTGGTCAGCGTGCCGCCATCGGTGGCCTTGCGGGCCATCGCCTTGATCAGCTGCTGCTGGTTCTGCTGGCGGTCGTAGTCACCACCGGGCAGCCCGTAGCGTTGCCGGGCGTAGTCCAGGGCCGCCCAGCCCTCCATCTCCTGGCAGCCCTTCTTGTGCACCACCGTGGTCATCTGCTTGCCGGTCTTCTTGGCGTCGGCGTTCCACATCGGCTGGCCGTCGACGAACGACATGTGCTTCGACTTGACCTCGTGACTCACGCAGATCCGCACGGTGCCGAGGGTGTCGATGACGTTCTTGAAGCCACCGAAGTTGATGATCGCCGCGCCGTCGAAGCTGACCCCGGTGAGCCGCTTGATCGTCTGCGCCATCAGCTGGGCGCCGCCCTCCCAGCCGCCGCCGTTGCGAGCGCCGGCCTGGAAGGCAGCGTTGATCTTGTCGGTGCCGCCGGCGAACCCGCTCTTCGGGAACGCCGGGATCTGCGCCTCGGTGTCCCGGGGAATGGAGATCAGATACGCCTGGTCGTGCGAGGCCGGGATGTGCAGGATGATGATGCTGTCGGACCGGACGTCGTCCGCGGCCCACCGCTCCCGCGCGTCCACGCCGAGCAGCAGCATGTCGATCGGGCCGTCCAGGCTCGCGCCGCCCTCGGCGTCGGACTTGCCGGCGTCACCGAGCAGGTTCCGCTGGGCGATGTCCCCGGTCGCCTGGCTGATCAGCACCTTGCTGCCGACGATGCCCACCCCGCTGGTGAGCATCAGCACGGCCCCGAAGATCACCGTCAGCCGGGCCCAGAGCGGATCCTTGCGCTTCGAACGCTTCTTCGCCGGCCCACCGCCGGAGCGGCCACCGCCTCCGGACCGGCCACCGCCACCGGGCGGTCGACCACCCGGCCCGCCGCCCGTGGGGCCCGGCTGGATCGGAATGGACGCGCCGATCCGGCCGCTGGGGGCGGCGGACCCGGTTGACGAAGGGCGACGGCTGGCCTGAACCGGCATGCGTGCTCCAGTTCGTGTTCAGGAGGGGGCGGCACCACTGTACGTATGTCGATTCGACTTGGCGAGTTCATCCCGGGTCAATCCGGACGCCAATTTCGCCGGGGTCGGTCGATCGGCGACACCCGATGACCCGAACGGGCCGTTGCCGGTCGGACGGTCCGGTCGTTCCGGGTCGTACCGCCATTACCGGCCGCCGGCCGGGTCAGCCGCCTACCGGCCGCCGGCCGGGTCAGCCGCCCTCGGTGCCCTTGGGCTGGTTGGCCTTGACCCAGTCCGCCATGGTGTCCGCCGACATGGCCCGGTACATCGCCAGCGCCTTCTCCCGGTCGGAGACCACCACCGACTCGCCGTTGATCGTCTGGCTGCCCGAGTTCGGGCTGGTCACGAAGGTGAGGTTCTGGCCGCGCAGGTTGCGGAACTGGATCGCCATGTCCGTCACCGAGAAACCCTCGTCGACGGTGGCGGCCGCGGTCACCGACTGGAGAAAGTCGTTGAGCTTCTTCGGGTTCGCCAGCGTGCCCGTGCTCGCCGCCTTGTCCAGCAGCGCCCGGAGGAACTCCTGTTGGTGCCGCATCCGGGCGAAGTCCCCGTCCGGGAACTGCTTGCGCTGGCGGATCCAGTCCAGCGCCTCCGCGCCGTCCATGTGGTTGGTGCCCTTGGTGAACGTCCGGTACGGCTTGTGGATCGAGGTGATGGTCCGCTCCACCTTCAGGTCGACGCCGCCGAGGGCGTCGGTGACCTGCTTGAAGCCGGCGAAGTCGATCGCCATCACGTGGTCGATCCGGACGTCGGTGAAGCACTCCACGGTGCGGACCGCGAGCGGCAGGCCGCCGAACGCGAACGCCGCATTGATCTTCGCGCGCTCACCGGAGCCGCAGTCCGCGCCCGCGCTCTGCGGGATCGGCACGTAGAGGTCACGAGGGATGGAGACCAGGTAGGCCTCCTGGTGGTCGGCCGGGATGTGCATCACGATGATCGTGTCGGCCCGCCACTGGCTCTTCGTGTCGACCGGGGCGTCCGGGTCCCGAGAGTCGCTGCCGACCAGCAGGATGTTCAGCGCCCCGTCGACGGTCTTGGCCGGTCGGCCGCCGGTGATCTCCGCGAACGGATCGGTCCGGGCCAGGTCGCCGTCCAGATTGCGCGCGTACAGCCAGGCGCCGATGCCGCCGAGCAGCGCCAGCACCAGCACCGCGATCCCGGCCACCAGGCCGATCCGACCCCACCGCGGCCGTGGACCGCGGCGGCCCGGTCCACCGCCGCCACCCGGTCCGCCGGGCCCGCGCGGCCCCTCCGGGCCGCCCGGCCGGAGCTGCTCCTCGTCGGGCGACGGGTACCAGCGCGCCTCGGACGGACGGGCGCGTCCGGAGGCGCCCCGGTCGGGGCCGGGCACGGAGGCGCGCCCGGCGCTGCGGTGCAGGTACGGGTGCGGAACTCCGGCAGACGAGGTCGCGGACATGTAACTCAGGGTACGTAGGGCGAGCCACAACCGCCCTCAGGCGACACTCAGCGAGCGGCCGTGCGTCGCCGCCCGGTTACCCTAGCCGCGCCCGGAAGTGCTCGATCGTGCGTCGCAGGCCGTCTTCGGGCGCCACGGTCGGCTCGTATCCGAGCAGTTCGCGGGCGCGGGTCAGGTCCGGGCGACGCATCTCCGGGTCATCCGAGCTTCGAGTGATGTAGGTCACTTCCGAGCTGCTGCCGGAGAGCGACACGATCAACTCGGCCAGTTGCCGCATGGTGAGCTCGTGCTCGGTGCCGCAGTTGATCGGGCCGGTCTCGGTCGAGTCGAGCAGCAGCAGGATGCCGCGCACCAGGTCCTCGACGAAACAGATGGACCGGGTCTGGTTGCCGGTGCCGTGCACGGTGATCGGCTCGCCGCGCAGCGCCTGGGAGATGAAGGTCGGGATGGCCCGGCCGTCGTCCGGCCGCATCCGCGGGCCGTACGTGTTGAAGATCCGGACGATCGCCGCGTCGAGCCCGCGGTAGCGGTGGTACGCCATGGTGGCCGCCTCGGAGAAGCGCTTCGCCTCGTCGTAGACGCTGCGCACCCCGATCGGGTTGACGTTGCCCCAGTAGGTCTCGCGCTGCGGGTGCTCCTTCGGATCCCCGTACGCCTCGGAGGTGGAGGCCATCAGGAACCGGGCGCCGTCGGCGACCGCGCGGTCCAGCAGGTGCAGGGTGCCCACCGAGCCGACCCGCATGATCTCCACCGGCAGTTGGGTGAAGTCGGTGGGGCTGGCCGGCGAGGCCATGTGCAGGATCGCGTCGAACCGCTCGGCCAGCGCCGGGTGGTGCGTCGGCACACCGTCGGAGATGTCCGCCTCGACCAGGGTGAAGGTCGGCCGGTCCAGCAGGTGGGCCACGTTCTCCTTGGAGCCGGTGACGAAGTTGTCCAGCGCCACCACCGTGCAACCCCGGGCGATCAGGGCATCCACCAGGTGCGACGGGACGAAACCGGCGCCGCCGGTGACGAGAACGCGGTGACCGGAACCGAAGCGCTCAGCAACCTTCATACCGGTCAGCCTACCGACCCTCGAAATTGGGGAAGGGCCCCCGGTGAACGCCAGGCGTTCACCGGGGACCCTTCTCGACAAAGCGCCGCGATCAGTGGGCGCCGGCGCCGGTGAGGGCGCGGACCTCCAGCTCCGCGTACTTGTCCTCGTCGTGCTCCTTGGAGACCAGGGTGCCGATCCAGCCGCACAGGAAGCCGAACGGGATCGAGAGGATGCCCGGGTTGGACAGCGGGAACCACTGCCAGTCGTGGTCCGGGAACATCGACGTCGCCGCACCGGAGACCACCGGCGAGAAGAACACCAGCAGTACGGCCGAGAGTAGGCCACCGTAGATCGCCCACACCGCGCCGGAGGTGTTGAACCGCCGCCAGAACAGGCTGTAGAGGATCGCCGGCAGGTTGCCCGAGGCGGCCACCGCGAACGCCAGCGCCACCAGGAACGCCACGTTCAGGTTCTGCGCGTAGATCGACAACAGGATCGAGACCGCGCCGATCACCAGGGCGGAGATCCGGGCGACCCGTACCTCCTGCCGCTCCGACGCCTCGCCCCTCTTCAGGACGTTCGCGTAGAAGTCGTGAGCCAGGCTGGACGAGGAGGCCAGGGTCAACCCGGCGACCACCGCCAGGATCGTGGCGAAGGCGACCGCCGCGATGATCGCCAGCAGGGCTGCCCCGCCCAGATCGCCGCCGAGGAAGTCGATGCCGAGCGCCTCGGCCAACTGTGGCGCGGCCGTGTTGCCCGCCTTGTCCTGGGCGGTGATCGCCTCGCTGCCGACCAGTGCCGCGGCGCCGAAGCCGAGGGCCAGGGTGAGCAGGTAGAAGGTGCCGATGATGCCGATCGCCCAGAGCACGCTCTTACGGGCCGCCTTCGCGGTCGGCACGGTGTAGAAGCGGATCAGGATGTGCGGCAGGCCGGCGGTGCCGAGCACCAGGGCGATGCCGAGCGAGAGCAGGTCGACCTTGTTGTAGAACGTCTGTGTCGCGTTGCCGGCGACCTCGACGCCGTACCGCAACCCTGGTTCGAGGAACGCGCTGCCCTTGCCGGACGAGGCGGCGGCGTCACCGAGCAGCGACGACAGGTTGAACTTGTACTTGGCCAGCACCAGCAGGGTCATCACCAGCGCGCCGCCCATGAGCAGGAACGCCTTGACGATCTGCACGTAGGTGGTGCCCTTCATGCCACCCACGGTGACGTAGATGATCATCAGGGCGCCGACCATGATGATGGTGGCGACCTTCGCGGTCGCCGCGTCCATGCCGAGGAAGGTCGTCCCCGGCCGGATGCCGAGCAGCAGCGCGACCAGCGCGCCGGCGCCCACCATCTGAGCCAGCAGGTAGAAGATCGACACCGTGATGGTGGAAACCGCCGCCGCCGTACGCACCGGACGCTGGCGCATCCGGAACGCCAGGACGTCGGCCATCGTGTACCGGCCGGAGTTGCGCAGCAGCTCCGCGACCAGCAGCAGGGCCACCAGCCAGGCGACCAGGAAGCCGATGGAGTAGAGGAAGCCGTCGTAGCCGTAGAGCGCGATGATGCCGGCGATGCCGAGGAACGAGGCGGCCGACATGTAGTCGCCACCGATCGCCATGCCGTTCTGGAAGCCGGAGAAGGACCGGCCGCCCGCGTAGAAGTCGGTCGCCGTCTTGGTCTGCCGGCTGGCCCAGATGGTGATGGCCAGGGTCACGGCCACGAAGACCAGGAAGAGCGTGATGGTCAGGTTGCGGGCGGTGTGGTTGCCCGCCTCCGCCGCGAGGAGCGTGTCAACCGCGAGGGCCGTCTTCATGGGTCACCTCCCCGATCTCGGCACGGATCCGGTCGGCGACCGGGTCGATCTTCCGGTCCGCGTACCGGGAGTAGAGCCAGGCGATCAAGAACGTGGAGACGAACTGGAGCAGGCCGAAGACCAGCGCGACGTTGATGTTGCTGCCGAACAGCTTCGTGCCCATGAAGTCCCGGGCGTACGCGGAGAGAATGACGTAGAGCGCATACCACAGGAAGAACGCGACGGTCATCGGGAAGACGAAGCCGCGCAGCGCGCGCCGCAGCCCGGCGAACTCGTCCGACCGTTGTACGGCCAGATATCTGTCCGGCTGGGAAGCGGTCGGCGCGGGTGTGTCCGTGGACATCTGTGGATCACCACCTTCACAGGCGTTGGAGGAGTTTCGCGCACGGTAAAGAGCGCGCTCCCCGCCGGGGAAGGCCGCGATCGACGCCGGTCAGCGAGTGCGCCGAGCGGTTGACTGGCTGCGCCGAGTGACCCAGGTCACTCCGGTGACCGGTCGGTCGACGCGACGGCCCGTCAGGACCCCGTTCAGCCGGGCAACTCGTGGTAGCGACCGCGGTAGTGCAGCAGCGGGCTGGTGTCCTCGGCCAGGTCGACCGCCTCGATCGTGGCCTCCACCAGCAGCGCCCAGCCGTACTCCCGCGCGGTGTCCAGTCGGCAGCCGACCCAGCCGCCGGCGTCCGCCGGGACCAACCCGTACGGCGTGTCGGTCCACGCCCCGGTGGCGAAGAGCCCGCCAGGGGCGGGGAAGAGGCCGGCGAACCGGTCGGCGAGCTGCCGGTGCGGCGGGCCGAGCGGCGCGACCGCGAACCGGCCCGCCTCCTCGATCGCCGCCCAGAGATCGGACTCCGCGTCGATCAGCCCGAGCAGCCGGTCGGGCTCCCCCTCGGCGACCAGCGTGGACGAGACGGTCAGCCCGGCCGGGCCCGGCGCGGTCCAGAGGGTCACCGGCGCGGCGAGCCGACCACGCAGCCGGCGGACCGGCGACCGTTGCCCGGCCGGCACCGCGAACGGGTCGGTGTGGTGGATCTCGGCGCCCGGCTCATGATTCACGTGAAACATTGTGACCCCACCGCCCCGTCCCGAGGACCCGACCGGCGAAGGTCCGGACCAGGGCAGGTCGGCGCGACCCAGGACAGCGGGACCTGCTCAGCGGCGCGGCGTGACCGTGGCCAGCAGCTCCGGCTGTCGCCGGTCCAGCACGTCGCCGGCCAGGTACGCACCCAGCAGCGCCGCGCCCAACCCGTACGCCGCGCCGACCGGCAGAGCCAACCAGAGCCAGGCGTCACCCAGCAGCGCCGCGGCCACCACCATCGGCACCCCGGCGACCGCCGCGACGACCATGGCCAGCAGGGTGAGCAGGCCCTTCGCCATGCCCGCGCCCGTGTTCATCGCGAACGGGTTGCTCGTTTCCGGTAGCGAGTATGCCCCGAGCACCGACACGAAGCTGCTCACCGCCAGCCCGGCGCCGTAGGTGGCGACCATGCTGCCGGCGGTCAGCCCGATCCAGCCCGGGTGGCCGAGCAGCAGCGACAGCGCCACCGCCACGACCGTCAGCATCGGCAGCACGTACAACGAGAAGGCCGTCATCCGCGCACGCAGCTCGACCCGGCCGGGCACCCCGGCCACCACGTTCGCGGCGTACGCGCTGCCGTCGAAGCCGAACTGGTTGGCCAGGGTGACCGAGGCGAGCACGCCGACGAAGAGCATGGAGATGGTGACCACGACCGGTGAGCTGTCGCTGGTACTCAGCGTCATGCCCTGCTCGCCCCCGGCGAAGCCCGCACCGCCGAGGTTGGTCATCACCGGCACGAAGATGCCGACCACCGCGATCGTGATCAGGTTGGCCCGGCGGCGGGCGTCCCGCCACCAGTAGCGGGCGTCCCGGGCGACCAGGGCGCCGAACCGGTCCCGACGCATCCGTCCGGTGATCCGGGGAAACAGCTGGGCGACCGCGCCACCGGTGGCGCCTCGCCGGGCCGGGGTTCGGCCGGAGCTGACCGCTCCCACCATCGCCGACTCGAGCGACCGTGACCACCAGGCCAGCAGGGCGCCGAGCGCGACCACGGTGATCAGCAGCTTGACCGGAGCGGCCCAGACCCGCCCCTGGGCCACGTCGATGCCGGCGGTCCACGGTGCCCCGAGCGGCGTCCACCCGATCACGGTCGCCACCCCGGTCAGCCGGTCCCAGTCCGTCTCGCGCAGCGCGGCCAGGCCGAAGATCTGCAACGGACCGAGCAGAGCGGCGGTCACCGCCAGCAGGACAGCCGCCAGGTCACGCACCCGGCGCGACCGCAGCATGCTGGCGAAGGCGCTGGTCACCGCCCGGCTGGCGGCCACACAGAGCAGCAGCCCGGCGACCACACCGACGACGGCCACCACCCCGGCGGACCAACCACCCAGCCTCCAGGCGGTGAGCACCAACCCGAACGTCGCGATCAGCATCGCCAGCGCCGACACGCTGACCAGGGCCGCGGCGAACAGGCCGAGGACAAGGGTGCGGCGGGGCAGGGGCAGCAGAGCGAACCGGGCCGGGTCCAGTGTCTCGTCGACCCCGAAGAAGACCAGCGGCAGCAGCAGCCAGCCGAGCACCAGCAGCCCGCCACCGCCCGCCGCGACCAGCATCGCGTACCGGCCGTTGCCCGTCATGCCCGGCACGGCGAAGAGGAAGAAGCCGCTGGCGGCGAACCAGAGCCCGACCAGCGCGCCGCCGATGAACATCGCGAGCCGCCAGCCCTGACCGCGGAAGCTGTTGCCCATCACCCGCAGCTTCAGCCGCAGGAAGTGCCGGGCGGAGACGGCGCGGACCGGCCCGGCGGGCGCGGCGGCGGTGCTCATCGGGAGAGCCACGACAGCTCCTCACCGGTCGCGGTACGCCCGCCGACCACCTCGACGAAGACCTGCTCCAGCGAGCGGTCGCCGCGTACCTCCCCGATCGTGCCGACCCGCTTGATGGCGCCCCCGGCGAGAATCGCCACGTGCGAGCAGAGCCGCTCGACGACCTCCATCACGTGGCTGGAGAAGACCACGGTGCCGCCGCCGGCCGCGTACCGGGTGAGGATGTCCCGGATCAGTGCGGCGGAGACCGGGTCGACCGCCTCGAACGGCTCGTCCAGCACCAGCACCCGGGGGCCGTGCAGCAGCGCGCAGGCAAGGCCGATCTTCTTCTTCATGCCCGCCGAGTAGTCCACCACCAGCGTCCGGCCGGCGTCGCCGAGGGCCAGCACGTCCAGCAGCTCCGCGGCCCGCTGGTCGACCACCGCCGGCTCCATCCCGCGCAACAACCCGTTGTACGCCAGCAGCTCCGCCCCGGTCAGCCGGTCGAACAGCCGCATCCCGTCCGGCATCACGCCGAGCAGCCGCTTGGCCGCGACCGGGTCCCGCCACACGTCGTGCCCGAGGACCCAGGCCGAACCGGCATCGGGCCGCAACAGCCCGACCGCCATCGACAGCGTGGTCGTCTTGCCGGCGCCGTTCGGGCCGAGCAGGCCGTAGAAGGAGCCGGCGGGGACGTCCAGGTCGACGCTGGCAACCGCGATCGTGCCGTCGAACCGCTTCGCCAAGCCGCGCAGCGCGAGTGCGGAGTGCTCACCAGTCATGAGCCGACGCTATCTGTCGGGCACCATTTCCGCGCTCCCGCCGTAGGCGGACCCGTCGTCATCCCCAGGACGGACGTCCCGCGATCTCCCGCTGGCGGTACCCGTCCGTTCGAGCCCGATTCGACCAGCCGTCGTGCTGGCGGGAAGGGCTGGAGCAGGGGGTCCACCTACATGCGGAGTGCTTCGGGGGTGTGGAGGCGGAGCATGGTGGCAGCGACGTCGGCGGGGGCCCGCCGGCGGGTCGCCATCGACACCGCGACCATCACGGTGAAGGCCAGGGGTACCGTCCAGGCGGCCGGTTGCGCGGTGAGCGTGGCCGGCCAGCCGGACAGTGGCGGGCCGAGCACGGTGACAAGCACCGCGCCGATCGCCGCGCCACCGCCGACCAGCACCCCGGCGGCGGCGCCCAGGTCGGTCAGTCCGCGCCACCAGATGCCGAGCACCAGCAGCGGGCAGAAGCTCGACGCGGCGACCGCGAAGGCGAGCCCGACCACCTGCGACACGTCCAGCCCGGAGACATTGAGCGCCAGTACCGCGGGCACGCCGCCGGCGATCACCGTGGCCCACCGGAAGCCGCGCACCGAGCCACGGCCGAGAACGTCCGTCGAGATCACCCCGGCGACGCTGGTCAGCAGCCCCGACGAGGTGGAGAGGAAGGCCGCGAACGCGCCCGCCGCGACCAGCGCGGCGAGCAGCCGCCCGACCAGCCCGTCGCCGAGCGCCGCGCCCGGCAGCAGCACCACCACCGCGTCGGTCTGCCCGCTGAGCAGCAACTGCGGGGTGTAGATCCGACCGAGCACCCCGTACAGGGTGGGTAGCAGGTAGAAGACGCCGACCAGGGCCAGTACGACCAGCGTGGTCCGGCGGGCCGCCGCGCCGTCGGGATTGGTGTAGAAGCGGACCAGCACGTGTGGCAGGCCCATGGTGCCCAGGAAGGTGGCCAGGATCAGCGAGTACGTGGCGAACAGACCCTGGTCGTCGTCGCCGGCGGTGCTGGGCAGCAGCCAGTCGCTGGCGTCGGTGGCCACCCCGGAAACCTCCGGCACCGGGTCGCCCGCGGCGAAGGTCAACTCGTCGCCGGGGCTCACCTCCCGGATCTCGCCGTCGGGCAGGGTGAGGGTCGCGCGGTGCTCGACCACGACGGTGGTCGCGGTCCGGAATGCCGGCCCGTCGGGCGGGGTCACCGCCGGGCGGGCGTCGGCCTGCCACTGCAACACCAGGAAGATCGCCGGTACGGCCAGCGCGGTCAGTTTGAGCCAGTACTGGAACGCCTGGACGAACGTGATCGCCCGCATCCCGCCGAGGGCCACGTTCGCGGTGACCACGGTGGCCACCAGCAGGGCGCCGACCGGGTACGGGGAGCCGGCCACCGTGGCCAGCGTGAGCCCGGCGCCCTGGAGTTGCGGCACCAGGTAGAGCCACCCGATGAAGATCACGAAAGCGGTGGCCAGGATGCGCAGCCGGCGCGATCCCAGCCGCAGCTCACAGAAGTCCGGGAGGGTGAACGCGCCGGAGCGGCGCAGCGGCGCGGCCACGAACAGCAACAGGGCCAGGTAGCCGGCGGCGAACCCGACCGGATACCAGAGCACGTCCACGCCGTACTTGAGGACCAGGCCGGCGATGCCGAGGAAGCTCGCCGCCGACAGGTACTCCCCGCCGATGGCGGCGGCGTTCCAGGTCGGACTGATCGCACGGGAGGCGACCAGGAAATCGGAGGTGGTGCGGGCCAGCCGCAACCCGTAGAAGCCGATCCCGACCGTGACCAGGGTGACCGCGACGATGGCCGGGACCACGTAGTCGTTGCCCACTCAGCGCTCCGGCCGCTGCACCAGGTCGGTGAAGTCCTGCTCGTTGCGCTCCGCCAGCCGCACGTACGCCCAGCCCACCCCGATCAGGAACGGGAAGGACGCCACACCCAGCAGCAGCCAGGGCAGGTTGACGCCGGCGACCGTCGTCCGGCCGAGCGAGGGCGCGATGGCGAACAGCCACGGCAGCCCGCCGAGCCCGATGGCCACCACCAGCGAGAGGCGCAGCGCCAGCGCGAGCTGGGCCCGGACCAGGCCGCGGACCAGCGCCTCGCCGACCTGCGTCTGCTGCGCCAGCTCGGTGCGGGTGCGCTCGGCGCGGCTGTCCTGCCGGGTGATGTCGGCCAGCACGATCCGGGTCCGCCGGGGCGGCGGCGCCGTACCGCCGGGCCCCACGTCAGGGAGTCGCTTGGCCACCCCGGCAGTCTCGCCCGCCCTGCCGGAATGTCAAGCGCTGACGTTCACCAGCGCAGCGGACCGGGACAGTCCGTGAGGCCGACCGCCGGGGTCGCGCCCAGCTCCCGCCGGGCCTGCGCGCGACCCAGGTTCGCCGCCCAGAGGCCGTCCCGGGGCAGCTCGTCGGCGATCTCCCGCAGCGCGCACGCCCGCAGCGGTTCGGGTAGCCGGTCCAGTGCCGGTACGGCGTCGGCGGAGAGCCGGGAGAGGTAACCGACGTCCAACCGTCCGGTCTCCAGATACCGGTCGACGTTGCGGTCGGCGATCAGCCGATCCGGGTTGACCAGGGCCAACCCGAGCAGCGCCAGCACCGCCGTGCCGATCACCAGCCGGGGCAACCAGTCTGCCCGCCAATGCGCCACGGCCACCCCGACCAGGACGAAGAGCAGCCCGAGCCAGAGTTCGACGGTCGCCACGACGAGCCGGAGCCGGGTGGCGCCGTACGCGTCGGCGTAGACCTGCATCCGGTAGAGCGCGGAGGCGACGACGACCAGGCTGAGCGCGGTGAGTGTGCCGAGGAGCGCGCGGACCAGCAGCCGGTCGGCCCGGCTCGCCGTCGGTGCTCGGCGGGCGGCGATCGCGATGACCAGCAGGGTGAGCGCGGTGACGGCGAGCAGTTGCCAGAAGCCGCCACGGGCGTACTGGGCGTAGGTGAGCCCGGCCGTCCGGAGCACGTGCCCCGCGCCGCCGAAGAAGACCGTCAACTGGACCAGCACGAAGGCGGCGAACAGGGCGTCGAGCAGTGCCAGCGGCAGGGCCCACTCCAGCCGGTGCGCCGGTCGGGTCGGCGCCGGTCGCAGGCCGTCCAGGTCGGGCGGGCGGGTGACCAGGTACGCGCCGCCGAGCAGGCCCCCGCCGATCAGCAGCAGGCGTGCCAGCCAGCCGAGCACACCGCCCGCCGAGAGGTCGGGCAGCACGCCCGCGACCAGATCGGCGAAGACCGCGTCCGCCGAGGAGAAGAGCAGGCCGAACAGCGTCAGCAGCCCGGCCGAGACCGCGAGGCTGCTCAGGATCCGTCCGGCCCCGGGACCGGCCGGACGGGTGCGGCGCAGCCCGCGTACCGCCCAGGGGAGCGCCCGAACCGCCGCGGCCGGCGGCAGCAGCGCGGCCACCAGCATTCCGAACGGGCTTCGCCCGCCGGTCACCGCGAGCGTGGCGGTGACCGCGGCGGCGACCAGGCAGAGCGCGAAGAGCCAGCCGGCGGCTCGGATCGAGCCGACCGCGACCAGCGCGACGGTCGCGGCGGCCCAGACGGCCCGCGCCACCCGTCCCGGTGCCCCCGTGGCACCGGGACGGGCGGTGGCCGGCGCGGTGGCCGGCGTGGTGGCCGGCGTGGTGGCCGCTGCGGTGGCCGGCCCGGGGGCCGCGCTGGTCGTGCTGACAGCGGGGGTCGCGTTGGCAGCGGGGGCCGTGCTGGCCGGGAT
>NZ_RCVJ01000040.1 GCF_003667505.1 Micromonospora sp. BL4
CCCCGCCCCCGCTGCGGTGATCAAGAGGTTTGCGTCAGCCCGAGCCCGGATCCTGACGCAAATCTCTTGATCACCGGTCTGGGCGGGGTGGTGCCCGGGGGGGAACCGTGCTCGTTCATGGAAGTAGTGGCCTCGCCCGATGGGCGAGGCCACTACTTCCTGGATCGAGCGCGATCTTGCCGCCGGAGCGGGCGAGCGCGATCTTGCCGGGTCAGCTGGCTTCGACGATCATGCCGGCACCGACGGTGCGGTTGGTGGCCTCGTCGATGATGACGAAACCGCCGGTGGTCCGGTTACGCCGGTACTCGTCGGCCAGCAGCGGCACCGTGGTGCGCAGTCGTACGCGGCCGATCTCGTTGAGCCGCAGCGCGTCGGCCGACTCGTCGCGGTGCAGCGAGTTGACGTCCAGCCGGTAGTGCAGCCCGCGCACGATGGCTCGCGCCGACCGGGTGGTGTGCTTGATCGCGTACCGGCCGCCGACCTGCAACGGGCGGGTCTCGTCCATCCAGCAGACCATCGCCTCGATGTCCTGGGCGACCGCCGGCGCGTTGTTCGGCCGGCAGATCAGGTCACCCCGGGAGATGTCGATCTCGTCGGCCAGCCGTACCGTCACCGACATCGGTGGGAACGCCTCCGCGACCGGCCCGTCGGCGGTCTCCACGGCGGCGATCCGGCTGGTGAAGCCGGACGGCAGCACCATCACCTCGTCGCCCGGCTTCAGCACGCCGGAGGCGACCTGGCCGGCGTAGCCGCGGTAGTCGGTGACCGTGGTGGACTGCGGCCGGATCACGTACTGCACCGGGAACCGGACGTCGACCAGGTTGCGGTCGCTGGCGATGTGCACCCGTTCCAGGTGGTGCAGCAACGACGGGCCCTCGTACCACGGCATGTTCTCCGACCGGGTGACGATGTTGTCGCCGCGCAGCGCGGAGATGGGCACCACGGTCAGGTCCGGCACGTCGAGCTTCGCGGCGAACGCGGTGAACTCGTCGGCGATCCGCTCGTAGACCTCCTGCGACCAGTCCACCAGGTCCATCTTGTTGACGCAGAGGACCAGGTGCGGCACCCGGAGCAGCGAGCAGAGGAACGCGTGCCGGCGGGACTGCTCGACCAGGCCCTTGCGCGCGTCCACCAGGATCAGCGCCAGGTCGGCGGTGGACGCGCCGGTGACCATGTTGCGGGTGTACTGGATGTGCCCAGGGGTGTCGGCGATGATGAACTTGCGTCGCGGCGTGGCGAAGTACCGGTACGCCACATCGATGGTGATGCCCTGCTCCCGCTCGGCGCGCAGGCCGTCGGTGAGCAGCGCCAGGTTGGTGTACTCGTCGCCGCGGGCCGCGCTGACCGCCTCCACCGCGGCGAGCTGGTCGGTGAAGAGCGACTTGGTGTCGTAGAGCAGCCGGCCGATCAGGGTCGACTTGCCGTCGTCCACGCTGCCGGCGGTGGCGAACCGCAGCAGGTCCATCGGCCGGGCTTCGGGGGCCGGGGCCACGATCTCGGTGGTCATCAGAAGTAGCCCTCCCGCTTGCGGTCCTCCATGGCGGCCTCGCTGACCCGGTCGTCACCACGGGTGGCGCCGCGCTCGGTGATCCGGGTGGCCGCCACCTCCTCGATGACCTTCTCCACGGTGTCCGCGTCCGAGCGGACCGCCGCGGTGCAGGAGGCGTCGCCCACGGTGCGGTAGCGCACCTGCGCCTTGAAGCGCTCCTCACCCGCCCGGGGACGGAAGAACTCGTTGACCGCGTAGACCATCCCGTCCCGCTCGATCACCTCGCGCTCGTGTGCGTAGTAGATCGACGGCAGCTCGACCCGCTCCCGGGCGATGTAGTGCCAGACGTCCAGCTCGGTCCAGTTGGACAGCGGGAAGACCCGGATCGACTCGCCCGGGTGGTGCCGGCCGTTGTACAGCGACCACAGCTCGGGCCGCTGGTTCTTCGGGTCCCACTGGCCGAACTCGTCGCGGAAGCTGAACACCCGCTCCTTCGCCCGGGCCTTCTCCTCGTCCCGGCGGGCGCCACCGAACAGCGCGTCGAAGCGGTGCTTCTCCACCGCCTCCAGCAGCACCGGCGTCTGGATCCGGTTGCGCATCCCGTCGCCGGACTCCCGGACCAGGCCGCTGGCCAGCGCCTCCGGCACGCTCGCGACGACGAGCTGCAACCCCAGCTCGGCGACCCGCCGGTCGCGGTATTCCAGGACCTCGGGGAAGTTGTGCCCGGTGTCCACGTGCATGACCGGGAAGGGGATGTTGGCCGGGGCGAACGCCTTCTGCGCGAGCCGCAGCATGACGATCGAGTCCTTGCCGCCGGAGAAGAGCAGCACCGGGCGCTCCATCTCGGCGACCACCTCGCGCATCACGAAGATGCTCTCGGCCTCCAGCGCGTCCAGGTGGGAGACCCGGTAGGCCGCGGGGGCGGTCATGACACCGGCTCGATTCGCTCGCTCATCCGATTTCCAGACCTTTCCGGTCGGGCATGTCAAGAAGTGCCTCAGGCTACCCGGAATGCCTCTGCAGCGCTGCGAGCAACCGGGAGGCGAGATCCCTGCGGCAGACCAGCAGGTCCGGCAGGCGCGGATCCGCCTCGTTGTATCTCAGCGCAGAACCGTCGATACGGGAAGCGTGCAGTCCGGTGGCCGTCGCCACAGCCACCGGCGCCGCCGAGTCCCACTCGTACTGCCCGCCGGCGTGAATGTACGCATCCACCTCGCCGGTGATCACCGCGGCGATCTTCGCCCCGGCCGACCCCATCGGCACCAGTTTCGCCCCCACGTCCTCGGCCAGGTCGGTGAGGAACACCGGCGGCCGGCTCCGACTCGCCGCCAGCCGGATCACCCGCGTGCCGGCCGTCGCGGCCTCCACCGTCATCGGCGGGTACGCCGGCGGGTAGTCCGTGCCCAGCACCCGGTGCTGCGCCGGCAGTCCCACCGCGCCGGCGACGAGCCCGTGCGGACTCGGCGCGCTGCGGGCCCAGAGCGCCACGTGCACCGCCCAGTCCGAGCGGCCCTCCTCGGCGAACTCCCGGGTGCCGTCCAACGGATCGATGATCCACACCCGGTCCGCGGCCAACCGGGACACCGCCTCGGCGTTCACCTCGGCTGCCCAGGCCAGCCGCGACCCCTCGTCCTCCTCGGAGAGCACCGCGTCGCCCGGCCGCCACTTCGCCAGCTCCGTGCGGATCAGGTCGTGCGACACCTTGTCCCCGGCCGACTTCAGCGCGCCCGCGTCCGCGAAACCCAGCTCCGCCCGCAGGTCGAGCAGCGCCTGACCGGCCCGGGCCGCCAACCACCGGGCGAACGCGCCGTCGATCATCGGAGGACTGCTCATTGCCCGCTCCCGTCGCCTCGCCGCGACCCGTGCCCACCCGGGTCGCCACACCGCGACCCGCGTCGCCGGTCGCGGCACGCCGAAAGGCGCAGACTACCGGCCCGCCGACCCCGATCCGGTACGCCCCGCCCGGCTCAACCGCCGTGGTAGAGGTTCTGCGTCGGCTCCACGCCCTTGACGATCACCGACTCCACCACGTCGGCAGCCCGGTCCACCAGGAAATCCAGCTCCTTGCGCTCCGCGGCACCGAAATCCGACAGCACGTAATCCGCCGGATCCTGCCGCCCCGGCGGCCGACCGACGCCGAACCGCACCCGGATGTACTCCTTGGTGCCCAGCGACTTCGACATCGAGCGCAGGCCGTTGTGCCCGCCCTCGCCGCCACCGCACTTGACCCGCACCTGGCCGTACCCGATGTCCAGCTCGTCGTGCAGCGCGATCACCTGCGCCGGCGGCACCTTGTAGAACTGCGCCAGCGACGCGACCGGCCCGCCGGACAGATTCATGTACGTCAGCGGCTTCGCCAGCACCAGCTTCGGCCCGCCGAAGCCCAGCCGCCCCTCGGCCACCTCGGCGACCGCCCGCTTGTGCCGGCCGAACCGCGCGCCGACCCGCCCGGCCAGCAGGTCGGCCACCATGAACCCGACGTTGTGCCGGTTCCCGGCGTACTCCCGACCCGGGTTTCCCAGGCCGACCACCAGCCACGGCCCCGCCTCGTCCGTCACGACCCGCCCCTCCCGACGTCCGTCCCACCGACTGCCGATACGACGACAGGCGCCCCCGAACACTCGGGGACGCCTGCCGCACAGTACGAACCGATCAGGCCTCGGTACGCGCCTCGGTGTTCTCCCCGCCCTCGGCGGTCGGGGCGGCGTCCGCGCCCTCGGAGTCCTCGGTGACCTCGCCGACCTCGGCCTCGGCCTCCTCGGTGGCCACCTCGACCTCGGGCAGCGTCGCCTCGAGCTGCTCGGCGGTCGGGGCGGCGGTCACCGCGGCGACCGTCAGCGCCGGGTCGACGGCCAGCTCGACACCGGCCGGCAGCTGCACGTCGCCGGCGGTCACCTGGGAGCCCGCCTCCAGGCCCTCGATCGACGCCTCGAGGTGGTCCGGCACCTTGGTGGCGTCGGCGGTCACCGAGAGGGTGTCGTGGTCGTGCACGATCAGGGTGTCCCGCGCGGCCTCGCCGGTCAGCTGGACCGGGACCTCGACGGTGACCTGCTCGCCCCGGCGGACCAGGATGAGGTCCACGTGCTCGAAGGTGTCGCGGATCGGGTCACGCTGGATCGCCTTCGGCAGCGCCAGCACCTGAGTGCCGTCGGTGATGTCGATCGCGAAGAGCTGGTTGGCGCCACCCTTGCGGATCGCCGCGGCGAACTCCCGGGACGGCAGCGCGATGTGCTTGGGCTTCTCGCCGTGGCCGTACAGCACGGCGGGCACCTTGCCGGCCCGGCGGGTACGACGGGCACCACCCTTGCCGAACTCGGTACGGGGCTCGGCGCTGATCTTTACCTCGGACACGGGGAAACTCCTGATGCTTTCGCTGCGGCGGCTTGTCGTCTTGCGGTGCTGGGGCGAGGGGCTCGCTGGGGCTCATGCGTCATGAACGACTGCCCGGAGCACCGCGTCGATGACGGTGCCTCCGTGCGGCGCTGTTCAGCGGCCCGCCGGGCACCCTCGCCGTGGCAACCGCACCAGTCTACCCGAGGTGATTCCGGGGTTTCCGGCAGTCCCCAGGTCACCACTCCCACCGGCGTGCCGGCCCCGCGCCCGACGCCGGGTCGGGCGCGTTCCCGCCGGCGTCCCAGCCGGCGGGAACGGGCCTCACCGCGGTGCGACGCTCAGCTCAGGCCACCGAAGAGGGTGGTCACCGAGCCGTCGTCGAAGACCTCCCGGATCGCCCGCGCCAGCAGCGGGGCGATCGACAGCACGGTCAGCTTGTCCAGTTGCTTCTCGGGCGGCAGCGGCAGCGTGTTGGTCACCACGACCTCGCTGATCGGGCTGTTCTTCAGCCGCTCGGTGGCCGGGTCCGACAGCAGCGCGTGGGTGGACGCGACCACGATCTCCGCCGCGCCCGACTCCTTGAGGATGTCCGCCGCGCCGGTGATCGTGCCACCGGTGTCGATCATGTCGTCGACGATCAGGCAGACCCGGCCCTCGACCTCGCCGACCACCCGGTTCGCCACCACCTGGTTCGGCTTCATCGGGTCGCGGGTCTTGTGGATGAACGCCAGCGGGCAGCCGCCGAGCCGGTCGGTCCACCGCTCGGCCACCCGCACCCGACCCGAATCCGGCGCCACCACGGTCATCGGTCGGCCCGCGTACTTGTGCTCCACGTACTCGGCCAGGATGTCCATCGCGAAGAGGTGGTCGACCGGGCCGTCGAAGAAGCCCTGGATCTGCGCGGTGTGCAGGTCGACGGTGAGGATCCGGTTCGCGCCGGCCGTCTTCAGCAGGTCCGCCACCAGTCGGGCCGAGATCGGCTCCCGACCACGGTGCTTCTTGTCCTGCCGCGCGTACGGGTAGAACGGCAGCACCACGGTGATCCGCTTGGCCGACCCCCGCTTCAGCGCGTCCACCATGATCAGGGTCTCCATGACCCAGGTGTTCACCCCGTGCGTCACGGACTGCACCACGAAGGCGTCCGAACCACGCACCGAGTCCTTGAAACGTACGAAGATCTCGCCGTTGGCGAACTCGTACGCGTCGGCCGGCGTCGGCGCGACGCCGAGCACCTCGCCGATCTCCTTGGCCAGCTCCGGAAAGCCCCGTCCGGAGAAGAGCATCAGGCTTTTGCGGTTTTCGGCGACGATGCTGCCCATGGGCCCGTCTGCTCCCGTTTGTCGGTGGTACCCGGCCCGGTGGTGGTGGGTCGGGGACTATTCGGTTGCAGTATCTCCCGCGCCGGAGGCGCCGCCCACCGTCTCGGCCCGCCCGTGCATTGCCTCACTGTCGCTTGCGGCGCCGGCCACACCCGACGCACCCTCAGCGCCGCGGGCCCGCTGCGCGGCCTCCGCCGCGGCCGTTCCGGCGCGTCGCTTCACCACCCAGCCCTCGATGTTGCGCTGGCGTGCCCGGGCGACACCCATCGCCCCCGGCGGTACGTCGTCCACGATGACCGAGCCGGCCGCCGTGTACGCGCCATCGCCCACCTCGACCGGCGCCACGAACATGTTGTCCGCCCCCGTCCGCGCGTGGCTGCCGATGACCGTGCGGTGCTTGTTGACCCCGTCGTAGTTCACGAAGACCGACGCCGCGCCGATGTTGCTCTGCTCGCCGATCGTCGCGTCACCCACGTACGTCAGGTGCGGCACCTTGGAGCCCGCGCCGATCTCCGAATTCTTCACCTCGACGAACGTGCCGACCTTCGCCTTCCCGGCCAGCCGCGCCGCCGGCCGCAGGTACGCGTACGGCCCGACGCTGGCGTCCGCGCCCACCTCCGCGCCCACCGCGTGGCTGCGCACCACCGACGCGCCGGCGCCGACGATCGTGTCGACCAGCGTGACGTCGGGACCGATCTGCGCGCCCGCCCCGACGACCGTGCCGCCGCGCAGCTGGGTGTTCTGGTCGATCACCGCGTCGCGGTCCAGGGCCACCGTCACGTCGATCCAGGTGGTCGCCGGGTCCAGCAGGCTCACACCGGTGCGCATCCACGCCTCGTTGACCCGGTCACGCAGCAGCCGGCGCAGCGTCGCCAGCTCCACCCGGTCGTTGCAGCCCAGCGTCTCGACGTGGTCGACGGCCACGTGCACCGCGACCGGCTCGCCGGCCGAGCGGAGCAGGCCGAAGACGTCGGTCAGGTATTCCTCACCCTGGTCGTTGTCGGTGGAGAGCTTGCCCAGCGCAGCGCGCAGCCGCACCGCGTCGAACGCGTAGATGCCGGCGTTGATCTCCCGGATCGCGCGCTGCGTCGCGTCGGCGTCGCGCTCCTCGACGATCTGCTCCAGCCGGCCGTCGGCGTCCCGGACGATCCGCCCCAGCCCGGTCGGGTCGGGCACCTCGGCCGCCAGCACGGTGGCCGCCGCGGCGGCCTCCTCGTGCGCGGTCACCAGCGCGCCCACGGTCTCGGGGCGCAGCAGCGGCACGTCCCCGTTGATCACCACGACCGTGCCGGCGCCCTCCGGCACGGCGTCCAGCGCGATGCGGACGGCGTGCCCGGTGCCGAGCTGTTCGGCCTGGAGCACCGGCGTGGCGTCCGGGGCGACCTCGGCCAGGTGTCCCCGGACCTGGTCGGCACCGTGCCCCACCACCACGACGGTACGGTCCGCGGCCAGCGGCGCGGCCGCGCTCAGCACGTGACCGAGCAGGGTTCGGCCGAGCAGGGGGTGCAGCACCTTGGGCAGTGTCGACTTCATCCGCTTGCCCTCACCGGCGGCGAGCACGACGACGGTACGAAGGTGGGGCTGGGGCACGATGTGGCTCCCGTCGGGACGGCGGACACTCTCGCGGTCATGCTAACCGCGGCGCCCGGAACGTCTCCGCCTTACCCCACTGGAACCTAAACCAGACTTAGGGGGCAGCTCGGCCGCCAGGGTTCGAACCTGAAATACGGGTACCAAAGACCCGGGTGTTGCCAATTACACCACGGCCGATCAGCGACGCGAGCGCGTCGCATCCGGGGATGGGGATCCCGCCGCTACACCTTAGCGCCCCGACCGCCGGACGCCATCGCTCATTCCGCCGCACCCGGACGGCCGGCAGCCGGAGACGCGTCGGCTAGAGGTTGTACCCGCCGGCAACCTCGATGTTCTGGGCGGTGATCCAGCGGCCCTCCTCGCCGAGCAGCGTGGCGATCACCATGCCGATGTCGTCCGGCTCGCCCACGCGGCCGAGGGCGGTCTTCGCGGCGAGGAGCGGGATCACCTCAGGGAACCGTTCGAAGGCGTTGTCGGCGAGCCGTGTCCGGGTGGAGCCCGGGGCGACGGAGTTGACCCGGATGCCGCGCTTGCTGAATTCCTTGGCCATGTACCGGGTCAGTACGATGAGGCCCCCCTTCATGGAGGCGTACGCGGAGTAGCCGGGCTCCAGCCCGGAGGCCATGGCCGAGTTGCTCGTGGTGTTGACGATCGCGCCGCCGTCGGCCAACAGCGGCAGCAGGGCCTGGGTGAGGAAGAACGGCCCCTTGAGCAGGACCCGCATGAACCTGTCGAACAGCTCCTCGGAGGTGTCCTCGAACATCGCCATCTGCGCCAGCCCGGCGTTGTTGACCAGGGAGTCGAACGTGTCCCGGTGCCAGGTGTCCCGCAGCGCCGCGGCGACCGACTCGCGGAAGGCCGGGAAGGTCTCGCTCCGGCCGACGTCCAGCGGCAGTGCGACGGCCGTTCCGCCCTCCTTCTCGATGGCCGCCACGGTCTCGAGCGCTCCGGGCTGGTTGTTGCTGTAGGTCAGGATCACCCCGGACCCACGCTTGGCGAGCTGGATGGCTGCGCTCTGCCCGATGCCCGAGCTGGCGCCGGTGACGATTGCGGTCCGCATGACTGGCCTGCCTGTTCATTCGTGGAGCAATCAAGTGCCCATGAGGAATGTGACTACCCAACAAAAGCAGCCTGAGCTGGGACCGTGATAGACGGATGCTCGCCACCTCTTGCCTGATTCTCTCTTTCCTGACACTTAGACTCCGGGCGACTGCTTCAATCTGGCCATGCACCTCGACGAACTGCGCGCCCTGCTCGCCCGCCACGCCCGGCCGGATGGCACCACCCCCATCGAGGGCGTGCTGATCTCGAAGGTCGAGCGGCCGAACGTGCCGTCGGCGTCGATGTCCGGCACGGTGCTGGCGCTCATCGCGCAGGGCGCGAAACGGCTCGCGCTGGGAGACCGCGTGTTCGAGTACCGCGCCGGGCAGTACCTCGTCGCCTCGGTCGACCTTCCGGTCACCGGCCACTTCACCGAGGCCAGCGCCGACTCGCCGGCGCTGGGGTTCGGGCTCACCCTCCAGCCGGCCGCCATCGCCGAGTTGCTCCTTCAGTCCGCCGCCGACGTCGTTCGCAGCGGCGGCGCCCTCCCCGGCATCGCCGTCAGCGACGCTCCCGAGGAGTTGCTCGACGCGGTGGTGCGGCTGCTGCGCCTCCTCGACCGGCCGCGCGACCTCGCGGTGCTCGCCCCCCTCACCATCCGCGAGATCCTCTGGCGCGTGATCACCGGCGAGCAGGGCGCCATCGTCCGCCAGCTCGGTCTCGCCGACAGCAGCCTCGCCCACGTCGCCCTTGCGGTCCGCTGGATCCGCAGCCACTACCGGCAGGCCTTCCGTGTGGAGGACGTGGCCCAGATGTCCGGCATGAGCGTCTCCGCCTTCTACCGTCACTTCCAGGCGGTCACCGCGATGAGTCCGATCCAGTTCCAGAAGCAGATCCGGCTCCAGGAGGCCCGGCTGCTGCTCGCCACCCACCCGACCGATGTGACCG
Organism: Micromonospora sp. BL4; assembly: GCF_003667505.1. Lineage (GTDB taxonomy): Bacteria > Actinomycetota > Actinomycetes > Mycobacteriales > Micromonosporaceae > Micromonospora. The sequence continues at coordinate 9,724 of NZ_RCVJ01000040.1, forward strand.
GCGTCGGGCAACGGGTGGGCTACGAGAGCCCGTCACAGTTCAGCCGGGAGTACCGCCGCCAGTTCGGTGCACCGCCGAGCCTCGATGCAGCCCGCCTGCACAACGCGACCCGCAGCGCCGCGCCGACGCTGCCGTGACGAGCTGAGCGGACCACTGACCACAGCCCGAATCACGGGGCTCTGACCTGCGCATCGGCGCCGTGGCGTCAGGGCTTTCGGAACTTCACCGTGCGATCTACGGTGCCGTAAGTTACGGTGACGTAGGCGTAGCTTCGTGATCGTTTCCGTCCCCTCTGCGAGGTGCCATGTCCACCGCTCTGCTCGAACCCAACACCGCCGGGCCCGGCCCGAAACCCCTCACCGACGGCAGCCAGTCCCCCGGAATCCTGGTCGCCCTCTGGGCCTTCGTCGTGATCCCCTTCGTCGCCCTGCTGGTCGCCGTTCCGGTGGCCTGGGGCGGTTGGCTGGGCTGGACCGACATCGCCATCGGCCTGGTCTGGTACGTGGTCTCCGGGCTCGGCATCACGGTCGGCTTCCACCGCTACTTCACGCACGGCTCGTTCAAGGCCAAGCGGTGGCTGCGGGTGACGTTGGCGGTCGCGGGTTCGCTGGCGGTGCAGGGCGAAATCATCCAGTGGGTGGCCGACCACCGACGACACCACGCCTTCTCCGACCTGGAGGGCGACCCGCACTCGCCGTGGCGCTTCGGCACCAGCCTGTGGGCACTGACCCGCGGCCTGTTCCACGCGCACGTCGGCTGGTTGTTCCGGCGCGAACTGTCCAACCGCGAGCGGTTCGCCCCCGACCTGCTCGCCGACGACGACATCCGCCGGGTGGACCGGCTCTTCCCGATGCTGGTGGCCATCTCGCTGCTCGGCCCGGCGCTGATCGGCGGCCTGGTGACCTGGTCCTGGCAGGGCGCGCTGACCGCGTTCTTCTGGGCCGGCCTGGTCCGGATCGGCCTGCTGCACCACGTCACCTGGGCCATCAACTCGGTCTGCCACGTCTACGGCGAGCGACCGTTCGCGATGCGCCAGGGCGACCGGGCGTCCAACTTCTGGCCGCTGGCGATCCTGTCGTTCGGCGAGAGCTGGCACAACCTGCACCACGCCGACCCGACCAGCGCCCGGCACGGCGTGCTGCGCGGTCAGGTGGACATCTCCGCCCGGGTGATCTGGCTGTTCGAGAAGGTCGGCGCGGCGTCGCAGGTGCGGTGGCCGAAGCCGGAGCGCCTCGCGGCGAAGCTGGTGAAGCCGGTCGCACCCCGGTAAAACCGGGCGGTGCTCCCGGAGGTCGCCTGGCAGGATGGCCAGATGACCGAGCGACGCGGGGGGACCGGACGGCTCGGCGGACGGGGGGCCGGGCCCGATCCGGGTGCGGTCGGACGGCGCGGCTGGGCGGTCGGACCGCCCGCCAGTGAGGCGACGACGTGAACAGGCACAGCGGAGGCACCATCCCACGGCAGGGCGTCACCGAGCGCCAGCGAGGCGGCGACATGCCCGAGGTCAACGAGGGTGCCGGCGGCCGGCGTACGACGGCCGTCCCGGCGGCCAAACCCAAGGCCACCTCCCGGGTCCGCATGTCCGCGGCCCAGCGACGGGAGCAGTTGATCGCGATTGGCCGGCAGCTCTTCGCCGAGCGGGGTTTCGACGCCACCTCCATCGAGGAGGTGGCGGCCCGCGCCAAGGTCTCCAAGCCGGTGGTCTACGAGCACTTCGGCGGCAAGGAGGGGCTCTACGCGGTGGTGGTGGACCGGGAGGTCCGGGCACTGCTGGACCGGATCACCACGGCGTTGACCGGCGGGCACCCACGAGAGCTGCTGGAGCAGGCGGCGATGGCCCTGCTGGGCTACATCGAGGAGGAGACCAGCGGGTTCCGCGTGCTGGTCCGCGAGTCGCCGCTGATCTCCCCGACGGGCAACTTCAGCAGCGTGATGAACGACGTGGCGCACCAGGTCGAGCACATCCTGGGCGCCGAGTTCAAGAGCCGGGGATACGACCCGAAGCTCGCCGAGCTGTACTCCCAGGCGCTGGTGGGCATGGTGGCGTTGACCGGCACCTGGTGGCTGGAGGTGCGCAAGCCGCGCAAGGAGACGGTGGCGGCACACCTGGTCAACCTCGCCTGGAACGGGTTGTCGCACCTGGAGGCGAAGCCGACATTGATCACCGCCCGCAGGCGCTGATCCCGCTCAGCGGCGGTGCACCTCGGCCACCGGGTGGCTGCGGTTGCGCCGTTCCGTCTCGGCGTGTTCCTCGGGGCCGACCTTGTCGTACAGGCCGGTGCCGAGCAGGATCAGGCCGAACAGCATCGACACGATGACGGTCGACATCGAGAAGTTCAGGAAGTTCGCATCGGTCTGCAGCACGGACATCATCAGGATGCTGGTCAACAGGAACACCACGCCGGCGGTGAGGTTCATGTAGTGGCCGAGGTTGGTGCGCCGGGACGCCCCGACGATCAGGACGATTCCGAAGACCACCGAGGCGAGCGAGAAGGCCAGGTTGGTGCGCAGCCCGAGGGCCCAGTTGCTGCCCCGGTCGAAGAGCGGGTCGCCGATCGTCTCGGCGACGCCCCAGACGCCGAAGACCAGGATGTAGACGCCGATCAGACCGGCGAGGACCCGGTAGAGCGGCCGTGCCGGATGGTTCACCGGAAAGTGCGGCATGCCCAGACCCCCTGATTGACCGTTTCAGGAGGATTGTCACCCGAGGCAGAGCCAACTGTCCGAGGAACCACAAAGCTGAAGCGGTCCGCCGAAGGCTGGACCAGGTCAGGTTTTCGGCCGGAGCCCGAGCTGCGCAGGGATCAAGCCTGACCGCCCGGAGCAGCTCGGGCTCCGGCCGAAAACCCACGGCCGCAACCAGAAAACCTCAGAGAACGAGCCGAGCCTTCTGGAAGGCCTCCGCCTCCTCGTCCGACCCGACCTTGCCGTACATGCCGACCATGAGCAGCACCAGGGCGGCCGACAGCACCACGATCACGGTGGTGATGCTGAAGTTGAAGAAGTTCGCGTCGGTCCGGATGAACGCGAGACCGGCCAGGCCGATCACCATCAGGGCGTACGCCAGCCACTGGTTGATCGCCACGTCGATGTTGCGGCCGAGCACGGTGCCGGCCAGCACGACGAGCCCGAGCAGCACGGTGAGCAGCGAGAAGCCGAGGTTGGTGCCCTGGCCGAGGACCTTGGTGTCGTCCTGCGCGAGGATCTCGTTGCCGGCGCTCGCGATGATGCCGAGCACACCGAAGACCACCAGGTACAGACCGGTCAGCCCGCCGATCGCCCGGTAGATCGGCCGCGCGGGGTGGTTGACGGGGGTGTGGGCCATGTCTGAGTCTCCAACGCCGTGGGGTGAGGTGTCGCCGACGATTGTCCCGCATGTGGCGGTGTGACGCCGCACACGGCCCCCGGGCCGGCGCGCCCGGCCCGGTCAGCTCTCGGGCAGGTCCTCGGCAAGCGTCATCCAGGTCTCCTCGATCCGCTCCCGCTCGGCGCGCAGATCCTTGAGCTGGGTGTCCAACTCGGCGACCCGGGCGTAGTCGGTGGCGTCGGCGGCGAGCTGGTCGAGCAACGTGGCCTCACGCTGGTCGAGCTTGCCGAGCTGGCGTTCCAGCCGGGTCAACTCCTTGCGGGCCTGTCGGACCTCCGCGGCGGACATGCCGGTCGCGCCGGCGCCGGTCGGCGCGGCTACCGGGGTCGCGCCGGCCCGGGAGGGACCGGCCCGCTCGGCGGTCCGGGCGAGGTACTCGTCGACACCGCCGGGCAGGTGCACGAGCCGGCCGTCACCGAACATCCCGTACGCCGTGTCGGTGACCCGTTCGATGAGGTAGCGGTCGTGGCTGGCCACGATGATCGTGCCGGGCCAGGAGTCGAGCAGGTCCTCCAGCGCGGCCAGGGTGTCGGTGTCCAGGTCGTTGGTGGGCTCGTCGAAGAGCAGCACGTTGGGCTCCCCGGCGAGCAGCCGCAGCATCTGCAGCCGGCGGCGCTCCCCGCCGGAGAGGTCGCTGACCGGGGTCCAGAGCCGTCGGTCGTCGAAGCCGAAGACCTCGGCGAGCTGCGCGGCGGAGACCTCCCGGTCGCCGAGCTGGACCCGGCGGGCGACCTCCTCGACGGCTTCGAGCACGCGCAGGTGCCCCGGCAGCTCGGTGAGCTCCTGGGAGAGGAACGCCGGCCGTACGGTGGAGCCGGTCCCGAGCCGGCCGCCGTCGGGGCGGGTGATGCCGGCGAGCATCCGCAGCAGCGTGGTCTTGCCGGCGCCGTTGGCACCGAGGATCGCGATCCGGTCGCCGGGCCCGACCAGCCAGGTGACGTCCCGCAGGATCTCCTTGGGGCCGGCGTGCAGCTCGACGTTCTCCAGGTCGTAGACCTGCTTGCCGAGCCGGGAGGTGGCCATCCGTTGCAGCGACATGGTGTCGCGCGCCGGCGGCACGTCGGCGATCAGGGCGTTCGCGGCGTCGATGCGGAACTGGGGCTTGGAGGTACGCGCCGGCGGACCGCGGCGCAGCCAGGCGATCTCCTTCCGGAGCAGGTTCTGCCGGCGGGCCTCGGTGGCGGCGGCCACGCGCTCGCGCTCGGCACGGGCCAGGGTCCAGGCGGCGAAGCCACCCTCGTAGGCGCGGACCGTCTGGTCGGCGACCTCCCAGGTGTTGGTGCAGACCGCGTCCAGGAACCACCGGTCGTGGGTGACCACGACCAGGGCGCCCTTCCGACCGACCAGGTGCCGGGCCAGCCAGTCGACACCGCCCACGTCGAGGTGGTTCGTGGGCTCGTCGAGGATGAGCAGGTCGGAGTCGCGCACGAGCAGCGCGGCGAGCGCCACACGGCGCCGTTCGCCGCCGGACATCGGGCCGACCGGCTGGTCGAGGCCGAGGTGCGGCATGCCGAGGCCGTCGAGGATGGCCCGCACCCCCGAGTCGCCGGCCCACTCGTGCTCGGCGCCCATGCTCTGGCCCAGCCAGGCGGTGCCGAGCACGACGTCCCGGACGGTGGCCTCGGGGGCGAGGGTGAGCTGCTGCGGCAGCCAGAGCACGCGCAGGTCGCGGCGGTGGGTGACCCGGCCGTCGTCCGGATCCTCCTGCTTGGTGAGCAGCCGCAGCAGGGTGGACTTGCCGGCGCCGTTGAGGCCGACCACGCCGATCCGGTCGGCGTCGTCCAGGCCGAGCGAGACGTCCGTGAGCAGCCGCCCGGCGGCGCCGTACCCCTTGGACACCCGGTCCAGATTGACGATGTTCGCCACGTTCCACCCTTCATGATCAAAGCGTCCGGGTGCCGGCGGGCACCTGGACGCCTGACCCAAGGGTACGCGGACACCCCGGACGCCCGCCGGGGCACCGACGGGGGCTTGGTCGACTCCCGGGTTCAGCCGACGCGGGCGCCGGCGACCGGGCCGCGCGCGACCCGCGCCTCCCGGCACACTCCCGCGGTGGTCAGCTCGCCGGCGATCCGCTCGGCGTCCGCCGCGTCGGCGGCAAGGAAGACGCAGGTCGGGCCGGAGCCGGAGACGATGCCCGCGAGCGCACCGGCCCCCTCGCCGGCCTTGAGGGTGTCGGCCAGCGCCGGCCGCATGGCGAGCGCCGCGTCCTGAAGGTCGTTGCCGAGTGTGCGGGCGAGCACCCGGGGGTCGCGCTGACGCAGCGCGCCGAGCAGCGCGTCGGTGCTGCCCAGCGGCGCGCCGGCGGTGCCGGCGTCGCGGAGCCGGTCCAGCTCGCGGTAGGCGGCCGGGGTGGACAGGCCGCCGTCGGCGATGGCCACGACCCAGTGCCAGGAGGTGGGGCGGACCAGCACGGGGCTGACCGCCTCACCCCGGCCGGTCCCCAGCGCGGTGCCACCGTAGATCAGGAACGGCACGTCGGAGCCGAGGTCGGCGGCGATCCCGGCCAGCTCGTCGCGGGACAGCCCGGTGCCCCAGAGCGCGTCGCAGGCCACCAGCGCGGCGGCCGCGTCGGCGCTGCCGCCGGCCAGCCCCCCGGCGAGGGGGATCTGCTTGCGCAGGTGCAGCCGGGCGTGCGGCAGCACCCCGGCGTACCCGGCCAGGGCGTGCGCGGCGCGAATCACCAGGTTGGTGTCGTCCAACGCCAGCTCGCCGGTGCCCTCGCCCTCCATGGTCAGGGCGAGCGTGTCGCCGCGGCGGGCGGTCAACTCGTCGTAGATGGAGATCGCGTGGTAGACGGTGTTCAGCTCGTGATAGCCGTCGCGGCGCAGCGGGCCCACCCCGAGGTGCAGGTTGACCTTGGCGGGCACCCGGACCTTCACCGGCCCGCTGGCCCCGCGCCGCTCGTCCTCCCCGTCCGGTCGCCAGGCCTCGGTCACGGGGCGATGTCCCGCACGGCCAGGCGGATGTCGAACGACTTGATCACGATCAGCTCCTCGGCGTGGTCGGCACTCACCCGTACGCCTCCTCGGCGGGCACGGCGTCAGCCTACTTCGCGGCCGGCGTACCGACCGGAGCCGACGCGGCGATGGCGGCGAACTGCTCGACGGTGAGCGACTCCCCCCGGGCGCCGGGATCGACGCCGGCGGCGGTGAGCGCGGCGGCGGCCCGGTCCGCGCCGCCGGCCCAGCCCGCCAACGCGGCGCGCAGGGTCTTTCGGCGCTGCGCGAACGCCGCGTCCACCACGGCGAAGACCCGTTCCCGGGGTACGTCGACCCGGGGTGGTTCGCGGCGGGTGAAGGCGACCAGGCCGGAGTCGACGTTGGGCACCGGCCAGAAGACGTTCGGCGGCACCCGGCCGGCGCCCCGGGCCTGGGCGTACCAGGCGAGCTTGACCGACGGGATGCCGTACACCTTGGAGCCGGGACCGGCGACCAGCCGGTCGGCGACCTCCTTCTGCACCATCACCAGGCCCTTTCGCAGGGTGGGCAGCTCGGCGAGCAGGTGCAGCACCACGGGCACGGCCACGTTGTAGGGCAGGTTGGCCACCAGCGCGGTCGGCGGCGGGTCCGCCAGCTCGGCGGCGTCGATGCGCAGCGCGTCGGCGCGGTGCACGGTGAGCCGGCCGGCGTCCGCGGCGGCGTGCCGGGCGGCCGTCTCCGGCAGCGCGCCGGCGAGCACCGGGTCGATCTCCACGGCGTGCACGTGCCCGGCGACCGGCAGCAGCCCGAGGGTGAGCGAGCCGAGCCCGGGGCCGACCTCCAGGGCCACGTCGTCGGGGGTCAGGCCGGCGGCGGTGACGATCCGGCGCACGGTGTTCGGGTCGTGCACGAAGTTCTGGCCCAGCTTCTTGGTGGGCGCGACGCCGAGGCGGGCGGCGAGTTCCCGGATCTCCGCCGGGCCGAGGAGACCGGTCATGCCTGGCAGCGTAGCGGCGGCCTGGGGGCCGACCGTCGGGCCGGGCTCACCACGGGCCGAAGACGCGGTCGCCGGTGGCGGAGATGGCCGCGCACAGCTCGTCCAGGTCGGTGCCGGTGGTCGCGGCGAGCGAACGGACGGTGAGCGGGATCAGGTACGAGGCGTTCGGCCGGCCGCGGTGCGGCGTCGGCGTGAGGTAGGGGGCGTCGGTCTCCACCAGGATCTGGTCCACGGGGGTGAGCGCGGCGGCCTCGCGCAGCGCGGCGGCGCTGCCGAAGGTGACGGTGCCGGCGAAGCTGAGCAGATAGCCGCGGCGGACGCACTCGCGGGCGAAGTCGGCGTCACCGGAGAAGCAGTGCAGCACCACGGTGTCCGGCGCGCCCTCGTCGTCGAGGATCCGCAGCACGTCGGCGTGCGCGTCCCGGTCGTGGATCACCAGCACCCTGCCGTACCGCTTGGCGATGGCGATGTGCGCCCGGAAGCTCTCCTCCTGTGCGGCTCGCCCCTCGTCGCCGGTGCGGAAGAAGTCCATCCCGGTCTCGCCGATCCCCCGGACCCGATCCCGCACGGCGAGTGACTCGATCTCCCGCAGCGCCTCGTCGAGGTCGGCGAGCCGGGGCGCCTCGTTGGGGTGCAGCGCCACCGTGGCCAGCACGGCGGGATGCCGGTCGGCGGTCTCCGCGCCCCACCGGGAGGAGGCGACGTCCACACCCACCTGGACCAGCCGGTCCACGCCGACCTTCGTGGCCAGGTCGATCGCCACGGCGACCGGGTCGTCGGCCGGCCCGCCGCCGGGTACGCCGGCCTCGCTGACGGTGATGTCCAGGTGCGTGTGGCTGTCCAGCACCGGCCGGGGCAGCGGCTCGGGGGCGGGCGGGAACTCTCCGGCCCGCCGTGCGGCACGCTCTCGGCGGGTTTCAGTGGGCTCGCTCATCAGCGACAGCATCACACACCGGGGCTGTCCATCCGCCCGCCACCCGACGTTCACCTCGACTACGCCGCGCGACTCTACGGTCCCCGCGTGAGGGAGCGCAGCGAGCGAACCATGAGGCACAGCAGCGTGGCGTCTCGCGCCGCGGGCGAGCGGACCGAGGCGGCAGGGTGAGCGTCTCCCCCCAGGCCAGCGGCGCCGCCAGCGAACGTACCGGGCTGCGCGTGGCGTTCGGCGGCGGCGTCTACCCGGCCGAGGAGATCGGCCGCGGCGCCGCGTACGAGCTGTTCAGCGCCGACGAGGTGCCCGGCTTCGAGTGGGCTCCCCGGCCGGGCAGCGCCCTGCCGTGGCACCGGTTCGTGCACGTCACCGAGGTGACGGCGGTGCACGGGGCGGTGGAGCCGGCCGAGGAGCCGGACACGCCGTTGATGCTGCCGGCGCACCGGGAGCGGGGGTGGGCTCAGCTGCACCAGCTCAGCCAGCAGCCGACCGCGGCGGGTGACCCGACGCTGGCGGCGGCGCGCGCGTCGGCGGTGGTCCGGCGGGGCACCCGGATGGTCAAGGTGCTCTCCCCCCGCCAGCTCGCCGGATACGTGCGGGGCTGGTTGCCGCACGGCTTCTGCTACCGGGAGCACGACGTGGCACACCTGCGTACACCGGCGTCGACCACGGTGCTGCGCACCGACGGCGAGGTTGGCCGGGACGGCCTGGAGGTGGCGTACGCGCTGCGGTGGCGGGCCGCCGACCCGGGCGACTACGACGTGCCGGTCGGCGAGGCGCACCGCGGCCTGACGGCGCTGGCTCCCCGGGACCGGCTGGGCCCACCGGTGCTGGGTACGGGTTTCGTGCCGAGCAACGCCCAACTCATTCCGGAGTTCATCACCCGGGACTTCGCCGACCTGCCGATGCCCGCGAACGCCGCCCTGCTCGCGTACCCGGCGGAGGGGGTGGAGGTGGTGCTCTACACCTTCCAGGCCGAGCAGCGCGGGTGGCTGCGGATGGTGGGCCCGCAGTGGCGGCATCTGCTGGCCGCGGTGCCGGGGCTCTCCCCGGACCAGGAGTACGTGCCGACCGGGGACGCGCCGCGCTCCACCCAGCTGGTCGGCGTGCACGGCGACGGCGAGTACGAGGCGGTGGCGGACCTGCCCGGCGGGTTCCGGGTGCTGGCGATGACCCGGGCGGCCCGCTACCCGGTGGAGGCGGTGGCCCGCCGGCTCCGGTTCGCGCGGTGGCGGGACGTGCCCTGCCTGGTGCTGCGGGAGGAGGCCGGTTGGCTGCGGCTGCGGCTGCGCCACCCGGATCCGGACACGGTGCTCGCGACCGGGGCGCAGTGCCACGATCGCGGCGTGTACGAGACCTGGGCGCCGGGCGCCGAGGTGACCGACGACCAGGTGATGGACAGCCGGTACGCGATCTGAAAAGCCCGCCCGTTCATTTCTGAACGCGGCCCCGGGGATTCCCCCGGGGCCGCGTTCCGCCGTGCGACGGCGTCGTGTTCAGCCGGACAGCCGGGCCAGCTCCTCGTCGACGATCGACGGGTCGAGCTTGCGGAACACCGGCTTCGGCGCGGACAGCGGTCGGCCGGCTTCCACCGGCACCGACTCCCAGCGCGCGCCGACCGTGTAGTCCCCGGTCAGCACCGGGTACGCCGGCCCCCCGTCCAGGTCGTCGACCTGCTCGATGACCGGCATCGGCGCGTGCACGCCGGTGCCGCCGAGCAGCTCGTGCACCTGCTGCGCGGAGTGCGGCAGGAACGGGGTGAGCAGCGTGTTGGCGTCGCTGATCACCTGGAGGGCGACGTGCAGGACGGTGCCCATCCGCGGCTTCTCCGCCTCGCCCTTGAGCTTCCACGGCGCCTGCTCGGACAGGTACTTGTTGGCCTCGGCGACCACCTTCATCGCCTCACCGATCGCCTGCTTCTGTCGGTGCCGGCCGATGAGGTCGCCGACCGTGGTGAAGCCGGCACGGGCCACCGCGAGCAGTGCCTCGTCGGCCTCGGTGAGCCCGGCCGGGTCGATCGGCGGGATGGCGCCGAAGTTCTTCGCCGCCATCGAGACCGACCGGTTGACCAGGTTGCCCCAGCCGGCGACCAGCTCGTCGTTGTTGCGGCGGAGGAACTCCGCCCAGGTGAAGTCGGTGTCGTTGCTCTCCGGGCCGGCGGCGGCGATGAAGTAGCGCAGCGCGTCGGCGTCGTAGCGCTCCAGGAAGTCGCGGACGTAGATGACCACCTTGCGGGACGAGGAGAACTTCCGCCCCTCCATGGTCAGGTACTCGCTGGAGACCACCTCGGTGGGCAGGTTGAGCCGGCCCAGCTCGCCCGGCTCACCGTCGCGGGAGCCCTCGCCGGAATATCCCGAGAGCAGCGCCGGCCAGATCACCGAGTGGAAGACGATGTTGTCCTTGCCCATGAAGTAGTAGGCGCGGGCGTCCTTGCCCTCCCCGTCGGCGGACCACCAGCGACGCCAGGCTTCGGGGTCGCCGGAGCGGCGAGCCCACTCGATCGAGGCGGACAGGTAGCCGATCACCGCGTCGAACCAGACGTAGATCCGCTTGTCCGGCCGGTCCCGCCAGCCGTCCAGGGGGATCGGTACGCCCCACTCCAGGTCCCGGGTGATCGCCCGGGGCTGGAGGTCGTCGAGCAGGTTGCGGGAGAACCGCAGCACGTTGGGCCGCCACCCCTCCCGGGTGTCCAGCCACTGCCGCAACACCTCGGCCAGGGCGGGCAGGTCCAGGAAGAAGTGCTCGGTCTCGACGAACTTCGGGGTCTCCCCGTTGATCCGCGACTTCGGGTCGATCAGGTCGATCGGGTCGAGCTGGTTGCCGCAGTTGTCGCACTGGTCGCCGCGGGCGCTGTCGTACCCGCAGATCGGGCAGGTGCCCTCGATGTACCGGTCGGGCAGGGTGCGCCCGGTGGACGGGGAGATCGCGCCCATGGTGGTCTTCGGCACGATGTAGCCGTTGCGGTACATCCCCTCGAACAACTCCTGCACCACGGCGTAGTGGTTGCGGGTGGTGGTGCGGGTGAACAGGTCGTAGGAGAGACCGAGGCCGTGCAGGTCCTCGACGATCACCCGGTTGTACCGGTCGGCCAGCTCGCGCGGGGTGACCCCGTCGGCGTCGGCCTGCACCTGGATGGGGGTGCCGTGCTCGTCGGTGCCCGAGACCATGAGCACATCGTGGCCGGCCATCCGCATGTACCGGGCGAAGACGTCGGAGGGAACGCCGAAACCGGAGACGTGGCCGATGTGGCGTGGGCCGTTGGCGTACGGCCAGGCCACTGCCGCGAGAACGTGACTCATGAGCAGCAAGCCTAGTGACCTGTCCGGGAGGCCCGCGAACCAATAGGGGGTGCCGGGTCGGCGGACCGGACCGGCCGCCTTGCCTATTGGTCCGATTTGTCGCCGACACGCGCTCAAGCTGCCCGATCCGACTCTGGTGCCGGTGTGCAATGAACGTCGTGACTGGCAGACGAGCGGCCCGGGACCACGACGACCGTCCCACCGGGCCGGCGGTCGGCGACGACACCAGCTCCGAGCCCGGCGGGGCCCGTGGCGGAACGGTCGCGCCCCAGCCCCGGCTGGTGCCCGGCGCCACCCCCGCAC
>NZ_RCVJ01000091.1 GCF_003667505.1 Micromonospora sp. BL4
CGACACGGGCCTTATCGTCGGCAGCGTCAGATGTGTATAAGAGCCAGCCGGCGGTCGGGCGGGGCTGCTGGGCCGGCGCGACGGCGGTCGGCCGCTGCCCGGCGACCGGCGGTCGATGCGGCGCGCCCGGCGGGCGAAGCTGCTGCGCGGACGGCACCTGTGCCCGGCCGGGTGCGGCGGGCGAGGCCGGCGCCGCCGAGACCGGCCCGGGGTGACCACCGGCCCTGGCCTGCTGGGAGAGTGCGGCCTTGAGCTGACGGGCGACGCCGGCGAGCGCGGCGGCGCTGGGCCACCGTGCGGCCGGGTCCTTGGCCAGCGCCCGTTCCACCACGGCCCGGACCTGCGGCGGGATGTCCGCCGGCAGTGGTCGGGGGGTCTCCCGGACGTGCCGCATGGCGATGTCGAGCGGGTTGTCGCCCTCGAACGGTCGCCGGCCGGCGAGGCACTGGTAGGCGACCACGCCGAGCGCGTACACGTCGGACGCCGGGGTGGCCACCCCACCGGTCGCCTGCTCGGGCGAGATGTACGAGGCGGTGCCGAGCACCGAGCCGGCGGCGGTGAGCTGGCCGACCAGGTCGGAGCGGGCGATACCGAAGTCGGTCAGCACCAGCGTGCCGTTCGGCCGGACCAGCAGGTTGCCCGGCTTCACGTCGCGGTGCACGATGCCCTTCTCGTGCGCGGCGTGCAACGCGTCCGCGGCCTGCGCGACCAGTGCCATCGTCCGGGCTGGAGTGAGCCGGCCGACCCGGCTCAGCGTGGACGACAGGGCGTCGCCCTCGACGTACTCCATGACCAGGAAGGCGATCTGCTGGTCGTTGCCGAAGTCGTAGACGTCCACCACGCCCGGGTGGTTGATGGTGGCCATGGTCCGAGCCTCGCCGCGGAACCGCTCGGCGAAGTCCGGGTCGTCGAGCAGCGCGGGGAGCAGGCTCTTGACCGCGACCGTCCGGCCGAGCACCTGGTCGGTGCCACGCCAGACGTCGCCCATGCCGCCGCTGGCGATCCGCTCGTCGAGGCGATAGCGGTTGCCGAGCTGGACGCCGGGGCTGAGCATGTCAGCGACCCCCGGGGTCGGCGATGGCGGCCCGCATGATCTGACCGCCGATCCGGGCCGCCTCGGCGCTGCCGCGGCCGCCGGCCTGCTCCAGTACGACGCAGACCGCGGAGACCGGGGTGCCGTTCTTGTCCAGCGCGAAGCCGATGAACCAGCCGTGGTCGGGCCGGTCCGGGGCGGACTGCGCGGTGCCGGTCTTGCCGCCGACCGTGTAGCCGCTGATCGCCGCATTGCCGCCGGTGCCATTCTGGACCACGCTGACCATCATCTCGCGCAGGTCGTTGGCGACCTGACCGTTGACCGGCTGGCGCAGCTCCCGCGGCTTCGCGGTGTAGTAGCTGGTGGTCCGGTCCGGGGCGAGTAGCTGGCGGACCAGGTACGGCCGCATCTGGCTGCCGCCGTTGGCGACCGCCCCGGCGATCATGGCCCCCTCCAGCGGGGTCATCCGGACGTTGTTCTGGCCGATCGAGGACTGGGCCAGTGCGGCCGGGTCCGTGCCGCCGTCCGGGTTCTGCATGTCCCCGGTCCGGCTGGCCGCCGTGGGCAGCCCGTCCTCGCCGAGTTGGCCGACGGTGAGGTCGTCCTGCTCGAAGCCGAACTGCCGGGCCTTCTCCTTGATGGTGTCGGCGCCCAGCCGCACCCCGAGCTTGGCGAAACCGGTGTTGCACGACTCCGTGACCGCTTCCATCAGGGTGACCTGCGCCTCGGGGCAGATCGACGTGGAGGCGTTACGGATCGGCTCGCCGGAGGTGGGCGGGGTGTAGCTGGAGCCGGCCGGGATCGGGGTGGACTTGGTGATTCCGTTCTCCAGCGCGGCCGCGGCCACCACGACCTTGAAGGTGGAGCCCGGCGGCAACGTCTCGGCGAGCGCGCGGTTGTTCAGCGGACGTTCCGGGTCTTGTTCGAGCTTGTTGTACGCCGCCGCCGCCTCGGTGGTGTTGTGGCTGGCCAGCGGGTTCGGATCGAAGCTGGGCATGGAGACCAGCGCCTGTACCGCCCCGGTACGGGGGTCGATGGCGATGGCGGCGCCCCTCTTCGCGTCCACCTGGTTGTTGCGCAACTGGTCGTACGCCACGTCCTGGGCCCGCTTGGAGAGCGTGAGCAGCACGTTGCCGCCGGCGGTCTGGTCGCCGGTGAACATGTCCTTGAACCGGTCGCCGATCAGCTGGTCGCTGGTGCCGGCCAGGAAGTCGTTCTCCACCTGCTCGATGCCCGTGTCCGCCAGGTTGACCGGCTTGTAGCCGAGCACGTGGGCGTACTTGGCCCCACCCGGGTAGGTGCGCCGGAACTTCAGCTTGCCGGTGGTCTCCTTGCTGGTGGCCACAGCGGTGCCGCCGGCCTCGATGTTGCCGCGCTTGCGCTCGTAGTCGGCGACCTGGACGCGGCCGTTGTAGTCGCTGGTGCGGTACTCGTCGGCCTTGTACGCCTGGATCCAGTTGAGGTTGGCGAAGAGCAGGCCGAACAGGACCATGACGACGACGCCGACCCGGCGCAGGGGTGCGTTCACGGCTTGATCACCTCCGTGGGAGCACCGTGCAGCTGCTCGGGCGGACCGCCGGCAGGCCGGGGCGCCTTGCCACCACCGCCGGCGACCGGCCGCCGGGCACCGTCGGAGACCCGCAGCAGAACTGCGATGAGCAGCCAGTTGGCCATCAGCGACGAGCCACCGGCGGACAGGAACGGCGTGGTCTGGCCGGTCAGCGGGATGAGCTTGCTGATGCCGCCGACGATCACGAAGACCTGGAGGCCGAGGGTGAACGCGAGACCGCCGGCGAGCAGCTTGCCGAACGAGTCGCGCACCGCGAGCGCGGCGCGCAGGCCCCGCTCCACGATCAGCAGGTAGACCACCAGCAGCGCGGAGAGGCCGAAGAGGCCGATCTCCTCACCGATGCCGGCGAAGATGAAGTCGTTCTGCACCTCGGGCAGGATGTCCGGCTGGCCGCCGCCCGGCCCCGCGCCGAAGAGCCCGCCCGTGCCGAGGGCGAGCAGGCCCTGGACGAGTTGGTAGCCCTTGTCCGTCGGGTCGGCGAACGGATCCAGCCAGATCTCGGCCCGCACGTAGAAGTTGGCGAAGGGCCCGCCGACCGTCGAGCCGAGGACGTAGGCGAGGTACGCGCCACCGAAGAAGAGGACCAGGCCGATGAGCAGCCAGCTGACCCGTTCGGTGGCGATGTACAGCGTCACCACGAACATGCCGAAGTAGAGCAGCGAGGTGCCCAGGTCCTTCTCGAAGATCAGCACCAGGAGGCTGATCAGCCAGACCACGACCACCGGGCCGAGGTCGCGACCGCGCGGGAAGTCGATGCCGAGGAAACGCCGGCTGGCCAGCGACAGCACCTCACGCTTGCGCACCAGGTAGTAGGCGAAGAACACCAGCAGCGCCAGCTTGGCGAACTCACCCGGCTGGATGGAGAACAGGCCGACATCGATCCACAGTCTGGCGCCGTTCTTCTCGGAGATGCTGCGCGGCAGCACCGCCGGGAGCATCACCAGCACGATGCCGGCCAGGCCCAGGGTGTACGCGTACCGGGAGATCGAACGGTGATCGCGCATGATGGCGAGCAGACCGGCGGCGAGGATCACCGAGAGGAGCGTCCAGGCCAGCTGGCGCCCGCCCTGCCCCGCGAAGATGGCCAGGCTCTCCCGGTCGGCCACGGGCGCCTCGCCCAGGTCGATCCGGCGCAGGAAACCCACCCCGAGGCCGTTGAGCAGCGCCACCGCCGGCAGCAGGGCCGGGTCGGCGAACGGGGCGAGGAACCGGATGACCAGATGCAGGCCGAGGAAGACCGCGCCGAGCGCGGCGGCGGGCATCCAGAAGTCCGGGGTGACCGTGTCCAGCAGGTTCGCCTCGACAGTCGCCCCGTACGCGGCCACCAGCACCATGGCGAGCAGCAGCAGGGACAGCTCGGCGTTGCGTCGGGACCGGGCCAGGCGTACGCCGGACTGCCCGCCCGTGGTCGCGGGAGAGGGTGCCGGTGTGGCCGCTACGGTCACGGGTGGAGTCCTCGGGATCTCAGCTGACGCTCACTCGGGAGACCGGCAACCGGCCGGGTCGAGCCCTGGCGTGGTCGAGTCGGAGGGCGTGGCGTCGGGTGTGGTGGTCGGGCCGGTCGCGCCGACAGCGGCGGTCGCACCGGTGGTCGGGCTTGCGCTGACGACCCCGTTGGGGGTCACCGACGCCTTGGCGCTGGGGCTGCCGTTCGGTGCCGGCGTCGTTCCGATCGGCGTCGGGGTCGGCGTCGGCGTGCCTCCCACCGCGGCGGTCGGGTCGGACGGGCAGAGCGGCTTCAGGTTGGGGTTGCTCGGGGTGTCGCTGGTCAGCTCGGCGAGCTGGCGCTCGGCATCCGGCTCGCTCTTGGCCCGGATGCCCACCTTGACGGTGTCCTGCGCCGCCACGGTGAGGTCGTCCAGCCGGGTGCCGCTGGTGCGGTGCACGGTGGAGAGGTCCATCCCGGCGACCTGACCCTGAATGCCACGGAAGACGGCGACCTGGCCCTCCTCGGTGGCGCCCACGTAGTACTGCCGCTGCGTGTACGTCCAGCCGGCGAAGAGCCCGCCGCCGAGGATCACCAGCAGGGCCAGCGCCATGGCGGTGGCCCGCACCGGGCGACGCTTCGGCCGCTCCTGCTCGTCGTCCGCCGCCGGCTCCTCGGGCGCGGCCGGGCGCGGCGCGGAGAGCGCCGAGGCCCGGGCGGCCGGGGTGGAGTCGTCGGCGGAGGTCGCCATGCCCCGGTCCCGGGCGGCGGCGCCGCCGACGATCGGGGTCGCCTCGACGATGTCCTGATCGGTGGCGTCCGCGATGATCACCGTGATGTTGTCCGGACCACCGCCGCGCAGCGCGAGCTGCACCAGCCGCTCGACGCACTGCTGCGGGTCGGCGTACTCCCGCAGGGTCTCACCGATGGTCTCGGCGCTGACCACACCCGAGAGGCCGTCGCTGCAGATCAGGTACCGATCACCGGGCAGCACCTGGCGCACCGAGTACTCCGGGTCGATGTCCCGGCCGTCCAGGGCACGGGTGAGCAGCGACCGCTGTGGGTGACTGCTCGCCTCCTCGGCGCTGATCCGACCCTCGTCGACGAGCATCTGGACGTAGGTGTCGTCCTTGGTGACCTGCGCGAACTCGCCGTTGCGCAGCAGATAGGCCCGCGAGTCGCCGATGTGGACCATTCCCAGCTTGCTGCCGGAGAAGAGGGTCGCCGTCAGCGTGGTGCCCATCCCCTCCAACTGTGGGTTGGCGTCCACCGTGTCGCGGAGTTGTTGGTTGGCGGTGCCCACGGCCGAACGCAACGCGTCGACGAGAGCGTCCCCCGGGACGTCCTCGTCGAGCGGCGCCATGGCACCGATGACGATGTTGCTGGCGACGTCACCGGCGGCCATGCCGCCCATGCCGTCGGCAACGGCGAGTAGCCGCGGCCCGGCGTAGACGGAGTCTTGATTGCCGTCTCGGATCAGACCGCGGTCGCTGTGGGCCGCATAGCGCAGGGTCAGAGTCATGGCCGTAATTCGAGGGAAGTGCGGCCGATCCGGATCGGCACGCCGAGGGGGACGGGGGTTGGTCCGGTGACCTTAGCGCGATCTAGGTACGTGCCGTTAGTCGAGCCGAGGTCCTCGACGAACCACTGCCCGTCGCGCGGCACGAGCCGGGCGTGCCGCGCGGAGGCGTAGTCGTCCGTGATGACCAGGGTGGAGTCCTCGGCCCGACCGATGGTGATCTGCGCTTCACCGAGAGTGATCCGAGTGCCGGCCAGCTGACCGGCGGTCACCACCAGCTGGTGCGCCGCCCTGCCCCGCTTCACCTTCGCTGGTTTGGCCGCCTGCCCCGTCGAGGCGCCCACCGCACGCGGCGCGGCGACCAGGCGACCTGACCGGGCCCCCGCGAAGAGGTCCCGGCGGATCACACCGACCACCGTGAACACGAAGATCCACAGAAGGATCAGGAACCCGAACCGGGCGACGGTGATGACCAGTTCCGGCAAGGCGGGTCAGCCGTCCACGCGGAAGGTCAGCGTCGTGGTGCCGAGCTGGACCATGTCACCCGGGTTGAGAGCGACGGCGGAGACCCGCTGGCCGTTGACCATGGTGCCGTTGGTCGACCCCAGATCGGTCAGCACGACCTGTCCGCCGTCGAAATCCAGCCGGGCGTGTCGCCGGGAGATGCCGACGTCGGGCAGGCGCAGGTTGGCCTGGTCCCCACGGCCGATCACCGTCGACCCCATCTGGAGGGGGTAGGTGCGCCCGTCGCCGGAGACCAGCCGCACGTTACGGCCGCCACCGTGCCCGGGCGGCGGGCCGTAGCCGCCACCCTGGTCGTACGCGGGGTAGGCGGGCGGGCCGGCGTCGTAGCCGGGCGCCGACACCGGGGCGACCTCGCCGCCGGTGTACACCTCGGCGGTGACCCGGAACATCCCCGTGTCCAGGCCCTCCCCCCGTTCGATTTCGACGATCACGTCGCCGTAGACCGTCCAGGCCTGCTCGCCGATGAACTCCGCCTGCGACTGGGCCAACTCCTGGGCCAGCGCGGCGGCGTACGGCGCCAGCCGACTATGGTCGAACGGCGAGAGATCGATCACGTAGCGGTTGGGCACCAACGTGCGCCCACCGGCCAGGATCGCCTTGTGCGCCTCGGCCTCCCGCTGCATGGCGTTGAGGATCTCCACGGGGTGGACCACCCCTTTGAAGACCTTGGCGAAGGCCCCTTCTACCAGGCCTTCCAGACGCTTCTCGAAGCGTTGCAGCACGCTCACCGGCTCCTCCTCGGGTCCCGAGGACATGATGGTATCCGGCCGGCGCGCGCGCAGCTCACACGCCGCTCGGCCGCCTGCTACCGACCCGTTCGGATGGGCCGGGTCTCCCGTGCTAATCTTTCGTCCGCCACGAACGGTAACCGCTCGTGGCGAGCGCCGGGGACAGCGTAGTATCTCCGGGGCCTGCTGGAGACAGTGGGTCCGGGGCGGCTACAGTGTTCCGGGTCGTGCCACGGGGATGTGGCGGAATGGCAGACGCGCACGGTTCAGGTCCGTGTGCCCGAAAGGGCGTGGGGGTTCAACTCCCCCCATCCCCACCACCGACGAGGGCTCCGCAGAATGCGGGGCCCTTCCGTCATCTCGGGGCGTGCCCGTTGTCACGCTATGCTCCGATGGTTTCTGCCTCCGATGGACCAGGAGTGGCGTGTGAGTGTCGCGTTGGTGACCGGGTCGGGTGGTCTGATCGGCTCCGAGGCGGTCCGGCACTTCGCCGGCCTCGGTCTGGACGTCGTCGGCATCGACAACGACATGCGCCGGTACTTCTTCGGCGAGGACGGCTCCACCTCGTGGAGCCTGGAACGGCTCAGCCGTGACCTGGGCACCGCGTACACCCACTTCGCGGTGGACATCCGGGACCGGGACGGCCTGGAGCAGGTGTTCAAGAAGTACGGCTCCGACATCGCCGTGGTGATCCACAGCGCGGCGCAGCCGAGTCACGACTGGGCGGCCAAGGAGCCGTACACGGACTTCGACGTGAACGCCGGCGGCACGCTCAACATCCTGGAGAACACCCGACGGCACGCCATCGACGCGCCGTTCATCCACTGCTCCACCAACAAGGTCTACGGCGACCGGCCCAACAGCCTGCCGCTGATCGAGCTGGAGACCCGGTACGAGCTGCCCGAGGACCACCGCTGGTACCAGGGCATCACCGAGGACATGTCGATCGACAGCTCGCTGCACTCGGTCTTCGGCGCCTCCAAGGTCGCCGCGGACGTGATGGTCCAGGAGTACGGGCGCTACTTCGACATGAAGACCGCCTGCTTCCGGGGCGGCACGCTGACCGGCCCGGCGCACTCGGCGGCCGAGCTGCACGGGTTCCTGGCCTACCTGATGCGCTGCGTGATGGAAGGTCGGACGTACAACCTGTTGGGCTACAAGGGCAAGATGGTCCGCGACGCGATCCACTCGCGGGACGTGCTGACCGCGTTCGAGGCGTTCTTCCGGGCGCCACGTTCGGGAGAGGTCTACAACCTCGGCGGCGGCCGGCACTCCAACACCTCGCACATCGAGGCGTTCCGGATCGCCGAGGAGATCACCGGCCGCGAGGCGCAGATCAACTACGTCGAGCAGAACCGCACCGGCGACCACCAGTGGTACGTGAGCAGCATGGCCCGCTTCGAAGCGCAGTATCCGGAGTGGAAGATTACGTATGACGTCCCGATGATCCTGCGGGAGATCTACGAAGCCAACGTGGACAAGTGGGTGCCCCAGGCATGACCGCCCAGACCAAGCGCAACGTGCTCGGCGTCCTGGTCGACGCCACCGACTACGCCGCGGCGACCGACGCCGTGGTGTCCGCGGCGCACGAGCGGCGCCCGCTCGCGCTGACCGCGCTGGCCGTGCACGGCGTGATGACCGGGGTGCTGGACCCGGCGCACAATGCCCGACTCAACTCCTTCGACGTGGTCACCCCCGACGGCCAGCCGGTGCGCTGGGCGCTCAACCTGCTGCACCACGCCGGGCTCACCGACCGGGTTTACGGGCCGACGCTGACCCTGCACGTGCTCTCACGCTTCGCCGACGAGGGGCTGCCGGTCTACCTGTACGGCTCCACCGAGGAGACGCTGGCCAAGCTGATCCCGGCGCTGGAGCGGATGTTCCCGGCGCTGAAGATTGCCGGGGTGGAGCCGTCCAAGTTCCGCGCGGTCCAGCCGGGCGAGGACGCCGAGATCGCCGACCGGATCCGGTCCAGCGGCGCCCGGCTGGTCCTGGTCGGGCTCGGCTGCCCGCGCCAGGAGGTCTTCACGTACGCCATGCGGCCGTTGCTCGACATGCCGCTGATGGCGGTCGGCGCGGCCTTCGACTACCACGCCGGGCTGTTGCGCCAGCCCCCGCCGTGGATGCAACGCGTCGGCCTGGAGTGGTTCTGGCGGCTCGGTCTGGAGCCGAAGCGGCTCTGGCGCCGCTACGTGATCCTCAACCCGGCCTACCTGGCCCGGCTCGCCGGGCAGAAGACCGGCCTGTGGAAGGCCCGCCCGCCGGCGCCGGCCACGGATCGGCCGGCCACCTTCGCGGTCTGACCCCTGATCCGTACGGCACGAGGCCCCACCCGGTGTTCCGGGTGGGGCCTCGGCTGTGGGAACCGGGTCAGAGGGTCAGGGTCCAGGTGTTGATGTAGCCGGTGTCCCCGGAGTAGACGTCCCGCACCTGGAGCCGCCAGGTGCCGTTCGCCGCCTCACTGGAGACGTTGGCGGTGTAGGTCGTGTTCACGTTGTCGGCGCTGTCGAAGTAGCTGCTGTTCTTCAACCGGTACGCCGAGCCGTCCGGGGCGACCAGGTCGATCACCAGGTCACCGCGGTAGGTGTGCACGATGTTCACCGCGATGGTCGAGGCCGACGAGGCGTTGCGACCGCAGCCGGCGATCGTGATCGAGCTGGACACCGTGGCGCCGGTGTCCGGGATCGCGACGTCGGTGCCGTTGCTGCCGGAGCAGCCGCCGCCACCCGAACCGGTCACGGTCAACGTGTAGGTGGCCGTGCGGGTGCCCGCCGCGCCGCTACCGGTGATCGTGATCGGGTAGCTGCCGGCGGGGGTGCTCGCCGAGGTGGCGATGGTGAGGGTGGACGAGCCGCCCGAGGTCACCGTCGACGGGCTGAACGAGGCGGTCGCGCCGGCCGGCAGGCCGCTGGCGGAGAGGCTGACCGACTGGGCGGAACCGGCGGTGGTGGCCGTGCCGACGGTGGCCGTCACCGAGCCGCCGGGGGCGGTGGAGCCGGAGGTCGGCGACACCGACACGGAGAAGTCGTTGGCCGGCGGGGTGCCGTTCACGACGTAGAGCAGCCGGTTCGGGGTGCCGGTGCCGACGTTGGTCACCACGTTCGGGGTCGAGTTGTTGACCAGGTTGTCCCGGACCTGCTGCGGGCTCCACGACGGGTTCGCCGAGAGCACCAGCGCCGCGGCGCCGGCGACGTGCGGCGATGCCATCGAGGTGCCGCTGATGGTGTTCGTGGCGCTGCTGCCGGTGTACCAGGCCGAGGTGATGTTGACACCCGGGGCCAGGATGTCGACGCAGGTGCCGAAGTTGGAGAAGCTCGCCGCGGCGTCGTTGTTCTGCGTCGCACCGACGGTGATCGCGGAGGCGACCCGCGCGGGGGAGTAGTTGCAGGCGTTCTGCCGGACACCGAGGGCGTTGCCGTTGCCGGCGGCGACCGCGTACGTGACGCCGGAGTTGATCGAGTTGGTGACGGCCGTGTCGATCGAGCTGTTGGCGCCACCACCGAGGCTCATGTTCGCCACCGCCGGCTTGACCGCGTTCGCGGTCACCCAGTCGATGCCGGCCACCACCTGGGCGTTGGTGCCGCTGCCCTGGCAGTTGAGCACTCGGACGCCGACGATCTGGACGCCCTTCGCCACTCCGTACGCCGAGCCGCCAACGGTGCCCGCCACGTGCGTGCCGTGGCCGTTGCAGTCGTCGGCGGAGCCGCCGTCCACCGCGTCGAAGCCGGAGACGGCCCGCCCGCCGAAGTCGTTGTGCCCGTACAGCACGCCGGTGTCGATGATGTAGGCGCGGACGTTCGACGCCGTGTTCGGGTAGGTGTACGAGCTGTTCAGGGGCAGGTTCCGCTGGTCGATCCGGTCCAGACCCCAGGACGGCGGGTTGGTCTGGGTGCCGGCGATCGAGACGGTGTGGTTCTGCTCGACGTACGCCACCGCCGGGTCGGCTGCGATCCGTGCGGCGGCCTTCGCGCCGACCCGGATCTCGAAGCCGCGCAGCGCCGCGCCGTAGGTGCGTGCCACCGTGCCACCGTGCCGGCCGACCAGCCGGTCCGCGTTGTCGCCGACCGTGCTCCGGCTGACGGCGGTGTCCTTGAAGACGACGATGTAGCTGTCCGCGACGGCCGTGTCCCCACCCGCCGCCCGGATGGCTCCGGTGGGTTCGGCGGCCAGGGCGGGCGTGGCGGCGGCCAACAGGGTCAGTGCGGCCACCCCGACGAGTACGGACCTGTGGGCAAGACGCATCTCTTACCTCCCTCCGACCGGCAGCCGCCCGACGCGGGTCCCGCTCAGATCCATGACGGCCGATCTTTCCCGAGGGTAGGACAGCGCAGTGATGAAGATAAACATGTCGCATCGTTCATAACGCAGAGAGGATGCCCCCTACGGGACGGCGTTCCGGGACGAACGAGGGCTGCGCCCGGATTCGCGGACAGCCACGATCGTGGAGGCTGACCAGCATGGATAGCCCCCTCGCCACCCTGCTGCCGATCGCCGTGCTGTGGCTGGCCGCCGGCGTGGTCGCGGACGGCCTGCCCCGGCTGGACCGCGCCCGCGCGCTACGCCGACGCGCCGGACACCTGCTCATCCTGACGCTGGTGGCCCTGACGCTCACGGTGACCGTGCTGGCGGCCGGGTTGTTCAGTGCCGGAAACACGCCGGCCGATCAGGCGGCCACCGCCCTCAATCTCGCCGGGCTCCCCGCACTCGTGGTGGCGGTCTGCACCGTACGCCGGGTGCGTCGGCTGCGGGCCGGCGCGGGAGCGTTCGCCGCGGCGCCCGAGACGCCCGCGCCGCACGGCCTCCGGGCTGCCGCTGCGCACCCGCTGATCGGGTTGCCGTTGCAGGTCACCGGCGTGCTGACGGTACCCGCGGTGGTCGCGGCGGGCGGCACCGACCTGCTCGCCGCACCGGGTGTCACCGGTCCGGTGATCACCGTCGGCGCTCTCGGGATCCTGACCATCGGCGTCCGGCACGCGCTGCGGCACAGCAGGCTCGCCGAGCGGGCCCGGCCGGACCCACCGCGGTCAACGCGAGCGCCCGGGCCCCTGCACGTATAGCAGCTCCAGGATCGCCCGGGTCGCCTCGAACCAGCGGTCCAGCCAGCCCGGCGGCGGCACGCTGCCCTTCGGCGGCAGCTCCATCAGCAGGCCGCGCAGCAACGGGTGGTCAGCCAGTGACCCGGTGGCCTCCATCGGCCAGCCGCTCGGCGGAAAGGACGGCTCGACCAGCGGGTTCGGATCCAGCGAGGGCAGGGAGAGCGGCGCTTCGCTCGCTTCGGCCGCCGGCGCCTCCCGCCCGCTCATCTCCTGGTCGGTCGAGACCACCTCGGTCAGTACGGTGTCCCGACGCGCCCCGCGGTACTTGCCACCGAACCGCTCCGGCTTGCCCGGACCGTTGGTGAGATTGTCAGACCCGATCGTCGTCATCCGTCTCGCCTGCCTCGCTGGGTTGCGGACCGGTGCGGCGGGTCAGGGACCAGCGCCGTACCGACGGGTTCAACGAGACGGACCCGCTGTGGCGACGGGAATCCCGGCGGAACCTCGCCGACGGCACCTCGCGGCGAGCGGGAGCCCGGCAACCCGGGCACGCGAAAGCCCCCGCCCGGTCGAGACCGGACGGGGACCTCACGTGACCGCTCGGTCAGGCCGAGCCGAACACACCACCTCTGGTGCCGGCGACGAAGGCATGCCAGTCACCCGGGGCGAAGACCAGGGCCGGCCCGGCCTTGTCCTTCGAGTCCCGCACTCCGACCGCCCCGGTCACGTACGCCACCTCCACGCAGTTGTCACAGTTCGGCCCGCTCTTCGAGCTCTTGAACCACGTTGCCTGCGTCAGGTCCACGGGGAACCCCTTGGTCGCCATTTCCACAACGGCTCCTCTGCCAGTTTTGCGATGTGTGCGACGGACTCCTCCGGACGAATGGCCGCGGCGCGGATGTGATCGAAGATGAAGCTGTACTTCTGTAGTTCGTCGCTCTTCTCAAGGAAAAGCCCACCCGTGGCGTTCTCCGCGTACACGACATCCGGATCACCGGGCTCGGGGAAGCTGAGGATCGTGAAGGTGCCGTCCATGCCGGCGTGCGCACCCACCTCGAAAGGCAGGATCTGCAACGTCACGTTCGGCAACTCGGCCACTTCGACCAACCGCTTGAGCTGGCCACGCATCACCTCGTCCCCACCCACCGGCCTGCTTACCACCGCCTCATCGAGCACCACCCACAGATCGACCGGATCGTCCTGGGTCAACAACGACTGACGGCCCAGTCGGACACGCACCCGTTGGTGGACCTGATCGGCGGTGAAGTCCGGCCGGGCCGCGCGGATCATCGCGCCGGCGTACTCCTCGGTCTCCAGCAGACCGGGCACCACCTGCTGCTCGTACGCCCGGATCGAGCTCGCCGCAGCCTCCAGCCCGACGTACGCGCCGACCAGCACGGTGCTGTACGGGTGCCACCAGCCCTTCTGCCGGGCCTCGCGGGCGATCTGGACGAGCTCGTCGCTCTCGGCGCCCACCACGCCGTAGATCCGCAGCATGTCGCGGACGTCGCGCGGGGTGGCCGTGGTGTGCCCGGTCTCGATCCGGGAGACCTTCGACGCCGAGCACTCCAACTGCTCGGCGACGACTTCGATGGTGATCCCGGCGGACTCCCGCTGGCGGCGTAGCTCGGCACCGAGCCGTCGCCGCCGGATGGTGGGGCTGCGCCGCTCACTCATGGCGCTCCCCGGTCACTGCTTTCCGCCGCTGGCTGCTCGACCCCACTCGGGCTACCTCCGGTCGACGCGCCACTGGCTGTCGCCCGCCGGGGGCGCGACCGTCGACCGGCGAGCGTTCGCGGCGAGGGGTGGTGCCGGTTCTCGGCCGGCCGCGACGGGCGAAACCGGCTCTCAGTGTGCCGTCCGGACACGGATGGCTTCAAGCGCCGCTTTGCGGAAGGGACTCACGTATCGGCAAAAGTCGACGTGCAACTTGCATGAAGCACGTCCCTGATGCAGTCTGTCCGTATGGCACGGATCACTCAGCGTCTCCGTCCGGTCCCCCGGTGTGGTGATCCCACCGACCCGGGGAAACGGGCACGACGCGGGCCCGGCCGGCGACACCGAGAGCTGCTCCGGGGTGAGGACCCCGCCGCTGCAAGCCAGCCGGCTGCGGCGGCGGGCGCGGTTCCCGGAAGCAGCCGGGTGATGGTCGGGTGGCGGCACGCCACCAGCGGAGTACGGCCCGACCACCACCACCCGCACCACCGGTCCACGAGGCGCGACCCCGTCACCGGGCCGAGACGTTCCCCAGACCAGTCACCGCCGGCACGACGCCGGCCGACCTCCCAGGAGCCCATGTGCTTCCCCGCTCCGGTGACGTACTGCACGTGACTCGCGCGGCGAGTGTCCAGTTCCTCAGGCCCATCAAGTTCCGGGTGATCCGGTTGCTCGACTGGCCCACCTACGACGGTTGGCTCTGGCTCGACGGCTACGAGTTGAACGCCGCCGGCGACGCGGTCAACCGCCGGTCGATCTTCGTTCAGCGGGACGGCCTGCAACAGATGCAGGCCGCTCCGGAGCCCCGCCCGCACACCGTACGGAGCCGGCGACCCGTCGTCCGTACCCCGGTCCGGGTGGGCTGACCAACGCGATCCGCCGCCGGTGGGCGTGCCATCGCCATAGAATTGGTACGCCCACCCCGGCACCGTTCCACCCGCGCGTCCAGGGCCCTGAGCCTGGGATGGTCATGGTCAATCAGCCCGCCGTGCGGCGGCACCACCGCTCCCGTATCGCCTACGCTTTCGGACTTCTCGCCCTGCTCGGGGCCGTGACCACCCTCGTGGTCCTGGCCCGCGACCCGGCGCTGTCGTCCACCCGGCTGACCACTCCGGTGCCGGCGCCGGAAATCACCGTGGTCGACGCCGACCCGCCGACGTACGACCAACCCGGTTGGTTCGAGACCGACGCCCCGGACGGCCGTGCCGGTGCGATCGACCCGACCGGCCCTGCCGCGGTTGCCGGCGCCGGTGGCGGCGGTCAGTCCGACGGGCGGCAGGAGATCACCGAAGCCGGTCCGGACCGGCACACCGCGACGGACGTCCGCCGCTCGCTGTTCTGGTCCGGGATCTTCGGCCTCACCATCGCGCTGGCCGGCCTCGGCCTGGTCGGCACCCGCCGCCGGATGTGGTGAGCACCGGTCACTGCGTAGGCGTCACCGTCGGGCTCGGCCCGGCCGTGCTGGCCCCGGTCGAGGGCTGCGCCTCGGACACGATCAGCAGCACCTCCTCGTCGGTGGGCACCGAGGTGCCGGCATCCGGTTCGGTGCCCACCACCGTCCCCGGCGGCAGCTCGGACGGGCGGTACACCACCCGGTAGGACAGGCCGAGCCGGTCCAGCAGCCCTTCCGCGGTGGCCTGCGGCAGACCGGTGAGCGGCGGCACCGGCACCTCGGCCGGGGCGCTGGTGGCCGCCGGGCTGCTCGGCGTCTCGCTGGTCGGCGCCGCCGAAGTCGGGGCCGCGCTGGTCGGCGCGGCGCTGGTGGCACTGGGTGGCGGCAGCGACGGGGTGGGCCCCGGGTCGTCGTCCCGGTCGTCGTTCTGCGCGGCGAGCGCCACCCAGAGGGCAGCGCCGAGCAGCCCGGCGAGCAGGAGAGCGAGCACGCCCCAGAGGATCGGCAGCCACCAGCGTCGGCCACCCTGCTCCTCGGCGTACCACTCTCCGGAGGGCTCGGCCGGTCGGGCCGCTCGTACCTCCGCCCGCCCGGACCACGGCGCCGGGGTCGCCCGCTCGGCGGGCATCCGCGCGGTCCGGTCGACCGGCGCGCCCGGCTGGGTCTGCGCGGAGCGGTCGATCGGCATGGTCTCGTCCGGCGACGCGGCGGGACCGGACGCGGCGCGGTCCATCGGCGCGGTCTCATCCGGCGACGCGGCGCGGTCGATCGGCATGGTCTCGTCCGGCGACGCGGCGGCCGGTGTGGCGGGTCCGGTCGGCGGCGACGGCTCCGGACGGCCGGCGGTGGGGGGTAGCGGACGCGTCCGGTCGTCGTGCTCCCCGGCGGGCGGCTCCTGGCGGTCGTCGCTCATCGCACGTCCTTTCCCGAACCGGGCGGGTGCCATGGCCCTGGACCGCCAACCTAACCGCCCGCACCGTCATCGGCGGGGATCAGCGGCTCGAACCGCCCGGCCCTGATCGGGCATCGAGGGGCCGGCCCGGCACCCGCCCACGGCGAACGGATCTCGGGGCGGGCTCGCGCGTGCGCGTCGGGTCGCGGTGGAGACGGGTTCGCGGGCCGAAGATCAGAGGGGAGGGTTCGTGCCCGGCAGGCTCGGCGGCGTCTCCCCGCACCAGATGCTGACCTCGTCGTTCCAGCGGGCCGGACCGTCCTCGGCCGGTTCCTGCCGGCCGACCTCTCCGCTGCGGCCGCTGCGGTAGCGCGGGTAGAGCCCCTCGTCGACCAGCTCGTCGGCGGCTTTCGCGCAGTCGTCGCCGACCACGTCGGGCACCTCGGCCTCGGGCGGTGGGCCGGCGACCCGCAGCTGCACCGTGGTGCCCCGGGCCACCTCGGTGCCCACGGCGGGCGAGGTGCTCTCGACCGTACGGCCGGTGCCGCTGCCGAAGACCAGCCGCCAGCCCAGCCGCTGCTTGCGCAGGGCGTCCCGGGCCTCGACGAAGTCGGAGCCGACCACCGGTGGCACGGTCAGCCCGGTCCCCTTCGTCGGGGTGGAGGAGGTTCGGGGGGCGGAGGGCGTGGTCCGGCCGGTGCTGGGCCGGGGTGCGGTGGCCCGTCCGGTCGGCGCGCTCGTCGTGGCCACCGCCAACGGATCCGCCGGAGGTGTGTCGTCCTCGCCGGCCAGCAGCCAGCCGCCGGTCGCACCGACCGCGGCGAGGAGCACGGCGACCAGCCCGCCGCCCAGCAGCACGCTGGCCCGGCCCGCGCCGCCGCCGTCCCGGCCGGCGACGGCATCCTGCCGACCCGTGTTCGCGTCCATCATTGCGCCCACCGCCTCATCACCGGCGACCGTACCGGTCGTCGCCCAACCCGTTGCGTCCGCGGTCCACCCCGGCGGGTAGTTGCCACTCGCCGGGTCGACGACGGGACGTTACGCTGCCCGGCATGGCCAGACGGGGCTGGGGAGTATCGATCGTGACGGCGATCGGGGTCGCTGCCGGCGCTGGCGCCGCGCAGCTTGGCTTCGGCTACGGGCTCGGCGTCATCACCTGGACGCCCACCGATGCGGGCGCCACCGACACGGCCTGGGCGGACGGCCTCGCCTGGGCCACCTGGCTCGCCGCCAGCTCCACTGTGCTGGGTGCGGTCTGCGCGCAGCGCCTGCACCAGAGGGCCGTGCCGCCTGCGGCCGAGCCGACGGTGGTCGACCCGGACCCGACGCCTCCCGCCGCGCCGTCCCCGACGGGCGAGCCCGAGCCGGCAGCGCGGTCGGAGTCGGTGACGTCCGGGCCCACGCGTCCGGCTGCGGTCGAGGGCACGAGCCCGGCGTCGGCCCAGGTGGCCGAGGTTCCGCCCAGCGAGCACGGAGGCCTGCTGCGACGGGTGTCCCTGGCACTCGGCGCCGCGATCGGCGGGCTGGTCACCGTGCTCCTGGTCGCCGTACCCGCGCGGGTCGCGGTGGGCGCCGACACCGGTGCGCCGCAACGGGTGGCGGCCGTGCACGCCGGGCTGGGCATCCTGATCGGGGTGCTCGTCGCGCTCTGGGCGCTGCGCTCCCGCGCCGCCGCGGTGAACGTGACCGCGACGGCCGCCTGGCTCTGGCTGCTCGCGGTGGTCTCGGTGATCGACGGGGTACGCGTCGGGCGCGGGCTGACCGGCGCCCAGCTCGGCACCTGGCAGCTCGACCCGGACCACCCGCGGTACTGGATCGGGGACCAGCTCTACTGGCCCGGTGCGCTGCTGGCGCTCGTTCCCGCGCTGCTGATCGGCGCGCTGGCCGCCCGGCGAGCCGCCCGCTCGGCCGGGCATCGGGTCGGCGCGGCGGCCTCCGGCGCGGCCGGGCCGCTGCTCGTCGCGCTCGCCTACCTGACCACCCTGCCGCGCTGGTCGGCGCTGGGCTCTGCGCAGCTGTCCACCCAGGTCATCGCCCCGTACGCGGTGATCGTCGGCGTCGGCGGCTCGGTGCTGGTCGCTGTCCTCGCCGAGCGGGCCAACCGGAGTCGGCGGGTCGACCCGGACGCGACCGACCCGGTCGGAGCGGACGCGCGGCGGGTCGCCGAAGCTGACTCGACCCGGGCCGGCGAGCCCGATGCCGATCCGGTACGTCCCACGACCGGGGCCGGCACGGGACGCGGTACGGACGTAGCCGGTGTCGCGCCGCCGGCGGCCGGGACCGTTCCGCGGAAGCGGGATGCTGCCCGCGTACCGCGGGTGCCGGCGCCCCGCACGGACCCGGACAGCTCCGAGCCGACCGCTCCGGTGGACGGCGAGCCGGTGGAGGACGCGGCGTCGGGCGGCCGGCGGAGCCGGTCACCCCGACGGAACGGGCGACCCGGCGCGGACTGAGACCGGCCTCAGTCGACCGGCCAGGTGTGGACCGGCTCGTTGCCGCGCTGGAGTTCCGCGTAGCGCTGGACCATGTGGTGCAGCGCGGCGGCCCGGTCCATGCCCCGGTGCCGCTCGGCCGCCCAGACCGCCTCGGTCTGCCAGACGGCACCGTTGCGGCCGGTCCGGCAGCGCTGCTCGATGATGCCGAGCAACCGGTCGCGCTGGGCCGGGGCGACACCGAACCCGTCCAGGCCGGCCGCGGCGGTGGGCAACAACTGATCCAGCACCAGCTTCGTGACCGGCACATCGCCGACCCGCGGCCAGTGCAGCACGGCGTCCAGGCCGCGCCGGGCGGCGGCGTGGAAGTTCTCCTCGGCGGAGCTGAAGGTGAGCTGGCTCCAGATCGGGCGGTCCGCCTCGGCCAGGCCGCGGGCCAGCCCGAAGTAGAAGGCCGCGTTGGCCAGCATGTCCACCACGGTCGGACCGGCCGGCAGCACCCGGTTCTCCACGCGCAGGTGCGGACGGCCGTTCATGATGTCGTAGACCGGACGGTTCCACCGGTAGACCGTGCCGTTGTGCAGCCGCAGCTCACCGAGCTGGGGCACACCGCCCGAGTGCAGCACCTCCACCGGGTCCTCGTCCTCGCAGATCGGCAGCAGCGGGGGGAAGTACCGGACGTTCTCCTCGAACAGGTCGAAGATCGAGGTGATCCAGCGCTCGCCGAACCACACCCGGGGGCGTACGCCCTGGGCCTTGAGTTCGTCCGGGCGGGTGTCGGTGGCCTGCTCGAACAGGGCGATCCGGGTTTCGGCCCAGAGCTGACGGCCGTAGAGGAAGGGAGAGTTCGCCCCGATCGCCACCTGCACCCCGGCGATGGCCTGGGACGCGTTCCAGTAGTCGGCGAAGCTGTCCGGGGCGACCTGGAGGTGGAACTGGAGACTGGTGCAGGCGGCCTCGGGGGCGATCGAGTCGGTGTGCGTCCGCAGCTGCTCGACGCCGCGGATGTCGAGCTCGATGTCCTCGCCCCGGGCGCCGACGATCTGGTCGTTGAGCACCCGGTAGCGCTCGTTGGTGGAGAGATTGTCCTCGACGAGGTGGCCCTCGGTGAGGGTGGGCAGGATGCCGACCAGGACGATCTTCGCGTCGGACTTGGCGGCACGCTCGTCGGCACGGGAGAGGCTGCTGCGCAGGTCATGCTCGTAGTCGGCGAAGCCGGTGCCCTCGATCAGCCGGGGCTCGGCGTTGAGTTCCAGGTTGAACTGCCCCAGCTCGGTCTGGAAGAGCGGGTCGGCGATGTCGGCGAGGATCTCCTCGTTGCGCATCGCGGGCTCGGCCGCCGAGTCGACCAGGTTGAGCTCGATCTCCAGGCCGGTCATCGGCCGGTCGGCGTCGAAGCCGAAGTCGTCCAGCATCAGGGCGAAGACGTCCAGGCACCGCCGGACCTTCTGCCGGTAGCGGACGCGGTCCTCCCGGGTGAAGGCGCCCTGCGAGACGTCCCTGCCCATGTGTCCTCCCGGCAGCCGGCGCGATCGGGATCCTGCCGTCCCGGAAAGCGCATTGTGAACCATCCACGTTAAGAGCGCCCACCTGACCGGAGCCAGGGGCCGGCGCCGATGATGCGAAGCCGCCGGCGTGGACGCGCTCGTGGCGCCATCTGTACCCCGTCGGGAGCGTGCCGGATCCGCCTGGGGTGGGAACAACCCGTGACAATTCACACCCAGGTGGCGACGGCTGGCGAAGACGACGCCGGGCCCGCGCCGACGTGCGGCGCGGGCCCGGCGTACCGGTGATCCGGAGGATCAGGCCCGGCGTACCGGTGATCCGGAGGATCAGGCCTGGCGGACGGCCTCGCCCTCGATCTCGATCTTGATCTTGCGGCCGACCAGTACGCCGCCGGTCTCCAGCGCGACGTTCCAGGTCAGGCCGAACTCCTCGCGGTCGATCTCGGTGCTCGCGGCGAAGCCGAAGATGTCCTGGCCGAACGGGCTGCGGCCGACGCCCTCGAACTCCACCTTGAGCTCGACCGGACGGGTGACGTCCTTGATGGTGAGGTCACCGGCGAGCACGAACTCGTTGCCGTGACGGGACGTGACCCCGGTGCTGCGGAACTCCAGCGTCGGGTACTTCTCGACCTCCAGGAACTCGGGGCTGCGCAGGTGCGCGTCCCGGTCACCCTGGGTGGTGTCGATGCTGGCGGCCTGAATGGTGGCGACGACCGACGACTGCAGCGGGTCCTCGGCGATGGTGATGGTGGCGGCCGCCTCGCTGAACTCGCCGCGGACCTTGCTCACCATCATGTGTCGGGCGACGAAACCGACCCGCTTGTGCGCTGCGTCCAGCGCGTAGGTGCCGGCCGTCGGGATGGTGAGGCCGTCCCAGTCGCGGGTAACCGCATCGATGCTGCTGGTCATGCTGCTGTCCTCCAGAGAATGTTTAGTAGCCCAACGACTGCTTGAGCAACTATAGCCATAGCAATATTCCCTGTGTCAAGTACTGCTAGGATGAACGAGTGACCAACGTGTTCGACGATCCTCGGATCACCGCCGTCGGCCTGCTCTACGAGGTGCACGCCGGGCTGTCGGCCCGGTTCGCCGCCCAACTCGACGAGCAGGGCCTCTCCGTGGTCGAGTTCGAGGTGCTCACCCGACTCGCCCGCTCGCCCGGCAACCAACTGAGGATGACGGATCTCGCCGCGCAGACCTCCCTGTCCACCAGCGGGGTGACCCGTGTGGTGGACCGGATGGAACGCGACGGGCTGCTCACCCGCCGGGCCTGCCCGTCCGACCGCCGCAGTTCGTTCGCCGTTGTCACCGCTGCCGGCATGCAGCGGCTGGACGACACGCTGCCCGGGCATCTCCGGATCATCGAGCAGTGGTTCACCGGCCAACTCGACCCCGAGGCCCTGGCCGCGCTGCTCGACGGCCTGCGCCGGGTGCGCGACGCCGTCCATCCGTGCGCCACCGCCGGCAGCACCGATGCGCCCGAGCAGGAGGCGGAGGCGAACGGTCCGGCCTGAGCGTGTCGCACCACCGGCAGAAAGACCGGCAGAACTGACCTTGGCAACCGGACCTATCGCTCGGAATAGACTTTCCGCCCCGATAGCGGTGGCAGGCTTCCTGCACCGGGGATTCACCGGGGGGTGACGGCGCGGGCGGACAGCGAGGGGTAGTACCAAGGGGGCTTTTCGTCCGCGCCACTCCCGCCCGGAACGCCGCCC
>NZ_RCVJ01000095.1 GCF_003667505.1 Micromonospora sp. BL4
GACCGTGGACGACGGTCGGGCTGTGGTCGCGAACATCGCCGGCACCAGCGTCGACACCGACGGTGGGGTGCACTCCTTCGAGGGCGGGCACTACATCAGCGTGGTCGGGTACCGCGACGGCGGGAACATCGTGAAGATCGCCGACTCGGCCGATCCGAACACCGCCTCCTACGAGGTCACCGTCGAGCACCTCGCCGACTGGATCGCCACCCGCGGCTACGCCACCAGCTGACCGCAAACAGCATCACCGACAAGGGCCGGACCCCCAGGGGTCCGGCCCTTTCGTCATGCCTCACGGCCGGCGGCGGCGACCCCGGCCCGCCGGTCCGTCAGGCCGGGGCGGTGTCGGCGGCGAGGACCGCCAGGATCTGATCGCCGTACTTGGCGAGCTTGTTCTCGCCGACCCCGTTGACCCGGGACAGGTCGGCCAGCGAGGCCGGGGCGTCGCTCGCGATCTGCCGCAGCGTGGCGTCGTGGAAGATCACGTACGCCGGGACGCCCTGTTCCTTGGCGGTGGCCGCCCGCCAGGCACGCAGTCGCTCGAAGACCGCCGTGGCGGCCGGGCCCAGGTCCGCGACCACGGTGGCCGCGCCGCGCGGCTTCGTCGACCGGCTCGACGCCGGCTTCTCCGGCTCACGGCGCATCGTCACCGTGCGGCGGCGCCCCAGCACCTCGGCGCTCGCCTCGGTCAGCGCCAACGTGCCGTAGTCGCCCTCCACGGCGAGCAGACCCTCGGCAAGCAACTGCCGGACCACGCCCCGCCACTCGGCCTCGCTCAGCTCCGTGCCGATGCCGAAGACGGTGAGCGAGTCGTGGCCGTACTGGCTGATCTTGTCGGTCTGCTTGCCGAGCAGGATGTCGATGCAGTGGCCGGCGCCGAACCGCTGGTTGCGTTCGCGGTCCAGCCGAAAGACGGCGGAGAGCAGTTTCTGCGCGGCGACCGTGCCGTCCCAGGACTCCGGCGGGTTGAGGCAGGTGTCGCAGTTGCCGCAGGCCGCCGTCGCCCGCTCGCCGAAGTATTCGAGCAGCTGGACGCGCCGGCAGCGCACCGTCTCGCAGAGCGCGAGCATCGCGTCCAGGTGCGCGGCGAGGTTGCGGCGGTGCGCGAGGTCGCCGTCGGACGTCTCGATCATCTTGCGCTGCTGGACCACGTCCTGGAGCCCGTACGCCAGCCAGGCCGTGGACGGCAGCCCGTCCCGGCCGGCGCGGCCGGTCTCCTGGTAGTAGCCCTCGACCGACTTGGGCAGGTCGAGGTGCGCGACGAACCGGACGTCCGGCTTGTCGATGCCCATGCCGAAGGCGATGGTGGCCACCATCACCAGGCCGTCCTCGCGCAGGAAGCGCTGCTGGTTGGCGGCGCGGGTGGCCGCGTCCAGGCCGGCGTGGTACGGCAGTGCGGCGATCCCGTTGGCGGTGAGGAACTCGGCCGTCTTGTCCACCGAGGCGCGGGACAGGCAGTAGACGATACCGGCGTCGCCGGGGTGCTCGTCGCGCAGCAGCGCCAGCAACTGCTTGCGCGGCTCGCGCTTGGGCACGATCCGGTACTGGATGTTGGGCCGGTCGAAGCTGGCCACGAAGTGCCGGGCGTCGTCGAGCTTGAGCCGGCTGGCGATCTCGGTGCGGGTGGCGCTGGTCGCGGTGGCCGTCAGCGCGATGCGGGGCACCTCCGGCCACCGTTCGTGCAGCATCGACAGCGCCAGGTAGTCGGGGCGGAAGTCGTGCCCCCACTGGGACACGCAGTGCGCCTCGTCGATCGCGAACAGCCCGATCCGACCCCGGTCGAGCAGGGCGAGGGTGGACCGCACACCGAGCGCCTCCGGGGCCAGGTAGAGCAGGTCCAGCTCGCCGGCGAGGAAGGCCGCCTCGACCCGGCGCCGGGCGTCGAGGGTCTGGGTGGAGTTGAGGAAGCCGGCCCGGACGCCGACCGCGGTGAGCGCGTCCACCTGGTCCTGCATCAGGGCGATCAGTGGGGACACGACGACCGCCACGCCCTCGCGGACCAGGGCCGGGATCTGGTAGCACAGCGACTTGCCGCCACCGGTGGGCATCAGCACCAGCGCGTCGCCACCGGCGACCACGTGGTCGATCACCTCCTGCTGGAAGCCGCGGAAGGCGTCGTAACCGAACACCCGGCGCAGCACCGGCAGCGCGCCCTCGGTACGCAGGTCGGTGGGGGAAGCCATCCGCGGAGTCTACGAGCCGACCCCGACAGCGCACGCCCGGCGCACCCGAGGAGAGGGTGCCGGACCTCGGCCGGGCGGCGGGATAGAGTCGCTGATTGACCAATCGCGGCCGAGGGCGGCCGCGGCGCCACGGCTTGGGGGTACGGGTGAGCGAGGCGCGCAGAGCCAGTGACCGGATCGACGTCCCGGAGGCCATCGACGGGGAGCCGACGGCCGAGTCGGAGACCACGCTCGTGGTGGTCACCGGGCTTTCCGGCGGCGGTCGCAGCACGGTGGCCCGGGCGCTGGAGAACGTCGGCTACTACGTGGTGGACAACCTGCCGCAGGCGCTGATGCTCGACATGGCCGAGCTGGCGTTCAAGGCCGGCGGGGCGGCCCGGCGAACCGCGATGGTGCTGGACGTCCGCTCGCGCGCCTTCTCCACCGACCTGGCCGGGGCGATCCGTGAGCTCAAGGAGCGGGGCTTCTCGCCCCGGGTGGTCTTCGTCGACGCCGACGACGAGGTGCTGATCCGGCGGTTCGAGAGCGTCCGGCGGTCGCACCCGTTGCAGGGCGACGGTCGGTTGGCCGACGGCATCGCCGTGGAGCGTGGGCTGCTGGAGGAGGCGCGCGACCAGGCCGACGTGATCATCGACACCAGCCACCTGAACGTCAACCAGCTCCGGCGGCGCATCGAGGAGCTGTTCGGCGGCGAGGACGCCCGCCGGCTGCGGGTCACCGTGCTGTCGTTCGGCTTCAAGTACGGCCTGCCGCCGGACGCCGACTTCGTGTTGGACGCCCGGTTCCTGCCGAATCCGTACTGGGTGCCGGAGCTGCGCGAGCACACCGGGCGGGAGGAGGCGGTCAGCGCGTACGTGCTGGGCCAGGAGGGCGCCGACGCGTTCGTCGCCTCGTACGCCGACCTGGTCAACGCCACCACCGCCGGCTTCGAGCGGGAGGGCAAGCGGTACCTGACGGTGGCCGTGGGCTGCACCGGCGGCAAGCACCGCAGCGTGGCCATCGCCGAGGAGCTGGCCGGCCGGTTGCGCCAGTCCGGGTTGGCGGCCAACGCCCAGCACCGTGACCTGGGGCGAGAATGACGGCCCGTCGGGTGGTGGCGTTCGGCGGCGGGCACGGCCTCTCCGCCTCGCTGCGCGCGCTGCGCCACTGCGCTCCCGAACTCGACCTCGACATCACCGCGGTGGTCACGGTCGGCGACGACGGGGGGTCCAGCGGCCGGCTGCGGGCCGAGCGGGGTGGCCTGCCCCCGGGCGACCTGCGGCAGGCGCTGGTCGCGCTGGCCGGGGACCACCCCGCCACGCGGCGCAGCGCCGGGCTGTTCCAGCACCGTTTCGCCGCCGTGCCGGCCGGCGTACCCCCGCTCGGCGAAGCCGACCCGCCCCCGGCGGCGACCGACGGCCGTGACCCCGACCCGCGTGACCAGGGCACAAACGGCCAGGACGTAGACGGCCAGGGCGCAAACGGTCCCGGTGTCAACGGTCCCGGCGCGGAGCGGGTGAGCACCCGCGCCGACGGGCTGGCCGGGCACGCGGTCGGCAACCTGGTGCTCTGCGGGCTGATGGAGCTGCTCGGTGACCCGGTGGCCGCGCTGGAGCACGCCGGCGCGATGCTCGGCGCGGTCGGCCGGGTGCTGCCCATGTCCCGCGAACCGGTGGGCATCGAGGCGCGGGTGCGGGGCGCCGACCCGGCGGCTCCGGACGAGGTGCGCACCGTACGCGGCCAGCATCAGGTGGCGGTCACCACCGGGCGGGTCGAGTCGCTGCGGCTCAGCCCGACCGCCCCGGCGGCGTGCGCCGAGGCGCTGGCCGCGATCGGCGCCGCGGACTGGCTGATCTTCGGGCCGGGCAGCTGGTACACCAGCGTGCTGCCGCACCTGCTGGTGCCGCAACTGGCCGACGCGATCGTGTCCAGTCCGGCCCGGCGACTGGTCACGCTGAACCTCGCCGCGGAGAAGGAGACCCTGGGTCTCTCCGTCGCCGATCACCTCGCGGCGCTGCACTGGTACCTTCCCGAGCTCAAGGTGGATCTTGTCCTGGCTGACGCCAAGGCGGTGGGTGACCCCGAACCGGTCGAACGTGCGGCAGAATCGCTGGGTGCCCGCCTGGTCCTCGCCCCCGTCGCCGTCGTCGACGGCACTCCCCGCCATGATCCGGCTGCCCTGGGCGCCGCGCTGGTGCCTGTCCTGGGTGCCGATCGTTAGACACGTACGTAATCTCCGGCGACACGCCGGAACCGGTCCGTGAGGGGACGCACAATGGCGATGACGGCTGCGGTCAAGGACGAGCTGAGTCGGGTCGACGTGCCCAAGCCCTGCTGTCGGCGGGCGGAGATGGCCGCGCTGCTGCGCTTCGCGGGGGGCCTGCACATCGTCTCCGGCCGCGTGGTGGTGGAGGCGGAGCTGGACACCGGGGCGGTCGCCCGCCGGCTGCGGCGGGAGATCGCGGAGGTCTACGGGTACCCGAGCGAAATCCACGTGCTGGCCTCCGGCGGCCTGCGCAAGGGGAGCCACTTCATCGTCCGGGTGGTCAAGGACGGCGAGGCCCTGGCCCGGCAGACCGGCCTGCTGGACGTGCGCGGGCGGCCGGTGCGCGGCCTGCCCCCGCACGTGGTGGCGGCGAACGTCTGCTGCGCGGTCTCCGCCTGGCGGGGCGCGTTCATGGCGCACGGCTCGCTCACCGAGCCCGGCCGGTCCAGCGCCCTGGAGATCACCTGTCCGGGGCCGGAGTCGGCGCTGGCGCTGGTCGGCGCTGCCCGTCGGATCGGGATCGCCGCCAAGAACCGCGAGGTGCGCGGGGTGGACCGGGTGGTGGTCAAGGACGGTGACGCCATCGCCGCGCTGCTCACCCGGATCGGCGCGCACTCCAGCGTGCTGGCCTGGGAGGAGCGCCGGGTCCGTCGCGAGGTGCGCGCCACCGCCAACCGGTTGGCCAACTTCGACGACGCGAACCTGCGCCGCTCGGCCCGCGCCGCGGTGGCAGCCGCCGCGCGGGTGACCCGGGCGCTGGAGATCCTCGCCGACGAGGCCCCCAACCACCTGACCGACGCCGGTCGGCTGCGCCTGGAGCACCGGCAGGCGTCGCTGGAGGAGTTGGGCGCGCTGGCCGAGCCTCCGCTGACCAAGGACGCCATCGCCGGGCGGATCCGCCGGCTGCTGGCGTTGGCCGACAAGCGGGCGCGGGACCTCGGCATCCCGGATACCGAAGCTGCCGTCACGCCCGACATGCTCGTGGTCTGATAGGACGGTGGGGCCGCACGGTGCGCCCGGGAACACGACCCGGCGCAGCGTGGCCGCGCACGCTCGGATAAGGTCGCTGCGTACGGCAAGGGGGCCGACACCCGGCACTCCTCGTCGTGCCCCACCGCCTCGGGCGGTCAGGTCCTCAGACCGCGCGGCGGGGTGGCCGAGATGAACCGTCGACGGCCGGCTCCAACGGTCGGCGCACACCATTCCCGCCGGCCCGTTGTCTGAAGCCGGCGGACCAGAACGCGAGGAGATGGGACCTGTGACCATCCGGGTTGGCATCAACGGCTTCGGCCGGATCGGCCGTAACTTCTTCCGGGCAGTGCTGGCGTCCGACGCCGACATCGAGGTCGTGGCGGTGAACGACCTGACCGACAACGCCACGCTCGCCCACCTGCTCAAGTACGACAGCATCCTGGGTCGCCTGCCGTACGAGGTCAAGGCCACCGCCGACGAGATCACCGTCGGTGGCAAGACCATCAAGGCGTACGCCGAGAAGGACCCGGCGGCGCTGCCGTGGGGCGAGGTCGGCGCCGACGTCGTCATCGAGTCGACCGGCTTCTTCACCGACGCCACCAAGGCCAAGGCGCACGTCACCGGCGGGGCCAAGAAGGTCATCATCTCCGCCCCGGCGAAGAACGAGGACGTCACCGTCGTCATGGGTGTCAACCAGGACACCTACGACCCGGCGAAGCACACCATCATCTCCAACGCCTCCTGCACCACCAACTGCCTCGCCCCGATGGCGAAGGTGCTGCACGACACGTTCGGCATCCAGCACGGTCTGATGACGACGATCCACGCGTACACCCAGGACCAGAACCTCCAGGACGCCCCGCACAAGGACCTCCGCCGGGCCCGGGCCGCCGCGCTGAACATCGTGCCGACCTCGACCGGGGCCGCGAAGGCCATCGGCCTGGTGCTGCCGGAGCTGAAGGGCAAGCTCGACGGGTACGCCCTGCGGGTGCCGATCCCGACCGGCTCGGTCACCGACCTCACCGTCAACGTGGGTCGCGAGACCACCGTGGACGAGGTCAACGCCGCGCTGAAGGCCGCCGCGGACGGCCCGCTCAAGGGCATCCTGGTCTACAACGAGGACCCGATCGTCTCCACCGACATCGTGACCGACCCGGCGTCGTGCATCTTCGACGCGCCGCTGACCAAGGTTGTCGGCAACCAGGTCAAGGTCGTCGGCTGGTACGACAACGAGTGGGGCTACTCCAACCGCCTGGTCGACCTGGTCAAGCTGGTGGGTTCGTCGCTGTGAGCATCCGTACCCTCGACGATCTGCTCGCCGAGGGGGTGTCGGGTCGGCGCGTGCTGGTGCGCGCCGACCTGAACGTCCCGCTCGACAAGCAGACCGGTGACATCACGGATGACGGGCGCATCCGCGCGGTGCTGCCGACGTTGGGTGCGCTGGTCGAGGCCGGGGCCAAGGTGATCGTCTGTTCGCACCTGGGTCGCCCGAAGGGCACGCCGGACCCGCAGTTCAGCCTCAGCCCGGTCGCCGGGCGGCTGGGTGAGCTGCTCGGCGCGCCGGTGCACTTCGCCACCGACACGGTCGGCGACTCGGCCCGCTCCACCGTCGCGGGCCTGGCCGACGGCCAGGTCGCCCTGCTGGAGAACCTGCGCTTCAACGCCGGTGAGACCAGCAAGGACGACGCCGAGCGGGGCGCCTTCGCCGACCAGCTCGCCGCGTTCGGCGACGCGTACGTGGACGACGCGTTCGGCGCCGTGCACCGCAAGCACGCCAGCGTGTACGACGTGCCGGCGCGGCTTCCGCACGTGGCCGGCCGGCTGGTGCTGCGTGAGGTCGAGGTCCTCTCCAAGCTGACCGGTGACCCGGAGCGCCCGTACGTGGTGGTGCTCGGCGGGTCCAAGGTCTCCGACAAGCTGGCGGTGATCGAGGCCCTGCTGCCCACGGTCGACCGGCTGCTCATCGGCGGCGGGATGTGCTTCACCTTCCTCAAGGCCCAGGGTCTGGAGGTGGGCACCTCGCTGCTGGAGAAGGAGATGGTCGAGACCTGCGGCAATCTGCTCGAGCGGTCCGGGGGCAAGATCATGCTCCCGGTCGACGTGGTGGTGGCGGACGCGTTCGCGCCGGACGCCGCGCACGACACGGTCCGCGTCGACGGCATCCCGAGCCACCGGCTCGGTCTGGACATCGGCCCGGAGACGGTGGCGGGTTTCGCCGCCGCGTTGTCCCAGGCGAAGACGGTCTTCTGGAACGGCCCGATGGGCGTGTTCGAGATGCCGGCGTTCGCGGCCGGCACCCGGGGGGTCGCCGAGGCGATCACCAAGGCCGACGCGTTCAGCGTCGTCGGTGGTGGCGACTCCGCAGCTGCGGTCCGTGCCCTCGGGCTGGATGAGTCGTCCTTCGGGCACATCTCCACCGGTGGTGGCGCCTCCCTGGAATACCTGGAGGGCAAGACCCTCCCCGGCATCGCGGCCCTGGAGAACTGAATGGCGAGCACCACCCGCCGGCCACTGATGGCCGGCAACTGGAAGATGAACCTCAACCACCTCGAGGCCAATCTGCTGGTGCAGAAGCTGGCTGCGAGCCTCACCGAGAAGCAGCTCACCGACGTGGAGACGGTCGTCCTGCCGCCCTTCACCGACCTGCGCACCGTGCAGACGGCGGTGGACGGGGACAAGCTGCTGATCGGTTACGGCGCGCAGGACCTCTCCCCGCACGCCTCGGGCGCCTACACCGGGGACATCTCGGGGCAGATGCTGGCCAAGCTCGGCTGCTCGTACGTGGTCGTCGGGCACTCCGAGCGGCGGGCCTTCCACCACGAGGACGACGCGCTCGTCAACGCCAAGGTGAAGGCGGCGCTGACGCACGGGCTGACCCCGATCCTTTGCGTGGGGGAGGGGCTGGACGTCCGCGAGCAGGGCGGCCACGTGGCGCACTGCTCCGACCAGCTCGACGGTGGCCTCGCCGGGCTCACCCCCGAGCAGGTGCGGCAGGTGGTGATCGCGTACGAGCCGGTCTGGGCGATCGGCACCGGCAAGACCGCGACGCCGGAGGACGCCCAGGAGGTCTGCGGTGCGGTCCGCCAGCGGCTGGCGGCGCGCTTCGACCAGGACACCGCCGACCAGGTCCGGGTCCTCTACGGCGGCTCGGTCAAGGCGTCCAACATCGCCACGATCATGGCGATGGCGGACGTGGACGGGGGCCTGGTGGGGGGCGCCAGCCTGGACGCGGAGGAATTCGCGCAGATCTGCC
Source organism: Micromonospora sp. BL4 (assembly GCF_003667505.1). GTDB lineage: Bacteria > Actinomycetota > Actinomycetes > Mycobacteriales > Micromonosporaceae > Micromonospora. The sequence continues at coordinate 8,654 of NZ_RCVJ01000095.1, forward strand.
GGTTCCCGGAGCACATCGCCCGCTGATCGCTCGGTATCCTTGACCCCGCCCGTCCACCGGTCGGTGCCACCGTGCCCGATCAGACCGGGCGAGGATCGCTACGAGAGGAACTGACCCCAGCCATGCCGATCTGGTTCGCATACACGTTGATCGTGTTGCTGGTCATCACGAGCATTCTGCTCACCTTGCTGATCCTGCTGCACCGCGGCAAGGGCGGCGGTCTGTCGAGCATGTTCGGCGGTGGAGTCAGCTCCAGCCTCGCCGGCTCCTCGGTGGCGGAGAAGAACCTGGACCGCTACACCGTCCTGGTGAGCGTCGTCTGGTTCGCCGCCATCATCGGGCTCGGGCTCTGGCTCCGCCTCCAGATGAACAGCGGCGCCTGAGCAGGCCCGTCAAGTCGTACAATCTGCGCGCGGTCCGTCACCAGACGGGCCGCGCGCAGGCTTTTCTCCGCTGCACCGCGTCGCCCGCCGCCCACCCCCGAAGACGGCGGGTCCCTCCGACGACAGGAGCGAGCAGCCGTGCCGAGTGGCAACGTCATCCGCGGCGCCCGGATCGGGTCCGCACCCGTCCGTCCGGACGAGCGACACCCTCCCGCCCCCCGACAGGACGTCACCTACTGGTGCCGCAACGACCACCGGACCTGCATCCGGATCGCCGCGGACGCCGTGGCGCCGCCGCTGTGGGACTGTCCCCGCTGTGGCCTGCCCGCCGGGCAGGACGCGCAGAACCCGCCCGGGCGGGCCCGCGCCGAGCCGTACAAGAGCCATTTGGCGTACGTGAAGGAGCGGCGTACCGCCGAGGAGGGCGAGGCGCTGCTGGCCGAGGCGCTCGCCGCGCTGCGCCGCCGCCGGGGCGAATGACAGGAGGGCCCCGCAACGCTGAGCGTTGACATGGGGCCCTTCCTTCCGCGTGAGGTGCGCGGCACTCAGCGCAGCGCGGGGTGCGCGGCGCTCAGCGCAGGCTGCGCAGCCGGGCCGGCACGTCGGCTGCCGCGGCCCGGTCCAGCAGCCACCGGGTACGGTCCACGCCGTGCACCCCGGCGGCCGGCACCTGCACCGGTCCGGCCCCGGCCAGGGCCATGCCGACCGCACGCGCCTTGTCCGCGCCGCCAGCCACCAGCCAGACCTCCTCGGCGGTGTTGATCGCCGGCAGGGTGAGGGTGGTGCGCACCGGCGGCGGCTTGGGGCTGCCCCGCACCGCACTGACCGGTCGGCTCTCGTAGTGCACCGGGTGCCCGGGGAAGACCGAGGCGACGTGCCCGTCCTCGCCGACGCCCAGCATCAGCACGTCGAAGTGCGGCAGCTCGGCGTGCCCGGGGCGGGCGGCGCGCGCCAGCTCGTCGGCGTACGCGGCGGCCGCCGCCTCGGGGTCGTTGCCGGCCGGGCCGTCGGAGGCGGGCATCGGGTGCACCCGGGCCGGGTCCAGCGGCACGACGTCCAGCAGCGCGGCTCGGGCCTGGGTCTCGTTGCGCTCCGGGTCGCCGGCGGGCAGGAACCGCTCGTCGCCCCACCACACGTCGACCCGGGACCAGTCGACCGCGTCGCGGGCCGGCAGGTGTGCCACCGCCCGGTAGACGGCCGCGGCGACGCGCCCACCCGTGAGCACCACCGAGGCCTCGCCCCGGTCGGCCTGGGCGTCGAGCAGCTTCACCAGCAGGCGGGCCGCCACGGCCTGCGCCAGCAGGTCGGCGTCGGCGTGCACGGCGACAGTCGCCTCACTCATCGGTTGTGCCTTCGTTTCCCGACCGCGGGGCGGTCGCTGTCGCGTCGTGCCCGGGCCGGTGCCCGGATGTGGCGGGGCGGGATGCCCCGGGAGGTTTCGGGGGCAGGGCCCGGGACCACCCGGCCCTGCCCCGACGTGGTGTACCGAACGTCGGCGGGCTCAGCGCTCGCCGCTCGTGCCGGCGTGCGCGGTGACCCCGGCCTCCGCGCGCTCGGCGGTGGCCGGATCCTTCCAGACGTGCACCCGCTGCGGTGGGCGCTGCTCCAGGCCGCGCAGCCCGGCGGTCGCGCCCAACGCCTCCGCGTACACCTGGTCGGCGTCCAGCCGGCGCAGCTCCTCGGCCAGCTCGTCGCCGAGCGGCCGACGCACCAGCGGCAGGGCCCGGTCGTCCTGGCCGGTCCGCCGGAACACCGCCATGCTGTCCTCGCGGGTGAGCGTCAGGTGGTCGCCGTTGGCGCAGGTCAGCTCCACCTCACGCATCCGGGGGAACTCGGGGGAGTCCACCCGGCGTGGGGTGATGTCGAGCCGGCTGCTCAGCCAACCGGCCATCAGCGCCGCCGTCGGGTCGCTCGGCGGCGCGACGATCGTCGCCTCGGTCACCCGCGCCTCGGTGGTGTCGAACGCCCCAGCGACCAGGGTCCGCCACGGGGTGATCCGGGTCCACGCCAGGTCGGTGTCGCCCGGGGCGTAGTCCCGGGCCCGCTGCCGCAGCGCCTCCACCGGGTCGGCGGCCTGCGCCGTGTCGGTGATCCGCCGGTCGGCGACCACGCCGAGGAAGTCGGTGGCGATCTCGGCCGGCGGTTCGCCGTGCCACCAGGTGACCACCGGCACGTCCGGGACCAGCAGCGGCATTACGACCGACTCGGCGTGCAGGGCCAGCCGCCCGTACATCCGGGTGACCACCGCCTCGCACGGGCCGAGCCGGCCACCGACCACGATCTCCGCGTCCAACCGGTTGCGGTCCCGCTCGATCTCGGAACGGACCACCACCACCAGCCGGCACGGGTGGGCGGCGGCCGCTATCGTCGCCGCCGCCTCCGCCTCCCGGACCCGCTTCTCGTCCACCACCACGATGAGGGTGAGCGCCATGCCGCTGGCCACCCCGCCGGCGCTGCGCCGCTCGGCGGCGAGCGCCTTGACCACCTCGTTGCCGGTGGTGTCCCACAGCCCGATCACTGGAGCCTCCTGGTTCGCTCGCTCGCGCCACCGCTTCGCGGCGGCGCGAGCGCCCCGCTGCTGTGCCCGCTGGTCCGCTCGGTCACGCGCGCCGCCAGGCGCGGTCCTCGCGGGCCAGCATCTCGTCGGCTGCCCGCGGCCCCCACTCGCCGGCGCGGTACGGCTCCGGCGTGGTGCCCGCCCAGGCGTGCTCCAGCGGGTCGATCACCTGCCAGCTCTGCTCGACCTCCGCCGCGTCCGGGAAGAGCGTGCGGTCGCCGATCAGCACGTCCAGCACCAGTCGCTCGTACGCCTCCGGGCTGGACTCGGTGAACGCCTCGCCGTACTGGAAGTCCATCGCGATGTCGCGGACCTCCATCGTGGTGCCCGGCACCTTCGAGCCGAACTTGAGCACCACGCCCTCGTCCGGCTGCACCCGGATGACGAGCTGGTTGTTGCCCAGCGACTCCATGTCGGCGTCGTTGAACGGCAGGTGCGGCGCCTTCTTGAACATGATGGCGACCTCGGTGACCCGCCGGGGCAGCCGCTTGCCGGCCCGGATGTAGAACGGCACCTCGGCCCAGCGGCGGTTCTGGATGCCCAGCCGCACCGCCACGTACGTCTCGGTGGTGGAATCGGCGGGTACGCCCTGCTCCTCCAGGTAGCCGACCGCGCGCTCGCCGCCGACCCACCCCGGCAGATACTGGCCGCGTACGGTGTCCCGGGCCACGTCCTTGGGCAGGGTGATCGCCTTGAGCACCTTCAGCTTCTCGGTCCGGATCTCGTCGGCGTCGAAGCTGGTCGGCTCCTCCATGGCCACCAGGGCCAGAAGCTGGAGCAGGTGGTTCTGGAGTACGTCGCGGGCGGTGCCGACGGTGTCGTAGAAACCCGCGCGGCTGCCGATGCCGACGTCCTCGGCCATGGTGATCTGCACCGAGTCGACGTACTTGGAGTTCCACAGCGGCTCGAACAGGTTGTTCGCGAACCGCAGGGCGAGGATGTTCTGGACGGTCTCCTTGCCCAGGTAGTGGTCGATCCGGAAGACGTCCTGGCGGGTGAAGACGTCGTCGACCAGGTCGTTGAGCGCCTTCGCCGAGGGCAGGTCGTTGCCGAACGGCTTCTCCACGACCACCCGGCGCCAGCCGCCGGACTTCTCGTTGTCGGCCATCCCGGTGCGGGCCAGCTGCTTGAGCACGACGGGGAACGCGGCCGGGGGGATGGAGAAGTAGAACGCCGCGTTGCCGGTGATGCCGTGGCTCTGCCGCAGCTCGTCCAGCGTCGTGGCGAGCTGGTCGAAGGCGGCGTCGTCGTCGAACGACCCGCCGACGAACTTGATGTTGCCGGCCAGCCGCGCCCAGACCTCGTCCCGCCACGGGGTACGCGCGTGCTTGCGCGCCGCCTCGCAGGCCAGCGTCTCGAAGTCGCCGTCACCCCAGTCGCGGCGGGCGAAGCCGAGCACCACGAAGCCGGGCGGGAGCAGCCCCCGGTTGGCCAGGTCGTAGACCGCCGGGAGCAGCTTCTTGCGGGCCAGGTCGCCGGTCACCCCGAAGATCACCAGAGCGCACGGCTCGGGGATCCGGGGCAGCCGGCGGTCCTGCGGGTCGCGCAGCGGGTTCACGCCGCCTCCTCGCTCCGCTTGTGTCACGTCGTCCATCCTCACGCCCGCAGCTCACCGGCCGCGTCGAGCAGTTGGGCGACGCCGGCGGCCCGGTCGGTCAGGTGCAGCCGCAGAAGCGGCCGCTCCCGGCCGGCGAGGGCCTGCCGGTCGCCGGCGGCCTGCGCCGCCTGCAACTCGCCGAAGGTGTACGGCTTGCCCGGCACCGGCAGGTCCTCGGCGACCGCGCCGGTCACCTGGAGGTAGCTGCCCACCTGCGGGCCGCCCTTGTGGTACTGACCGGTGGAGTGCAGGAACCGGGGACCCCAACCGAAGGTGACCGGCCGGCCGGCCGCTTCGGCCAGCAGCGCACGCAGCCGGCCCGCGTCCGCGTCGGCGAACCGGTCCAGGTACGCCATCACCGCCAGGTAGCCGTCGTCGCCCAACCCGTCGAGCAGCCAGCGCAGCACGCCGGCCAGGTCACCGGGGGCGCCCTGCGGCGCGTACACCTCGATCGCGCCCTCGGTGAACGACGGCGTCTCCGCCGGCAGGCCCGAGGCCAGGATCTTGTTGGTGTTCTCCTTGGACTCGGTGACGTTCGGCTGGTTGAACGGGTCGATCCCGAGCACCACCCCGGCCACCGCGGTCGCGTACTCCCAGGCCAGGAACTGCGCGCCCAGTGGACCGTTGACCGCCACGTCCGGGTTGGCGCCGCCGCCCGGAGCGTCCCCGGCGGCCAGTGACCCGCCGTAGGTGACGGTCAACACGTCCGGGCCGCTGGCGCCGGCGCTCTGCGGGGATTCCACCACCACCGGGAGGATGCCCACCCCGGCCTTGCCGGTCGACTCGGCGATCAACTGCTCGGCCCAGTCGCCGAACCCCTCGATCCCGGTGCCGTCGGAGATCAGCGCGACCTTGTCCCGGGCCAACGTGGCCGCGGCGCCCAGGGCGGCGCCCAGCGCGAGCGCGGGATTGTCCCGATCCTCGCCGAGCGACGCGGCCAGCTCGTCGGCCTGGTCGATCAGCTCCGCCACCTCGACCCCGGCCAGCGCCGAGGGCACCAGCCCGAACGCGGTCAGCGCCGAGTACCGGCCGCCCACGTTCGGGTCGGCCAGCACGGTGAACGCGCCCATCTCGGTGGCGGTGGCCTCCAACGGCGAGCCGGGATCGGTGACGATGACGAAGTGCCGACCGGCCTCCGCCTCGGTCATCCCGGCGTCCAGGAACGCCTGCCAGTAGGCGCGTCGGTGGCTGTCGGTCTCCACCGTCGAGCCGGACTTGCTGGCCACCACCACCACGGTGCGCTCCAGGCGGTCACCCAGCGCCGCCCGCACCTGGCCCGGGTCGGTCGTGTCCAGCACCGTCAGCGGTCGGCCCATGGTGCGGGCGATCACCTCCGGGGCCAGCGAGGAGCCGCCCATGCCGGCGAGCACCACGTGGTCCAGGTCGACCAGCTCCGCGGTCAGCTCGGCCAGCTGCACCAGCAGTTCCCGGCTACGCCGGTGGGTGTCCATCCAGCCGAGCCGGATCTTCGCCTCGGCCTCGGCGTCCGGCCCCCACAGGCTCGGGTCCTTGGCGGCCAGCCGGCCCGGGACCTCGTTCCTGACCAGCGCGTCCCGGGTCGAAGCGGGTGCGGACTTGTCGACGGCGTCCGCGCCGTACACGGCGAGCCCGGCGGCAGCCTCCACCGGCCCGCCCAACACGTCGCTCATGCGTTACCACCGGCCTGCTGGGCGGCCTTCGCGTTGCCCTTGGCGGCCTCGTTCGGGGAACCCTTGCCCGAGGCCGCCGCCTTGAGCGACTTGCGGACGCCGTCGATCAGCTCCTGCCAGCTGGTCTCGAACTTCTCCACGCCCTCGCGCTCCAGGGTCGCGATCACGTCGGCCATGTCCACCCCGACCGACTCCAGGTCGGCGAAGACCTTGCGGGCCGCGTCGTAGGAGCCGGTGATGGTGTCGGCGCTCGTCTCACCGTGGTCGGCGTACGCGTGGATGACCGCCTCCGGCATGGTGTTGACCGTGCCGGGCGCGATCAGCTCCTCGACGTAGATGACGTCCCGGTAGTCCGGGTTCTTCGTCGAGGTGGAGGCCCACAGCGGCCGCTGGGGGTGCGCGCCGGCGTCGGCGAGCGCCTGCCAGCGGTCGGAGGAGAACACCTCGCTGTAGCGCTCGTACGCCAGCTGGGCGTTGGCGATCGCCGCCTTGCCCCGCAGCGCCTTCGCCTGCTCGGAGCCGATCTTCTCGAGCCGCTTGTCGACCTCGGAGTCGACGCGGGAGACGAAGAAGGACGCCACCGACCCGATGGTGGACAGGTCGTGCCCGTTCGCCTTGGCCTGCTCCAAGCCGGCCAGGAACGCCTCCATCACCGCGGAGTAGCGGTCCAACCCGAAGATCAGGGTCACGTTGACGCTGATCCCCTCGGCCAGCGTGGCGGTGATCGCCGGCAGGCCCGCCTCGGTGGCCGGGATCTTGATGAAGAGGTTGGGCCGGTCGACCAGCCACCACAGCGCCTTGGCCTCGGCGACCGTCCGGTCGCTCTCGTGCGCCAGCCGCGGGTCCACCTCGATGGAGACCCGGCCGTCGACGCCCGCGCTGCCGTCGTACGAGGGACGCATCACGTCGCAGGCCCAGCGCACGTCGTACGTGGTGAGCATGCGCACCGCCTCTTCGACGTCCACCCCCCGCATGGCGAGGTCGCGCAGCTGCCAGTTGTACTCGTCGGCGTCGCTCAGCGCCTTGGCGAAGATCGTGGGGTTCGTGGTCACCCCGGCCACGTGCTTCTCCCGGCGGAGCTGGTCCAGCCCGCCGGAGCTCAGGCGTACCCGGGAAAGATCGTCCAGCCACACCGCCACACCCGCGGCGGTGAGCTCACTCAGCCTGTCCGTCATGCCGTCCACGCTCCCCTCAGTTGCCGGTCGTGAAACCGGTGATGTCGCCCACCCGGGCCAGCGAGGCATGTGCCGCCGCCACGATCCGGTCGGGGGTGAACCCGAACTGCTCGAAGAGCACGGTGTGCGGGGCACTCGCGCCGTAGTGCTCCAGGCTGACGCTCTCGCCGAGGTCGCCGACCACGCCGCGCCAGGACATCGCGATGCCCGCCTCCACGCTCACCCGTGCCTTTACCCCGCGTGGGAGCACCGACTCCCGGTACGCCTCGTCCTGCTCGTAGAACCACTCCTGGCAGGGCATCGAGACCACCCGGGTGGGCGTGCCGTCGGCCTCCAGGCGCTCGCGGGCGGTCAGGCAGAGCTGCACCTCCGACCCGGTGCCGATGATGATCACCTGCGGCTTGCCGTTGGACGCCTCGGCCAGCACGTAGCCGCCCTTGGCCACGCCGTCCGCGCCGCCCAGGACCGCACGGTCCAGCGTCGGCAGCGGCTGGCGGCTCAGCGCCAGCGCGGTCGGCCGGTCGGTGTGCTCCAGCGCCAGCCGCCAGGCCCAGGCGGTCTCGTTGGCGTCGGCCGGACGGACCACGTCCAGGCCGGGGATGGCGCGCAGGGCGGTCAGGTGCTCCACCGGCTGGTGGGTGGGACCGTCCTCGCCGAGGCCGATCGAGTCGTGCGTCCAGACGTACGTCACCGGCAGCTTCATCAGCGCGGCCAGCCGCACCGAGGGGCGCATGTAGTCGCTGAACACCAGGAAGGTGCCGCCGTACGGGCGGGTGCCGCCGTGCAGGGCGATGCCGTTGAGGATCGCGCCCATGGCGTGCTCGCGGATGCCGAAGTGCAGCGTGCGGCCGTACTCGTGGCCGGGGAAGTCCTTGGTGGCGTGCGACGCCGGGATGAAGGACGGCTCGCCCTTCATGGTGGTGTTGTTGCTCTCGGCCAGGTCGGCCGAGCCGCCCCACAGCTCCGGCAGCACCGGAGCGAGCGCCTCCAGCACCTTGCCGGAGGCGGCCCGGGTGGCCACGCCCTTGGCGTCGGCGGGGAAGGTGGGCAGCGCGTCGGCCCAGCCCTCGGGCAGCACCCGGCCGGCCATCCGCTCGTAGAGCGCCGTGCGCTCCGGGTTGGCGGCCTTCCAGGCGTCGAACGCGGTGGTCCACTGCTCCTGGGCGGCGGCGCCGCGGCCCATCACCGTCCGGGCGTGGCCGAGCACCTCCTCGTCGACGTCGAAGCTCTTGTCCGGGTCGAAGCCGAGGATCCGCTTGGTGGCCTTCACCTCGTCGGCGCCGAGCGCCGAACCGTGGATCTTGCCGGTGTTCTGCTTGTTGGGCGCGGGCCAGCCGATGATGGTGCGCAGCGCGATGAAGGAGGGACGCCCGGTCTCCGCCTTGGCGGCCAGCAGCGCCTGGTGGAGCGCCTCGGCGTCCTCGTGGTAGTCGCCCTGGTCGGCGTCGCCGCTGCGCCAGTCGACGGTCTGCACGTGCCAGCCGTACGCCTCGTAGCGGGCGGCCACGTCCTCGCTCTTGGCGATCCGGGTGTCGTCCTCGATCGAGATCTCGTTGTCGTCGTAGATCACCGTGAGGTTGCCCAGCTGCTGGTGCCCGGCGAGGGCGCTGGCCTCGTGGCTGATGCCCTCCTCGATGTCACCGTCGGAGACGATGCACCAGATGTCGTGGTCGAAGACGGACGCGCCGGGCTCGGTCTCCGGGTCGAACAGGCCGCGCTCACGGCGGGACGCCATGGCCATGCCGACCGCGTTGCCCAGGCCCTGGCCGAGCGGACCGGTGGTGGTCTCCACGCCCGGGGTGTGCCCGTGCTCGGGGTGACCCGGGGTGAGCGAGCCCCACTGCCGCAGCGACTGCAGGTCGGACAGGCTCATCGGGTAGCCGGAGAGGAACAGCTGGATGTAGAGCGTCAGGCTGGAGTGCCCGGCGGAGAGCACGAACCGGTCCCGACCGGGCCAGTTCGGGTCGGCGGGGTTGTGCCGCATGACCCGGTTGAAGAGCAGGTAGGCCGCGGGCGCGAGGCTCATCGCGGTGCCCGGGTGGCCGTTGCCGGATTTCTCCACGGCGTCCATGGCCAGCACGCGGACGGTGTCGACGGCCCGGCGGTCGAGGTCGGTCCAGTTGAGTGCGGAGTGCTCGGGTCGGTTGGCAGCCACGATGGTTGTGCTCCTCGGCAAGATGGGCGGAACCCTCACTGGTGACCCTATCGAGCGTGCCTAAACGTCCGCCCGGGGATCTCTGCATGGTGTGCGGTACGTGACGGCGCGTCGCGTCGTTCAACCCGGTGGTGTGACGGCCCGCACCGTTGTCGGGTCGGCCGGGCAGCCAAAACGACAACGCGTAGTGTGTGGGTCGGTATGCGGACCCGGACCGGGTCCTGCTGATCCGATCTCCCCGTGCCGAATGCCGGAAGGTGGCAATCCGTGAGCATGATCACCGAGCGCCCCGCGAGCAACCCTGCCGGGCGGCCCCCGGCTCGGGCGGTCGAGGGTCCGGTGGCGCGGCGGGACGTGCGCGCGGTCCTCTCGGCGTACGTGGCGCTCACCAAGCCGCGGATCGTGGAGCTGCTGCTGGTCACCACCGTCCCCGCGATGATGCTCGCCGACGGCGGTCTGCCGTCGCTGTGGCTGATGGCCGTGGTGCTGGTCGGTGGCTCGCTCGCCGCGGGCGCGGCCAGCGTGCTCAACTGCTACATCGACCGGGACATCGACCAGTTGATGCGGCGCACCAAGCGCCGCCCGCTGCCGGCGCACACCGTGTCGCCGCGGAGCGCGCTGGTCTTCGGTCTGGTGCTGGCGGCGATCTCGGTCGTCCTGATGGCGGCGTTCACCAACCTGCTGGCCGCCGCGCTGACCCTAGCCGCGATCGCCTACTACGACCTCGTCTACACGCTGTGGCTCAAGCGCTCCACCGCGACCAACACCTTCTGGGGCGGGGCCTGCGGGGCCGCGCCGGTGCTGATCGGCTGGGCGGCGGTGACCGGCTCGCTGGCGCCCGCCGCCTGGGGGCTGTTCGCGGTGGTCTTCTTCTGGCAGATGCCGCACTTCTACCCGCTCGCCATGAAGTACAAGGACGACTACGCCCGCGCCGGGATCCCGATGCTGCCGGTGGTGGCCTCGACCCGCCGGGTGAACGCCGAGATCCTGATCTTCGCCTGGCTCACCGTGCTCACCTCGCTGGCGGTCTGGCCGCTGGGGCTCAGCGCGATCTACGGCGTACCGACCCTGGTGGTGGGTGCCATCTTCCTGGTCGAGGCGCACCGCCTCTGCGGGCGGGCGAAGCGCGGCGAGGCGGTCAAGCCGATGCGGCTGTTCCACTGGTCGACGACGTACCTGACCATCGTCTTCGTCGCCGTCGCTGTCGACGCGCTGATCTGACCTCCCCGCGCGTCCGGGGTAAATTCTTCGACTAATCACAGTCATGGATGAGTTGTCCGGGTTTAACGTCACATCAGAGTAACTATCGGCATGAGTCGGATCGACTCAACTTGCGGCGATTGAATCCTGATTTACCCGGATGTTTTGAAGTGCAAAGTCCGGATAAAACCGGACAAGCAACCTGTGGTCTTCCTTAAACCTGTAGGTAATTGGCATCACAAAAGCTTCATGGTTCTCACCCGTGTGAGTGGAACTCTGCTTAGGCTTCGCGTCATGGCAGATGGTTCCGATACGACGCTGACGGCCGAGCAGACCGCCGCCGAGCAGGCGCCCCACGGCCTGGTCGCGGGCCTCAGGGCGTTCGCCGCCGGACACGGCGGAGCGAAGGCGGTCATCGAGTACGTCGGCAAGCGTGGCGCGCGAATCGTCCTCGTGGGTACCGACGGTGAGTGGGGCGACCAGTTCGCCGACGACACCGTCACCGCCCGGGAGGCGTGCGCCAAGGCGGGAGTCACCGTCGAGAACGCCTGGGAGCGTGAACTGATGGACCAGATGCGTCCGAGCAACGACCTGTGGCGGTCGATGGCCCGGCGCACGATGGCCCGCTGAGAATAGACACCTGAATTGACCGACAATCGCCAGTCGACCCGGGGGAAACCCCGGGTCGCTCTCGTCACCTGCACCGAAATCGCCGACCTCGACCCGGACGACCGGCTGGTCCTCGCACCGCTCGCCGCCCGGGGGATCGCGGCCGAGGCGGCCCTCTGGGACGACCCCGACGTCGACTGGTCCGCCTACGACCTCGTCGTGCTGCGCTCGCCGTGGGACTACGCGTTGCGCCGCGACGAGTTCGTCGCCTGGGCCTCCTCCGTGCCGACGCTGGTCAATCCCGCCGAGGTGGTGCGCTGGAACACCGACAAGCGCTACCTCGCCGAGCTGAGCGCGGCCGGTGTGCCGACCGTGCCGACGTCCTGGGTCGAGCCGGGGGAGACCTGGCAGCCGCCGGCCGACTCCGGCGAGTACGTGATCAAGCCGGCGGTCAGCGCGGGCAGCCAGGACACCGGGCGGTACGACCTGGCCGACCCGGAACACCGGGAACTCGCCGCGGCGCACGTACGCCGGCTCTCCGACGCCCGTCGGGTGACGATGGTTCAGCCGTACCTGACGGCGGTCGACACCGAGGGCGAGACGGCGCTGCTCTTCCTGGCCGGCCCGGACGGGCTGGCGTTCAGCCACGCGATCCGCAAGGGTCCGATGCTGACCGGGCCGGACCTCGGCCCGGACGGGCTCTACAAGGCGGAGGAGATCACCGCCCGCACCGCCCGCCCGGACCAGCTCGACGTGGCGGAGCGGACGCTGGCCACGGTGCCCGGCGGGACGCGGCAGCTGCTCTACGCGCGGGTCGACCTGATCCCCGGCCCGGACGGCGACCCGGTCCTGGTCGAGCTGGAGCTGACCGAGCCCTCGCTCTTCCTCGGCCACGCCGACTGGGCACCCGACCGCCTCGCCGAGGCCGTCACCACCCACCTGGCCCGCCGCGGCTGACCCCACCGGGCGTCCCCGCCTCGATCCGCGCAACTTCACTGAAGTTGTGGCCTCACCGCGCCACGACCCCACACTTTCCCTGAAGTTGCGCGCATCTCGGCTCGGGCGGACCGACCCCGCAGGTGGTAGTCAGACGTCCTTTGCTCTGCATACCTCCATGCGACACCCGGCGTCCGATCTCCGGACCGTGGGTGTCGCATGGAGGTAAGCAGAGCAAAGCGTGCGGATGGTGTGGCCGCCGCCGACACCGCGTGGCGGGCTCCCGTCAGCGGGGCGTGTGGTAGGGCTTTGGGCGACAAGACCGCGCAACATCGTGGATGTAGTGGCATTCAGCGCGGCGGATACCACTAGAACCAGGATCGAGCGTGGCACCCGGCGTGCGGCGCGCAGGGGCGGGGCACGGCAGGGGCAGCAGGGTCAGCGACGCCCGCGGCTGTCCCTTATACACATCTGACGCTGCCGACGA
>NZ_RCVJ01000084.1 GCF_003667505.1 Micromonospora sp. BL4
GACCGGGTCCACCCGAAGGTACGGGCTGCCGAGCGGGGGGCGCGGGTCGGGCTGGTCCCGGTTGGGCCAGAGGGACATGGCCCGCTCGGCCTGAGCGGTGATCGTCAGCGACGGGTTCACGCCGAGGTTGGCCGAGACCGCCGCGCCGTCCACCACGTGCAGCCCCGGGTGCCCGTACACCCGGTGGTAGGGATCGATCACGCCGTCGGCCGGGGTGGCCCCGATCACCGCGCCACCCAGGATGTGCGCGGTCATCGGGATGTCGAACGGCTCGGTGAGCGAGCCGCCGGGCGTACCGCCGATCTGCTCGGCCAGCAGCCGGGCGGCCGTGTTGCCGGCCGGGATCCAGGTCGGGTTGGGCGCGCCGTGACCCGGGCCGGTGACCAGCCGGCGGCCGAGCGCGCCACGCCGCCACCGGGTGCTCAGCGAGTTGTCCGCCGACTGCATCACCAGGGCGATCACCGTCCGCTCCGACCAGCCACGCACCGAGAGCATCCGCGCGGCCAGGCCCGGCTGCCGCACGATGCTGCCCAGCCAGCGCCGGACCCGGTGCGGACCCCCGTCCACCAGCAGCGACTGGAGCAACCCCATCGCGTTGGACCCACGCCCGTAGCGGACCGGTTCGACATGCGTCTGCGGGTCGGGGTGGAACGAGCTGGTGATCGCCACCCCCTCGGTGAAGTCCAGCCGCTCCGACCGGGCACGCTGGCGCGGCACCGAGGCCCCCAGGATCGCCTCCGAGTTGGTCCGGGTCAGCTCGCCCAGGCGCGGCGAGAGCCCCGGCAACGCGCCGTCGGTCTTCATCGCGTGCAGCAGCCGCTGGGTGCCGAGCGCCCCGGCCGCGAAGACCACCTGGTCGGCCTGGAGCACCTGACGACGGCGACGCAGCCAGGCCCCGGTGCGTTCGGTGTGCACCTCGTACCCGCCGCCGGCGGCCGGCCGGACGGCGGTCACCGTGGTCAGCGGGTGCACGGTGGCGCCCAGCCGCTCGGCGAGCCAGAGGTAGTTCTTGACCAGCGTGTTCTTCGCCCCGTGCCGGCAGCCCGTCATGCACGAGCCGCAGTGCAGGCAGCCGGTGCGCTCCGGGCCGGCGCCACCGAAGTACGGGTCGGCGACCCGCTCGCCGGGGCGGCCGATGTGCACGCCGACCGGGGTGGCGTGGAAGGTGTGCCCCACCCCCATCCGCTCGGCCACCGCCCGCATGGCCCGGTCCGCGCCGGTGTCCACCGGGTACGTGGTGACGCCGAGCATCCGCTTCGCCTGGTCGTAGTGGCGGGCCAGCTCGTCGCGCCAGTCGGTGATGTCCCGCCACTGCGGGTCGGTGTAGAAGGCGGGCAGCGGCTCGTAGAGGGTGTTCGCGTAGACCAGCGACCCGCCGCCCACCCCGGCTCCGGAGAGCACCAGCACGCCACCGCCGGATCGCCGGTCGGCAGGACGGAGCAGGGTGATGCGCTGGATGCCGTAGCAGCCCAGCTTCGGCGCCCACAGGAACCGGCGGGCGCGCCACGACGTCTGCGGGAACTCGTCGTCGGCGAACCGCCGGCCCGCCTCCAGCACGCCGACCGAGTAGCCCTTCTCGGCCAGCCGGAGCGCGGTGACGCTGCCGCCGAAGCCGGACCCGATGACGATCACGTCGTACCGCATGAACGCATCATTACCGGTGAGTAGCGCTCGCGCCAGCGGCAGTTTCGCGCGATCATGCTCCGGCCGACCGACCCGGCGCCTTCCGGCCGCAACCCGGAGCACCCGTCGGAGCGTTGTTCCGGATACGGGTGGAAGGAAATCCAAGATGGTCCTCGGATCGATGGCACCGCGTCGACGGTGGCTGCTGCTGGGGCTGGCGGCCCTCGCCATCGTCGCGCTGGTCGCGGCCGGGGCGGTGGTGGTCACCCGGCTGACCGGCGGCAGCACCCCCGAGGGTGCGGCACCGCCCGGCTCGCCGAGCGCGCCGCCGGCCGGCACACCCAGCGCCAGCCCGACCGGGCCGCCGCCGGGCGCCAACATCACCGGGCCACTGAACCTGCTGCTGGTCGGGGTGGACACCCGGGTCAGCGTGCCCGGCTGGGAGCCGCACGCCGACGCCGTGCTGGTGCTGCACGTGCCCAAGGGGCTGGGCCGGGCGTACCTCTTCTCGCTCCCCCGTGACCTGCTGGTGGACATCCCGGCGTTCCCGAAGGCCGACTACTCCGGCGGAAAGACCAAGCTCACCCACGCGATGAGCTTCGGCAGCCGGGTGCCGGGCAAGCCCAAGCAGCCGAGCGCCGCCCAGGGGTACGAGCTGCTGCGCAGCACGGTCAGCGGGTACACCGGTCTGCGCATCGACGCCGGCGCGGTGCTCACCTTCACCGGGTTCGACCGGCTGGTGACCGCCCTGGGCGGCGTGGACGTCTACATCGACCAGCGGGTCGAGTCACTGCACCGCCGGCCCGACGGCAAGTACCGCGAGAGCGCCCCCGGCGGGTACAAAGGGCCGCAGATGGTCTACGAGAAGGGCGACCGGCACCTCAACGGCTGGCAGGCGCTGGACTACGCGCGGCAGCGCTACATCACCGGCGGCGACTACGCCCGGCAGCGCCACCAGCAGCAGCTGATCCGCGCGTTGACCCGCAAGATCCTGGACGAGGGCCTGGCCCGGCAGCCCGAGCGCGTCGACCAGGTGGTCGCCGCGCTGGGCGACACCCTGATCTACGTGGGCGGTCGGCGCATCGTCGACCTGGCGTACGCGCTCAGCAACGTCCCGGAGGACCGGTTCGTGCTGGTCGGCCTGCCCGGCTCGGGCGTCGGTAAGGGCAGCGCCTACCGCGGCGAACAGCTCACCAGCGTCGGCCGGAAGTTCATCACCGAGCTGCGCGCCGGTCGCGCCGACGCCTACCTGGCCGCCCATCCCACCCTGCGCGTCAAGGCCTGACCCCGTTCCCCGCGATCGCACCGGATCGCGGGGAACGGGTCGGGATCAGAGGGCCTTGGGGGTGGGAGGCTTCTTCGTGCCGTAGAGCCAGGCGTCGAAGACGGCGTCGAGCCGCTTGCCGGAGATGCGCTCGGCGAGGGCGACGAACTCGGCGGTGGTGGCGGTGCCGTTGCGCTTCTCCGCCGCCCAGGTCTTGACGATCTTGAAGAACGCCTTGTCGCCGACGGCCACCCGCAGCGCGTGCAGGGTCATCCCGCCGCGCTGGTAGACCGACTCGCTGAACAGCTCCTTCGCACCGGGCCGGCCCGGCGGCGTCTTCCACACCTGCGCCGGCACCCGCGCGTACCGGATGTCGAACGCCTGCTCGGCGGTGTACTCCTTGGTGTGCTCGGCCCAGAGCCACTCCGCGTACGTGGCGAAGCCCTCGTTGAGCCAGATGTCCTCCCACTTGGCCAGCGCCACGCTGTCGCCGAACCACTGGTGGGCCAGCTCGTGCGCGACCACCTCGGTGTTCTCGCCCTGCCGGAAGAAGCTGGCGGCGTAGACCGGGCGGCTCTGCGTCTCCAGCGCGTAGCCGATGCGGCTGTCGGAGACCACCACACCGCCGTACGCGTCGAACGGGTACGGCCCGAACACGCTCTCCAGGTAGTCGGCCACCTTGACGGTCTTCGCGATCGACGCGTCCGCCGCGCCCTTGGCCACCTTCGTGGTGACCGCGCTGTACACCGGTCGTCCCTTGTGCTCACCGGTGGTGATCCGGAACTTGCCGATCACCAGCGTGCTCAGGTAGCTGGCCATCGGCGACTTCTCCGACCACTTCCAGGTGGTCCAGCCGTCCTTGCTGGTCTTGCCGCCGGGTACGCCGTTGCTGACGGCGGTCAGACCGTCCGGAACGGTGATCTCGAAGTCGTAGGCCGCCTTGTCGGAGGGGTGGTCGTTGACCGGGAACCAGGTGCTCGCGGACTCGGGCTGACCGAGGGCGATGGCGCCGTCGGTGGTGTGCAGGAATCCGCCGTCGCCGAGCACCTCGTTCTTCAACGGCTTCGGCTCCCCCTCGTACCCGATCTCGGCGACGAAGCCGTTGCCGGCGATCAGGCCGGCGGCCGGCTTGATCACCAGCTCGTTCTTCTCCCGGGTGTGGGTGGCCGGGGCGCCGTCCACGGTGACCGACTTGACGGTCAGGCCGGCCAGGTCGAGGTTGAACGTCGACAGGTCGGCGGTCGCGGTTGCCTGCACCGTGGCCGTGCCGGTCAGGTGGTCCTTCGCCGGGTCGTAGCGCACCTTGACGGTGTACCGCCCGACGTCGTAGCCGCCGTTGCCGTAGGTGGGGAAGTAGGCGTCACCGACCCCGGCCGCGCCGGGAGTGAACGTCCGCGACGGCGTCGGGGAAGCGTTGGCTGTCGGGGCCGCCTCCGGGGCCGCCGAGTCGCATCCGGACAGCGCGAGCGCCCCGGTCACCAGCAGACCGACGCCAACCCGCAGCCTGCGCCCCGTCACCCACATCACGAGCCCTCCCCAGTACGGCGGAGGCGGCCTGCGCCGCTCCACGCGAAGGGCGCCTGCCCGCCGATCGCAGGCGGCAGCCTATCGACCGACGATCACGGGCCCGTCACGGCAGGGTGGGTGCCGCGCCGCCGACCAACCAGGCGTCGAAGAGCGGGCGCAGCTGCCGGTTCGCCACCCGTTCGGCCAGCGCCACGAAGTCCGACGTGGTGGCGTTGCCCGCCGCCCGCTCGTCGGTCCAGGTGCGCAGAATGCGGAAGAAGGTGTCGTCGCCGACGGTGCGGCGCAGCGCGTGCACGGCGAGCGCGCCGCGCTTGTAGACGGCGGTGCCGAACATCCGCTCCCGGCCCGGCTCGACCGACGGCTGCGACCAGTCGGTCGCCGCGTACTGGAGCTCGAAGTTGCGCTGAGCGGTGCGGCCGCCGTCGTGCTCCTCCCACAGCCACTCCGCGTAGCTGGCGAAGCCCTCGTTGAGCCAGATGTCGCCCCACCTGCTGAGTGACACGCTGTCGCCGAACCACTGGTGGGCCAGCTCGTGCGCGACCACTCCCAGGTTGGGCCGGTCGTCGGCGAAGAAGGCCGGCCCGTAGACCGGTCGGGACTGGGTCTCCAACGCGTAGCCGATCCGGTCGTCGGCGACCACGATCCCGCCGTACGAGTCGAACGGGTACGGGCCGAAGCGCGTGGCCAGGAAGTCGGCGATCTCACCGGTCCGGGCCAGGGAGCCGGCCGCGCCACCGGTCGCCGGCAGGCTCGCCGCCACCGCGGTGACCATCGGGCGGCCGGCGTGACTGCCGCTCACCACCCGGTAGTCGCCGATGACCAGCGTGGTCAGGTAGCTGGCCATCGGCGCCTTCTCCGACCACGTCCAGGTGGTCCAGCCGTCCCTGCTGGTCTTCGGCCCGGGCACCCCGTTGCTCAGCGCGGACAGGCCGTCCGGGACGGTCACCGCGAGGTCGTAGCCGGCCTTGTCGGACGGGTGGTCGTTGACCGGAAACCAGGTGGCGGCGGAGTCCGGTTGGCCGAGTGCGACCGCTCCGTCGGCGGTGTGCAGGAAACCGCCGCTGCCCAGTTCCCCGTCGGTGCTGGCGGTGGGCACGCCCGCGTACTCCACCACCGCCGTGAACGGCCGGCCGCGTGGCAACCCGTCGTGCGGAGTCACCGTCAGCTCGCCGTCGTCGCGGCGGTGCTCGGCCGGGGCGCCGCCGACGGTGACCGCGCCGACGTCGAGCCCGGCAAGGTCCAGATTGAACCGGGACAGGTCCTGGGTGGCGGTCGCCGTGATGGTGGCCCGGCCGGTCAGCCGGTCGGTCGCCGGGTCGTAGCGGACGTCCAGGCCGTAGTGCGTGACGTCGTAGCCGCCGTTGCCGCGCCCCGGGACGTACGGGTCTCCGGCGTCGACGGCGCCGGGCCGGAACCCGTCGTCGTCGCGGGTGCAGCCGGCCGCGCCCACCGCCATCGCACAGCTCACCGCGGTGACGGCGGCGGCGAGCCGGTGGCGGGCGGACGTCCGTCCGGTCAGGACCATGGGCACTCCTCCTGCGGCCTCCCGGGTCACGACGAGCCTAGCCAGCGCCGGCGGGCAGGAGGCCCGTATCGAAGACCATCAGTTGCTTTCGTTGAATCAAACAAAAGTTGGCTCTGATCAATACTTTCTTTCGGCTTCGACCGACGTTAGTGTCTGTCTCCAAGATGTAACGCGTTCGGAACATTCACACCGGTGGAGTCGGGACGGAACAACCGTTCCGTCCGCACACGGCGTGGACCTGCCCCTTCGACCTCGCGGCACCGCACACTCCCGGCCCCGCCGGAAATGCGGAACGGTCGCTCGACGGCGCCCCGCGACCTGACTCTCGTCGCACCTCTGCTGATCGTCATCGACGGCGACTGCCGTCGCGAAAGGTGGAACAGATGCCAGATCACACCGCACCCGACGCCTCCTCTCCCGGCCGGCTCAGCCGACGGTCCCTGCTGGCCGCGTCCGCCGGCGCAGCCGCCGCGCTCGGAGCTGCCGGCCTGCCCGTCCTCGCGACCGGCACCCCCGCGCTCGCCGACCCCAAGGACAAGGGGAAGAGCAAGCTGCGGGTCGAACCGCTGATCCCGGCGAAGAACCGCGGCATCATCCTCTACAGCGTCCGGGACCGGATCTCCGCCGCGCCCGACGACAGCGGCGTGCCGTACGGCTTCGAGCGGGTTCTCGCCCGGCTCGCCGAGATCGGCTACAAGGAGATCGAGTTCGCCGGCTACACCCAGAGCACCGAGATCCTCGGCCGGCAGATCACCCCGCGGGAGATCCGCAAGATCCTCGACGACAACGGACTGGTGGCCAACGGCACCCACGCCTCGATCCAGCCGGCCACCTTCCAGCAGCAGCTGGACATCGCCGAGGAACTCGGCATGAAGAACATCGGCACCGGCAGCGACCCGACCAACAGCGCGTACAAGGCCGAGTGGGACGCCGCCGCGGACATCTGGAACGAGCTGGGCCGGCAGGCCCGGGCCCGCGGCATGCGGCTCTACACCCACAACCACGACGCCGCGTACAGCTTCCTGATCGACCGTGGCCCACGCGACGACCAGGGCCGGCAGACCCGATCCTCCGGCATCCGCCGGCTCGAATACTTCTTCGAGATCACCGACCCGCGGTACGTCTTCTTCGAGCTGGACATCTACTGGGCCTACGTGGCCCGCTACAAGCACCAGAAGTACGTCGACCCGGCGGGCCGCGAGGTGACCGACCTGTTCGACCCGATCCTCACCGTGGCCGACCGGACCACCCGGTTCCCGCTCTTCCACGCCAAGGACGGCGACCGGGACACCAGCGTGCCCAACGGCTACCAGATGACCCCGCTGGGCGAGGGCGACCTCAACTTCCAGCAGTTCTTCCAGACCATCGGCGAGCGGGACTTCCACCACGCCAACTGGGAGATGGACACCGCCCCCGGCGGCACCGAGAACAAGAGCCAGTCCCTGGACTTCGCGGCGACCAGCTACCGCAACATGTCCGACCTGACCATCTACCTCAAAAAGTAGCCGCCGGCGCGGCCCGGGTTCACCGGGGGCGCACACCCCCCGGTACGACGGAGGCCGGCCCCGCGACGATGCGGGGCCGGCCTTCCGACGTGCGGAGAACGGGGTCAGCGGTCGAGGACCAGGCCGACCTTCTGGAACTCCTTGAGGTCGCGGTAACCGCACTTGGCCATCGCCCGGCGCAGCCCGCCGAACAGGTTGAGCTGGCCGTCGGCCTCGTCGGCCGGGCCGAAGAGCAGCTGCTCCATCGAGCCGATCGGATCGCCGGAGACCTCGAACGCGCCCCGCGGCAGCGACGGGTGGCTGGCCGCCGAGTGCCACCAGGCACCACCGGCGGGCGCCTCCTCGCAGAGCGACAGCGGCTCGCCGAGCATCACCGCGTCCGCGCCGCAGCCGAGCGCCTTGGCGATGTCACCCGAGGTCTGGATGTCGCCGTCGGCGATCAGGTGCACGTACCGGCCGCCGGTCTCGTCGAGGTAGTCCCGCCGGGCCGCCGCCGCGTCGGCGATCGCGGTGGCCATCGGCACGCGGATGCCCAGCACCGACTCGGTGGTCGACCACTCGTCGCCCCCGATGCCCACGATCACGCCGGCCGCGCCGGTCCGCATCAGGTGCAGCGCGGTCTTGTAGTCCGTGCAGCCCCCGACGATCACCGGCAGGTCGAGGTCGGCGATGAACTCCTTGAGGTTCAACGGCTCGTCGGTGGTCGACACGTGCTCGGCCGAGACGATGGTGCCCTGGATGACCAGGATGTCCACCCCGGCGTCCAGGATCACCGGCGCCAGCGCCAGAGTGTGCTGCGGGGAGACCCGCACCGCCACCGTGCCGCCACCGGCGCGCAGCTCGCGGACCCGCTCGGCGATCAGGTCGGGGCGGATCGGCTCCGCGTACACCTCCTGGAGCCGCTTGGTGGCGCGGGCGTCCTCGTCGAGGCCGGCCAGCTCCTCCAGCACCTTGGTCGGGTTCTCGTAGCGGGTCCACAGCCCCTCGACGTTGAGCACGCCGAGGCCGCCCAGCTCACCGAGCCGGACCGCCGACGCGGGGCTCATCGTGGCGTCGGAGGGGTGGCCGACGCACGGGATGTTGAACGGGTACGCGTCCAGCTGCCAGGCGGTCGAGACGTCGTCGACGTCCCGGGTCCGGCGGCTCGGCACGATGGCGATGTCGTCCAGGTGGTAGCCGCGCTGCGCGGTCTTGCCCAGCCCGATCTCGACCACGTCACGCATGGGGGACTCCAGATTGTTGGGGGATGGTCAGCGGGAGTGGTAGTTGGGCGCCTCGACGGTCATCTGGATGTCGTGCGGGTGGCTCTCCTTGAGCCCGGCCGCCGTGATCCGGATCAGCTGGCCACGCCGGTGCAGCTCGGGGATGCTCTCCGCGCCGACGTACCCCATCGCGGCCCGCAGCCCGCCGGTGAGCTGGTGGGCGACCGCGGACAGGGGGCCCCGGTAGGGCACCTGACCCTCGACGCCCTCGGGGACCAGCTTGTCCTCGGCGAGCACGTCCTGCTGGAAGTACCGGTCCTTCGAGTACGACTTGGCCTGCCCCCGGGACTGCATCGCGCCGAGCGAGCCCATCCCGCGGTACGCCTTGTACTGCTTGCCGTTGATGAAGATCAGCTCGCCGGGGCTCTCCTCGCAACCGGCCAGCAGGCTGCCGAGCATCACCGTGTCGGCGCCGGCCACCAGCGCCTTGGCGATGTCGCCCGAGTACTGGATGCCGCCGTCGCCGATCACCGGCACGCCGGCCGGACGCGCGGCCCGGGCCGCCTCCATGATCGCGGTGATCTGCGGGACGCCGACCCCGGCGACGATCCGGGTGGTGCAGATCGCGCCCGGACCCACACCGACCTTGATTCCGTCGGCGCCGGCGTCGACCAGCGCCTTCGCGCCGGCGTACGTGGCCACGTTGCCGCCCACGATGTCGATGCCGACGTCCTTCTTGAGCTGGCGGACCATGTCCAGCACGGCCCGCTGGTGGCCGTGCGCGGTGTCCACGATCAGCACGTCGACGCCCGCGTCGACCAGGGTGCGGGCCCGCTTGTACGCGTCCTCGCCGACCCCGACGGCGGCGGCCACCCGCAGCCGGCCGGCCTCGTCCTTGGTGGCGTTCGGGTACTGCTCGCTCTTGGTGAAGTCCTTGACGGTGATCAGCCCGCGCAGCCGGCCCGAGTCGTCGACGATCGGCAGCTTCTCGACCTTGTGCCGGCGCAGCAGCTCCAGGGCCTCGTCCTTGCTCACCCCGACCCGGGCGGTGACCAGCGGGGGCCGGGTCATGATCTCGTGCACCGGGGTGTCCGGCTCGGAGACGAAGCGCATGTCGCGGTTGGTGACGATGCCGACGAGCTGGCCGTCGCCGTCCACCACCGGCACGCCGGAGATCCGGTACCGCCCGCACAGCTCGTCGACCTCGCGCAGGGTGTCGTTCGGGCTGGCGGTCACCGGGTTGGTGATCATGCCGGACTCGGAGCGCTTGACCAGGTCGACCTGGAGGGCCTGGTCCTCCAGGGAGAGGTTGCGGTGCAGCACCCCGATGCCGCCCTGACGGGCCATGGCGATCGCCATCCGCGCCTCGGTGACGGTGTCCATCGCGCTGGAGAGCAGCGGGACGGTCAGTTCGATCCCGCGGGTGAGCCGGGTGCGGGTGTTGACCCGGCTGGGAACCACGTCCGACTCGCCCGGCTGGAGCAGAACGTCGTCGAAGGTGAGCCCGAGCGGAACCACCCGGGCCGAGCCGGCCGGCAGCTCGGGCAGGTGGCCGCCCAGCTCGGCGTGCTCGGCGCCGGCCGGAAGGTCGGTGCTGGGCGAATTTTCCACGATTGCTCCCCTGAGCTGCTCGGATCGACTTCAGCGAGGTGGCGCGGGCGGGCACCGGAACGCGCCACGGTGCCGGCACGTCGTCCCATCGTACCCAGTGAGCTGGGCGACTCCTTCGGTGGCGGGCCGGCCCGGCGCGCGCCCCGGGGGCGGACGCTCCCGCCGTCTTGGGTCTACGGTGAGGGGGTGCACGACGAGCCCATCGACCCGTTCAACGGCGACCCGGCCGATCCGACCGCGGGGCTGGACGACCCGGGCGACGACGCGACGCCGGATCCGCTGACCGACGTCGAGCGGCAGGATGTGCTGGAGGACCTCGCCGACCTGGAGATCTACCAGGCGCTGCTGGCACCCATCGGGGTGCGCGGGCTGGTGATCGAATGCGAGGACTGTCGGGAGCCGCACTACTTCGACTGGGACCTGCTCCGGGGCAACCTGCGACACCTGCTCAACTCGGGCCGGCCCCGGGTGCACGAGCCGGCGTACGACCCGGACCCGGACCACTACGTGACCTGGGACTACGCCCGCGGGTACGCCGACGGGGTGCACGACACCCTGACCGAGGGCACCGAGGACGAAGCGGGCACGTCCCCCTCCACCGACTGACCACGCGGTGACCGCGCCGGTGTTCGAGCCGGCAGGATCGTGCGGCGACAAGGAAACAGTGGTCTCCCGGTTCGGGGAGACCACTGCATCACGGTCAGGCGCGCGGCTGAGTGGTGGATCAGGCGACCAGTCCGGCGCGGAACCCGGCGGCCACGGCGTGCGCCCGGTCCCGGGCGCCGAGCTTGCGGAACAGCCGACGGGCGTGGGTCTTGACGGTGTCCTCCGAGACGAACAACTCCCGGCCGATCTCCGCGTTGCTCTTGCCCTCGGCCATTCCCAGCAGCACCTGGAGCTCCCGCTCGGTGAGCCCGATCGACGCCCGGGCGGGCCGGGCGCTCGGGGCGGGCCGGGGCGGATCGGTCTGGTCGGCTTCCGGCTCACCGTTCGGCGACTCGACCTCGTCGTCGCCCCGCTGCACCGGCACGGACGGCACACCCGCCGGCCCCTCGTTGGGCGGGCCGCCCCGGCCGGGCTCACCCGCGCCGCGTACCGACGGCGCGGAGCGCCCGCCGACCGCCGCGGTGTCCCGGGCCGGATCGGTGATCCGTTGCCGGGAGGCCCGGCCGGGCGCGGTGAGCAGCAGCAGTGCCTTGGCCACGGCGCTGGTCAGGTCGTGGTCGGCATTCTGGATGAGGCCGCGGGCGCCGGCGCTGATGGTGGCCGCCGCCGCCTCGGCCTCCTCGGCGCCGAGCAGCACCACCGCGGCCTGCGGGGCGCGGGCCAGGACCCGGCGGACGAAGCCCGCGCTGTCCGGCCGGGTGAGGGCCGTGTCGGCCAGCACCACGTCGGCCGGCCGCTCGGCCAGCCGCAGCATCACCTCGGGATCGGAGACGGCGGTACGAACGATCGCGGACAGACCCAGCCGCGCGGCGGCCGAGGTCAGGTGCTGGGCCGCGAGTGGTGTCCGAACGCACACAAGAACGGTACGCACAGTGATCTCCTTTCCGTCAACGAGCAGACCATGACGGGGTCGGCTGGGGAGGGGGTTCCCGGCAATCCTCCGAACTTTTCCGACAGATAGGGCAAAAGCCGCAATATCCAGGGCGTTCTCGATCACAGACGTGTGAGTCGGGTACAGCCCGGGTACCGAGAAATCCAGGCCGGGAACGGTGCGCCTGCGCGGCCCGCCGCCCGGAAGCCGGCCACAAGGATCTCGCGGTGCCGCGCGGGAGGAGGGGTGCTGATGTCGAACGTACGTAGACTGCCCGGACCCATCGTCGATCTCTGGGACTGGCAGCGGCTCGGTGCCTGCCGAGGGCGGGACAGCGCCCAGTTCTTCCACCCCGACGGCGAGCGGGGTTCCTCCCGACTGCGTCGGGAGTCCGCCGCCAAGTCCGTCTGCCGCGCCTGCCCGGTCCGCGCCGAGTGCGCCGCGCACGCCCTGTCGGTCCGCGAGCCGTACGGCGTGTGGGGCGGCTTCAGCGAGTCCGAACGGCTGCGCCTGCTCGCCGTCGGCTGGGAGGACCTGGCGGACCGCCGGCAGTCCCGGGTCGACGTGGCACGCCTGGAGGCCCGGCTGGGCCGCCCGCACAAGTCCACCGTCCCGGCCCAGCGGAACGTCGCCTGACCCCGGGCACACCCCCCTCGAACGAGCCGCGAACCGCGCCCCGACCCGGGGCGCGGTTCGCGCCTTCCCGGCCGCAGGCGCGCTTTGCGCCTTCCGGCCGCAGGCACGGCTTGGCGCCTTCCCAGCCGCAGGCGCGGCTTGGCGCCCTCCCGGCCGCAGGCGCGCATTGCCGCCTTCCCAGCCGCAGGCGCGGCTTGGCGCCCTCCCGGCCGTGGGCGCGGTTTGGCGCCCTCCCGCTGCGGGGCGCCGCAGATCTTGGACAGTTTCCGTTCGTGCGGAACGGAAACTGTCCAAGATCTCCACGTGCGGCCCCCGCACTGCCGCGCGGCCCGCCTCAACCGGCGGGAACGAAACTGTCCAAGATCTCCACGTGGCAGCCCCCGCACCGCCGCGCGGCCCGCCTCAACCGGCGGGAACGAAACTGTCCAAGATCTCCACGTGGCAGCCCCCGCACCGCCGCGCGGCCCGCCTCAACCGGCGGGAACGGGGGTGCTCAGCGGACGGTGACGGTGACCGTGTGCAAGCCGGTGGCGCCGTCCGGGACGACGCCCTGCTTACGCTCGGTCTGGGTCGCACCGGTCGCGTCGGTCGCCCGGACCTGGAGCCGGTGCTCACCCGGCGTGGCGTCCCAGCGCCACGACCACTGCACCCATGTGTCCACCGACACCGTCGGGGCCAGTTCCGCCTCCTGCCAAGGCCCGCCGTCGACGCGTACCTCGACTCGGCGGATGCCCCGGTGCTGCGCCCACGCCACCCCGGCAACGGTGACCGGGCCGGTCGTCAGCCGGTTGCGCGCCCGGGGCGCGTCGATCCGCGACTGGGTCTTGATCGGCCCCTCGACGGACCAGCCCCGCGGCACCCAGTACGCGTCGAAGTCGGCGAACCGGGTCAGCTCCAGCTCGGTCACCCACTTGCAGGCGGACACGTAGCCGTAGAGGCCGGGCACCACCACCCGGACCGGGAAGCCGTGCTCGACCGGCAGTGGCTCGCCGTTCATGCCGATCGCCAGCAGCGCGTCCCGCCCGTCGCGGAGCGCCGCGGTGGGGGTGCCGCACGTCCAGCCGTCGACCGAACGGCCGACGACCTGGTCGGCGTCCTCCTCCGGCTCGACCTCGTCCAGGAGTTCGCGCAGGGGTACGCCGAGCCAGCGCGCGTTGCCGATCAGGTCCCCACCCACCTCGTTGGAGACGCAGGCCAGCGTGATGTACCGCTCGACCAGCGGCCGGGCCAGCAGGTCGGCGTAGCTGTAGGTGCGCTCGGTACGGACCCGCCCGTGGATCCGCAGCCGCCAGGTCGCCGGGTCCACCTGCGGCACCACCAACGCGGTGTCGATGCGGTAGAACCCGAAGTTCGGGGTGACGTACGGCGCGAGCTGGGCCATCGAGAGGTCCGCGCCCGCCGGCAGGGCCGGTGCGGGGACGGCCGGCGCGGGCAGCCGGATCGCCTCCCGGGCGGCGGACACGCCGCGCCGCCCGGCCAGCCAGCGCCCGCCGAGACCGGCCACCGTGGCGGTGCCGAGCAGCACCCCGGCGCTGGTGAGGAACCGCCGCCGGGACTCCGGGTCGACCCCCTCGCCCGGTGCCCGCCCGACGGGCACCGACGGCGCGGCCGGGGTCACCGGGGCCGGCAGGCCGTCCGAGCCCACCGGCACCGCCGGAGCGGGCGACACGGCAGCGGGCGGCGCGGTCGCATCGGACGGCACGGGCGGAGTAGGCGGCGCGGTCGCATCGGACGGCACCGCCCCAGCGGACGGCCCGGGCGGAGTGGGCGGGGACCAGGGCCAGGGGTCCAGCTCCAGCGGGCCGGCGATGAACAGCCAGAGCACCAGGGCGCCGAGACCACCGCCGACCAGCGACGGCAGCGCGTCGGCGGCGTCCGCACCGGAGCGGGTCAGCGCGGCGGCCACACCGACGGCGGCGAACGCCGCGATCCCGGCCAGGCCGAGGGCCAACCGGCGCACCGCCAGCATCCCGAGCAGCGCGGCGAACGCGCCCAGCAGCAGCGCGGTGCCGACCAGCAGGGCGATCTTGTCGGCGGTGCCGAAGATGTCGATGGCGAGCTGCTTCAGCGACTCCGGGACGGCGTCGACGACCACCCCGCCGACCGCGACCAGCGGCGCCGACCGGGGCCCGGTCAGCACGGCCACCGGTTCCGCGATCCCGATCGCGACGGCGGCGGCGGTGACTCCGGCCAGCGCGGCGTACCGCCGTGACGTGGTGCTCATCGGCCCAGTGTGCGCGATCAACTCGGCGGGTCGCCAACCATGTCAGCGTGCGGTAATGATCTGGAGACGGACCGGGGCACACCGCCGTACGACGGTGTGCCCCGGAACGGTGTCGCTATCGGGTCAGAAGCCCGGGCCGTGCTGGTGGCCGTGGCCGTGCCCGCCACCGGCGGCGGCCGGCTCGGCCTGCTCCGGCTTCTCCACCACGAGGCTCTCCGTGGTGAGCAGCAGGCCGGCGATCGAGGCGGCGTTGGTGACCGCGTTGCGGGTCACCTTCACCGGGTCGATGATGCCGGCCTTGACCAGGTCGACGTACTCGCCCTGGGCGGCGTCGAGGCCGTTGCCCCACTTCAGGTCGGCGACCTTCTGGGTCACGACGTAGCCGTCGTGGCCGGCGTTCTGCGCGATCCAGCGCAGCGGCTCGATCAGCGACTTGCGCACGATCGAGACGCCGACCTTCTCGTCACCGGTGAAGCCCAGGTCGTCGTCGAGCACCGGGAGGATCTGCACCAGGGCGGCGCCGCCGCCGGGCACGGTGCCCTCCTCGACCGCGGCCTTGGTCGCCGCGATGGCGTCCTCGATGCGGTGCTTGCGCTCCTTCATCTCGACCTCGGTCGCCGCGCCCACCTTGATCACGGCGATGCCGCCGGAGAGCTTCGCCAGCCGCTCGGCCAGCTTCTCCCGGTCCCAGTCGGAGTCGGAGGCCTCGATCTCCTTGCGGATCTGAGCCACCCGGTCGGCGACGTCGGCCTTCTGGCCGCCACCGTCGACGATCGTGGTGTTCTCCTTGTCGACCACGACACGCCGGGCGGTGCCGAGCACCTCCAGGCCGACCTGGTCGAGCTTGTAGCCCAGCTCCGGGGCGACCAGCTCGGCGCCGGTGGAGATCGCGATGTCCTGGAGCATCGCCTTGCGCCGGTCGCCGAAGCCCGGGGCCTTCACCGCGCAGACCTTGAGGGTCTTGCGCAGCGAGTTGACCACCAGGGTGGAGAGCGCCTGGCCGTCCACGTCCTCGGCGATGATCAGCAGCGGCTTGCTGTTCTGCAGGACCTTCTCCAGCAGCGGCAGCAGCTCCTCGATCGCCGAGATCTTCTGGGTGGTGACCAGGATGTACGCGTCCTCAAGGACGGACTCCTGACCCTCCAGGTCCGTGATGAAGTTCGGCGAGATGAAGCCCTTGTCGAACTGGAGACCCTCGGTCACGTCCAGCTCGGTGGTGAGCGCGGAGCCCTCCTCGACGGTGATGACACCGTCGCGGCCGACCCGCTCCATCGCCTCGGCGATCAGCTCGCCGATGGTGGAGTCCTGCGCGGAGATCGTCGCCACGTTCGCGATCGACTCCTTGCCGGTGACCTCCGCGGCGCGGCCGAGCAGCGCCTCGGAGATCTTGGTGGCCGCCGCATCGATGCCCCGCTTGAGCCCGGCGGGGTTGGTCCCGGCGGTCACGTTGCGCAGGCCCTCGCGGACCATGGCCTGGGCCAGCACGGTCGCGGTGGTGGTCCCGTCGCCGGCGACGTCGTTGGTCTTGGTCGCCACCTCCTTGACCAGCTGCGCGCCGAGGTTCTCGTAGGGGTTGGTGAGCTCGATCTCCTTGGCGATGGTCACACCATCGTTGGTGATCGTCGGCGCACCGAATTTCTTGTCCAGGACGACGTTGCGCCCGCGCGGGCCGAGGGTGACCTTGACCGCGTCCGCGAGGGCGTTGACACCGTGCTCCAGCAGGTGCCGGGCGTCGTCCGAGAAGCTCAGGATCTTCGCCATGAATGTCCCTTCGAAGCGCCACTGCCCCGGCCCGGCGAGCCGGACCGGGGCAATGGCACTGATCGGTTGCTTACTTCTCGATGACCGCGAGGACGTCGCGGGCGGAGAGCACCAGGTACTCCTCGCCGGCGTACTTGACCTCGGTGCCGCCGTACTTCGAGTAGAGAACGGTGTCGCCGACCTTGACGTCGAGCGGCACACGGTTGCCGTTGTCGTCGATCCGGCCCGGGCCGACAGCGAGGACAGTGCCCTCCTGCGGCTTCTCCTTGGCGGTGTCGGGGATCACGATGCCCGACGCCGTGGTGGTCTCAGCCTCGTTCGCCTGGACCACGATCCGGTCCTCGAGCGGCTTGATCGCAACCTTGGTCGCGGTAGTCACGGGCATACCCTCCTGGGGTACTGGTTTCGTTGCTGACCGGCGGGGCCGGCCAGCGTCAATCTGCCACATGCCACCGGGCGGGACCGTCGTCGCGGGTGCCGGTCCGCCTGGCGTTTCGCACCCGGGTCGCGAGACCCGGAGGCTGGCACCCTCAGGGTGAGAGTGCTAATCGCAGGTTATTCCGTGGCTAGCACTCCGTCAAGGAGAGTGCCAACGCGCCGTCCGTCGTGTCGCCACAGTTCCGCCAGTCGTTACCGCAACACGCCGGGAGCGCCTCGCCCCACCGTGGCCATCTCCCTACCGTCGGTTGCCACCCACCTGACACCGACGAAGGGGAGCCGAGTGTCCCGGATACCGACACTGACGTTCCTGCACGAACAGCTACGCCGGGCACGCCAGGCGCGCGGGCTCAGCCAGGAGGAGCTGGGCAAGCTGATCAACTACTCATCGTCGTACGTGAGCGCGGTCGAGACCGGGCAGAGCCCGGTCAAGCCGGACTACGTCGGCCGCATCGACTCGACCCTGGACACCGGCGGCCTCTTCGTCGGCATGCTGGAGCTGATCCGCTTCCATGCCGCGCCGGACTGGTTCCGCCCGTGGGACGAGAACGAGCGGGAGGCGGTGGCGCTGCGCTGGTACGACCCGACGGTGATCCCCGGCCTGCTCCAGACCGAGGGGTACGCGCGGGCGATGCTCGGCGTGGGCGGCGAGCTGACCGCCGACGAGGTGGAGACCCGGGTGGTGGCCCGGCTCGCCCGGCAGTCCGTGCTGACGGCCGAGCCGCGTCCGCACCTCGTCGCGGTGCTGGAGGAGCACACGCTGCGCCGGCAACTCGGCGACCGGGAGATCATGCGCGAGCAGCTAGAGCATTTGCTCGCCGTGGGCACCGAGCCGAACGTGCAGGTCCGGGTCGTGCCGGCCGACGCTCTCTGGCATGCCGGGCTCGCCGGCCCGTTCATCGTGGCCCGGCTTCAGACCGGGGCCGAGCTGGCCCACCTGGACAACCAGCTCCGGGGGCAGACCGTGGACAGCCCGAACGACGTTGCCGCCCTGGAGCGACGCTGGGAGACTGTGACCGGCGAGGCGCTGCCATGCCGGCAGTCCGCCCGGCTGATCGAGGAAGTGGTGCAGACATGGACCTGACCCACGCCACCTGGCGCAAGGCCTCCCGCAGCAACCAAAACGGCGGCGCCTGCGTCGAGGTCGCCGACAACCTGCCCGGCGTGGTCGCCGTGCGGGACAGCAAGGACCGGACCGGCCCGGCGCTCATCTTCACCCCGACGACCTGGCGGGCGTTCGTGGCCGCCACCCGCACCCCGCGCTGAATTTGGGGCTCCGGCCGGCGATCCGGCCCGGGCTCCAGCTCGGCGAGGCGACGGCACCCCGCCGCCCGTCCCCCGGCCTCGGTCACCTGACATCCGGGCCGGGAGAATGGGCGGGTGGATCTCGACCAGTTGGCTGCCCTGCGTACCCCCGAGGGGTCGGCCGCGCTCACGGCGGCGGCCGGGCTGGCCGGCGGCGACCCCCTGGCCGCGGCGTCGGCGCTGCGCGCGGCCGGGGTGCCGCCGACGCTGGCCGCGGCGGCACTGACCCAGGTGGAGCTGCGCCACCGGGCGGTCGGCAAGTTCGGCCCGGCCGCCGCCGGGATGTTCCTCACCCGCGCCGGGCTGGAGCAGGCCACCCGCCGGGTGGTCGCCGACCGCCGGGCCGCCCGGCTGCGCGACGCCGGCGTGCGCACCCTGGCCGACCTCGGCTGCGGTCTCGGCGCCGACGCGCTCGCCGCGGCCCGCGCCGGCATCCGGGTGTACGGGGTGGAGGCCGACCCGGTGACCGCCGCGATGGCCGCCGCCAACGCGGCGGCGGCCGGGCTGGCCGAGCTGTTCACGGTCGAGTGCGGTGACGCCACCACGTTCGACGTCTCCCGGGTCGACGGAGTCTTCTGCGATCCGGCCCGGCGGCGGGCCGGCACCGGGCGGCGGATCTTCGACCCGCGCGCCTACTCGCCGCCGTGGGACTTCGTCACCGGGCTCGCCGAGCGGGTGCCACGCACCGTCGTGAAGGTCGCGCCGGGGTTGGATCACGCGCTCATCCCCGTCGGCGCGGAGGCCGAGTGGGTCGGGGTGGACGGCGACCTGGTCGAGGCCGCGCTCTGGTGCGGCGACCTGGCGGAGGTGCCCCGCCGGGCCACGCTCTACCGGCAGGGTGCGGGCGGCGACGAGGCCCGCCGCCACCAGCTCACCGGCTCGGGCGCCGCGGAGGCTCCGGTCGGGCCGGCGCGCCGCTACCTGTACGACCCGGACCCGGCGGTGGTCCGCGCGCACCTCGTCGCCGAGCTGGCCGGCGAGTTGGACGCCACCCTCGCCGACCCGAGCATCGCCTACCTCTACGCCGACCGTCCGACCCGCACCCCGTACGCGCGCTGCCTGGAGGTGACCGACGTGCTGCCGTTCTCGCTCAAGCGCCTGCGGGCCCTTCTGCGGGACCGCCGGGTGGGCCGGGTGGAGATCCTCAAGCGAGGTTCCGCGCTCACTCCGGAGCAGCTCCGGCGGGACCTGCGGCTGACCGGTGACGCGGCGGCGAGCCTGGTGCTCACCCGGGTCGCCGGGGCGCCGACGGTGCTGATCTGCCAGCCGGTCGACTAGGTTCGTCGACGTGGCGGGACAGGGCACTCCGGCGACAGCGCTGCTGGCCAAGCACGGGATCGCGCACCGCACCCACCCGTACCGGGTGGCGCCGGACGCGCCGAACTACGGCGCGCTGGTGGCGGCGGCGCTCGGCGTACCCGCGGAGCGGGTGTTCAAGTCGCTGGTGACCGAGGTCGACGGCGCGCTCACCGTGGCGGTCGTTCCGGTCACCGGTGAGCTCGACCTCAAGGCGCTCGCGGCGGCGGTCGGCGGCAAGCGGGCGGCGCTGGCCGAGCGAACGGTCGCCGAGCGGGCGACCGGCTACGTGCGGGGCGGGATCAGCCCGCTCGGGCAGCGCCGGCGACTGCCCACGGTGCTGGACGCCTCCGCGCTGGACCTGCCGACGATCTATGTCTCCGCCGGCCGGCGCGGCCTGCAACTCGAACTGGCCGCGGCGGATCTGGTGGCGCTGACCGAGGCTCGCACGGCGGCGTTGCAGACCCGCTGACGGCTGCCCTTCATGGTCAACTCCCCTGGATGACCGGGGAGTGACGGTGGCGTTGCTGAATTGTTATCGCTCCCAACAAACTTGACGCCCCGTCGGTCTTGTGGGCCGCGCGCGAGGCGCAATACGTTGCCGGGCACAACAAAAGAACACCTTCCCCCACCCCGAAAGGACCCTGCACATGCGTAAGGGGCTCCTCACCATCGCCGTCGTGGGCCTGCTCACGACCGGCAGCATGACCGCCTGCGGCGACGACGCCGGCGACGACCAGGCCAGCTCCGCCAAGACCCCCAAAATCGGCGTGATCCTCCCCGACAGCAAGTCCTCCGCCCGCTGGGAGAGCGCGGACCGACGGTTCCTCGAAGAGGCGTTCAAGGCCGCCGGCGTCAAGTACGACATCCAGAACGCCCAGAACGACAAGACCGCCTTCCAGACCATCGCCGACCAGATGATCACCAGCGGCGTCACCGCCCTGATGATCGTCAACCTGGACTCCGGCACCGGCAAGGCCGTGCTCGACAAGGCCAAGTCGCAGGGCGTCGCCACCATCGACTACGACCGGCTCACCCTGGGCGGCTCGGCCCAGTACTACGTCAGCTTCGACAACGAGACCGTGGGCAAGCTCCAGGGCGAGGGCCTGGTCAAGTGCCTGACCGACCAGGGCGCCAAGAACCCGGTCGTGGCGTACCTCAACGGCTCCCCCACCGACAACAACGCCACCCTGTTCAAGAACGGCTACGACTCGGTGCTCAAGCCGAAGTTCGACGCCAAGGAATACACCAAGGGCCCCGAGGACGCCGTGCCGGCCTGGGACAACGCGCAGGCCGCGACGATCTTCGAGCAGCAGCTCACCAAGGCCAGCGGCAAGATCGACGGTGTGCTGGCCGCCAACGACGGCCTCGGCAACGCGGCCATCTCGGTCCTGAAGAAGAACAAGCTCAACGGCAAGGTGCCGGTGACCGGGCAGGACGCCACCCCGG
Source organism: Micromonospora sp. BL4 (assembly GCF_003667505.1). GTDB lineage: Bacteria > Actinomycetota > Actinomycetes > Mycobacteriales > Micromonosporaceae > Micromonospora. Next base: position 20,904 of record NZ_RCVJ01000084.1, read on the forward strand.
AAGGCCTCCAGAACATCCTCGTCGGAGACCAGTGCATGACCGTCTACAAGGCGGTCCGGGAAGAGGCCAAGGCCGCCTCCGACCTGGCCATCGCGCTCGCCAAGGGCGAGAAGAAGGACACCGGCCAGACGGTGAAGGACCCGGAGGGTGGCCGGGACGTCCCCTCGGTGCTGCTCACCCCGAAGGCCATCTACAAGGAGAACGTCAAGGACGTCATCGCCGACGGCTACGTGACCAAGGAAGAGGTCTGCACCGGGGCGTACGCCAAGCTCTGCGCCGACGCCGGCATCAGCTGACCGACGCCGCAGTACCCGCCGGGACGACCCTCGCCGCCCGGCACGGGAGCACCCTCCCGTGCCGGGCGGCGCCCGCCGGACGGCCCCCGACCCTCCCTTGAGA
>NZ_RCVJ01000041.1 GCF_003667505.1 Micromonospora sp. BL4
CCCCCGACCGGTCCGGACGGCACGCGTACCCCGACTCCGGCCGCCACGACCTCCGGCCCGACTCCGACCGCCGCGCCGACGCCGAGTCCCCGTCCGGGGGTGCCGGTGGACGCGTTGGGCGGAACGGTCACCGTCCGCTGCCTGGGAGCGTCCGCCGAGGTGCTCGCGGTGACGCCCGCACCCGGTTACCGCGCGGAGCCGTACGACCCGGGCCCGGCGAAGCGGGTCGAGGTCCAGCTGACCTCCGCTGAGCACCGCAGCGAGATCCGTGTGCACTGCGCCAACGGCCGTCCGAAGCCGAAGGTCAAGGAGCGTGCCGGCTGACCGGGGGCCGGCGGGTGCCGCATCGGAGGCGTACCCCCGACGCGGCCCCCCGTTCCCGCCGGCCGGTCCGTCACCGCTCGGCAAGCGCCGCCCAGCCCGGGTTCACCGGCTCCCGGCGCAGCGGCATGCCCGCCTCCGCCGGCGTCCGGTCACCCTTGCGCTGGTTGCAGCCGTAGCAGGCGGCGGTGGTGTTCCGCCAGGTGTTCCGGCCGCCCCGGGAGCGCGGCAGGATGTGGTCGATGGTCGACGCCGGGCCGCCGCAGTAGGCGCAGCAGCGGTCGTCGCGGCGCAGGACACCGGCCCGGGACCAGGCCGGCCCGGAACTGAAGCGCCAGCGGGTGACCACGTAGCGGACGAGCCGCACCACCCGGGGCATCGGAAAGACCCCGATCACCTGGTCCGGCTCGGCCTCGTGGATCTCGGCCACCCGGCGGCAGAGCATCCGGACGGCGTGCTGGACGGTGACCCGGTGCAGCGGGCCGAGGTCGGCGTTGATGACGAGGACGGCGTCCACCGGGATCTCCCTCCAAGGTGGTGACGGACGAACTGCTCCGGACAGCGAAGAGCCGCCCGGTCCGGCTGTCGGACGGGCGGCTCGGCGCGTACGGGTACGCGTCAGTCGGGCCGGCCCGCTCGGGGACCTTCCGCTCGGCAACCGTCGCTGGGCAGCACCGATGGCACGGTGGTGACGTGCGACATCGTCATGATCTGCTCCCGTGGCGGTGGTTGACCTTGCGCGCTCACGGTAGGTCGGCACGGGAGAGAGGGGCAACGTATTTCGATCGCCGGTCCGGTTCCGCCGGGCGGCGCTGCCGGCTCCTGCGGGCGGTGGCCCCCGCCGCCTGCCGGGCGGTGGCCAGCGGGCGGTCCACCCGCACGGCCATCCGCGCGGCGAGTTCGCTGTCCAGCAGTGGCCGGTTGACCTCGGCGGCGACCGCCAGCGCGGGCCCGGAGACCGATCGCCAGATGGCGGCCAGCCCGGCGCCGAGGCCCAGCAGGGCGACGGTGGCCCGGGTGGTCGGCGAGCCGGCCGCCGCGGCGGCGCTCACCCCGACCACCGCGAAGAGCACCGCGAGCAGGGGCACCAGCACCGGCCAGAAGATGCCCCGCGCCGCCTGCGCCACCAGCCGGCGGTCCCGGATGATCAGGTTCCGGGCGACGACCGCGTAGTCCTCCTCGTCGAGCAGGTCACGCGGATGCAGTCCGCCGGTCAGCACGCCACGCCACAGATCGCCCTGGTTGCGCAGCTCCCGGGCCAGATCGGCGAGGGTCGGCGCAGCCGGGTCGCCCCGCCCGGCCTGGTCCACGGCGGTCGCCCAGGTGGCCAGCGAGCGGCGCACCACAGCGGCCGAGTACGGCGGCAGCACGGTGGCCAGCTCCTCCAGCCACCGGCTGATCTGGATCTGCCGGCCGCCGAAGCGCCGCGCCAGTTGGGCGGCGTCACCGGGCCGGACGGTGTCGGCCAGCGACCGACCCAGCCGGTAGGCGAGCCCGACGCGGTGGTTGGTGGCCATCGCCCAGCGCAGCACCTCCATGTTGAGGTCGTCGAGGGCGAGCAGCAGCGGCCCCGGGTCGACGGGTCCGGGTCGGTCCAGGTCGGGCAGCCGGGCCCGGGTGGCCGAGGTCTCCGGTAGTGGTCCGGCGTGCCGGGTGAGTTCGGCGATCTGGCCCAGTGCGACGTCCACTCCGTCGAGGTACATGCCCATCCGCCGGGGCGCGGACATCTCGGTGAAGTTGGACAGCTTGGCCGGTGGGCCCGGAGAACCGGCCTCGGCAGCCGGGCCGAGCTCGGCGTGCTGCCCCTGGTGGTACGCGTCCGCCATCCACCAGCCCAGCCGCAACGCGGTGACGATGCAGGCGCGCTCGTCGCGGATCAGCGGGTACGCGTCGTCCCGGCCGAACTCCTCGACCGGTGATCCGCTCTGCGTGTCGGCGCGGTGCAGTGGTGACATCTCCGCTGCCCTCCCGCCCGGTCGATCGACGGATGATCAATCCAGGCTACGGCAGCAGAACGCGGCATATGCCCGCTTTGCTAGGTTGTCGCGCCTCGCCGGGCCAGCAGACCCCGGGGCCGGACCGAGTGCACCGGCTCCGCCGCGCCGCCCTCGGCCCGCAGGATGTGGTTCGCGGCGATGATCCCGGTGGCCGCGGAGCGTTCCATCAGCGCGCTCGGGAACTCCGTGGCGATCCCGTCTCCGGCCAGATAGAGGCCGGTCGCGTCGGTGCGTACCCCCGGTCGCCAGGCATGGCTGCCCGGGCTGAACGCCGGCGCCTGCGCCTCCACCCGGGCGCGCAGCTCGCGGACCCGCAGGCCGGCGGCCTCCGGCCAGAGCGCGACCAGCTCGCGGCGCATCCGCTCGGCCAACTCCTCGGCCGGCACGTCGGGCTCGCAGGCGTACGCGTGCAGCTCGATGACCGATCCGCCGGTCCGCTGCGCCCAGCGCCGCGACTCGTTCTCCAGCCGGTGGTAGAGCGTCACCGAGTCCAACGTGGGCTGCCGGGACACCCCGCTGAACACCGCGCGCTCGGCGGCCACGTCCCCGTCGCACCAGTACCGGGCCACCGCGTACGGCGGGCCGGGCGTGCCGAACGCGGCCATCCGCGCCACCAGCTCCGGCGCCTGCCCGGTCAGGTCGGGGGAGGCCGTGACCAGCGCGGCCAGCGCCGGCGGGTCGACGGCGAGCACCACGTGGTCCGCCCGGTGACCGCCGCCGTCGGCGGTCGTCACCCGCCAGCCGTCGGCGTCGCGGTGCACCCCGGTCGCGACCGATCGGGTGTGCACCCGGCCGCCGTGCTTCTCCACGTGCCGGGTCAGCGGCTCCCAGATCGCGGTGGCGTAATCCTCGTCCGGGCAGTCGAACGCCAGCCCCTCCGGATTGCCGAGCAGGTAGAAGTGGAACTGGGCGACCATCTCGGCGGCGGACATCTCCGCCTCGTGGTTGAAGAACGAGTGTGAGAAGACCTCGAACAGCATCGCCCGGGCCCGGTCCGGCAGCCGCAGCGAGGCCAGCAGCTGGTCGGCGGTGGTGTCGTCCAACTCGGCGTAGGTGCGGACCGGGTCGTAGCTGAGCAGCGGCAGCGCGGCGTCCCGGTCCATCAGCCGCAGGTCGGCCAGGCGCAGGCTGGGGCTGCGCAGCAGCAGCGCGAGCAGGTTCGTCGGGGGTGCGGGCGGCAACCTGCCGAACTCCTCGGTCGGCCACTGCTCGCTGAGGATCGGGTAGCCCGGAATGGGCTTGAGGAAACCCAGGTCCGGGTCGATGCGGCGGAGGATGGACCGCCAGTTGTAGTACTGCCGGAAGAACGCGTGGAAGCCGTGCTCGTTCTGCTGGATGCCGTCGGCGAGCGTCTCCGGCCAGGCGCCCAGCCGGCCGCCGAGGGTCGGTGCACCCTCCAGCACCGTGACCGCCACACCGCGCTCGGCCAGCACCACGGCCGCCGACATGCCGGCGATGCCGCCACCCACCACCACCGCCGCGGCCGGTCCAGGCACGCGGTCCGCGCCGCCACCGCCCGGGTCCACCTCATGCTGGCGTACGCCGATGAGCCGACCCACCACTTGCGACAGCGCCATGGGCACCTTCCCCGCCTGACGGAGATTCCAGTCTGCCGCACCGACCGCTCAATCGCTCGGCAGGCAGCGACGGACGCGGTCGGAGTCGGGCCAGACGTACTCCAGGTCCGGGGGAACGTCGTCGCCGAAGATCGGGCCGTAGTGCGCGGGGTCCTTGCGCAGCAGGGACGAACGGTGGCTCAGGTGCAGGTCGTCGCGGCCCAGCCAGGGTGGCAGCTCGCCGGCCCCGGCCAGCTCGTCCTGGGTACGCACGACGCCGGCGCCGCAGGCGGCGGCGAGGTCGACGGTCAGCGTGGTGGCGCAGGTGTCGGCCCGGCCCGGCTCGGACCAGACCGCGCACATGTCCAGCCCGTAGCGGGTGAGCGCCTCCTCGTACCCGGCCCACATCTTCACCGCGGGGTGGTTCCGCCAGCCGTATCCGGGCCGGGTGAGCCCGCGCAGCACCTGGATGGCCTCCACCCGTTGCTTGCCCAGCCGCTTCTGGTCCAGCGTGCGCGCGCTGGCCAGGAAGTCGGCGTACGGGAGGAAGGTCTGCATGTCGCTGCTCTACCCGTCGCCGGAGCCGGCATGCCTGGTCGGGGGATGATCCGGACGGGGTCGCCCACGGTGGCCGTGCTGATTACGATCCGGGCATGGCGGAGCCGTGGCGGGACCGGGCGCGACGGGCGGTCGAGTGGAACTGGCGGCTGCGGTCCGCCGGCGATCCGCGACCGCACTACGTGATCTGCGGCCGGGACGCGCTCGCCTACTACGTGGCCCGCGCGATGCTCGAATCGGAGCTGCCGGTCGGCGGCGCCCGGGTGACCGTGGTGGTGCCGGAGCGCTACCGCAGCAACGGGCCGGACGTGGCCGGGCTCCGCGGGGTGCGGGTCATCCGCTCGGAACGGCTGGACGTGGCGACCTTCGAGGCCGCCGGCCTGGCCGGGGCGACCGGGCTGGCCCTGCTGCACCAGGACGACGTGGGCAACCTGCACGCCGCGCTCTGCGCCCAGGCCGTCGACCAGCGGGTCCGTCAGGTGCTGCGGATGTTCAACGGCACCCTTGCCGACGGCGTGCGCAAACTGCTCAAGGCGCCGGTCGAGGTGCTGTCCGACGCCGAGATGGCCGCGCCGGCGTTCGTGGCCGCGGCGCTCGGCGAGGTCGACCCGAACTCCTTCCAGCACCGGGACAAGACGCTGCGGGTGGCTCGTCGGGCCGACGTCCGAGCGCAGGACGTGGTCTGCGCGTTGGCCGACTTCAGTGAGGCGCAGGGGGTGGAGCTGCTGCCGGCCGAGCAGGCCGGCGCCGATCTGGTGCTCGCCGAGGCGACCGGGCAGCCACCGGGCACCGAGGTCGCCGCCCGCCGGTTGGTCCGGGCACGCCGTCGTCGACGCCCGGTGGCGGTGCTGCTGCGGGCCGTACGCGGCTTCGCCACCCGCAAGATCGGCATCGCGGTGATGCTGGTGCTCGCGCTGATCGCGCTGCTCGGAATGTTGATCTCCCGGGCGGAGGATGTCTCCCCGCTGGAGGCGCTGTACCTGACGCTGGTCACCACCCTCAGCGGCGCCGACCCGGACACCACCAAGGCGGCGGACGCGCAGATCATGCAGGTGGTGCTCAACCTCGCCGGGTTGGCGCTGATCCCGCTGATCACCGCGGTGGTGGTGGACGGCATCGTCAACGCCCGGCTGGCCCTGCACACTGGCCGGCTGCAACCGGCCCGGGCCGGGCACGTGGTGGTGATCGGCCTGGGCAACGTCGGCACCCGGGTGATGGCCCAGCTCCGCGAGTACGACGTCGAGGTGGTGGCGATCGACAAGGACCCGGAGCCGCGCGGCGCCGCACTGGCCCGTCAACTGGAGGTGCCGCTGATCGTAGGTGACGCCGCGCTGCCGGAGACGCTGGTCGCCGCGTCGGTGGCCGACTGCCAGGCGCTGGTGGTGGCGTCCACCGACGACGTCGCCAACCTGGAGGCGGCGCTCACGGCCCGCGATCTCCGTGCCGACCTGCGGGTGGTGCTGCGCTTCTTCGACGGCGACTTCGCCGAACGGGTGGAGGAGACCTTCGCGCTCGGGGTGTCCCGTTCGGTCTCCTACCTGGCTGCGCCGGCCTTCATCGGGGCGCTCACCGAACGCGCGGTGATCACCACGATCCCGGTCGACCGGCACGCGCTGCCGGTGGCCGAGGTGCCGGTCGCCGCCGGCTCCGAACTGGACGGCCGACCGTTGGACATGGTCAACCGGGACGGGCAGGTCCGACTCATAGCCCGGACCCCGGCCGGCGGTGCCAAGACGATCTGGTGGAAGGACCTCGACCCCCGGCAGGTGATCTTCGCGGGTGACCGGCTCACCGTGGTCGCCCGCCGGCGCGGGCTGGACTGGTTGACCAGGCAGTGCGCCCCGCCCACTCGCACCGGCCCGGTTCCTCGGCCCACCGGGCCGGTCCAGGGCGGAGTGCACACCGTCCCCTCGCCGCCGGGTACGACGGACTCCGGGGTCGCCGCGTCCGCGCCCGGTGCGGCGCATCCCATTCCTCCCGCCGGGGGCGGCCCGCCGGACGGGTTCGAGCTGACCCGCCAACACGACGGAGCCGGCGAGGTGAGCTGACGCCACCCGTCCCGGGCCGGCCGGCACTGAGCGACAATCCATGTCATGCGTTTCCGCGTCCTGGGGCCGACCCGGGTGTTGCTGGCCGACGGGCGAGAGATTCCCGTCGGCGGTCCGCGGGTGCGCGCGCTGTTGGCACTTCTTCTGCTCGACGTGGGCCGCGTCGTCTCCGCCGAGCGGCTGATCGACGGCCTGTACGGCGAGCATCCGCCCCGAGGCGCGGCCAACGCGCTCCAGTCCCAGGTGTCGCGGCTGCGTCAGGCCCTGCCGGCGGAGCACGATCCGGTGGAGTTCCACCCGGCTGGCTATCGCCTGGCGGTGGATCCGGACGATGTCGACGCGTACCGGTTCGAGCGGCTCGCCGAGGTGGGTCGCCGCGCGCTCGCCGGCGGTGACTGGTCGCGCGCGGCGGCGGTGTTGCGCGAGGCGTTGGACCTGTGGCACGGCCCTGCCCTGGCCGATGTGACGGGCGCAGCAGCGCAGGCGGCCCGGCTGGAGGAACTGCGGCTGGCTGCCGTCGAGGATCGGATCGAGGCGGAGCTGGCGCTGGGCGGGCACGCCGCGCTGGTTGCGGAGCTGCGGGAACTGGTCGTGGCCCACCCGTTGCGGGAGCGGTCGCGGGGCCAGCTCATACGAGTCCTGTCCGCGCTGGGCAGGCCGGCCGAAGCGCTGATCGAGTTCGAGGACGCCCGGCGCACGCTGGCCGAGCAGCTCGGCGTCGACCCGTCGGTGGAGCTCGCCGCGATCCACCTGGCGGTACTGCGCGGCGAGGAACGCCCGGCGGCCGAGCAGGCGCTACCGGGCCAGCTCACCACGTTCGTCGGGCGGGAGGAGGAACTCAAGCGCGTCGGCGCGTTGCTCGCCGAGCGGAGGTTGGTCACCCTCACCGGCCCCGGGGGAGCGGGCAAGACGCGGTTGGCGATCGAGGCGGCGGGCCGTCTCGACGATGAGGTCCACTTCGTCGAGCTGGCCGGGCTGGCCGACGGTTCGGACGTACCGCAGGCGGTTTTGAGCGCGCTCGGCCTGCGCGACGCGGGTCTGCGCGCACCGGCCGAGCCGGGCCGGCAGTCCACCGACCGGCTGGTCGAGGCGCTGGTCGAGCGGCGACTGCTGCTCGTCCTCGACAACTGCGAGCACGTCATCGCCGACGCGGCTCGGCTCGCCGCCCGGTTGCTGGGGGCGTGCCCGGCGCTGCGCGTGCTGGCCACGAGCCGCGAGCCGCTCGGGCTGGCCGGCGAGGCGTTGTGCCCGCTGTCCGGGCTCACCCTGCCGCCGCCGGACGCGTCGGCGCTGGACGCGAGCGACTACGCGGCGGTCAGCCTCTTCGTTCAACGGGCCACCGACGTCGCACCCGACTTCGCCGTCACCCCGGCCAACGTCGACGTGGTGTTGCGGACCTGCCGCACGCTCGACGGCCTGCCGTTGGCGATCGAGTTGGCCGCCGCGCGGTTACGGGCGCTCTCCGTCGCCGAGGTGGCCGCGCGCCTCGACGACCGGTTCCGGCTGCTGGCCATGGGCAGCCGGGCCGCGTCGCCTCGACACCGCACGCTCCGGGCCGTGGTCGAGTGGAGCTGGGACCTGCTCGACGACACCGAACGGGAACTGGCTCGACGGCTGACCGTCTTCGCCGGCGGGGCCACGCTGGAGGCGGCCGAAAGGGTCTCCGGCCTGCCCACCTCCGGGTTCGTCGAGGCGCTGCACGGTCTGGTCGACAAGTCGTTCGTGGAGATGGCCGGCAGTCGTTACCGGATGCTCGAAACCGTGCGGGCGTTCTGCGCCGAGCGTCTCGCCGAAGCTGGGGAGGCCGACCAGCTTCGTCGTGCGCACACCGCGTACTTCCTGGAGTTCGCCTGGACCGCCAGCGACCACCTCCGGCAGGCCGAACAGTTGAGCTGGTTGCGGCTGCTCGACGCGGAGCGGGACAACCTGCACGCCGCGCTGCGCCGTGCCACTGCGGCCGGTGACGCGTCCAACGCGGCGGGGATGGTCGCGGCCCTGTCGTTCTACTGGTGGCTGCGCGGCATGCGCGGGGAGGGCGGACGGCTGGCTGCCGACGTCCTCGCACTGCTCGGCGCGGAGGCACCGGCCGGGCTGGGGGAGGAATTCGCGCTCTGCGTCTACAACGCCTCGCTCGCCGGCACCGGGCACGTGCCGGCGCTCGGGACACAGCGATCCGTGATCCGCCGCCTCGACCGGCCACCTCGACAGCCGTTCCTGCTGTATCTGTCGGGGATCTCGACCGGGCCGCCGTCCGGCGGAGCGGAGCACGTCGACGAGCTGATGCAGGAGCTGCGGCGGCTGGTCGGCCCGGACGAGTGGATCAACGCGCTCGGCGCGATGGGCAGCGGCTCGGCGCTGATGTGGAGTGGCCGATGGGAGCAGGCCCGGGTGGCGCTGACCACCGCGCTCGACGGATTCCGGAGCACCGGGGACCGGTGGGGCTCGATGATCACGCTCGGGGCGCTGGGTGAACTGGCCGCGTGGCAGCGTGATCCGGCGGCGGCGAGCACCCACATGGATCACGCCATGGGGTTGGCCGAGGAACTCGGGTCGGCCGTCGACCAGGCCGACATGCTGCGTACCCGGGGTGAGATCAGGCTGCGCGCCGGTGACCTGACCGCGGCGGGGGACGACTTCGCCGGTGCGCTGCTCCTGGCGCAGCGCAGTGGCGCGCCCGAGTTCGTGGCCAGCGCTCGGTTCGGTCTCGCCCAGGTGGCCCGGCTGCGCGGTGATCTGGCCGAGGCGAGGCGGCTCTGCGAGGAGGCGTTGGTCGGCGGGCTCACCGGCTGGTATGTCGGCGACGCCACGCGTTCGGAGATCATCCTCGCGCTTGAGCAGATCACCGACGCGGAGAAGGACGGTGCGCCGCCGTCAGCGGATGGTGCGTGACCCGTCAGCGCCGGACCGCACCGTCTGGGCATGACGACATTCGAGGTGGTCGCCGAGGGTCTGGGCAAGCGGTACGGCCCCACCCGCGCGCTCGACACGTTCGACCTGAACGTGCCGGCCGGCACGGTGTACGGACTGCTGGGGCCGAACGGCGCCGGAAAGACGACGGCGGTACGGATCCTCGCCACGCTGCTGCGCTTCGACGCCGGCCGGGCCACCGTGGCCGGGTACGACGTGCTGCGCCAGCCGGACGAGGTGCGGGCCCGGATCGGCCTCACCGGGCAATATGCCGCGGTCGACGAGATCCTCAGCGGCCGGCAGAACCTGGAGCTGTTCGGCCGGCTGTTCCGGCTCGGCCGACGCGAGGCCCGGCAACGGGCCGGCGAACTGCTGGAACGGTTCGGGCTCGACGAGGCGGCGAGCCGGTCGGCCGGTGAGTACTCGGGTGGGATGCGCCGCCGGCTGGACCTCGCCGCCAGCCTGATCCGCACGCCACGTGTGCTGTTTCTCGACGAGCCGACGACCGGCCTGGACCCGCGCAGCCGCAACCAGGTGTGGGACCTGGTCCGCAGCCTGGTCGCGGAGGGGACCACGGTGCTGCTCACCACGCAGTACCTGGAGGAGGCCGATCAGCTCGCCAACCGGATCTCGGTGATCGACGCCGGTCGGGTGGTGGCCGAGGGCTCACCGGACGAGCTGAAGTCGATGACCGGCGGTGACCGGGTCGAGGTGATGGTGCGCGACGCGGCCGACCTGCACCAGGCTGCCCGCGTCGTCGAGCCGATCTGCGGCGCGGAGCCGGAGCTGGACCCGGAGAGCCGGCGGCTCAGCGTGCCGGTGCCCGACCGGGTCGCCGGGCTGGTCCACGTCGTACGGGCGTTGGACGACGCCGGGATCGCGGTCGAGGACGTCAGCCTGCGCCGCGCGACGCTGGACGAGGCGTTCCTGTACCTGACCGGGCACCGACCCGACGAGGCCCGCGAGCCGGTGGGCGCCGGACGAAAGGTGGACGTGGCATGACGACAGCGGTGGCCGACGGTTGGACGATGACCAGGCGGAACATGATCCACGTGATCCGCGCGCCCGAGGAGCTGATCCTCTATTTCACGCTGCCGATCATGTTCGTGCTGGTCTTCGGGTACGTGTTCGGCAGCGGCATGCAGGTGCCCGGTGGTGGCAGCTACCGCGAGTTCCTGCTGCCCGGGGTCTTCGTGATGACGATGCTGTACGGCCTCGGCGCCACCGCGACCGGCGTGGCGCTGGACCTCAGCCGGGGTGTCGTCGACCGGTTCCGGTCGATGCCGATGGCGCGCTCCGCCCTGATGACCGGCCGCAGTGCCGCCGACCTGCTCCGCGCCCTGCTGGAGATGTCCACCCTGCTGGCCTGTGGCCTGCTCGTCGGCTGGCAGTGGCGGCTTGGTGTGGGCAAGGCGTTGCTCGCCGTCGGGCTCCTCCTGCTCCTGCGGGTCGCCATCACGTGGGTGGGGATCTACCTGGCGTTGCTGGTCCGCAACCCGGACACGGTCGGCGTGATCGTCTTCCCGGCGGCGTTTCCGTTCACCGCGATCTCCAACGTCTTCGTGTCGCCCGAGCTGATGCCGTCGTTCATCGGTGCGATCTCGGAGTGGAACCCGCTGTCGGCCACGGTCGCGGCGATCCGCGAGCTGTTCGGCAATCCGGGCCTGGGTGGCGACTCCTGGCCGGCGGAACACGCGATGCTGTTGGCGGTGCTGTGGCCGGTGCTGCTGATCGCGACGTTCGCCCCGCTGGCGGTGCGCCGCTACCGGCGGCTGAGCCGCTGACCAGGCCGCCTCTGCGGTCAGCGGCGCACCCGGAGCGCGTGGAGGGCGGCACCGACGGCGAGCACACCGAGGCCGGCGAGGACGCTGCTCGGCGGCAGGTTGACCGCCAACAACAGGCAGCCGACCAGCCCCAGTCCGGCGAGCACCCGGACCGGCAACCGCCGGTCCGGGTCCCGGCCCAGCGTCAGCGCCGCCGCGTTGGTGATCGCGTAGTAGACCAGCACCGTGCAGCTGGAGAAGCCGATCGCGCCCTGTACGTCGCCGAGCAGCACCACCACGATCACCACGGCGGCCACCGCCAGCTCGGCGCGGTGCGGCACCTGGTGCACGGGGTGCACGGCGGCCAGCGCGCCGGGCAGGTCGCGGCGGCGGGCCATCGCGAGGGTGGTCCGGCCGACCCCCGCGACGAGGGACAGCAGCACCCCGACCACCGCGATCGTGGCCCCGGCGCGGACCACCCAGGCCAGGCCGGGCAGCCCGGCGGCGGTCACCACGTCGACCAGGGGCGCGACGGAACCGGCCAACCGGTCGGCTCCGAGCACGCCGAGGGCGACCACGGCCAGCACCAGGTAGATCACGAGGACCGCCCCGAGCGCCAGCGGCACCGCGCGGGGAATGGTCCGCTGCGGGTCGCGGACCTCCTCGCCGAGCGTGGCGATCCGCGCGTACCCGGCGAAGGCGAAGAACAGCAACCCGGCGGCGGTGAGCACACCCAGGGCCGAGCCACCGGGTTCGGTCAGTCGATCCAGGTGCACCGGCCCGGTCACCACGCCGACGACCGCGACCAGGGCCAGCACCGCGAGCACCAGCGCGACCAGGGCTCTGGTCGCGGTGGCCGTCTTGCCGATGCCGCGCAGGTTCACCGCGGTCACCGCGAGCACCGCGCCGACCGCGACCAACCGGGCCTGCCCCGGCCACAGGTACGCCCCGATGGTCAACGCCATCGCCGCGCAGCTCGCCGTCTTGCCGACCACGAACCCCCAGCCCGCCAGGAACCCGGCGAACGGCCCGAGCCGCTCCCGGCCGTAGACATAGGTGCCGCCGGACTCCGGGTAGCGGGCCGCCAGCCGCGCCGAGCTGGTCGCGTTGCAGTAGGCGATGAACCCGGCGAGCACCAGCGCCGGCAGCAGACCGGCACCACCGGCCGCCGCCGCTGCCGGGCCGAAGACCACGAAGACGCCCGCACCGAGCATCGACCCCAACCCGAGAACAACCGCATCGGGTACGCCGAGCCGCCGCGCCAGTTGATCCACGGACCGGAACCCTAGGGGTACGAGGTGAACGGCCGGTCCCATTCGCGTAGCCGGCGGGGTAGCGGCAGATCGTCCCACGGCACCCGGTGCAGCAACCGGTCCAGGAAGAGCCCGAGCAGCAGGGCCGCCACGCCGTCGGTGAGCCAGTGGAAGTTCAGGTAGGTGGTGGTGACCAGCAGGATCGCTGGCGGCGCGACGCGGATCAGTCGGTGCACGCTCGGGTGCAGTCGCCCGGCCGTCAGCGCGGTCAGCAGGACGGCCATGACCCCGTACCAGACGATCGCGTTGGCGACGTGCCCGGACGGGTAGGAGAGGTCGTACTCGGTGGGCGGCAGGTCGTTGAAGATTCGGACCGACTGCGTCGGCGGCAGATCCGAGCTGGGCGCGGCGCGGTCGGTCAGGACCTTGAGCGGCCCGACCGTCAGGTACAGGAGAACGAACGCCCCGGCCAGCAGCAGCAACGGCCGGACGGTCCGGGCCCGCCAGGCCACGGCCAGGGCCAGGGCTCCGGAGACGGGCATCAGCAGCCAGCCGCCCTGCCCGAGGAGGTTGAACACCCGCGCCGTCCAGTAGATCGGTGCCGGGTGGTGGGCGTACGCCCATTCCCGGACGGCAAGGTCCATACCGAGCAACGCGCCGCTGGCGAGGGCCAGGGTCAGCGCGCCGAACCCGACCAGCAGGAGCGCGTCGAACCACCAGCCGGCCGGGCGGACAGGCCGTAGCCGCAGGTCACGTCGTACCGCCGTGGGTTTGAGCACGCGACCACGCTACCGGCCCGCCGCGAGGCCGGAACATCCCGCGTTGTGGGCCCAGCCACGCTGGGAGGCGAATGCGGGGGGCGACGCGTCATGCTTGTGCCCGTGCGGATCACCTCTGCCCTCGTGGACCCGGCGCTGCTCGACCTTCCGTGGTCGACACCGCTGGAGGAGTGGCCTGCCCAGCACCTGGTGGCCCTACCGCAGGGCATTTCCCGGCACATCGTCCGGTTCGTCCGCCTCGGTGAGTACGTCTACGCGTTCAAGGAGACCCGCGAGCGGATCGCCGAGCGGGAGTACGACCTGCTCCGGGCCCTGGAGCGGATCGACTTCCCGTCGGTCGAGGCGGTGGCGGTCGTCGCCGACCGGCAGACCGAGGACGGAGAGCCCCTGGAGTCGGTGCTGATCACCCGGCACCTCCAGTTCTCGCTGCCCTACCGGGCGCTCTTCTCGCACACGCTGCGGCCGGAGACGATGAGCCGGCTGCTCGACGCGCTCGCCGCGTTGATCGTGCGGATGCACCTGACCGGCTTCTTCTGGGGCGACTGCTCGCTCTCCAACACGCTGTTCCGGCGGGACGCGGGTGCGTTCGCCGCGTACCTGGTGGACGCGGAGACGGGTGCCCTGCACACCTCGCTCTCCAACGGTCAGCGTGGTGAGGACCTGGAGATCGCCCGGGTGAACATCTTCGGCGAGGCGCTGGACCTCCAGGCCGCCGGTCTGCTGCACGAGTCCATCGACCCGGAGGTGGTCTGCGAGGAGGTCGTGCAGCGGTACGAGCGGCTCTGGCACGAGATCACCTACGAGCAGGCGGTCGAGCGGGAGGCCCGGCACGACATCGAGGGCCGGATCCGCCGCCTCAACGAGCTGGGCTTCGACGTGGCCGAGGTGGCCATGTCGACCATCGCCGACGGCCGTTACCTCGTACGGCCGAAGGTGGTCGACGCCGGCTACCACACCCGGCGGCTGCTGCGGCTGACGGGCCTGGACGCCGAGGAGAACCAGGCCCGCAAGCTGCTCAACGACCTGGACGCCTACCGGGCGGAGAGCGACCTGACCGACGAGCAGCAGGCGGCGCACCGCTGGGTCACCGAGGTCTTCGAGCCGGTGGTCCGGGCCGTGCCCACGCACCTGCGCCGCAAGCTGGAGCCGCAGGAGTTGTTCGCGCAGATCATCGAGCACAAGTGGCTGCTCTCGGAGCGGGCCGGCCGGGACGTGGGGATGCGCCACGCGGTCCAGTCCTACCTGGCCGACGTGCTGGTGCACCGCCCCGACGAGCAGGCCGTCCTCGGCGTGGAAGTCCCCACCCTCGGCTAGCAGCCCGGTCCGGTCCTCGTGCTCACAGGGCCCGTCACTCCACCCAGGAGCCTCCGCGTAGCACCCGGACCACGTTCAGGTCCTCGTCCAGCACCACCAGGTCGGCGCGGAGGCCGACCTGGAGGGCGCCGACCCGGTCGCCCAGCCCGATGGCGCGGGCCGGGGTGGTGGCCACCATCCGGGCCGCGTCCGCGATCGGGATGCCGGCGTCCACGGCGTGCCGCAGTGCGGCGTCCATGGTCAGGGTGCTGCCGGCGATCGCGCCGTCCCGGGCCAGCCGGGCCACCCCGTCGGCCACCGTGACGGCCTGGCCGCCCAACTCGTACTCGCCGTCGGCCATTCCGGCGGCGGCCATCGCGTCGGTGATCAGAGCGGCCCGGTCCGGGCCGGCGGTCGCGGTGGCGAAGGTCAGCATGCCGTCGTGCAGGTGCACCCCGTCGGCGACCAGCTCGCAGACCACGGTCGGCGCGTCGAGCAGGGCCACCACCGGGCCCGGCTCGCGGTGGTGCACCGGCCGCATGCCGTTGAACAGGTGGGTGCCGACGCTCGCGCCCGCGGCGACCGCGGCGCGGGTCTGGTCGTACGTGGCGTCGGTGTGGCCGACCGCGGCCACCACCCGCTGGGTGGTGAGCAGCTTGATCGCCTCCAGCGCGCCGTCGCGCTCCGGGGCGAGGGTGACCATCCGGATAGCGCCCCCACCCAGCTCGATCAGCTCGGCCAGCTCGTCGGTGGACGGGTCGCGGAGATACTCCGGGTTCTGCGCTCCGCAGCGGGCGGCGGAGAGGTAGGGCCCCTCGAAGTGGATGCCCGCCAGCACGCCCTCATCGACCAGCGGGGCGAACGCCTCGGTGGCGGCACGCATCAGCGGAAAGGACGCGCTGACCAGGCTGGCCAGCAGAGTGGTGGTGCCGTGCCCCAGGTGGAAGCGGGCGGCCGCCCGGGCCTGGCTGGCATCCCCCGTGGTGAAGGTGTGCCCACCGCCTCCGTGCGTGTGCATGTCGACGAAGCCGGGCAGGATCCAGTGCCCGTCGCGGACCGACGGATATTCCGCCACCGCGGTGATCCGGTCGCCGTCCCACTCGACGCAGCCCTGGCGGATGACACCGTTCGGGGTCACCACTCGGCCGTTCACCCGTGCGGTCATCGCTTCTCCTGATGGTCACGGACGCGCGCGGCGTCCAGGGCGAGCAGGGCGGCGCCGAGGCAGCCGGCCTCGTCGCCGAGGGCCGCCGCGACCAGCCGCGGCTCCCGGTGGAAGGTCATCCGCTCGTGCAGCGCCGCTCGCAGGGGGACGAGCAGCCCGTCCCCCGCCTGGGCGAGGCCACCGCCGAGCACGATCGTCGCCACGTCGAACAGCGCCTGCCCGGACGCCAGGCCGTCGGCGAGCGCCTCGACCGCCTCCTGCCAGACCCGGCCGGCGAGTGGCTCTCCGGCCGCGGCCCGCTCGGCCACCTCGGCGGCCGTCACCGGCCGGTCGGGTGACCCGTCGGCCAGTTCCGCGTAGCGGCGGCCGATCGCGGCGGCCGAGGCGACCGCCTCCAGGCAGCCGGGCCGGCCGCAGCCGCAGCGCGGTCCGTCGGGACGGACCAGGATGTGGCCGATCTCCCCGGCGGCGCCGTGTGCGCCGACGACGGCCGTGCCGTCGACGACGTGCGCGGCGGCGATGCCGGTGCCGATCGCCACGAAGAGGACGTGCCCGGTGCCGCGTCCGGCGCCGAGCCGGGCCTCGGCGAGGCCGCCGGCCCGCACGTCGTGGCCGAGCGCCGTGGGCAGGCCGAGCCGCGCCACCGCAAGCTCCCGCAGCGGTACGTCCCGGAAGCCCACGTTCGCCGACCAGACCGCGACCCCGCGCGCCTCGTCCACTATCCCGGGCACGGCGATGCCGAGCGCGACCGGGGTGAGCCCGTCGGCGCGGGCCTTGTCGGCCAGCCCTTCGGCGACGTCCAGAATGGTGCCGACCACGGCGGCCGGGCCGCGCGCGGCGTCGGTGGGGTGCCGCTCGGTGCGTACCGCGACGCCGTCCGGCCGGACCAGGGCGCACTTCATGCCGGTGCCGCCGACGTCCAGCGCGACGACCACCGCGTCGGCGGGCACGGCCCCGGGCTCCCTCACGCCAGCACCACCGACCGGGTCAGGTGTCGGGGGGCGTCCGGGTCGAGGCCCCGGCTGGTGGCCAGCGCCACCGCGAAGCGCTGGGCCAGGATCAGGTCGGCCATCGGGTCGACCGGGGTACGGCCGGCGGCCCAGCTGCCCAGCACGGTGCGGCAGCCGTGGGTGCGGCTGTGCACGAAGGCCGCGCCGGTGGCGGCCACGTCCTCGGGCAGCCCGTCGGGCAGCTCGCCGAACGCCCAGACCAGCCGGCCGGGCGCGGCGATCGAGATGGGGCCGTGCCGGTAGTCCATCGCCGGGTACGCCTCGGCCCAGAAGGTGGCCGCCTCGCGGCACTTCAGCGCGGCCTCCTGGGCCAGCCCCACCGTCCATCCCCGACCGAGGAAGGTGGCCTGCTCGATGGTGGCCGGGTCGATCGGCAGCGGGGCGCGCACCGCCACCTCGGCGTCCGCGGCGAGCGCGGTCACCGGGTCGCCGAGGTGCGCCCGGAGCAGGGCCAGCGCGGTGGTCGCGAAGCGGGTCTGCACCACGGACCGCTCGTCGGCGAAGGGCATGGTCACCGCGGCGGTGGCCAGGTCGACCGCCGGGGAGGCCGGGTCACCGACGATGACGGTGCTGGGCACCCGTCCGCGTAGCGCGACGAGCAGCTCCAGGACCTCCGTGGTGGTGCCGGAGCGGGTGATGGCGATCAGCCGGTCGTAGTGGCGGCCGGCGGGGAACTCGGACGCCTGGAACGCGTCGGTCTCGCCCTGGCCGGCCTGCTCGCGGCGGGCCGCGTACGCCATCGCCATGAACCACGACGTGCCGCAACCGACGACGGCGACCCGCTCGCCGGGACGCGGCAGGTCACCGCGCACCACGCCGGCCAGCTCGGCCGCCTCCCGCCAGCAGTCGGGTTGACTCGCGATCTCCGCGTCCACGTACGCCATGGGAACTCCTCGCAGGGCCGGCCGGTGCGCAATACGGCTCGTTACACCCGTATTTCGCGCGTCATTCTGCGCGAAGCCGGGTGGTCGTGGCAACCGACCGGCCGATCGCGCAGGCCGGTCTTTTGCGCCACCCTAGTTTCGCGCACTAGTGTGCACGCAATCAATCACCGTCCGTGCAGTCACTGGGAGGGCCCCCGCGGTGGACCGGTACGCCAGATGGAACGCCCTGCTCGAGATGCTGACCGACAACGGCCGGGTCAGCGTCGAGGCGGCCGCCGAGCGGCTGGACGTCTCCCAGGCCACCATCCGGCGTGACTTCGACCAGCTCGCCCAGCAGCAGATGATCACCAGGACCCGGGGCGGCGCGGTCGCCAACGGGGTGTCCTACGACCTGCCGCTGCGCTACAAGACGGCCAAGCACTCGGCGGAGAAGCAGCGGATCGGCGCCGCCGCCGCGGCGCTCGTCACGCCCGGCACGGTGGTCGGCCTGAACGGCGGCACCACCAGCACCGAGGTGGCCCGTGCGCTGGCCGTCCGGCCGGACCTGAACACCAGTGCCGAGGGTGCCCAGCTCACCGTGGTGACCAACGCGCTGAACATCGCCAACGAGCTGCTGGTCCGCTCCCGGATGAAGGTCGTGGTGGCCGGTGGCGTGGTGCGCCCGAAGTCGTTCGAGCTGGTCGGCCCCCTGGGTGGGGCGCTGCTGCGTGAGGTCACCCTGGACGTCGCGTTGCTCGGCGTGGACGCGATCGACCCGCAGCTCGGGGCCGCCGCCCATCACGAGGGGGAGGCGGCGATGAACAACCTCATGGTGGCCCGCGCCAAGCGGGTGGTGATCATCGCTGACTCGTCCAAGTTGGGTGGTCACGCCTTCGCCCGGATCTGCCCGGTCGACCGGGTCGAGACGCTCGTGACGGACTCCGGCGCCGCCCCGGAGGTCGTGGAGGCCTTCCGCGCTGCCGGCGTGCAGGTCGTCTGCGCCTGACCTGTCACTGTCCGTCGATGAAACGCGTCGTCCGGCGCGTCGATGCATACCGCGTATTGCGCGGCTCTGCATACCGCGTATGGTGTCGGCTGTCACGCCCACCATCGGGGGAGGTGCAGCTTGCCAGCTGTCCTGGAGATCGAAGGTCTACGTAAGACGTACAAGAGTCGTCGACGCGGCACCCGCAACGCGCTCGACGGCTTCGACATGCGGGTCGACGCCGGGCAGGTGCACGGCTTCCTGGGCCCCAACGGGTCCGGCAAGACCACCACCCTGCGCACGCTGCTCGGCCTGATCCGGCCCGACGGCGGGCGGATGGTGCTGCTCGGGCACGAGGTGCCCGCGGCGCTGCCCACCGTCGCCGGTCAGGTCGGCGCGATCGTGGAGAGCCCGCAGTTCTTCCCGCACTTCTCCGCCCGGGACACGCTGTCCCTGCTGGCGGGAGCGGGCGAGGTGCCGGCCACCCGGGTCGACGAGGTGCTGGAGCTGGTCGGACTACGCGACCGGGCCGGCGAGCGGGTCAAGACCTACTCGCTGGGCATGAAGCAGCGGCTGGCCGTCGCGTCCGCCCTGCTGAAGAAGCCGAAGCTGCTCATCCTCGACGAGCCGGCCAACGGCCTCGACCCGGGCGGCATCCGGGAGATGCGCACGCTGATGCGCAACCTCGCCGAATCCGGGATGACCGTGGTGCTGTCCAGCCACATCCTCGGCGAGATCCAGCTGATCTGCGACTCGGTCACCATCATCTCGCTGGGCCGGCGGGTCGCGTTCGGGCCGGTCGACGAGGTGCTCGCGCAGCACTCCTCCGGTGCGGTCCGGATCCGGCTGGAGGCGGTCAGCGACCTGCCGGCGGCCACCGAGACGCTCACCCGGGCGGGGATCCGGGTCACCGGCCACCCGGACCACCTGATGCTGGCCGGCGTCGACAAGCCGGCCTCGGTGACGCGTCTGCTCGCCGAGCAGAACCTCTACGTCAGCGAGCTGGCTCCGATCGCCGTCGATCTGGAGAGCGTCTTCCTCGAACTGACCGCCACCGCGCCGGTACCCGGGCAGCACCGGCAGGTCGACGAGTCCATGAAGGTCGGCGGGACGGGTCAGCCCGGCCCGGCCGGGGGAGGGTGGGGCGCGTGAGCCTCTTTCGTACGGAGCTGCGCCGACTCACCAAGCGGCGCTTCACCCGCTACATGACGCTGCTCGGCCTGCTGGTGCTGGCCGCGGTGGTGGTCGGGGTCTTCTTCACCAACCAGAAGATCGACGCCGGCCAGCTCGCACAGGCCGAGCGCCAGGCCGACCAGCAGTACCAGGAGCAGGTGCGCTGGAGCGAGCAGGAGCGCGTCAACTGCGAGCAGGCCAAGGCCGCCGGTACGGCGAACGACGGCCGCTTCCCCGACGACTGCTCCGTGATCAGCCCGCCGCCCCGCGAGGAGATCCAGGCGGAGTGGTTCCTGCCCTCCACGTTCAACTTCCGGGAGACGTTCGACGAGACGCTGATCCCGTTCGCCGCGATCCTCGCCCTCGTCGGGTTCGTGGTCGGAGCGTCCTTCGTCGGCGCCGAGTGGAGCACCGGCGGCATGATGAACCTGCTGCTCTGGCGGCCGAAGCGGCTGACCGTGCTGCTCACCAAACTGGCCGCGCTGCTCACCGGCATCCTGGCGGTGACGCTGCCCGCCGCGGTGCTCTGGTTCGCCGGGTTCTGGGCGGTCGCCACGTTCCGGGGCAGCACCGAGAAGGTGACCTCCGGGGTCTGGCAGTCGTTCATGCTGACCGGGGTGCGCGGTGTGGTGCTGGTGCTGGTGCTCACCACCATCGGCTTCGCCCTCGCCTCTCTGGGTCGACACACCGCCATGGCCCTCGGTGGTGTCGTGGCGGTGATGGTCGTCGGCCAGTTCGGCCTGGGCATCCTGCTGGAGATGGCGAACGTGCGGTGGGCCGAGGCGTGGCTGCTGCCCACGTACGTGCTGGCCTGGATGACGAAGACCGTCACTCTGCAGGACTGGAACTCCTGCAACGCGACCTACTACGGGTCGTGTGAACCGGCCACGATGGACATCACCTGGCAGCAGTCCTCCGTACTGCTCTCGGTCGGGGTGGTGGTGATCCTCGGCGCGGCGCTCTGGGCGATGCGTCGTCGCGACATCTCCTGACCGGAAACGGCACGACGCGGCCGGCCCGGCCGTCGGGATTCCCGGCGGCCCAGGGCCGGCCACGCCGGCTGCTGCGACCTGGGCCGACCCTGGCTAGGCTGAGCGCCATGCCCGCCGACGCCACTCCGGCCTCCTCCGAGCCGTCCACCGACGCTCGTCCGGGCGACGTGGCGACCGGTGGCGGGCCGACCGTCCCGACACCCCGACCGGCGCCGCCCGTCGAGAGCACCGCTGACCCCGCGCCGGCCGCCGAGCCCGAGGCCGAACCCGCCGCGCCGGTGGGGCTGACCGAGCGGGAACGGGCCATCCTCGCCTTCGAGCAGCAGTGGTGGCGGCACGCCGGTGCGAAGGAGCAGGCCGTCCGGGACACCTTCGGGGTGTCCTCGACCCGGTACTACCAGCTGCTCAACGGGCTGCTCGACAACCCGGCGGCGCTGGCCGCCGATCCCGTGCTGATCGGTCGGCTCCGCCGGCTCCGCTCGTCGCGCGCCCGCAACC
>NZ_RCVJ01000045.1 GCF_003667505.1 Micromonospora sp. BL4
GCGGGATCGTGCTGGATCCTGGATGTAGTGGTCACCTCGCCACCGGGAGGCCCCTCTTTCCAGGTTCGAGCGCGACCTTGCGCGCCGCGGAGCGCGGCTCGCGCGCCGAGCGCCGCCGCGGTCACGTGCCGGCGCGGATGTGCCGGCGGCAGCTTGCCGGGGGTACGGCGAGGGCCCCGCCCCCGACGATCCGAAGATCGCGGGGACGGGGCCCTTCGTCGTTCAGCGGGTCACTTACCGCCGGCGAGCTTCTCCCGCAGAGCGGCGAGCGCCTCGTCGGTGGCCAGGGTGCCGGCCGGCTCCTCGGCCTGCCGGCTCGGGGCCGGGCTGGACGAGGAGGTCGTGCCGCCGCCAGCGGCCGGGACGGCCGGAGTCGGGTTGGCAGCGGCCTCGGCGTCGGCGGCCCGGGAGGTCTGCACCTGCTTGGTGTGGGCCTCCCAGCGCAGACGAGCCTCGGCGTACTGGTTCTCCCAGGTCTCGCGCTGCTTGTCGTACCCCTCGAGCCACTCGCCCGTCTCCGGGTCGAAGCCCTCCGGGTAGATGTAGTTGCCCTCGGCGTCGTACGTCGCGGCCATGCCGTAGAGGGTCGGGTCGAAGTGCTCCTCGCCCTCGACGAAGCCCTCGTTGGCCTGCTTGAGCGACAGCGAGATCCGGCGGCGCTCCAGGTCGATGTCGATGACCTTGACCATGACCTCGGAGCCGACCTGGACGACCTGCTCCGGGATCTCCACGTGGCGCTCGGCCAGCTCGGAGATGTGGACCAGGCCCTCGATGCCGTCGTCCACCCGGACGAACGCGCCGAACGGCACCAGCTTGGTGACCTTACCCGGCACGATCTGCTGGATCGCGTGGGTGCGGGCGAACTGCCGCCACGGGTCCTCCTGCGTCGCCTTCAGCGACAGCGAGACCCGCTCGCGGTCCAGGTCGACGTCCAGGACCTCGACCTCGACCTCCTGGCCCACCTCGACAACCTCGGACGGGTGGTCGATGTGCTTCCAGGACAGCTCGGAGACGTGCACCAGACCGTCGACGCCGCCGAGGTCCACGAACGCGCCGAAGTTGACGATCGAGGACACGACGCCCTTGCGGACCTGGCCCTTCTGCAGCTTGTTGAGGAACTCGGTGCGCACCTCGGACTGCGTCTGCTCCAGCCAGGCCCGGCGGGACAGAACCACGTTGTTGCGGTTCTTGTCCAGCTCGATGATCTTGGCCTCGAGCTCCCGCCCGACGTACGGCTGCAGGTCGCGCACGCGCCGCATCTCGACCAGGGACGCGGGCAGGAAGCCGCGCAGCCCGATGTCGAGGATGAGGCCACCCTTGACCACCTCGATGACCGAGCCGCGGACGACACCGTCCTCGTCCTTGATCTTCTCGATCGTGCCCCAGGCCCGCTCGTACTGCGCCCGCTTCTTGGAGAGGATCAGACGACCCTCCTTGTCCTCCTTCTGGAGGACCAGGGCCTCGATGTGGTCACCAACCGTCACAACCTCGGCGGGGTCCACGTCGTGCTTGATCGACAACTCCCGAGAGGGGATGACACCCTCGGTCTTGTAGCCGATGTCGAGCAGGACCTCGTCCCGATCGACCTTGACGACGGTGCCTTCGACAATGTCGCCGTCGTTGAAGTACTTGATGGTCTCGTCGATCGCGGCGAGGAAAGCCTCCTCGGAACCGAGATCGTCGTGGGTGACCCGGGTGGCGCTCGAGGGGGCCTCGATGCTGCTCGTCATGTGGGCGGTTGCTCCGGTCGGTGGGTTGTCACAGCAGGCTGGTGTCGCGGTGACCTGTTCGCGCCAGCGGATCCGTCGCCGGGCACACCGAACGATCGCCTAGTGAGATCATGATGTGGCTCCGTCGACCGCGCACCTGCTCCCTGCCGAGGCAACGCGATCCGCGAGCGCATCGTCTAGCCTACCGTGCGCATTACCACAGCGTGCAAGCCCTCCCGGCTTCTCGCCGTGCGATGACCTGCGAAAGCCGAACAATCGCCCGGAAACCGCCCCTGCTGTCTCCTGCGTCACAGCAACCCCAGGGGCCCCGTCGGTCGCGCCGCCGAACGCCCCGCTTGATCGACTCGGTTTCCTGGAAGACGGCGCGTCCCACCGGCCCGGACACCACGACATCACGGAAACCGAGTCGATCAAGCGGCACCGCGCCACACGTCACTCAGATCCTGGACGCGCCGCCGTACGCGATGGGGTGGGTGGGGGCCTAGCGTGAGCGGGTGGATGACGACAGCCGGGTTACCCGGCGCCGGGTGGGTGACGCCGAGGCCCGGCGCGCCAACCGCGGCTGGTGGGACACCGACGCCGACGACTACCAGGCCGAGCACGGCGCGTTCCTCGGCGACGTGGACTTCGTCTGGTGCCCCGAGGGGCTGCGCGAGGCCGACGCCCGGCTGCTCGGCGACCTGTCCGGGCGGCGGGTGCTGGAGGTGGGCTGCGGGGCCGCGGCCGCCGCGCGCTGGCTGGCCACCCAGGGCGCCCGGCCGGTCGCCTTCGACCTGTCCGCCGGCATGTTGCGGCACGCCGCGGAGGCCGCCGACCGCACCGGGGTACGCGTACCGCTGGTGCAGGCCGACGCGCTCGCCCTGCCGTTCGCCGACCGGTCGTTCGACCTCGCCTGCACCGCGTTCGGCGCGATCCCGTTCGTGGACGACTCGGCGGCTCTGCTCGCCGAGGTGCACCGGGTGCTGCGCCCCGGCGGCCGGTGGGTCTTCTCGGTGACCCACCCGATGCGGTGGATCTTCCTCGACGACCCGGGCGAGGGCGGCCTGACGGCCGTGCACTCGTACTTCGACCGCTCCCCCTACGTGGAGCAGGACGAATCCGGCGCGGCCACCTACGTCGAGCAGCACCGCACCCTCGGTGACCGGGTCCGCGAGCTGGTCGGCACCGGATTCCGGCTGGTGGACCTGGTGGAGCCGGAGTGGCCGGAGGGGCACGAGGGAGTCTGGGGGCAGTGGAGTCCGCTACGTGGCCGGCTCTTCCCCGGCACCGCCATCTTCGTCACCGAGAAGCCCGCCGGATGACCGCGACGCACTCGCGGTGCGGCCTGCGCCACATCGATCGGCGGTAGGCTCGCCCCATGAGCGCGGAGCCCATCTCGACACCACCTGGCCCCTGGTGTCCGGACCCGATGCGGCAGCAGCGCGCCGACTACACGGTCGAGGATCTGCTCAAACTGCCGGATGACGCCCCCCGCGTCGAACTCGTCGATGGAGTCATCCAGGTGACACCCTCCCCCACCCTGGGCCACCAGGACATCTGCAGCCTGCTCTGGATGTGGCTACGCTCCCATGCCCCAGCCGACCTGCGTGCCGCTCAAGCCGTCGGTGTCGAGCTCACCGCCAACACCAGCCGCCAGCCCGATGTCCTGTTGCGCCGCGCCGAGGTGCCGTCCGACCGATCCATGCTGCGGCCGGCGGATGTCGTGCTCGCCGTGGAGATCGTTTCGCCGGGCACCCGGCGGGTCGACAGGTTCGCCAAGCCGGGCGAGTACGCCGCCGCCGGCATTCCCTTCTACTGGCGCGTCGAGCAGGATCCGGTGCATGTGTACGCGTACCGGATCGGCGACCGAATGGGGCCGGGCGGGGAGCGGCAGTACGAGCTGGTCACCGACGGCGCGAACGTGATCGAGTTGACCGAGCCGTTCGAGATCAAGCTGCCGATCGCCGAGATCACGCCATAGTTCGCCGATCCTGCCGGCCGTTTCGCTCCGGCGGTGTCGGGTAGCCGGAGCGTATGGCCGAGCAGAGGGATTTCCGCGAGGGTGACCACGTCTCCTGGGCCAGTCACAGCGGACGGGCGTACGGCGTGGTCAAGGAGAAGCTGACCGATCGGACGCACGTACGCGGGCACGCCGTGAACGCGACCGACGACGAGCCGCAGTACCGGATCCGCAACGACGACTCGGGCCGCGACGTGGCCCACCGGCCGGAGGTGCTGCGCCATGAGCAGGGGTGACGACGGCGGGGACACCTACCGGGAGTTCGCCGACGCGGTGAACATGAAGCCCGGCGAGCTGTCGAAGTGGCTGGAGAGCGACGAGTCGAAGCAGGTCGGCTGGCACAAGGGCGGTAGGTCCGGCGGCGGCGAGTCGGTGGGGCACGAGTCCGGTCGGAAGATCATCGACCTGTTGCGGCGCAAGCGCGGCGACCTGTCCGAGGGCGACTACAAGCACATGCGCAAGGTGGTCGGCTACGTCCGCCGGCACATGGCCCAGCGGCCCTCCGGCGACGTGAGCAGAACCAAGTGGCGCTGGTCGCTGATGAACTGGGGCCACGACCCTCTCAAGGGTCCGCTGCCGCCTCCGGGCGGTCCGTCCCGGCGCGCCCTCGACCGGCACGGCACACCGCCGAAGGAGCGTCGAGGACCCGGCCGCTGACCACCACTCCGACGCCACCACTTCAGCGCCACCACCCTGGCGCCACCACCTCAGCGCCACCACCCTGGCGCCACCACTCCAGCGCCACCACTCTGATCCACAACGCCGAACAGCCCGACCACAGAGACCCCGTCGGGGTTCCGGGGCAGCCCGACCCGCGCAGGGATCAAGCCTGACCGCCCGGAGCGGGTCGGGCTGCCCCGGAACCCCCACCACAAGCAACAGAAAATCAGTGGTCCGCGCTGTTCCAGTCCCGGCCTTCGCCGACCGACACCTCCAGCGGCACCGACAGCGGGTACGCCTCGCCCATCTCCCGCCGGACCAGCGCCTCCAACGCCTCGCGCTCACCCGGCGCGACCTCGAAGACCAACTCGTCGTGCACCTGCAACAGCATCCGCGAGCGCAGCCCGGCCTCGCCCAGCGCGGTGTCGACGTGCAGCATCGCCAGCTTGATGATGTCGGCCGCCGAGCCCTGGATGGGGGCGTTGAGCGCCATCCGCTCGGCGATGTCACGGCGCTGCCGGTTGTCGCTGACCAGGTCGGGCAGGTAGCGACGGCGGCCCAGGATGGTGGAGGTGTAGCCGTCCTGGCGGGCCCGGGCGACCACCTGCTGGAGGTAGTCGCGCACCCCGCCGAACCCGGCGAAGTAGTTCTCCATCAGCCCGCGCGCCTCTTCGGTGTTGATGCTGAGCTGCTGGGACAGGCCGAACGCGCTGAGCCCGTACGCCAGGCCGTAGTTCATCGCCTTGATCTTGCGGCGCTGGTCCGGGGTGACCTCGTCGACCGGCACTCCGAAGACCGACGAGGCGGTGGCCGCGTGGAAGTCGGCGCCGGAGTTAAACGCCTCGATCAGCGCGTCGTCCGAGGACAGGTGCGCCATGATGCGCATCTCGATCTGGCTGTAGTCGGCGGTCAGCAGGCACTCGTAGCCCTCACCCACCACGAACGCCCGGCGGATCCGCCGACCCTCCTCGGTGCGGATCGGGATGTTCTGCAGGTTGGGCTCGGTGGAGGAGAGCCGGCCGGTGGCCGCCACCGTCTGGTTGAAGGTGGTGTGGATCCGGCCGTCGTCGGAGACCGACTTGAGCAGACCGTCGACGGTCGACTTGAGTTTGGCCACGTCCCGGTGGCGCAGCAGGTGGGCCAGCACCGGATGCGGGTTCTGCGCGTAGAGCCACTGCAGGGCGTCCGCGTCGGTGGTGTAACCGGTCTTGATCTTCTTGGTCTTGGGCAGGCCTAGCTCGGTGAAGAGGATCTCCTGCAACTGCTTGGGCGAGCCGAGGTTGAACTCCCGGCCCACCGCCTCGTACGCGCCCTGCGCGGCGGCCTTCACCTCGGCGGCGAAATGCGCCTCCAGCTCGGACAGGTAGTGCGTGTCGGCGGCGATGCCGGTGCTCTCCATGCTGGCCAGCACCCGCATCAGGGGCAGCTCCACCCCGGCCATCAGCCGGGCGGACTGCTCGCCGTCGCGGGATAGCTCGGCGTCGATCGCGTCGGCCAGGTCGAGGGTGGCGCGGGCCTGGAGCATCAGGTTCTGCTCGACCACCCCTTCGTCGCCGAGGCCGTCGAGGGTGAGCTGGCCGGACTCCGGGACGTCCACCCGCAGCTCCCGGTGCAGGTAGCGCAGCGCCAGGTCGGTCAGGTCGTAGGACCGCTGGTCGGGGCGGGCCAGGTACGCGGCGATCTGGGTGTCCCGGACGATGCCGGCCAGCTGCCAGCCGTGCGCGGCGCAGGCCAGCACGGCCGGCTTGCTGTCGTGCAGCACCTTGGGGCGCTGCGCGTCGGCCAGCCAGGCGGCCAGGGCGCCCTCGTCGGTCGGGTCGAGCCCCGCCGGGTCGACCCAGGCCGCCGCGCCGCCGGCGGTGGCCAGCGCGAGACCGGTGATCGAGGCGGTGTGCCGGCGGTTGGGGCCGGTGTCGAGCTTGACCGCCAGCCCGACCGGGGTGCCGGTCGGGACGTGCGCGTCCAGCCAGCCGGTCAGCGCGCCGGGCTCGGTGAGCACCTCGCCGGCGAGGTCGAAGCCGGACTCGGCCTCCGGCTCGACCGCCTCCAGGTACTGGTAGAGACGGTCACGCAGGATGCGGAACTCCAGGGTGTCGAAGACCTGGTGCACCGCCTCCCGGTCCCAGCCAGCCCACCGGGTGTCCTCCGGGCGCAGCGGCAGCTCGAGGTCGGAGACCAGGCAGTTGATCTCGTAGTTGCGGATCACGTCGGCGAGCCGCTCGCGCAGGCTGTCGCCAGCCTTGCCCTTGATCTCGTCGGCCCGGGCGATCACGCCTTCCACCCCGCCGTACGTGGTGATCCACTTGGCGGCGGTCTTCGGGCCGACGCCCGGGATGCCGGGGAGGTTGTCGCTGGTCTCGCCGACCAGCGCGGCGAGGTCCCGGTACTGCTGGGGCGCGACGCCGTACTTCGCCTCGATCGCCGCCGGGTCCATCCGGGCCAGGTCGGAGACGCCCTTGCGCGGGTAGAGGACGGTGATCTGGTCGTCGACCAACTGGAACGCGTCGCGGTCACCGCTGCTGATCAGCACCGACATGCCCTGGTCGCGAGCCTGGCAGGCGAGCGTGGCGATCACGTCGTCGGCCTCGAAGCCCTCTTTCTCGACCACCGGGATCTGCAGCGCGGCCAGGACCTCCTTGACCAGGCTGACCTGGCCCTTGAAGTCGGTCGGGGTCTCGCTGCGGCCGGCCTTGTACTCCGCGTACTTGTCGGTGCGGAAGGACCGGCGGGAAACGTCGAAGGCCACCACGATGTGGGTGGGCTGCTCGTCGCGCAACACGTTGATCAGCATTGAGGTGAAGCCGTACACCGCGTTGGTCGGCTGCCCCGTCGTGGTGGAGAAGTTTTCCACCGGCAGGGCGAAGAAAGCCCGGTATGCCATGGAATGTCCGTCGACGAGAAGCAGGCGCGGTGTCGTAGCTGTCACGGCAGCGACTCTAGTCCGTCGCACCGACATCCCTGGCCCTCGGCACGGGGTGCCGCGACGCCGAACCGAACGCCGACGGCCGGCCACCCCGCGAGGGATGGCCGGCCGCCGGTCGGAATGGCTCAGGCCACGCCGAGGTACGCCTCCTTGACCGACGGATCGTGCAGCAGGTCCTGACCGGACCCCTCCTTCACGATCTGACCGGTCTCCAGCACGTAGCCGCGGTGCGCCCGGGAGAGCGCCTGCTGGGCGTTCTGCTCCACCAGCAGGATCGTGGTGCCCTGCTGGTTGATCTCCGTGATGATGTCGAAGATCTGCCGGATCACCAACGGGGCCAGACCCATCGACGGCTCGTCGAGCAGCAGCAGCTTCGGCCGGCTCATCAGCGCCCGACCGACCGCGAGCATCTGCTGCTCGCCGCCCGAGAGCGTGCCGCCGGCCTGCTTGCGCCGCTCGGCCAGCCGCGGGAAGAGGGTCAGCACCCGGTCCAGGTCGGCGGCGATGCCGGCGGAGTCCCGCCGGGTGTACGCCCCCATGTCCAGGTTCTCCATCACCGTCATGCCGGGGAAGATCTGCCGGCCCTCGGGTGACTGGCACAGGCCCCGGACCACCCGCAGGTCGGCCCGCAGCTTGCTGATGTCCTCGCCGTTGAACGTGATCTTTCCGCTGGCGAGCGACCGGGTCCCGGAGATGGCCCGCATGGTGGTGGTCTTACCGGCGCCGTTCGCGCCGATCAGGGCCACCACCTCACCCTCGTTGACGCTCAGGCTGATGCCGTGCAGCGCCTCGATCCGGCCGTACGCGACGGCGACGTTCTCAAGCTCAAGCAGCGTCATCGGCTGGCTCCCCCAGGTACGCGGCGATCACCTTCGGATCGCGGCTGACCTCCGCGGGCGCACCCTCGGCGATCTTGCGGCCGAACTCCAGCACCACGATCCGGTCGGTGACCCCCATGACCAGCCGCATGTCGTGCTCGATGAGCAGGACGGTCAGGCCCATGTCACGGATCTTGCGAATCAGGGTGAGGAGCTCCTCCTTCTCCGCCGGGTTGAAGCCGGCGGCCGGCTCGTCCAGGCAGATCAGCTTCGGCTCGGTGGCCAGCGCCCGGGCGATCTCCAAGCGACGCTGGTAGCCGTACGGCAGGTTGCGCGCCTCGTCGTTGGCCCGGTCGGCGATCCCGACGAAGCGCAGCAACTCGAGCGCCTTGGCCTCGGCGGCCCGCTCCTCCAGGACGTACCGGGAGAGCCCGAACATCCTGGCGCAGGACCGACGGATCTCCTGCCACGTCCGGGCGAGCCCGGACGTAGCCGTGACCTGCGGCAACTCGTGCGGCTTGGCCTTCAACCGGGGAATCCGGAACAGCGCACCCGGCACGCTCGTCTTGTGCCGGGAGTCCGTGCCGACCATGACGTTCTCCATCGCCGTCATCTCCGGGAAGAGACGGATGTTCTGGAACGTCCGGGAGATGCCGAGCTGGCTGATCTGGTGCGGCTTGCGACCGGTCACCTTCTGTCCGCGGAACCGGACCGCCCCGGAGGTCGGCTTGTACACCCCGGTCATCACGTTGAAGCTGGTGGTCTTACCGGCGCCGTTCGGGCCGATCAGACCGAGGATCTCGCCCTCGTAGATCTGGAAATTGATCTTGTCGAGGGCGACCACACCGCCGAAGCGGAGCGTGACGTCGTCGACCTCGAGCAGCACCGAGCGCGGGCCCGGCTGGGTCGGGATCTTCGGCGTCGCCGTGCTGGTGGTTTGGTCAGACATGAGCGGGCGCCTCCTCTGCCTCAGCCGCGCGGTCCTTCAACTCACGGGCACGCCGCCGGCTGGGGATCAGGCCCTGCGGACGCAGGATCATCACCAGCACCATGGCCAGACCGAAGACCAACCACCGGTAGTCGGCGAAGTCGCGGAACCGCTCCGGCAGGTACGCGAGCAGCACCGCGCCGAGCGAGACGCCGATCATGTTGCCGGAGCCGCCGACCACGACCATGGCGACGAAGAGGATGGAGAGGTTCGCGTTGAACTGGGTCGGGTCGATGAACGCGTTCCGGCTGCCGAACAGGAAGCCCGACAGGCCGCCGAGCGCCGCACCGATGGCGAACGCCCAGAGCTTGAACTTGAACGGGTACACACCCATCACGGCGGCGGCGTCCTCGTCCTCGCGGACCGCCAGCCACGCCCGGCCGACCCGGCTGCGCTCCAGCCGGCGAACCAGGAACACCATGATCAGCACGAAGGTGATCGCCAACCAGTACCAGGGCTTCGCGTCGATCAGGCCGAAGACCTTGTTGTCCGGCGACGGCGCGCCCTCCGGGCCGGGAATGGCCGAGATGCCGACCGGGCCGTTGGTCAGCCCGGTGGCGTTGCGGGCCACGATCCGGATGATCTCGCCGAAGCCCAGCGTCACGATGGCCAGGTAGTCACCGCGCAGCCGCAGCGTCGGCCAGCCCAGCAGCACCCCGGAGATCATCGTCAGCACGATCGCGATGAACAGGCAGATCGCCCAGGTCACCGCCCAGGTCGGCGGCAGGTTGAACTCCTGCTGGATCCACTTCACCACCGGCGAGTTCACCGAACCGAACAGCGCCACGCTGTACGCCCCGATGGCGAAGAAGCCGATGTAGCCCAGGTCGAGCAGGCCGGCGAGGCCGACCACCACGTTCAGGCCGATCGCGACCAGCACGTAGATGGCGCAGACGAAGAGCACGCCCGCCCAGTTGTTACCGCCCTCGATCGAGTCGGTACGCAACCAGGTCAGGCCCGGAATGCCGAGCAGCGGCAGGTAGTAGAGGAGCGCCACGAAGGCGGCCAGCCCGAGGGCCTGCTGCCACTTCGTCAGCGCCCGCCAGCGGTCGCCGACCGTGGTCAGCATGTTCACCCGGCGGCGATCAGCGGAGCGAATCTTGTCGATCATGCGCGGGCCCTCCCGAGCGACTCGCCCAACAGACCGGTCGGCCGGAACATCAGCACCACGATCAGCACCACGAAGGCGATGACGTCCTCCCAGTTGGACGCGAAGAGCGTGGCGCCGTAGACCTCGACGATGCCGAGGAAGAGGCCACCCAGCAGCGCGCCGCGCAGGTTACCGATGCCGCCCAGCACCGCGGCGGTGAACGCCTTGAGGCCGAGCACGAAGCCGATGCTGTTCTGGGTGAAGCCGAACCGCATGCTCCACAGCAGAGCGGCGGCGCCGGCCATGATCCCGCCGAGCACGAAGATCAGCATGATCACGCGTTCCTGGTTGACGCCCATCAGCGCGGCGGTCTCCGGGTTCTGGGCCACCGCCCGCACACCCCGGCCGTACCGGGTGCGGTTGATGAACCAGTCCAGCAGCGCCATCATCGCCACGGCCGCGACGAAGACGATCAGCTGGATGTTCGTGATCGCCGTGTTGCCGATGGTGAACAGGGTCTCCTGCTGGATGATCGTCGGCATACCGACGATCTGCCGGGGTCGACCGAACGCCTCCGGCAGCACGCCGCCGAGCAGCTTGGGCAGCACCTGGCCGAAGAGCTCCACGAAGACCAGCGACAGACCGATCGCGGTGATCAGGAAGATCAGCGGCGGCGCGTTCTTGCGCCGCAACGGCCGGTACGCGATCCGCTCCAGGGCCAGCGCCGTGCCGCCGGAGGCGGCCGCCGCCACGAGCAGACCGAGCACCAGGAACAGAATCGCCTGGCCGACAGGCGGGTTATTTTCCACCCCGAGCTGGTTCCAGAGGATCAGCACCGCGAAGGTACCGACCATGAACACCTCGGAGTGCGCAAAGTTGATCAGACGAAGGACGCCGTAAACGAGGGTGTAGCCGAGGGCGATCAGGGCGTAGATGGCGCCCTTGGAAAGGCCGTCGACCGTGTGCTGGCCGAGATGGCCGATCAGTTCATCGAAATGCACCGGGGGTCTCCTTGAATCGAGTGCGGCCGGGGTGAAACACCCCGGCCGCACTCCAGTGCCTGGGCGTCAGCTGAGCTTGAGCTCCTGCAGCGCCTCGATAGCAGTGCCCTTGATCTGGTAGGCCCAGATGACGACCTTCGTCGGGTCGACGTCACCCTTGGCATCGAACTTGATGTACTTCGACACGCCCTGCTTGTCGTACGCCTTCACGTACGCCAGGATGTCCGCCCGGCTCTTCTTGCCGTCCTTGAAGGCGTCCAGGTAGATCGTGGCGCCGTCGAAGCCCTCAGCACCGTAGGAGCCCGGCGGGATGCCGTACTCCTTCTGGTAGTCGGCGGAGAAGGTGCCGCCGGCCTTGTCGGCCGGGAGGCACGGGCAGGTGATGATGGCGCCCTCGGCGCCACCGGAGGCACCGGACGGGAACGCCGTGTCGTACAGACCGTCCGGGCCGACGAACTTGGCCTGGACACCGGCGGCACGCATCTGCTTCACCAGCGGAGCGGCCTCACGGGTGTAACCGCCGTAGAAGACGAAGTCCGCCTGCGCCGACTTGATCTTGGAGATGGTGGCGTCGAACTGCGCCTGCCGCTCCTGGATCTTGTCCTTGTTGACCACCAGCGGGCCGAGCTGCTTGCCCAGCTCCTCGGTGATGCCCGCGCCGTACGCGCTGGCGTCATCGATCATGAACACCTTCTTGGCGTTCTGCGTCTTCAGGTAGCTCGCCACCGCGCCGGCCTGCGTGCCGTCGTTGCCGACCACCCGGTAGAAGGACGTGTTGCCCTTCTGGGTCAGGTCGGTGCGGGTCGCCGACGGGCTGACCATCGCCAGGCCCGCGGCCTGGTAGATCGGCATCGTGGCGTCGGACTCACCGGAGAAGTGACCACCGATGACACCGAGGAACGAGTTGTCACCCGCGATCTGGTTCGCGAACGGGGTCGCCACCGCGGGGTCACCCTGGGTGTCGAACTCCTGCATGGTGACCTTGCAGTTCGGGTTCGCCGCGTTGAACTGCTTCACGGCGAGCTTCGCGCCGTTCAGCGACGGGATCACCAGACCCGCGTTGTCACCCGTGAACGCGCCGAAGATCGCGATCTTGCCACCGCAGTCACCAGACGCGGTCCCACCATCGCCGCCACCGGAATCCTGGCAACCAGCCGCGACCACCAGGGTCGCGGCGAGCGCAACGGTACCCAGCGCCCGTACATAGCTTCGCCTCACGGCTTCCTGACCTCCTCCAGATGCGGACGCGGCTGACCCGAAGCGACGGCGACAGCAGCAGACCCGCAATTCCACCCACCCCGCAGGGACTCCCCCTGCGTTACGGCTCGTGATGGCGGAGCGTACCGACACCGCACACCCTCCCGGAAGGCCTGAACGGGGGGTCTGCGAAACCGTTACGAAGACGTGCGCAATCCTGTCGATGTCCGTAACAGGTGAATCCGTCGGTCGGTCCTTAATCACGCGGCCGGTCGGAGCGCACCCGCACCGACCCGGACCACCACCTCCGGAACGAAAGACAGGTTGACCTGCGAAAACGCCCCGAAATCCCCGGCCCGGGGACCGGAGCGGAGCCGCAACCACCGGCACTCAGGCCCCGACGCCGCCCGCCCACCACAGAGCGGCCCGCGAGCCGTCGTCCGCCGCCAACCACCACCGGTCACCCACCGCCACCAGCGCCACGTCCCGATCGACCCCCGCCGGCACATCCAGCGGCATCGCGACCTCCCGCCACGACCCACCCCGATCCGCCGAGGCCCACACCGAATACCGCACACCGTCCGCCACGGCCGCGACCAGCTGATCCCCCGCCACGACCAGCGAGGCCACCGCCGGCACCCCGCCGACCAGCGCCACGCGCTGCAACTCCTCGTACTCCGGACCGCCCGGCAGCACCGTGCGCCGCCACGACCGCCCGTCCGGCGACGACCACACCGCCGGATCCCGGTCGATCCGGCCGGCCGGCAGCAGACCACCCACCGCCAGCCAGCCCGGCGGCGCCGCCACCGCATCGAACGCCCAGGTCACCCCGACCGCGTCGCTGGCCAGCTCCGGCGCGCCCTCCACCAGCGCGAACTCCGCCGCCGGCGGCGACGACACCCACGACGCCGCACCCGCCGAACGGTTGCCGACGATCAGCCAGCCCGGCGCGCCCGCCGCCAACCGGGACACGTTCACCGCCGTCGGCCCGCCGTACGTCTCGAACGACGCCTGCACCTCGCCCAGCGCGCCATCCGAGAGCTGCCGCCAGGTGCTGATCCGCGGATAGCCGTGCGCCCCACCGGTCTTCGCACCGATCACCGCCGCCTTACCGTCGCGGCAGGCCACCGACGAGAGCACGTTCTGCCGGCCGTAGAAGGAATCCGCACGCACCGGCACGACCGTCCAGCTCGTACCGTCCACGCTGGTCCAGGCCGCCGGACGGGTGCCGCCACCGGCGTCGGCGACACCACCGACCAGGAACCAGCGGCCCGCGCAGGCCGCCGCGTCCCGGAGCAACAGGCGGCCCGCGCCACCCGGCGGCGCCGGCAACGTCAGCGGCTGCCACCCCGGCCGGAGCGCCGGCGCGACGGCGACGGTCGGCCCGGCGCCGGTCGAGGCGCCGCCGGACGGCTCAGCTGAACCGTCGCAGCCGGAGACCAGCAGCGCGAAGAGGCCGAACACCGCGATCACCCGTCGGACGGTCACGGGTCGATGCTATTCCCCGAAGGCGCCGCGCGGCGGTCCCCGATCCCCGGGGTACGCCCGAAACCGACGATCCCGTCGCCACCGAAGAGCGGCGGCGATCAGACGGTCGGCTGGGTCACCTCGCCGCCGGCGGTCTCGGCGAGGATCCGCTCGGCGACCTCCTTCATGGTCATCCGGTGATCCATCGCCGTGCGCTGAATCCACTTGAACGCCTGCGGCTCGGTCATCCCGTACGTGGTCATCAGCGCGCCCTTGGCGCGCTCCACCGTCTTACGGATCTCCAGGCGGTCGGTCAGGCCGGCGACCTCCGCCTCCAGCGCGGCGACCTCCGAGTAGCGCGACAGCGCGATCTCCACCGCCGGGACCAGGTCGCTCTTCTGGAAGGGCTTCACCAGGTACGCCATCGCGCCGGCCGCCCGAGCCCGCTCCACCAGGTCACGCTGGCTGAACGCGGTCAGGATGATCACCGGGGCGATCCGGGCGCCGGCGATACGCTCGGCGGCGGCCAGCCCATCCATGATCGGCATCTTGATGTCGAGGATGACCAGGTCGGGCTTCAACTCCTCGGCGAGGCGGACGGCGGTCTCGCCGTCGCCGGCCTCCCCCACCACCTCGTAGCCCTCTTCGACCAGCATCTCGGCCAGGTCCAGCCGGATCAGCGCCTCGTCCTCGGCGATCAGCACCCGCCTGCGCTCGGCATCCGTCGGCGTCTCGGCCACCAGCCCTACCCCCACCAGTCAGAACCCGACACCCGCCCAGCCGGGTGTCACCGCCCTCAGCGTAGTGGGTATCCTGTCAGGGCCGAATCAGGGAAGCGCCCTCGTAGCCCAACTGGCAGCAGGCAATGCACTCAAACTGCATACAGTGTGGGTTCGAATCCCACCGAGGGCACCAAAAATCGTCGTACGGATACTCAAAGCTGTTTTCGTGCATCCACCTGAGATCCGCGCCCGTGCACGGCGGCTCCTCCTTGCCGGCGGCACCGTCGCAGACACCGCTCGTGCAGTCGGTCTGCCCTACCGGACCGTCTGGCACTGGGGCAACGACCGGCCCCAGGCGAAGCTACAGGGCACGCAACTTCGATGTTTCCGATGCCGCGACGGTGTCGACAGTCCGACAGACCCGGGCGCCTATGCCTACCTGCTCGGCCTGTACTTCGGCGACGGCCACCTGGTGACGACGGCGCGCGTGCCAGTCCTGCGCGTCTACTGCTCCGACGCGTGGCCCGGACTGATCGAGGCGTGCGACGTCGCCATGCGAGCCGTGCTCGCCGCGAAGGTCCAACGGGTGCAGAAGCAGGGCTGCGTCGGCGTGCAGAGTTACGGGAGCCATTGGCCGTGCCTGCTCCCCCAGCACGGGCCCGGCAAGAAGCACCAACGCCCGATCGTCCTCGCCGACTGGCAGCGGCCAATCATCGAAGGCCACCCCGGCGACTTTCTCCGTGGGCTGTTCCACTCGGATGGCTGCCGGTTCGCCAACCGCGTGACCGTCCGCGGCAAGGACTACGTTTACCCGCGCTACATGTTCACCAACGAGTCGACCGACATCATGGGCCTCTGCCAGTGGGCACTCGACCTGCTCGGCATCGCCTGGCGGATGAACCGGCGCAACTCGCTGTCGGTGGCGCGGCGCGAGGCGGTCGCCGAGCTGGACCGGCACGTCGGTCCGAAGTCCTGACCGCCGGTTTCGGCAGTCGGCAACCAACCAGTTGATCAGCTAGGGGTGGAACTGATGCGGGTGGTCATCTTCGGCGCGACCGGCATGGTCGGCCAGGGCGTGCTGCGTGAGTGTCTGCTCGCCGAGGACGTGCGGGAGGTGCTGACCGTGGGCCGGCGGCCGACCGGGCAGCGGCATCCCAAGCTGCGCGAGCTCACCGTGGCCGACGTCGGCGAGCTGGAGGCGGTGCGCGCCGAGCTGACCGGCGTCGACGCCTGCTTCTACTGCCTGGGCGTCTCCTCGCTGGGCCTCGACGAGGCCGCCTACACCCGGATCAGTTACGACTACCCCCTCGCGGCGGCGCGGCTGCTGGCCGAGGTGAGCCCGAGCGTCACGTTCATCTACGTCTCCGGCGTCGGCACCGACTCCACCGGGCGGGGCCGGGTGATGTGGGCGCGGGTCAAGGGGCGTACCGAGAACGCGGTCCTCGACCTGCTGCCCAACGGCTACGCCGCGCGGCCCGGTTTCATCCAGCCGACCCACGGAGTGGTGTCGAAGACCCGGGCGTACCGGATCGGGTACGCGATCACCCGCCCGCTCTTTCCGGTGTTGCGCCGGCTACTGCCGAACCAGGTCACCACCACCGACGGGCTGGGCCGGGCGATGCTACGGGTGGCTCGGCAGGGCTCCCCCCGGCGGGTGCTGGGCAACCGCGATCTGAGCTGAGCCGACCGGGGCGGTCAGCCGAGGATGGCGAGCGCCTGGGCGAGGTCGGCGCGTAGGTCCTCGGGGTCCTCCAGTCCGACCGAGAGGCGCAGCAGCGCGGCGTCGGGTTTCGCGTGGCCCTCGACGGGCCGGTGGGTGAGCGAGGCGGGGTGCTGGATCAGGGTGTCCACGCCGCCGAGGGACACCGCGTGGGTGATCAGCCGGCAGGCGCCGGCGACGGCGGCCGCGGCGGGCGCGCCGCCGCGTACCTCGAAGGCCAGCAGGCTGCCGGGTCCGGCCATCTGCCGGCCGACCAGCGCCGCCGGGTCGTGCACCGACGGGTGGTGCACGCGGTGTACGGCCGGGTGGTCGGCGAGCCAGCCGGCGAGTTTCTCGGCGGTGGCCTGCTGGGCGCGGACGCGCAGGGGCAGGGTCTGGAGGCCGCGGTGCAGCAGGTAGCCGCCGAGTGGGTGCAGGATCGCGCCGGTGACCGCGCGGACCTGGCGTAGTCGGGTGGCCCAGTCGGCGTCGCAGGCGACGACGCCGGCGAGGACGTCGCCGTGCCCGCCGATGCTCTTGGTGGCGCTGTGCAGCACGAGTGCGGCGCCGTGCCGGGCTGGTTGTTGCAGCACGGGGGTGGCGACGGTGTTGTCGACGAGCAGCGGGACGTCGCCGGCCGCGGTGGCGATGGCGGCGATGTCGACCAGGTCGAGGGTGGGGTTGGCCGGTGTCTCGACGATGACCAGGGCGGTGTCCGGGCGGATGGCGGCGGCGACCTCGTCGGGGCGGGCCCAGGTGACGGTGGTGCCGAGCAGCCCGGTGGCGAGCACGTGGTCGGTGCCGCCGTACAGCGGGCGGACGGCGACGATGTGTCGGTGGCCGTCGCGGGCGGCGGCGAGCAGGGTGGCGGTGAGCGCGGCCATGCCGCTGGCGAAGGCGACGGCCTGGGCGGTGCCTTCCAGTTCGGCGAGGGCGGTCTCGAAGCGGGCCACCGTCGGGTTCCACAGCCGTTGGTAGACGGCGCTGCCTTCGGCGGGAAGGAGGCCGCCGGTGGCGAGCTGCTCGTAGGCGTCTCCGCCGGCGTCGACCGAGGGCAGCGGGTTGGTGGTGGACAGGTCGATCGGCGGCACGTGGACGCCGAGCGCCCGCAGGTCATCGCGGCCGGCGTGTACGGCTGTCGTGTCCACCATCGTCATGCCGGTAGCGTCGAACATCCGCAGCGAACCAGGCAATGGCTCGGAAGATAATTCTGTCGCTGACCCTGGCTTCGTTTAAGGGTTCGGGCGAGGATGGCGGGATGCCCCCTGAGCCGAACGATGTGCGGCCGTATCCGGCCCTGGACGAGGTGGATCGCGCGATCCTGACCGAGTTGGCGGCGGACGGCCGGTTGCCGAACAACGCGCTCGCGGAGCGGGTGGGGGTGGCGCCCTCGACGTGCCTGACCCGTACCCGGTTGCTGCGCGAGCGCGGCGCGATCCGCGGGTTTCACGCCGAGGTCGACCCGGCGGCGCTGGGCCTGCCGTTGCAGGCGTTGGTGTCGGTGCGGCTGACGGCGCACGAGCGGGCGGCGGTGGACGCGTTCCGGGCCCGGTCGGTGCGGCTGCCCGGGGTGGTGTCGGTGTTCCACGTGGCCGGCGCGGAGGACTACGTGCTGCACGTGCGGGCCGCGTCCGGGGACGCGTTGCGGGACTTCGTGCTGGATCATCTCGCCGTGGATCCGGTGGTGCAGCACACCCAGACCAGCCTGATCTTCGAGCAGGCGCGCGGGATGGGCTGAGCGGCGACCGGAAAATGCCGGCCAAGCGGAACAAATCCGTCCGCTAACGGGTTGGCAGATCGTGTGATCACCGTACCGTTGTCTGTTCTTGATCTTGCTCCGGTCGCCAAGGGCACCACCGCCGGCGCCGCGCTGGAGGCCACCACCGAGTTGGCCCGGCGCACCGAGGAGCTGGGCTATCACCGTTTCTGGGTGGCCGAGCACCACAACATGCCGGCAATCGCCAGCTCCGCTCCGGCCGTGCTGCTCGCCCACCTGGCCGCGAACACCTCGACGATCCGGCTCGGGTCGGGCGGCGTGATGCTGCCCAACCACGCGCCGTTGGTGGTCGCCGAGCAGTTCGGCACCCTGGAGGCGTTGCACCCCGGCCGGATCGACCTGGGCATCGGCCGCGCGCCGGGCACCGACCAGGTGACCGCGCTGGCGCTGCGCCGCACCATGGAGGGGCTCTCCGCCGAGGGCTTCCCGCGTGAGCTGGCCGACCTGATGAACTACTTCAGCGGCGAGCGGCCGGGGCAGATCATCGCCACCCCGGGGCGGGGTGAGCAGCCGGCCGTGTGGCTGCTCGGCTCCAGCGGCTTCAGTGCACAACTGGCCGGCCTGCTCGGGCTGCCGTTCTCCTTCGCGCACCATTTCAGCTCGGCGAACACCCTGCCGGCGCTGGCGCTGTACCGGCAGAACTTCCGCCCGTCGCAGTGGCTGGACAAGCCGTACGCGATGGTGGCGGTCAACGCGGTGTGCGCGGAGACCGACGAGCGGGCCGAGTGGCTGGCCGGGCCGAGCGCACTGTCGTTCCTGAAGCTGCGCTCCGGCCGGCCGGAGCCCCTCTCCACGCCCGAGGAGGCGGCGGCGTACCCGTACAACGAGATCGAGCGTGAGTTCGTGGAGCAGCGCCGCGACGGTCAGGCGATGGGTTCGCCGGAGACGGTACGCCGGCAGTTGACCGACCTGATCGAGCGCACCGGCGCGGATGAGCTGATGCTGACCACGCTGGTCTACGACGTGCGGGACCGGGTGCGTTCGTACGAGCTGATCGCCGAGAAGGTGGCGGGCGGCCTGCACCGGACGGCGTGAAACACGATCTTCACGTCGACGTCACCCCGGCGACCCGGACGGTGCCTAACGTAGGTGCCGGTGGTGGTACGGCATCCCCGGTCGGGACGGGTCGGGGTATGCCGCGGTGTGGCGCACCGGGCCGCAGCTGAGCGGATTCCGCGACTGCGGCCCGGTGCCTGCCACCCCGGGCGACCCCACTCGGGGCCGCCCGGGGTCAGCTCAGCGTAGGTAGATGTTCGGGGTGGGCGGAGCGGCCATCTGGTCGCCGAGGAAGAACCCCGGATGCGGCGGCTGGTTGTAGGCGGTGTTCTGCCAGGCGATCGCCACCCGGTACTGCGGGTCGTGCATCAGTGTGTGGATCCGGATGCTGGTCGGGGTGGGCGTGCTGTAGATGCGCAACGCCCGGCTGTCGGTGGTCCGCCAGATCACCTCCTCGCGCCAGTCGCCGAGGATGTCGCCGGAGAGCGCCGGCGTGGACTTCGTGCCGTTGTTGGACGCCACTCCGCTGCCGGTGAGCAGCCGGGTTTCGCCGCCGGTGCCGTACTTGTCGATCTTCGTGCCGTCGAGCAACTCCCGCACCGGGTCGCCGTCCCACCAGGCGAGGAAGTTCGCCGACGACGGCTTGCGGCCGACGTTGCGCCCCCTGGTGTCGGCCAACCCGGCGACCGCCGACGACCACGACTCCGCGCCGGGGCTGCCCGCCCAGATGTCCGCGGAGACACCCCGGCCGTTGTCGCCCGAGGCCGGCGTGGACCAGAGGATCTGGCCGGTACGGGCGTCGGCGAACCAGGAGCTGGGCTTGCTGGCGTCCTCGTCGACCTTGAACACCT
Organism: Micromonospora sp. BL4; assembly: GCF_003667505.1. GTDB lineage: Bacteria > Actinomycetota > Actinomycetes > Mycobacteriales > Micromonosporaceae > Micromonospora. Next base: position 19,919 of record NZ_RCVJ01000045.1, read on the forward strand.
CCAGCCCGGATCGGCTCGGGTCGAGGTCGCCGACGTGCAGGGCGTCGCCGTGCCCGTTGCCGGTGGAGTAGAGCAGCCGGCCGTTGTCGTCGATCGTGGCGGCGCCGTAGACGATCTCCTGGCGGCCGTCGCCGTCGACGTCGGCGACGGAGAGCTGGTGGTTGCCCTGGCCGGCGGCGGCGCCGTTGCCGGAGGCGTTGGAGTCGAACGTCCAGCGCCTGCGTAGCGTGCCGTCGCGGAAGTCCCAGGCCGCGATGACCGCGCGGGTGTAGTAGCCCCGGGCCATGATCAGCGAGGGGCGCTGCCCGTCGAGGTACGCGGTGCCGGCGAGGAACCGGTCCACCCGGTTGCCGTACGAGTCGCCCCAGGACGACACGGTGCCGCGCGGCGGCTCGTAGGTGACGGTGGAGAGGACCGCGCCGGTGCGCCCGTCGAACATGGTCAGGTACTCCGGGCCGGCGAGGACGTAGCCGCTGGAGTTGCGGTGGTCCGCCGACGCGGAGCCGATCACCTGCCCGGTGCCGGAGCGGGTGCCGTCGGCGGTCTTCATGGCCACCTCGGCGCGCCCGTCGCCGTCGTAGTCGTACACCTGGAACTGGGTGTAGTGGGCGCCGGCGCGGATGTTGCGGCCCAGGTCGACGCGCCACAACCGGACGCCGGCGAGGGTGTACGCGTCGACGTACACGGTGCCGGTGTAGCCGGACTGGGAGTTGTCCTTGGCGTTCGACGGCTCCCACTTGAGCACGATCTCGTAGCTGTCGTCACCGTCGAGGTCGCCGACGGAGGCGTCGCTGGCGCTGTAGGTGTAGCTCTCCCCGGTGGGGGTGCTGCCTCCGGGCGGGACCTGCAACGGCACGTCCAGGTAGCCGCCGCCGAACTGCAGCGCCGGCGCCGAGGCGGCCTGCTCGGCGCCGCCCACCACGGCGCGCACGGTGTACGCCGAGCCGGCCGCCGCGCCGCTGTCGAGGTAGGTGGTGGCGCCGGTGATCGGGCTGGCGTTGACCCTGGTGGAACCCCGGTAGAGGTTGAACGCCACGCCGGAGGTCTCGGTGCCGAGCAACCGCCAGGAGACGAGGTTGCCGCTTCCGGAGCGGACGCTGATCAGCCCCCGGTTCAGGTTCTCCATCTGCACCGCCCCGGCCGAGGGTGGCGGCGCGGTGGTGGGGGGT
>NZ_RCVJ01000079.1 GCF_003667505.1 Micromonospora sp. BL4
TCCCAAGAGGGCTTTTATCCGCGCATAACGCCCACCACAACTCCATGATCGACACGGGCAGTGGTCGCGAGGTCTCCGCGGATCCCGGGGGGGTTACGGGGTCAGGTCTTTGGCCAGGAGTTCGGCGATCTGGGCGGTGTTCAGGGCCGAGCCCTTGCGCAGGTTGTCGCCGGTGATGAAGAGGTCGAGGGCGCGCGGGTCGTCGAGGGCGCGGCGGATCCGGCCGACCCAGGACGGGTCGGTGCCGACGGCGTCGATCGGCATCGGGAACTCACCGGCGGCGGGGTCGTCGACCAGGATCACCCCGGGGGCGTTGCGCAGCGCCTCGCGGGCGCCCTCGGCGTCCACCTCGGTGGCGAAGACCGCGTGCACGGCCACCGAGTGGCCGGTCACCACCGGCACCCGGACGCAGGTGGCGGAGACCTTCAGGTCGGGCAGGCCGAGAATCTTCCGCGTCTCGTTGCGGACCTTCATCTCCTCCGACGACCAGCCGCCGTCGGCCGGCGAGCCGGCCCAGGGCACCACATTGAGCGCCAGCGGCGCCGGGAACGGCCCCAGGTCGTCGCCGACCGCCTGTCGCACGTCACCGGTCCGCGAGCCGAGCCCGCGACCACCGGCGACCTTGGCGAGCTGGTCGTGCAGGATCTCCACGCCGGCCTGGCCGGACCCGGACACCGCCTGGTAGGAGGCGACCACCAACTCGCGCAGGCCGTACTCGCGGTGCAGCGGGGCGACCGCGACGATCATCGCGAGGGTGGTGCAGTTGGCGTTCGCGATGATGCCTCGGGGCCGGTTGCGGACCTGCTCCGGGTTGATCTCGGGGACGACCAGCGGAACGTCCCGGTCCATGCGGAACGCGCCGGAGTTGTCGACCACGATCGCGCCACGGCCGACGGCGACCGGCGCCCACTCGGCGGAGACGTCGTCGGGGACGTCGAACATCGCCACGTCGACGCCGTCGAACGCCTCCGGAGTCAGCGCCTGGACGACGAGCTCCTCGCCCCGGCAGCGCACCCGACGCCCGACCGACCGCTCCGAGGCGAGCAGCCGGATCTCACCCCAGACGTTGCGACGCCCGGTGAGCAGTTCACACATCACGGTGCCGACGGCACCGGTCGCTCCGACCACGGCGAGGGTGGGCAGCGCCGTCATCGGCGCTACCTACCCGTCCCCGCGTAGACCACGGCTTCGGTGTCGCCACCCAGCTCGAACGCGTCGTGGATGGCGCGGACCGCGGCATCGAGGTCGGTGTCCCGGCAGACCACGGAGACCCGGATCTCGGAGGTGGAGATCATCTCGATGTTGACCCCGGCCGCGCCGAGGGCGGCGAAGAAGCCGGCGGCCACACCGGGGTGCGAGCGCATGCCGGCGCCGATGAGCGAGACCTTGCCGACGTGGTCGTCGTAGAGCAGGCCCTTGAACTTGACCGCCTCCTGGATCTTGCTGAGCGCGGCCATGGCGGTCGGACCATCGGTCTTGGGCAGGGTGAACGAGATGTCCGTCCGGCCGGTGCCCTCGGTGGAGACGTTCTGCACGATCATGTCGATGTTGATCTCGGCACCGGCGACCGTGTCGAAGATCCGCGCGGCGGCACCCGGCTCGTCGGGCACCCCGACGATCGTGATCTTGGCCTCGCTGCGGTCGTGCGCGACCCCGGTGATCAGTGCCTGCTCCACGGAAAGGTCCTCCATCGATCCGGTGACCATCGTGCCGGTGTTGGTCGAGTATGACGAACGGACGTGGATCGGCAACCCCGCCCGGCGGGCGTACTCCACGCTACGCAGGTGCAGAACCTTCGCGCCGCACGCGGCCAGCTCCAGCGTCTCCTCGTAGGTGATCTGCCGGATGTGTCGGGCGTTGGGCACGATTCGCGGGTCGGCGGTGAAGATGCCGTCGACGTCGGTGTAGATCTCGCAGACGTCGGCGTGCAGCGCGGCGGCGAGCGCGACGGCCGTGGTGTCGGACCCGCCCCGGCCGAGCGTGGTGACGTCCTTGGTGTCCTGCGAGACGCCCTGGAAGCCGGCCACGATGACCACCGAGCCCTCGTCGAGCGCGCCCTTGAGCCGCCCGGGGGTGACGTCGATGATCCGCGCGCGGCCGTGCACCGAGGTGGTGATCACGCCGGCCTGGGAGCCGGTGAACGAGCGGGCCTCGTACCCCAGGTTGTGGATGGCCATGGCCAGCAGCGCCATGGAGATCCGCTCCCCGGCGGTGAGCAGCATGTCCAGCTCACGGCCCGGTGGCAGCGGACTGACCTGGTTGGCCAGGTCGAGCAGCTCGTCGGTGGTGTCCCCCATCGCGGAGACCACCACCACCACGTCGTCGCCGGCCTTGCGGGCGGCGACGATGCGCTCGGCCACCCGCTTGATGCGCTCGGCATTGGCGACGGAGGACCCGCCGTACTTCTGCACCACGAGTGCCACGACGGTGCACTCCCTCCCAGTGACCCTGAGCGTGCCGACGCCGCCGGAACCGGGGCCGGCGGCGCGTGTCAGACCCCTTGAGGGTATCCGTCGGGTAACGACGCCGGGTCAGGTGATCCCACCATCCGGCCCGACCGGCACGTCCGGGCCTGGTCGGGCAGGTCGGCGGTACGCCGGGACGCCCGGGCCCGACACGCCGGAGCGGGCCGGTACGTGCCGGTCCCCACCAGCCACCGCCAACCACCAGAATGAGCCGGTGCCCGTCCTCCTCCGTCCGGCCGTCCGCGTGCTCGGTCCGCTCGTGTTCGCCCTGCCGGGATGCCTGGTCGCCTGCGCCAGCGCGCAGCCCCCACCTCCGCCGCCGACCGACACCGTGCCGGTGCAGGTCGACGCAGCCCGGGACGAGTTGGCCGCGCTAGCCGCTGCCGCCCAGGACCGGCACCTGGTGGCGCAGTACGTGTACAGCCGCAGCGGCCAGCCGGACCGGACCGTCGTGTTCACCAGCGCGAACGACGGCAGCTGGCGGGTCGACGTGCCGGGTGGCGCGCTGGGCGGCACCGTCGACATCTCGCTGGCCGCCACCGCCGACGGGCTGTTCCAGTGCGCCCTGCCGTCACCCGGTCGGGTGGAGCCGGCGAGCTGCGTACGCGTCGGCGAGCGCGACGAGCCCCTGCCGCGCCGGGTGGATCCCCGTGTCCAGCACCCGCTGACCGACTGGCTGGACGTGCTCACCGACCGGCGTGCCCCGCTCGCGGTCGCCCCAGCGGGCGCGCCGGAGGGACTGACCGGCACCTGCTACTCGGTGGACTCCACGTCGGCCTCGCTCAACGCCCCGCTGGACGTCGGCATCTACTGCTACGACCAGGACGGCACGCCGACCGGTGTGCGGACGGGGACCGGGACGCTGCGGCTGGCCGGGACGCCCGGCCCACCACCGGCCGCCGTGCAGTTGGCCGGCCCGGTGACGGACGGCGAGGCGCTGGGCACCGCGGCTCCACCGACGCCGACTCCTGACCCGTCGGACAGCCCGAGCGCGGGAACGCCCTGATCTTCGTCCCGTTACGGGTGCTCTTGACCACATTTTCGCGGCCCACCTTCAGGGGCGAATCACCCATACAGGACGATCTGTCGCATGGCCGACCTCACCCCGCTGCTCGCCTACCGCTGGAGCCCACGGGCCTTCGACCCGAGCGCCGAACTGACCGCCGAGGAGTCCGCCTCGCTGCTGGAGGCCGCCCGCTGGGCGCCGTCGGCGGAGAACGGGCAGCCCTGGCGGTTCGCCCTCGGCCACCGGGACGACGAGACCTGGAAACGGATCCTGATCAACCTCCCGGACAGCGACCAGGGCTGGGTCCGGCACGCCGCGACCCTGGTGGTCGGCGCCCACACCGGCGGTGACGCCGAGCGGGCCGCGTACGACCTGGGTCAGGCGATCGCCCACCTGACCGTGCAGGCCACCGCCCTCGGCCTGCACGTGCACCAGCTCACCCGCTTCGACCGGGCCGGTCTCTCCACCGAACTGGACCTGGCCGGCGGCGTCCGTCCGCTGGTGGTCGCCGCCATCGGCCGACTCGGGGACCCGTTCACTCTCCCGACCGAGCTGTGTGCCCTGGAGACCGGCCTGCGGCACCGCCGTCCGCTGGCCGATCTGCTGCTCGCCTGACCGGCTCACCCGCCGCCGCTGGCCCGGAGCAGGACCCGCGCGGCGTCGGTGTTGCGGTAGAGGACGTGTCGACCCTGCCTGAACCGGGAGACCAGGCCCGCGGCGTGGAGCGCGGCCAGGTGCTGAGAGACGTTCCCGGCGGACATCCTGGCGAGTCGGGCGAGGTCGGTGGTGGTCGCCGACGTGTCGAGCAGGTGCAGCAGCGCGGCCCGGCCGGGGCCGACCACACGCGCCAGCGGGTCGCCGGACGGCGTCGCGGTCGCCTCCCAGAGCGTCCCGACCGCCCGGACCGGGTACGCCCCGGCCGGCAGCGAGTCCTCCAGCAGGTTCCACAGCACCCGCCGCTCGGTGAACACCGTCGGGTTCAGCGCCAACCCACGACCGCGCAGGTCGAAGTCCCGCTCGAACGGGTCGTCGCTGACCACCCGGTCACCGAGCCAGCGCAGACTCGGGTGGAGCTGCTCGAAGAACCGACCGGCGCCGCTCTCAGCGAGCTGGGCGGCGCGGTACGCCACGTCGGCGTCGAGCAGCCCCCGCATCCGCGGCCAGTCCGGGGCGATCGCCTCGTCGTACCAGACCCGCACCGCGTCGACGAGCTGCGGCAGCAGCCCTCGGGGATCGGCGAGCAGCGCCCGCCCGAACGGACTGAGCGGCCGGCGCGGGGTGGTCGCCAGCAGATCCTGGACCACCACCTGCGGCGGCGTCGCCGCGATCTGGTCGAGCTGCTCGGCCATCTCCACGTTCGGTCGGGCCGCCGGCGTGAGGAAGTCGGGCAACGGGCAACCCCGCCAGGTCAGCTCCACCAGCGGTCGGACCCGGGCGGCCACCTCGGGGCGACCCAACGTCACCCGGGCCCGGTCGATCCAGGGCAGGTGCACCGCGTAGCGGACCGGGTCGGCAAGCGCCCACATGCTCAGGACCGTCTCGTTGGCCGGCGACACGGCGAACCGCACTCCCGCGACGTCGGCCAGGCTGAACCGCAACTCGGACACACGCACCCCCGGGCGCAGGATTCGGCTCAGCCTAAAAGACTCGACCGGGGCCATGGGGACAGGGTTCACTTCCCGGCCATGGGGGCCAGAGAGAGCGTTCGCACCGTCGTCCGACACGTCGTACCGCCCGCCGGGCTGACCCGCGCCCTGGCCGTGCAGGCCATGGTCTACGCCGTCGGCAGCGGCCTGTTCCACGCCGGCAGCGCGGTCTTCTTCACGCGGGCGCTGGGGCTCAGCGCCGCCCAGGTGGGGCTGGGTCTGTCCATCGCGGCAGGAGTGTCACTGCTCGGCACGGTGCCGCTGGGCGGGCTCACCGACCGGTACGGACCGCAGCGGGTCTGGACGGTCGGACTGGTGCTGAACGCGGCGCTCTTCGCGACGTACCCGTTCGTGGGCGGCTTCGCGAGCTTCCTCGCCGTGGTGGTGGCGCTGGCGGCCGTGGACGCGGCGACCGGCGTGGCCCGGCAGGTCTACTCGATCAACGCGCTCCCACCGGCCGAACGGGTCACGGCGATGGCGTACCAGCGTTCGTCGTTGAACGTCGGCTTCGGGCTGGGCGCGGTGATCAGCGGCCTGGTGCTGGCGGTGGACACGATCGAGGCGTACCGGGGAATGGTCTGGTTCATCGCGGCGGTGATCCTGGTGACGGCCATGTTCGTACGGCGACTGCCCCGACTACCGCAGGTGACCCGGCCGGTGGAGCCGATGGGTCGGCTCGCCGTACTGCGGGACCGGCCGTTCATGGCGGTGTCCCTGCTGTCCGGGCTGCTCACGTCGCACGGGGTGCTCTACCTGACGGTCATGCCGCTCTGGATCCTCACCCACACGGACGCCCCGAAGACGGTGATCGCCGCCCTGGTGCTGCTCAACACGGTCCTGATCGTGCTGCTCCAGGTGCGCGTCAGCCGGGGTGCCGACACCGCCGCGGGCGCGGCGCGGGCCTCCCGCCGTGGGGGCCTGCTGATCGCCCTGTTCTGCCTGCTCCTGCCGATCTCCGGGGTCACCCGGGGCGGGCTCACCGTCGTGGTGCTGGTGGCCGCCGCAACGCTCCTGATCCTGGCCGAGCTGATCGAATCGGCGGGCACCTGGGGGCTCACCGCCACCCTTCCGCCGGACGACCAGCGCGGCGCGTACGTGGGGGCGCTGCGGCTCGGCGAGCAGGTGCAGTACCTGATCGCCCCGGCGGGGCTGACCGCGCTCGGGGTGACCACCGGCGGTTGGGGCTGGTACCCGACGGCGGCGATCTTCGTGCTGGTGGGGCTGGCGATCGTACCCGCGGTGACCTGGGCCGAACGGACGCCGAGGCTGGGTTCCCAGGCCCCGGAGCCGACCATGACGCCGGTCCCATAGTCCGGACCCACCTTCCCACCCCTCGTTCCATCACGTAGGGTGACCTGGTCATGTGGCAGGCGCTTCTTCTCCTTAGCCGCCGCGACGAGGCCTAACCGGCCGGCACCTCGTCGCGGAGTCGCATCGCGCCGTCCAGCACATCTGATTTTCCTCTCGGCACCGCCGCGCACCGTCGCCCGGCAACTCGCCGACACCTTCCGATCTGCTGACGCCACATGTTCCAGGGAGCACTCTGAGATGGCTCAACCTGTCACCGACGCTGAGACCGATCCGATCGCCCGGCAACGCCCGAGCCGGATGCCGTACCACCGCTACCAGCCCTACCGCGAGCAGTTCCGGGTCGACCTGCCGGACCGCAGCTGGCCCACCCGGCACGTCGACGCCGCGCCGCGCTGGTGCGCGGTGGACCTGCGGGACGGCAACCAGGCGCTGATCGACCCGATGTCGCCCGAGCGCAAGCGGCGGATGTTCCAGCTGCTGGTCCAGATGGGCTACAAGGAGATCGAGGTCGGCTTCCCGTCGGCCAGCCAGACCGACTTCGACTTCGTCCGGCAACTCATCGAGCAGGACATGATCCCGGACGACGTCACCATTCAGGTGCTCACCCAGTGCCGGGAGCACCTGATCGAGCGCACGTTCGAGTCGCTGCGCGGGGCGAAGCGGGCGATCGTGCACTTCTACAACTCGACCTCCACCCTCCAGCGTCGGGTGGTCTTCGGCCTGGACCGGGACGGCATCACCGACATCGCCACCTCCGGCGCCCGGCTCTGCCAGAAGTACGCCGAGATCCACACCCCGGACACCGACATCCACTACGAGTACTCGCCGGAGTCGTACACGGGCACCGAGCTGGAGTACGCGGTGGAGGTGTGCGCCCGGGTGATCGACGTGATCGACCCGACGCCCGACCGGAAGCTGATCATCAACCTGCCGGCCACGGTCGAGATGGCGACGCCGAACGTGTACGCCGACTCGATCGAGTGGATGCACCGGCACCTGCAACGCCGGGACAGCCTGGTGCTCAGCCTGCATCCGCACAACGACCGGGGCACCGGTGTGGCCGCCGCCGAGCTGGGCCTGCTCGCCGGCGCGGACCGGATCGAGGGCTGCCTGTTCGGCAACGGCGAGCGCACCGGCAACGTGGACCTGGTGACGCTGGGGCTCAATCTGTTCTCCCAGGGCATCGACCCGATGATCGACTTTTCGAACATCGACGAGGTTCGGCGGGCCGTCGAGTACTGCAACCAGCTGCCGGTGCACGAACGCCACCCGTACGCCGGCGACCTGGTCTACACCGCCTTCTCCGGCTCCCACCAGGACGCGATCAAGAAGGGCTTCGACGCCCTCACCGCCGACGCGGTGGCCGCCGGCGTACCGGTGGACGAGCACACCTGGGCGGTGCCCTACCTGCCGATCGACCCGAAGGACCTGGGCCGCACCTACGAGGCGGTCATCCGGGTCAACTCGCAGTCCGGCAAGGGCGGCGTCGCGTACATCATGAAGAGCGAGCACCAGCTGGACCTGCCCCGCCGGCTCCAGATCGAGTTCTCCGGCGTGGTGCAGCAGGTCACCGACCACGACGGCGGTGAGGTCGACCCGGCCGCCATGTGGGAGATCTTCGCGACGCACTACCTGCTCGACCACCAGCCCGACCCGGCCGTGCGGCTGGCCGGCTACACGATCGGCACCACCGACGGCAAGGTCGAGATCGAGGCCCAGGTCGGCGTGGGCGCCGAACAGCGGTCGCTCGCCGCGGTCGGCAACGGCCCGATCGACGCGTACGTCAACGCGCTCCAGTCGGTCGGGGTGGGCGTCCGGGTGCTCGACTACCACGAGCACGCGCTGTCCTCCGGCGGGGACGCGCAGGCCGCCGCGTACGTGGAGTGCGAGGTGGACGGCCGATCGGTCTGGGGCGTGGGCACCGACGCCAACATCGTCACCGCCTCGATCAAGGCGGTCACCAGCGCCGTCAACCGCGCCCGCGGCTGAGCCGACTGTCCGGGAAGGGAAGGGCCTCCGGTCGGGGGCCCTTCCTCATTTCTTCGGGGGTGTGGCGGCGGGCAGCGAGTGGCAGGGCTGCGACGGCGGGGCCGAGCGGGGTGGTCGGTGGACCAGGACGAGGGCCAGCACCGCGCCGGTCAGCAGCAGGCCGGCGCACCAGACCATCGCGCCCCGGAACGCGTGCGTCAGCTCGGCCTTCTGCTCGTACCCGGCACCGGTGAGTCCGACCAGCAGCGGCAGCGCGGCCACCGCGAGCAGGCCACCGGCCCGGGACGCGGCGTTGTTGAAGCCGCTGGCCACGCCGGAGAACCGGTCCTCCACAGCGGCCAGCACCGACGCGGTCAGCGGCGCCACCACCAGGGTCAGCCCGAGGCCGAAGAGCAGCACCCCGGGCAGCACGTCCCGCCAGTACGACGCGCCGGGGCCGACGCCGCGAAGCAGCAGCAGACCGGCGGCCGCCACCACCGGCCCGACGGCCAGCGGCAGTCGCGGGCCGATCCGCGCCGACAGCGCGCCGGCCCGGGCGGAGCCGATCAGCAGCAGCACCGTCATCGGCAGCAGCGCGATGCCGGTGCGGAAGGCGGACCACTGGACCACGTTCTGGAGGTAGACGGCGAAGAAGAAGGTGAAGCCGCCGAGCGCGGCGTAGACCACCACGGTGAAGATGTTCAGCACCGAGAAGAGCCGGCTGCTGAACAGCCCGGTGGGCAGCATCGCGGTGTCGGCGCGCCGCCGTTCCAGCAGCACGAAGGCCACCGCGGCCAGCACACCGACCAGTGCCGCGACCACCACCGCGGCCGAGTCGAAGCCGCGCGCCGGCGCGTCGATCAGGGCGTACGTGACGCCGGCGAGCGCGAGCGCGCCGAGCAGCGCCCCGGCCACGTCGAACCGGCGTCGGGTCCGGCCCGGCCCCTCGGTCCGGGAGGCGTTCTCGTCCCGGCTCTCCGGCACCCAGCGCAGCGCGGCCAGCAGCACCAGCACGGCGATCGGCAGGTTGAGGAAGAAGATCCACCGCCAGGACAGCGCGTCGATCAGCCAGCCGCCGATGAACGGACCCAGCGCGGTGGACACGCCGGACAGCCCGGCCCAGGCGCCGATCGCCCGACCCCGGTCGTCCGGGTGGAAGCTGGCCTGGAGCACGGACAGCGATCCGGGGGTGAGCAGAGCGCCGCCGGCGCCCTGGAGGAACCGGGCCGCGATCAGCCAGCCGGTGCCCAACGCCAGCCCGCAGAGCACCGAGGCGGCGGTGAACCAGACCACCCCGATCAGGAAGACCCGTCGCCGGCCGAAGCGGTCCCCGAGCGCGCCGCCGAGCAGCACGAACGCCGCCAGCATCAGCAGATAGCCGTTGACGGTCCATTGCAGATCCGCCACGTTCGCGCCGAGGTCCTGCCCGAGCTTCGGCAGCGCCACGTTGACGACCGTGCTGTCGAGGAAGACCATGCCGGAGGCGAGCACCGCGGCGAGCAGAGTGCCTCGGCCGGCGGGGGTCCCCATCCGCAGCGCGGGCGCCGGTACGGGTGCGGTCATCCCACCAATCTGCCTTGCAGCATGTGGGAGACGCCACGAAACGCCGAAACCATGCCCGGGTACTGTGCGCAATCGCCGGGAGACCGCAAGCTGGAGAGGTGTCGTCTGTGCGTACCAGATCAGGACCGCGCGCGGCGGTGGCCGCGCTCGTCGCGGCGCTGGCGCTCGGCGTGGCCGGTTGCGTCCCGCCCGATGAGCCGGACACGCCGCCACCGAGTGGCGGCAGCAACGCCGTCGAACAGTTGGGCCAGCTGACGGTCGCCAGCGCCGGCTCGATGAAGGGCTACAGCCGCCAGCACTTCCCACACTGGCGGGACACCGGCAAGAACTGCGACGTGCGGGACACCATCCTGAAGCGCGACGGCAAGGACGTGAAGCTCTCCGGCTGCAACGTGGTCGGCGGGCGCTGGGAGAGCGTGTACGACGGTCGCAGCGCCACCGATCCCTCCGACGTGGACATCGACCACATGGTGCCGTTGGCCAACGCATGGCGGTCGGGCGCCGACGAGTGGAACGACGCGAAGCGTGGCGATTTCGCCAACGACACCACGCGGCCTCAGCTCATCGCGGTTTCCGCGTCCTCCAACCGGGCAAAGGGTGACCAGGACCCGTCCCAGTGGAAACCGGCGAACCGGTCGTACTGGTGCCAGTACGCCGAGAGCTGGGTGACGGTCAAGCACCACTGGCGGCTGACGGTGACCAGCGCCGAGAAGGCCGCCCTGACCGAGATGTTGGAGGGCTGCACATGGGCGAACAAGCCGTGACGGGCGCTGGTGGAACCCCCGCCCCGGAGCAGACGCCGGCCGCGGGCGACGCGGCGGCGGCCGGCAGCGCGCCGGCCGGACCGGCGACCGCGGGCATGACCGTGGACGGCAGCACCGGCACCGCTGGCACGGTGCCCGGCGCGGGGATGAGCGCGGACGGCCCCAACCCGCCCGACACCGCGTCACCGGGCGCCGGCATGGATGCGGACGCGGCCAGCGGCGCCGTGCGTACCGCGGACATCGTCCCGGGGCCGGGCGGGGTGATGACCGACGAGGTGGGTGTGGTGACCGGGGAGCTGACCCTGCGCACCAGCTACGCCGACGGCCGGGTCACGCTCGGCGTGCAGTACAAGGACGCGGACGAGTGGTACGCGGTGACCGGCGGCTCGGTGCCGCTGCCCGACCCGGCCGGTCTGGACGCGGTGCACGGCGTCGCGGTGGCCCTGCTGCACCGCCCGGAGGGCTGAGCCGCCCGCCGACGCTCGTCGAGCCGTACAGCCCAGGGGCCGTCCTGTGACAGGACGGCCCCTGGCTGCGTCACGGGGTCGGGATCAGCTCGCCCGGCGGGTCTACCGGGCCGGTGCCCTCGGTCGGGCGGACCAGCTCCACCTCGACCTCGTGCGGCCGGATCCGGCCGGCGGCGATGTCCTCGGCGAAGTGACAGGCCACGCGGTGGCCGCCGACCACGTCGCGCAGCGCCGGCCGCTCGTCGGCGCAGCGGGTTGGCTGCGCCCACGGGCACCGGGTGTGGAATCGGCAGCCCGACGGCGGGTTGGTCGGCGAGGGCAGGTCGCCGGCGAGCAGGATCCGCTCCCGGCGGTCCTCCACCAACGGGTCCGGTACCGGCACCGCGGACATCAGCGCCCGGGTGTACGGGTGCATCGGCTCGCGGTAGAGGTCGTCGCTGGACGCCTCCTCCACCAGCCCGCCGAGGTACATGACACCCACCGTGTCGGCGATGTGCCGGACCACCGCCAGGTCGTGCGCGATGATCAGGTACGTCAGGCCGCGCTCGTTCTGCAGGTCCTCTAGCAGGTTGAGCACCTGGGCCTGGATCGACACGTCCAGCGCGGAGACCGGCTCGTCGGCGACGATCAGCTCCGGGTTGAGCACCAGTGCCCGGGCGATGCCGATCCGCTGGCGCTGGCCGCCGGAGAACTCGTGCGGGTACTTGCCCAACGCCGACGAGGGCAGGCCGACCGCCTCCAGCGTCTCGCGCAACCGCCGGTTCGTCTCCGCCTTGTCGCCGGCCAGCCCGTGCGCCTTGAGCCCCTCCACCAGCAGCGACTCCACCGACTGCCGGGGGTCCAGGCTGGACAGCGGGTCCTGGAAGATCATCTGCATCCGACGGCGGGCCTGCCGCATCGCCTCGCCCTTGAGCGAGCGGACGTCGGTGCCGTCGAAGATGATCTCGCCGTCGGTCGGTTCGACCAGCCGCAGCAGGCCACGGCCCAGCGTCGACTTGCCGCAGCCCGACTCGCCGACCAGGCCGTACGTCTCGCCCTTGCGGATGCTCAGCGACACGCCGTCCACCGCGTAGACGTAACCGACGGTGCGGTCGAAGAGCAGGCCGCTCTTGATCGGGAAGTGGACCTTGATGTCACGCAGTTCGACCAGAGGTCCGGTCTGTTCGGTCATCGGACCGCCACCTCCTCGGAGACGGGGTTGTTGCAGCGGAGGTCGCCGCCGGTGGCGGTGGGTTCGAGCGGCGGAGGCCCTTCCAGGCACGCGTCCACGACGTTGTCGCAGCGCGGCGCGAAGGCGCACCCCTCGGCCCACGGGATGTTGTCGGAGACCGACCCGCGGATCGCGTGCAGCCGCTCACCGCGCGGTGAGTCGAGCCGGGGCACCGAGTTGAGCAGCCCGTGCGTGTACGGGTGCCGGGCGTGCGCGAACAGCTCGTGCCGTCGTGCCCGCTCGACGACCTTGCCGCCGTAGAGCACGTTGACCGTGTCGCAGAGCCCGGCCACCACGCCCAGATCGTGCGTGATCATGACGAGCGCGGTGCCGGTCTCGTCGACCAACTGCTTGAGCAGCGTGAGGATCTGCGCCTGGATGGTCACGTCGAGCGCGGTGGTCGGCTCGTCGGCGATCAGCAGCCGGGGCTTGCAGGCCAGCGCGATGGCGATCAGGGCGCGCTGGCGCATGCCGCCGGAGATCTGGTGCGGGTACTCCGAGAGCCGCCGCTGCGGATCGGGGATGCCGACCGCGTCGAGCAGGTCCCGGGCCTCCCGCAGCGCCTGCTTGCGATCGCGGCCCTGGTGGCGCTCCAGCACCTCGGCGACCTGGACTCCGATCGGGATGACCGGGTTCAGCGACGAGAGCGGGTCCTGGAAGATCATGCTGATCTCCCGGCCCCGCCGGTCGCGCATGTCGTCCGGCCGCAGCTTCAGCAGGTCGGTGTCCTCGAAGAGCACCTCACCGGTGACCTTGTTGCCCCGCTTGGGCAGCAGGCCCATGATGGCCAGGCTGGTCACGCTCTTGCCGCAGCCGGACTCACCGACCAGGCCGACGGTCTGCCCCGGCTCCACGGTGAAGCTGACCTTGTCGACGGCGGTGAACGGCCGCTCGCCGCGTCGCTGGAACACCACGCTCAGGTCACGGACGTCGAGCAGGCTCATCGGGTCACTTCCTCACTGCACTGGTGCTTCGCCCGCGACTGCGAAGCTCGCAAGCTCACTCCGCGCGCTCGTCGCTGACGCTCGTTGGTCGTGCCGCTCGCTCGCACCGCCGTCACCGCCGGTTCTTCGGGTCGATCGCCTCGCGCATCGCCTCACCCAGCAGGGTGAAGCCGAGCGCGACCACGATGATCGCCAGCGCCGGGTAGTAGGCCAGCTCCGGACGGACCTCGAAGTAACGCTGGCCGTCCACGCCGAGCATCAGGCCCCACTCGGCCCGGTTGATGTCCGGGTCGCCGAGGCCCAGGAAGGAGAGCGCCGCGGCGTCCAGGATGGCCACCGCGAAGGTCAGGGTGGCCTGCACGATCACCGCGGTCAGCGAGTTGGGCAGCATGTGCCGCAGCACGATGTTGCGCTCCTTGACGCCGAGCGCGCGGGCGGCGAGCACGTGGTCGCTCTCCCGCTGGGCCAGCATCGAGCCGCGCAGCAGCCGGGCGAAGATCGGCACGCTCACGATGGCCACCGCGAAGATGACCGTCCACTGGCTCGACCGGCTGGCCATGGCGACCAGGGTGATCGCGAGCAGCAGGCTCGGCAGGGCCAGCATCACGTCGGTGAGCCGCATCAGCACCACGTCGATCCAGCCGCCGAAGGCGCCGGCGATCGCGCCGATCAGCACACCGAGCGCGAGGCCGATGAGGGTGGCGAGCACGCCGACGAAGAGCGTCTGCCGGGCGCCGTAGATCATCCGGGAGAGGAAGTCCCGGCCGAGCGGGTCGGAGCCGAGCGGGAACTCGCCGCTGGCACCCGGGATGGTGTCCACGGTGAGGTTCTTCGTCAGCTCGTCGAAGCGCTGCACCGGATCGTGCGGCGCGATCAGCGGAGCGAAGATCGCCATCAGGACGAACAGGCCCACGATGGTGGCCCCGACGATGGCGACGGGATTGCGTCGCAGCCGGCGTACGGCGTCCCGGAAGAGGCTGATGCCACCCCGGTCGGCCGCGCTGGCCCGGGCCAGCTCGTCCAGTCGCGCCTTCTTGCGGTCGCCGAGCAGGCCGATGCTGCGCTCGCTCATGCCGGGGCGTGGCTTGTCGTCCCCGGGACGGGGAGCCGGCGTGCCGGCCTGGGTGATCGGGTCACTCATCGCACACGCACCCTCGGGTCGATGAAGGCGTAGGAGAGGTCCACCAGCAGGTTGACCACCACGAAGACCAGCGCGGCGAGCAGGATGATCGCCTGGAGCACCGGGTAGTCCCGGCCGCCGCTGATCGAGTCGGTGATCAGTGTGCCGATGCCGCCCCAGTTGTAGACCTTCTCGGTGAGCACCGCGCCGGAGAGCAGCGCGCCGGTCTGCAGGCCGATGGTGGTGACCACCGGCAGCAGCGCGTTGCGCAGGATGTGCCGGCCGCGGATGGTGCGGTGCCGCAGGCCCTTCGCCTCGGCCGTCCGCACGTAGTCCTCGTTGAGCACGTCGAGCACGCTCGCGCGGGTGATCCGCACGATCACGGCGAGCGGGATGGTGGCGAGCGTGATCGCCGGCAGGATCAGGTGCCACAGCGCGTCGGCGCTGGCGTCGAACTCCCGGGTGAGCAGGCCGTCGAGCACGAAGAAGCCGGTGACGTTGGTGTTGTCCAGACCGGTGGTCAGCCGTCCGGACGGCGGGAACCAGTGGATGTTCTGCGTGAAGACGTCCTTGAGCAGGTAGCCCAGGAAGAAGATCGGGATCGAGATGCCGAGCAGGGTGCCGGCGATGGTGAGGTTGTCCAGGGACCGTCCACGCCAACGTGCGGCGAGGTAGCCCAACGGCACCCCGAGGCCGACCGCGATGATCATCGCGGCGAGGGCCAGCTCGATGGTGGCCGGGAAGGCACGGCTGATGACGTCGGTGACCGGGTCACCGGACCGGATCGAGTTGCCGAAGTCGCCGGTCACCACCCGCTGCATGAACTTGCCGTACTGCACCAGGATCGGCTGGTCGTAGCCGAGCGCCTTGGTCAGCAGGGCGCGGCGCTCGGGCGTCGCCCGCTCGCCGAGCAGCGCCTCGACCGGGCCACCGGGCAGGTTCCGCAGCCAGATGAAGATCAGCGCCGACAGCGCTATGAGGGTCACCACCAACTGCAGCAGGCGGCGGACTATGACTCGCAACATCTCTCACACACCAGACTCTCGATGGTCGCGCGATCGGCCCGGGCCGGGAGAAACCCCGGACCCGGGCCGATCACGCCTACGGCGTCAGCCGACAAACGTCACTTGCTGACGCTGACCGTGTTGAACCGCTCGTCGGTCAGCGGGCTGGCAACCAGACCCTTGACATCCTTGGTGACGACAATGGCCGGCGGGGCGTGCCAGACCGGCACGGCCGGCAGCCACTTGGCGGCGATGTCCTTGTTGACCTGCTCCCAGGCCGCCTTCTTGCCGGCCTCGTCGACCGTGGCGTCGGCCTTGGTGATGGCCTCGAACATCTCGGTCATCGCCTGATCGCCGAACTCGGCCTTCCCGCGGCCGAAGAACGTGCCGACGAAGTTGCCCGGGTCGTTGTAGTCACCGGTCCAGCCGAGGATGTGCAGGTCGTGCTTGCCGAACTGCTGCACGTCGTCCTTGAAGCCACCGTTCCACGGGCGAGGCACACCGTTGACCTTGATGCCCACGGCCTGGAGGTCGTTGGCGAGAACGGTGAAGATCTCCTGCGGGTTCGGCATGTACGGCCGGGTGACGTCCGGCGGGTAGTAGAAGTTCAGCGTCAGACCCTCGGCGCCGGCCTCCTTGAGCAGCTGCTTGGCCTTGTCCGGGTTGTACTCGTACTTCTGCACGTCCGGGGCGTAGCCGAGCACGGTGTCCGGCATGAACTCGTCGGCGACCTTGGCGCCACCCGGGCCCTTGGTCTGCACCAGCTGCTGGCGGTTGAGCGCGTAGGCGATCGCCTGCCGCACCCGCAGGTCCTTCAGCTTCGGGTTCTTCTGGTTGATGCCCAGGTAGAGGATGTTGAACGCCGGGCGGTTGACGACCTGGAAGCCCTCACCCTCGAGCGCCTTGCGGTCGGCCGGGGCCGGGAAGTCGATGCCCTGCACGGTGCCGGCCCGGAGCTCCTGCTTGCGGGTGCTCTCGTCCTTGATGATCTTGATGATCATCTTGTCCACCTTGGCCTTCTCGCCAAAGTAGTCCGGGTTGCGGTTCAGGGTGATCTCGTTCTTGGCCTTGTCCCAGCCACCGAAGGTGAACGGGCCGGTGCCGACCGGGTGCTCGTTGGCGAACGCGCTGTACGAGAACGAGTCACCGTTCTGCGTGACCGTGTTGGCGTCGTACTTCTTGAGCGCCTCGGGGCTCGCGATCGACAGCGAGGTCAGCGCGAAGGCACCGGGGAAGGCGCCCTTGTACCTGTTCAGGGTCAGGACGGCGGTCCCGTCGTCCTTGGCCTCGCACTTGTTGTAGATCGACTCGCCGGCGCCCTCGGCCTCGTTCTTCGCGAACCCGCCGAAGGTGTCCATGTAGTAGATCATCTGGGACTGGGCGGCAGCGCCCTTCATGTTGTACCAGCGGTCGAAGTTGAAGCAGACCGCGGCGGCGTTGAAGGGGGTGCCGTCGTGGAACTTCACGCCCTGGCGGAGCTTGAACGTCCAGACCTTGCCGTCCGGGTCGTGCTCCCAGCTCTCGGCCAGGCCGCCCTGAAGCTCGGCGGTGCCCGGCTTGTGGCTCACCAGGGTGTCGAACATCTGCCGGACCGGCCGGAACGACTCACCGTCATCGTTGAAGATGGGATCGAAGTTCTTCGGGTCACCGGCACCCGCGAAGATGAAGGTGCCGCCAGTCTTGGCCTCGCCACTGTCGCCGTCGCGCTCGCTCTCCGCGCAGCCGGCCGCGCCGACCGCCAGAGCGGCAACGGCCGCGATGGCCACAGCCGTTTTTAGCCTTCTCGCCTGCATCTCTCACCTCTGTCATGCGCATGACCACGCCGAGTTGTGGCTCGGTCCGTGTGCGGGAGGCTATGACATGTCACACGTGAGCGGAACGGCCGTCAGGCAATCGCTATCAAGCCGACACCTTGCGCGGGGGTCTGACAGTCGACGGCACGGCGCATACAGGGGGCGACACATTGATCCGCGCTAGGCCGGGGCCCTACGACGGGGCGGCGTCGTCCTGGACGGCGTGCTGTTCGCGGGCGTGCGCGCCCACCGGTGGACGCCGCCATGGCCACCCTCACCGGGCGGTCGCTGTCGGGAGCGGTATACCTGTGAGTCATAAATATGCCTCACAGGTATACCGCTCACCGGCGACCCATGCCGGGCATCGCCTCGTCGGCTTGCGGCGCCCCCGGGGTACGAGATCAGACCGCCCGGCGCCCCTCGAACGCCCGGCCGAGGGTGATCTCGTCGGCGTACTCCAGGTCACCGCCGACCGGCAGCCCGCTCGCCAGCCGGGTCACGGCGATGCCCATCGGCTTCACCATCAACGCCAGGTAGGTGGCGGTCGCCTCGCCCTCGGTGTTCGGGTCGGTCGCCAGGATCAGCTCGCGCACCGCGCCACCGCTCAGCCGGGTCATCAGCTCCCGGATGCGCAGATTGTCCGGCCCGATCCCTTCCAGCGGATTGATCGCGCCGCCGAGCACGTGGTAGCGGCCGCGGAACTCACCGGTCCGCTCGATGGCCACCACGTCCTTGGGCTCCTCCACCACACACAGCACCTCGTCCGTGCGGCGTGGGTCGCGGCAGATCCGGCACTGCTCCGACTCGGCCACGTTGTAGCAGGTCGTGCAGAACCGCACCAGCTCCTTGACCTTGCGCAGAGCGCCGGCCAGCCGGTTGACGTCGGCCGGATCCGCCGACAGGACGTGGAACGCGATCCGCTGAGCGCTCTTCGGGCCCACGCCCGGCAGCCGACCCAGCTCGTCGATCAGATCCTGGATGGCACCTTCGTACATCTGCCGGCTCAGAAACCGGGCAGGCCGAGGCCGCCCATGCCACCGGTGACCGGGCCCATCTTGCGCTCGGTCAGCTCACGCGCCGCCTCGGCGGCGTTGTGCACGGCCGCGACGACCAGGTCCTCCAGGGTCTCCACGTCGTCCGCGTCAACGGCCTTCGGGTCGATCTTGATGGCCTTGAGCTCCCCGGAACCGGAGACGGTCGCAGTGACCAGCCCACCGCCGGCGGTGCCGGTCAGCTCGGCCTCCGCCAGCTCGGCCTGGGCGGCGGCGATCTGCTGCTGCATCTTCTGCGCCTGCTTCAGCATCTGCTGCATGTTCGGCTGTCCACCTGGGCGCACGGATGGCTCCTTCTCGCACTCGTCTGCTCGGCCGCCGCCCAGCCTATCCGCTGGGACCGACCCCGCCCCGCCCGGTGCGTCCGCCCACGCCGGGGCGGATCACCGTCGGCGTGGACCTGCGACGGGTACGGCTACCACTACCCGAACCGGCCATCTACGCGTAGTGCGGCGGCACCCGCCGGTTTGGTCTGCTCGTCGACATGAACCTCAACCGCACCAGTCGGGTCGGCGCGCTGTGCTGGGTGTCGGCCGCACCGCTCTTCCTCGTCGCCAACCTGGTCACCGGTCTTGCTTGGCGCCACCCGTCCTACAGCTGGGCCATCCACAACATCAGCGACCTCGGCAACGTCCACTGCGGCATCTGGGACAGCAGCCGCCCCCGCTACGTCTGCTCGCCCTGGCACCCGCTGATGAACGTCGCGACCCTGGCCACCGCCGTGCTGCTCGCCGCCGGGCTACTGCTGACCTGGCGAATCCTCGGTCGCGGTGGGGTGGTCCGGTCGGCCCAGACGCTGCTCGTGCTGGCTGCCGGCGGGTACGCCCTGGCAGCCGTCCACCCGGCGGACGTCGACGAGAACCGGCACGTCCTCGGCGCCTTCCTGATCATGGGGGTGGGCAACCTCGGCCTGCTCCTCGCCGGGCTGGCGCCGGGCACCACGATGCTCGGCCGGTGGCGACCGCTCACTCTCACCGCCGGGCTGACCGCGCTGGTCGGGACGGTGCTGTTCTTCGCCCAGCAGGGTCTCGGGATCGGGGTGGGCGGCATGGAACGGGTCGCCGTCCTGCCCTTTCCGCTCTGGGCCTGCTGCCTCGGTGTCCTGCTCGCCGAGGCACCCTCCGGCCGGGCACAGCGCACCCGGCCGGTGGCGCAGAGCCGCTAGCGGGCGTCGACCTCGTCGATCTTCTCGGCGCCGAAGGTCTCGCGGAGCAGCCGTACCGCCTGCTCCTCGCTGGACTCCCGGGCGGTCTTCTCGTCGATGACCTCGTCCAGCGGCTCGTCGCCCGGGTCGAACCCCTCGTAGGTCGGCGTGGTCGCCGGCGCCGCAGCGCCCGGCCGGGCGCCGCGCAACGGGCCGTCGAAATCCGGGTCGTAGGGCGGTTCGCCGGCCCATTCGGCGTCCGCGGTGGGTCGGGCCGCCGCTCCGGTACGCGGACCACGCCCCGCCGCTGCCGCGCGGGCGGCGGCGATGGCGCTGCTCACCGGTGCACCGCCGGTGGCCGGCTGGCGGGCCGCCGGCGTCGGGTTGGCCCGCGCGTTCGGCTTGCCGCCGCCGGTCGGCGTGGCCGGGCTGCCGCCGTTCGCGCTGGTGTCGCTTCCACCCGTGCGGCCCTGGTCCGTGCTGTTCGCGCCGGTGCCCGTTGCACCCGTGCGGCCCTGGTCGGCGCCGTTCGCGCCGGTGACCGTTCCACCGGTGCGGCCCTGGTCGGCGCCGTTCGCGCCGGCCGGGGCGGGTGCCGAGCCGGAGCCGGCCGGTGGGGTGTCGGCCACGGCGGTGACACCGCCCGGCCGGGCGGCCTCCGGCCAGTCCTCGTCCTCGGTCGCCGTGGCGGCGGGCGCGCTGCCACCGGGGAGGGCCGCCTCCGGCCAGTCGTCCTCGGCCTCGGCCGGCGGGGCCGACCCGGACGGCTGCCCGCCGGGCTGCCGACCCGCACCGCGACCGCTGGACGCGTTCCCGCCCGCACCCGCGCCGGTGGGAACACCGGGACCGCCCGGCGCGCCGGGCAGGCCGGCACGGGCATCCGGGCCGCCGGTCGGGCCGGCGGCGGCGATCGCGTTCGTCGGGGTGGGTGCGGCGTCCGCCTGCGTGGGCGACGAAGCGGGTCGGGCCGGCGCGGCGGGCTGCGAGCGCGGCGGGCCGGACAGCGACACGCCGCCCCGCTCACCAGCCACCTCGCAACGGATCTGCCAGCGCCCGCCCAACTCCTCGTAGAGCGCGTCGGTGAGCACCGCCGCGTGGTCGGCCATCATCTTGGCCAGCACGGTGGACTTGACCGTCAGGACCAGCGTGTCGCCGTCGAGGTCGCGCACCACCGCGTCGCGCATCAGGGCCGCGATCCGCTTGTTGGTCCGGTTGACCTTGCCGACCACGTCGGGCCAGACCCGGCGGACCGCGACCGCGTCCAGCGCCGCGGCCGGCGCGCCGGGTCGGGGCGGCTCGGGCGTCGCCGGGTCGGGAAGCACCGCCGACGGCGGCACCGCGCGGCGGGGGGCCGGAGATCCACCGGGCGAACCGGCACTGGCCGGCGAGACGGGTGCGTTCCGGCCGGCGGGTGTCGGCGCGGCGGCCGTCGCCGACGCACCGGGTGACGCCGGGATCGGCGAGTCGGCGGGCGAGGCCGGGGCTGGGGTATTCGGGTTCGCGGCGCCGGGTGCCGGCGCGCCCGAGGCAGCAGCGCCCGGGCCCGTGGACGCTGTCTGGTCGACGTTCCACGGG